>CAYRFQ010000023.1:0-101754 GCA_964423615.1 uncultured Alcaligenaceae bacterium | reverse complement strand
TTTTTGTCATGGCCTGGCTCAGCACCGCCGCCGTCTCAGCGGCCTCTTTGGGTTGCATGTATTGGGCCACAGACGACAAACCCTGCGACAAAAAATAAAGGGCATTAGAATTGTTTGTTTTTGTCATGGCCTGGCTCAGAGCGAGTCCAGCTCGGTTGGCTGCTGTCGGGTTCAATCCTCCTAACTTGGTAGCAATCAGGGCCAGGTCCAGGTTTTCCTGATCCGATAGAGTGAACTGAGCGATCAGGACATCTTCCACTGCTCTCCGCCGGCCTTTGTCCAATCCCACAGCAGCAATCAAAGCGTAGTCGCTGCGGTTTCGTAATTGCCTCGTGGTGAACGGGCTTCGCAACGCTTCTTGAATAAACCGAATCCGGAATGCTTCCTGATTTGTTTGAGCCAGTTCCTGCAACACTTCCCGTTCTGGTCGACTAAGAACCGGAGCCGGTTCGCCAAGTTCCACCTTTTCCACAAACGGCCGCCCCCAACCTCGGGTGACACTGACTGCTACCTCATCCAGAGACTTCTGGGGGTCCTTGGTGGCCCGAACTGCCTGCCAGGTACTGATCCCCACTCCCAAGATCAACACAAGAAATACTGCTGCCATGGACATCGCCAAAGCTGTATTTCGCTTGACCCACTTCACTGCTCGTTCTGTCCGGCTCACCGGTCGGGCGGCGATGGGCTCATCGTTCAAATATTTTCTGAGATCTTCACCCAAGGCTTCCGCACTGGCATACCGCTTCAACGGTTCTTTTTCCAAACACTTCAAGCAGATCGTTTCCAGGTCTTTTGGAACCTTGGGATTGATCTGGGTGGGCGGTTTGGGCTCTTCGCTGACGACTTGCCGGATCGTGTCGAGCGGTGTGTTGGCTTGGAAAGGAGGCTTGCCCGTCAGACAACAGTAAAGGATCGCCCCGAGAGCATACACATCAGCAGCCGGACCAACACGTTTTCCTTCGCCAAATGCCTGCTCGGGAGCCATATAACTCGGAGTGCCCATGATGGCACCGGTCTGAGTCAAACCACTGCCACCTTCGATCTTCTTGGCCAGTCCGAAGTCGGTGATTTTTGGTGTGCCATCGGCCGTCATTATGACATTATCGGGTTTAAGGTCACGATGAACGATGCCCGCCTGATGGGCGGCGTTCATCCCGTGAGCCATCTGTTCGACCAACTTGGCCGCTTCGTTGGCAGGCAACGGGCCACTTTTGAGCTTTCCTCCCAAACTGCCACCTTCGACAAATTCCAGAGCCATAAACGGCAGGTTGTTGTGATGGCTGACCTCAAAAACTTGGACCACATTGGGGTGTTGCAAAGTCGCCACGGCCTCGGCTTCGGACAAGAACCGAACGATGTCTTCGGAACCGGCATGACCACCGGCCAGAATCATCTTCAAAGCCACAACGCGATTGAGTTGCAGGTGTCGAGCCTTGTAGACGACACCCATTCCGCCACCCCCTAACTCCGAGAGGATTTCGTAGCCAGGAACTTCCGCAGCGATTTCTCGGACCTTCTCGGTGCTAGGTTGCTCCGGTGGAATCGTTGCTGTTTCCTCGGGGCCAGCTTTGGGCGGCATTGTCGGGGATTCCGCCGGACTATCGGTGGGTGGGATCGTTGCCACATCATCGGTTGGCTGAACAGGGGGTATGGTAGCTGTGTCTGCTGTTCCAACTGGGGGCAATGTGCCCGGTTCTTCCGAGAGAGAATTCTGCTCAGTATCCTCAGGGAACTGACCGGTCATGGTCGGCGTGGGAGCGTTTGGCTGCCGATCCCTCGTCTGAGCAACGGTCTGAGCAGACTGTGGGATAGTGACCACGTCATTGCAGTGAGGACAGGGGATGGTTTTCCCGGCCAGATGTTCCTCGACCTGGAGTGTTTTGTGACAGCAGAGGCAGTCGAACTGAATCATGGTCCATCCTCATAGGCAATCTGACTCAACGGGGGCGATGAGCAGAGGAGTCAGCAGAGGGAAAAAGGAGTGCTTGTTAAGAAGAAATGATTGTAGTCTACTTGGAAGGGAAAGCCAAACATTTCGGGCCAATTTAGATGAGTCCAACAAAATTTGAGAACCGGGTTCGGTGGAACGAGACCCTCGGGTCGAACTCTCAGTTGCCTAAAACGCCCCTTTCCCGCAACCGCTTTCGCCCCTTTCCCGTTCCCCGAAAAACAAAAGACTGTTGAGTTGCCTCAACCGGTAGCTCGAATCAAAGTTGCCGGAACTCGTTCCTCTTGCTCATGAGAAAAAGCCACCATTCCGCAAGTGTTACAAGACCGAGATGCGTGACCGCAAGAAACGTATCCGCACCTTGACTCAACGACCAAGCGAATAGATCTCTTGCCATTTTCCTGAACGTAACCATCCGATCACTTCGGAATCTTATCCCCATCGTGGAAATCAACTTCCTCCACCTGCATCACCAAAGTGGTGATGCACGATCTTTCGACCTCGACAGGAATGACTTCAAGGAAACGGCAAGTTCACGAAGCGACGTGTTCTGGCTTTGGATTCTCTTGTCCATTTCCTGGCACCCCCGAGGCCGTTTTGTTGGCCTGACTCGTGTTTGAGTTCGTTGGTGCAGGCGTCGTTGGCAAAAACGCCGCCATCCCCATCACAACCGTGACCAATCCAATCGTCCCAAAGTTCAGAAACAAGCTATACGTGTGCCACGTTCCAAACTGCGCTTTGACGGCCACGACGCGTTGTTCGAGTTCGCCACCTTCTTTGGCCGCCGGAGAGTTCTTCACCTTCGCCTCAAGGTAGTGGCGAACGGCGTTCGTTCGGTCGTCCCGAATTACGCTGACGTGCCGTTCCAGTGGCCATCCGAGAAGGACCGTTGCGATCGCCAGCAACAGCAACGTCACTCGCCAACGATGCACGCCACCGCCAAAGCGTTGCCAGTTCCACGCCGTGGCGACGGCCACAAAACCACAAATTCCCTGAAGCGGAAAGAACCAATCGAACAGCGGGCTGATGATCGCACCGAAGGCTTGCGAACCCTGTTCCTTGTCGCTGTTCGCCACGCCGCCCTCCGCCGCGTACTCCGTCCAAACCGGAAACCACGCTGGTCGAGGCTCGGCAGCGGCGCTTTCGTCCATCGTGTTCAACAACGTGAGTGCGACGAAGAAGCTGAAAAAGATCGACATCCCGAACCAAAAACCCATGGTGAGGACATGAACGACCTTGGTGACCTTTTGCATCGTGGGTGTCTCCTGGATACGGTTTTCATTTCCACGGGCTAGACGGGCGATGTTGCCCTTGTGACGGACGAACACTAACGCGGCGACGACAAAACAAAAGAGTGTGAGGGCGAGGTTGTCGCTGGCAAACGGACGATCGATCGCCAAACACCTCGAGGCACACAACGCCGAAGCGGCCGCCAACGATGCCGCCGAAACCGTGTGGATCGCCAGAACAACGCCGAGCCAGACCATCAACGCAATCGCAAACGGCAACGGCACAAGGACCGTCACAATGCCCGCTCCGGTCGCGACGCCTTTACCACCCTTGAACTTCAGGTACACCGGGAACATGTGCCCCACAATGGCCGCGAGACCTGCTCCGATTCCCAACACATCGCTCGACACGCCAGCGTTGACCGGCTCGGCAAGCACTTTGGCAGCGAGTGCGGGGCCAGCCCCTTTCAAAAAATCCAACACAAAGACGAAGTAGCCATATTTCCGCCCGAGAACACGCCCGACGTTCGTGGCTCCGATGTTCCCGCTGCCCTTCTCGAAGATGTTGACGCCCTTCATTTTGGCGACGACCCATCCGAACGGAATCCCGCCAATGAGGTACGCCACGACTACGGTAACCGCGATGAGGAGAGGAGTGTTCATCTTATTTCGTTGGTGGGGTGCGTAACATGGTGGTGAGGTCGGCGGGACGTTCGAGTTCCATCTGTAACAAAGCCAACGCGAGCGTCTTTCCCTGCGTGTCGATCCGCAAAGACTGGCTCGCACCGCCTGCCAGCACATTGTACAGCACGAAGTTCAGGGAGTGCAAATTCGCCGCTTCGAAACGATCGACTTTCGTCGGACCCAGCCCTCCGAAATACTCCCCCACCTTCTCGGCCGTCAAGTCCTCCCGAAGCCATTCGAAACCTGCTTGGGTGTACGCGATGACGGCAACGTTGGCGTGATTACCCTTATCGCCGCTTCGACCGTGGGCAATGTCCGAAAGCCGAATCGTTTCTGGAGTGCTCATGAGAGAATCCGTACCTGTGGCTCCACTGCGTCCTTGGCAATCAAAGTCGGCCAATACGCAAAGACTTCACGAACCGGAGCCCGGCCACCCGTGTAGCCACTCACACCAGGCGGCCCCGACGTCACAAGGGGAGCTACCTCCTTCGTGAACCGCTCGACTTTCGCCTTTTCCGAATCGCGAACCGAAATTCGCAACACGACTTCCTCAAGATCACTTCGCAATTCCCCCAACGGCACCGTCGAGCCAGCCCCGAGACACTCCACAAGCGTGTCTTCGAACGTCACACCAGCGCGTTCGAGTCGCCGAAAAATCATATCGCCGCAGGCCTGGGCCTTCGTCGCCGCCTTCGGGCCGTAGATCAACAACGTCCCGCTCGCTGCAAAACCATTGCGATAGGCCATCGAAACCTTGTACGAGTCCGTCTTCGGTTTTCCTGTAATGCCCGACAGTTTCACGACATCGCGTTGACACGCACGCACGTCCAACGTCGTAAAATCAGCGACCACGTCGGGCGTCAAATAGTTCGCGGGATCGCCGACTTCGTAGAGAAGTTGCTCGGTGACGGTTTCGACATTGACGGCACCACCAGTTCCTTCTGGCTTGGTGATTCGCACGGTTCCGTCTTCGTCGATCACCGCAATCGGATAACCGACGTTCGTCAAATCGGCCTCTTGCCAGTTGCACCACAAACCACCCGTGACTTGGGCACCACATTCGATCAGGTGACCAGCGACGGTCGCGGCACACAGACGGTCCCAATCGTCCCACGACCACCCGAGTTCGTGGACCGCCGGGCCGACCGTCAAGGACGCATCAGCAACGCGTCCCGTGATGACGATGCTGGCGCCTCGACCAAGAGCTTCGGCGATGGGCCGCGCGCCAAGATACGCATTGGCACTCACGACGCGATCGCGAATCGCTGACAACGGACCGTCATTCTCGAGATTGTTCATCCCGTGCCCCTGGGACAACAAGTCGTCCAGGTTCGGCAAAAGATCATCTCCATCGACCGTCGCAATCGTCCGGCCTTCCAAACCCCATCTGGCGAGAATGTCTTTCGCCGTGGCCGCGCACACTTGCGGGTTCATGCCTCCGGCATTGGTGATGATCTTCAAATTCGGCTGGGCCTGGAGGATCGGACACAACCGCTCCAGCACGGTCAGAAAATCACGGGCGTAGCCGTACGTGGGGTTCTTCTGCTTCTGCAACGCAAGGATCGACATCGTCAATTCGGCCAGGTACTCGAGCGTCAAGTAGTCGAGTTGGCCCTTCTCGGCGAGCAGAACGGGAGCGTCGAGGTTGTCGCCCCAAAACCCACATCCGTTGCCGATGCGAATGGACATCATGTTGATCGGGCTCCTCGTGGAGAACGCCTTTTGGGAAAGGTGGTAGTTGAGGCCAGACCCGTGCGAAGCGGGGAACACCCTGGGTTCAGGACCTCGGGGCACTGCGAACCGTGCCCAATACAAACAGCAAACACTCGAAACCGCAAGTTCTCCCCTAACCCAGTCGCCGAAACGCTGCCGTCGAAACGCACAAATAACCGTCTCTGCCTTCTCCCCTTACGCCTTCGCCTTCGCCGTTTTCTTCTTGGCCTTCGGCTTCTCCAAATCCGGAAACGTCGCGAGTTGCAGAGCGAACCGACACCCAGCTTCGAATTCTTTCAGATCGACGAATTCTTTGACAGTATGAATCTCGTTCTGTCCGGCTCCAAACGTGACGGTCGGGACGCCGTGTTTGACCATCCAGTTGGCGTCGAGTCCTCCACTCGCCAGAACCAACTCCGGTTCCAAGCCCATGGCTTCGGCCGCAGTCACGGCGAAACGAACGACGGGGCTATCTTCCTTCATTTCAAAAGGATGGTAATCACGAGAAGAAGAAAATTTGACCTTGGCCGTCTTGCCTTGGTCGTCTGTGACTTGCTTCGCGGCGTTTTGGAAAGCGGCCTTGTAGGCCTTCGTGATCTCGCCGATGAATCCGGACGCGCGGCTCCGCGATTCCCCTTTGATGTGGACATAGTCGGTCACGACGTTCGTGGCGTTGCCCGCGCTTTGGCCGTCGGCGTCTCCGAAACTCCCGACGTTCGAAGTACCCACCTTGTCGTCTTTCTCGACCAACCCGAACCAACCATTTTCCTTCACTTCGGCGAGCGCGAGTGCGGCGACCAACGTGGCCGAAATGCCTTGCTCGGGATGAACTCCAGCGTGCGAAGCTTTGCCCGTGATTTCGACGTTCCAGCGGTCAGCTCCGACGGCTCCGATCGTCAATTTTGCGGGGTCGCGACCATCGACGTTGAAGCACATCTCGATTTTGTCGAACACCTTCGGATCGACATAGTGCGCGCCCCACAGTCCGCTTTCCTCACGCACCGTAAACAGAAACGTCATCGGCCCGCACGGCAGATCGTTATCGATGAGCGTGGCGATGGTGTTGATCAGACACGCCACTCCCGTCCGATTGTCACCACCCAGCGCTGTCACTCCCTCGGGCACGATCTTGTTGCCCTTGCGAACGGGGACGGCTCCGGCACAAAGTGGCACGGTGTCCATGTGAGTCATGAAAAGTCGGCGAGCGTTGCGACGTGAACCTTTGAGCCTAACGATGAGGTTGCCCGTTTCCGTTGGCAGCGGAATCTTCTCGTTGGCCTTGTCGTAAGAAATGTCGCTCTCGGGAACCCCAACGGATGTGAGTATCTCGATAATCTTTTCCGAGATCGCTTTTTCCTGGCCGGTGGTTCCTTCGACCGCCAGGACTTCCATCAACCAACCAATCGACCGCTCCACATCAAATTCCAGGGGAGCTGCAACCTTCTCCGTCATGATCACCTCGAACTGCTTCAACCAGAAAAGACAAAGGCAAAAACCATTAATATTTTCTGATTGTATGCGAAGGACTTCGCAGTTTCGAGTTGAGGTGTGAAATGCGTGAAGGAAAAGCTAGCACCAAGTCCCGTTGGGAACGAAACTTCGTTTCCTGGTCGGTTTGGCTCCGACAGGTCGTCGTCAAAACAGTCTGGAACATCTAACGATTGATCAGTGAGTCGTCTAGCGGCGAAAAAAGCTTTCGCCGCTGTGTAGTTCAAAACGGCTAAACCGACACGCGTTTTAGCTCTTCGGCACCAGTTCGATGTTGATCTCACTACCATCGACCGTGATCTGGGGGGTCTTGGGAGTAAGGCCATCGTAAGGGCTTCTGGGCATGGACTGCCCAGGTTTGAGTTCTTTGCCTTCGGGCAATTCGACAGGGGGTGGATTGTAAGAGACTTTGTAGGTTCCGGCCTTGGGGTTGCTCCCCTTGGACGTGGTGATTTTGAAAGTGCCGTCCGGATTCACTGTTCCAGTAGCGGTTGTGGCTCCCTCAATGCTCATCGGAGAGAAAGTCAGGCTCCCGCCAGTAACAGCCTTCCCTTTGTGAGTTATCTTCCCTTCAGTTTTTTTCCCGCCTCCGCAACCTCCGAGGAAAGCCACGGAAACGGCAACTACCAGCAAAGCCAAAAAGCGAATACCAAAGCGCGAACGAATCATGGTTGAAAATCTCGGGAGGGAATTTGGAATGTCAATACAACGAAACGGTCTTGCTCGGGCACGCAACAAATTGCTAGCCCCGAGCAAGACCGTCTTCGAAAATCAAGTCAAGAAAGGGCTAGCTTACGGAAGGCTCACAGTCTCGCCACCATCACGCGACCCAATGGCTCGATAAATCAATGGGTCGATCGTCTCACTCAAGAATCTTACGGCACCATCAGCAAAGGCAAAGTTGGCTCCGCCCGTGTGTTTACTTCCGAAGCTCAAATCCGACTCATCTGTTGCATCCCGACGATTCATGAAGAAATCCACGTCCATGATTCGGAACGTCGATGCCAAACCGAGACGCTGGCCACAACCGTGCCCGTTGGGATTACCACCAGCCCAGATGGGGAAACAACCATCGTTGATGTTGTTGCTACTGACTCGATTCGTTTCCGTCACTTCACCAACCATAACGGTGTTACTCGTTCCGTCCAGGTTCGTTACTTCAGCAACAGAAGTCACCCAAGTTTGGTTGTTGTCGTTGGCGTAGAGAAGCATCCCGTTGTTTTGGTTGCCTTTGACGCCGCTAGCACAACCGAAGCTGCTGAAGCTGGGCCAGTTTTGGAGGTTGCCGATGTTGCCACAATAGTTCGATTTCGCGTAGCCATTGTTGGCAAATCTCGGCAAATTGTCACTCGGACAGAGATAGGCACTAATGGATTCTTTCGCAAAAGGAGCTCCGACTCCATTCACATCGTGGCGACCCCCCAAGGTGTCAACGTTCAAGCCATTGCGGCCACCACCGCCGCTCGGCGGAACCCAAACGTCGACCGCACGCAATTGATCGTACAAGTTCTTTTGTTCGAGGTACGGGAGCAGAAACATCCCCCAACCCCAGTTCCGGTGGTCGTCGTCGTACTCACCAGCGGGAAGATTCTTATGAGTGTCTTCGTAATTATGCAACGCCAACCCAATTTGCTTGAGTTTGTTCGAGCAGCTCATTCGAGCCGCTGCCGCGCGAACTTTCTGGACGGCAGGAAGCAACAAACCAATGAGAATGGCGATGATCGCGATGACCACCAACAGTTCGATCAATGTGAAAGCCGAGCGGGCTTTCCGATTCTCTAAGGGACGTACCACGGCAACAGTCTCCTCGGATAAAACGCTGGATAGAGTTAGGACGTCGAGTTCAAGAGTTTCACTCGAGAATAAAAATTCCTTCGCGTCCGAAAAAAAACGCGAAACCACATTCAACCAAAATGGTCTCTACACGATTCAAGCACAGTCCTACGAACGTTAGTAAATCGTTCTTCGAGTATCGAGAACTGGATGAGAACACATCGGATTCCTACGTAACACAATCGTTAGCGCTTGCATCCTGATCGGAAGCAACACAAGCTACTACGTTTGTGCTCCATCTAATCGCAACCCACTCTCATATGGCAGTTAGACTCGAACTCACGATTGTGAGGGAGGGAGTGTGATTTTGTGTGATTTCCACACCATGTTGAGTGTTTGTTTGTTGGGTGGAATAGTTCCCATCAAATATAACCACCGCGTAGAATCACTACCAGAAGTTGCCTTGACTCTATGCGTCGCATGCAACCGAATTAGACAGATGCAATATCTTCAAGTAGAAATCCTAATTAGAAGTAAATTTGGTGGGTCTCGCCTCTGTTCCTCTCCGTCAAATGTTTCCAAAACGAATCTTTGAACTTCTAACTAACAAGCATCAATAGTTATCAAAGTTTTTGCTCTTCTCAGTCAAAAACCCTTTGCTTGTATTGAACCCAAAAAAACCACTAAAGTTCTTCGTGAACGATCAAAAATCCAAACTTATCAACAAGTTATGAATGATATTGTGTAGAAAACTACAAATTCAGAAAAATCATCCAGCCTTGGTCGTTCGTTTCCTCGATGTCAGTGTGAGAACTATGTGCTGCACCACAGTAAAACCCTGCGAGCTACACAACCAATTAACGCATCCGAGCCTTGACGAGTTCATTCAAAATCCATTAGGAAATCGAATAAAACTTATCCTATGGGTAGCAGAATACGTAGTGGTTAGTATAGTTTCCTCACCACATCCAGCTTAGAAATTTTTGTGAGCTTTGAAGCGATCTAAAATGCCGAGGAGTCAATTAGGTATGAAAGACATCGCCTTTGGGGTTTGTGTCCATCTTCTGGTTACCAGGTGTGTGGTAACTGATTAGAAAAAGTGTGCCAACCTCGTAGCCTTTGAATCACAGCTTCATTAAAGCATCATCACTAATTTAAGTGTATCGTGTTCATTGACCTTGTCAACGAGGTAAATCAAGACCCTGCCTTTTTTAACGAAATGTCGGGATGGATTCGAAACTTCATAAAACCTTCGTCAATCTACTCGAGACCGTGGAATTAACCAGGAGGGGCTTTTCGGTTTTGCGGGTTCGAACGTGCTTTTGCTCGAACCAGAAACAGGCCACCCACCACGAGTAACGAATGCCACTCCAGATAACATGCCTTTGGCAGAAAAACAGGCTATCCGAGCCGTGCTCAACAACATCAATAACACGGACATCTGCATATTTCACGCTGCCGAGTATGCCTGCTAATTGAACCTCGCAGTTCCCAACAGCAGGCAAGAGGCGAGAGACAGAATAAAAGAAACTCCGGCCCTTGACTGGGTGGGGCTCTGGATTTCGGAATTCGCTTTGTTCGGAGAAGGTAGCACCTCTTCCCTGTGGAATCTCCTCTTTTCTCGATAGCAGGAAATCCCCTGGCAGCGGTGGATAGTCACGATACAATGGGCCAAGATGTATTCCGGGGGGCTTATACCCTTACACACTTCAAAAGAATTCCAGAAAATCATGAGATACTTGGCCATTCTTAAGGATTCGTTCCGCGAATCGCTCGATAGCAAGGTCCTCTACGTTACACTCGGGTTGTCGGGTTTGCTGTTGTTGTTCCTGGCAGGAATTGACTTCCGCAACGTGACGTTCCAAGAACGGTTGGAAGAACTCATCGACAACCGGAACGAGAGAATCGCGAAGTTTTCACCCTCTGCACCGACAACGCTGGAACTTCAAAATTTCGAACAGCTTGACCCCGAAGCCAAGCCCTGGGAAAGCGGTTACAAGTTCGACGTCGTGTTTTCGTATCCAAAGAATGGCAAGAAAGACGCTCAACAAGCTGTACGACAGTTCCAGCGTGAAATCTTTTACAAGAAACTCAAATGGCTCAACAAAGAAGGCCGGGAGATGAAAGTTGAGCCCCCCATGGAAGTCGAGATAGACAAAGGGGTCTTTGAGTTCCTGTTCGGCAAGCAAGGTGCAGCCATCCCCAAGAAGAAAGCCAAGAAATCGCAAGAAAAACCTGGGGAAGGAGTACCCAAGAACAAAGACAACGACGACAAACCAGCAAGTCCTCCTGGCGAATATCGTCTGAGCGTGCATGTCACCGGAACGACGATCGAGAATGCCAAAAACTGGGAACAGGAACTCCGGCTCTTTTACGGTCTCTGGGAGACTGGCGGCTATTTTGCGCCGGCCACGCTCGTTTTCAACCTTCAGACGTATTTGATTAGTGGTTTTGGAGCCTGGGTCGTCATCCTCGCGGGCGTCATCGTTACGGGATTTTTCATCCCCAACATGGTCCAAAAGGGAACGGTGGACCTTTTGTTGTCCAAACCTGTGGATCGTGCGGCTTTGTTGGTGTTCAAATACATTGGTGGATTGACGTTCGTCCTTCTCAATTCAGCGGTGGCCATCGGAGGAGCGTGGTTAGTCTTTGGACTTCGCGCGGGAGTGTGGACCTGGAGCGGGCCGACGATTCTGTTGATCATTCTGTTCAATTTCTCTTTGCTTTACGCCATTTCCACGTTGTTTGGAGTGTTGACCAAGAACTCGGTTGGGGCCATCAGCATTACGTTGACCTTCTGGTTCTTGCTTTGGAGTCTCGGGGTCGCTTACCAAAGCTTGAATCAGGTCAAACAAGTAATGAGTTTCCAAGCCGAGGCCGAGGGTAAACAACCTGAAATGAACTCCGTCTTCGAGACGTCGCTGACAGTCGTAGACGCCGTCCACACTGTTGTTCCCCGGTCCGATGATCTCGGCATCTTGACGGAGAAGCTCACGAGCCAAGAAATGCTCTCGGAGAAGGAACTCGAGTTCGTAAAGGCCAAAGAGAAATTCGTTTGGTCCAAAGAAATGCGGGAACGGTACAGCTCCCGCGAGTATTGGATCGAGTCGTTCGCGATTTCAAGCGGATATTTGATTGTCCTGATTGCGTTAGCGTGTTGGCGATTCGCAGTTCGGGATTATTAGAGCGCGTTCCACTTGCGTTGGTTCCGGCTGGCGTGCTCCCCGATTTCCACGCCAAGCCCGGTTTCGGGTACAGGGTTTCGGGTACAGGGTTTCGGGAACAGGGTTTCGGGAACAGGGAACAGCAGAACAAGGTTTTCTCTCTTTCTGCTATTCCCTGTTCCCGAACCCCTGTTCCCTTTTTGTGAAAATGACATGCCGTAATGTTGCCCGTTTCTGGGGTCGTTGGATTCTGTCAAGCTGGCCATTTCTCGCCGATTTCGAAAAATCCAAAATCCAAAAGAGCCTTCCTTTCGCGAAATGCTGGGTTGAGTGGTTGTTTTCTGCCAATTTTCGAGCTAACTTAAACGCTTCCGCATGCGTTTGGTGTGCGACGAAAGCTCCAGAAACAAGTTCCGGGGCCTGTCCACAATTCCTCTCCCACCTGATCCAAACGACGGTTCTCGGTGTGTTCGGAAATCCGTTTCGGCGAGTCGAAGGACCGGAACGAGAAAACCACACCACCAAAGAAGAGAGTTTTGCCAATCATTCACGGTCATTTTCAACAAAAGCAGAAATTCTATGAGCATCGGTAAAACGAACACAGAACCAGCCACAGCTTTTGGCCATCCCGGGGGCCTATTTGCCCTTTTCTTCGCCGAGATGTGGGAGAGGTTTTCTTACTATGGGATGCGTGCGCTGTTGCTTTTCTACATGCTCAAGGGGTTCTTGGGCTATGGCGACAGTAACGCGTATGCCGTCTACGGGGCGTACACCGCGTTGGTCTACATGACTCCGTTCTTCGGCGGATTGCTTGCGGACAAAGTGATCGGGGCCCGGCGAGCGGTGATCCTCGGCGGAATCTTGATGGCCGCGGGCCACTTGCTGATGACGATCGAAAACGACTTGATGTTCTTCACGGCTTTGGGGTTGCTCATCCTCGGAAATGGCTTCTTCAAGCCCAACATCTCGACCATCGTTGGGTCCCTCTACAAGGAAGGAAGCCCCAAACGTGATGCCGGGTTTACGATCTTCTACATGGGCATCAACCTGGGAGCCGCGATGTCGCCTTTGCTGTGCGGATACGTCGGCGAGACGTTCGGCTGGCACTACGGGTTCGGTCTCGCAACGATCGGGATGCTCACGGGTTTGGCGGTGTTCGCCAACTGGATTCCGCCGAACAACGCGGGTTCGCCCCCCAACCCTGAACTGCTCAAACAACGGCCGGTCATCATCACCCAAGTTTTACTCGGACTCAGTGCCCTCGTCGCGGCCATTGGGTTATTCGTCTTGCACCCGGCCAACATCTTCAACACCACCATTAACGTCTTCGTCGGGGTGGCACTGATCGGCGCTGGTGCCGTTGGGTGTTATGCCTTGCGAAACGACTCGGGCGGTTTCATCAATCTGGAGTGGACGGTCTATCTGGGAGCCATCCTTTTTGTGCCGGTGTTCACTTTGTTGGTGTCCGGATTCGCTCCGTTCACGTCGAACGGAGAACCCATTTCGATCATTCCCAACACCGTCGTGGAAGAAGTGGAAGCGACCGGCGGAGAAGTCGCTGCCGTCGTTTTGAAAGAGGTCGCCAAGCCCGCCGGGCTCATTTTGTTTCTCTCGGGAATCGTCGCCCTGGCCTACCTCGGGATCGAGACGTTCCGACTGCACAGGGTGGCCCGCGAACGGATGTTCGTCGTGCTCATTTTGACGTTCTTTTCCATGTTATTCTGGGCCTTCTTCGAACAAGCCGGAAGTTCCTTGAACAACTTTACGGACCGCAACGTCGACCGGACTTTTGCTGCTCGGGTGGTCACCGAGGACGAAGTCGGCAGCACCATCACCTTCCGACTTGCGATCGAAACCGATGACGAAGAACTGCAGCAACTGCCTGCGTTAACGCAAGAGCAACTCGGACATACGTACGGAAACGTGGGGCTGACGGATCTCGTTGCCGACGTCATTGAGAAAGAGGAAAGACGTAAGGCAATGGCCGCCGAGAGACCCTACGACACCAAAAAGGAGGCGGAAGTCAACAAGTTAATCGTCGACGTCACCCGCCAGCAGACAGACGACGGCGAAACTAGCGAGAAAAAACGCGTTCTCACCATGACAGCGCTCACTTACCTGCGAGAACGTCTCAAGAACAATCCCGACGACGCTCCGAAGACGGTCGACTGGGAAGTGACACAGTCCAATGTGGGCATGGGCATTGGCGGGTCGGAAGTGCCTGCCTCCGTCTTCCAGGCCCTGAACCCGATTTACATCCTGATTTTCGGAATCGTCTTCAGTGCCCTTTGGACGTTCTTGGGTAAGAGAGGGTTGGAGCCCAACACGCCGATTAAATTCGCCCTCGGACTCCTGCAGCTGGGTCTGGGGTTTGGTGCCATCTGGTATGGGGCTTACTTGGCCAACGACAGGGGTATGGTCGCTCTATTCTGGCTGTTCCTGGGATACTTGCTCCACACGACCGGAGAGTTGTGCTTGTCCCCGGTGGGGCTCTCGATGGTAACCAAGTTGTCTCCGGCTCGCCTGGTGAGCACGGTCATGGGAATGTGGTTCCTCGCGACTGCCTTTTCGCAATTCCTCGCGGCCATCATCGCGCAGTTCACTGGTGTGGGTCACGGTGATGGAGGAGGTGGGGGAATTCCTGTCCCCGCGGAGACGGTGGATGTGTACGGTGGCGTTTTCGGAAAAATTGCCATCACGGCGATCATCTCGGCCGCCATATGTCTCGGGTTGTCGCCACTCCTGAGCCGGTGGATGCACGAAGGCGAATCTCCGCCGGACGATGACCCAAAACAAGATCGTGACGGGACTCCTCCAGGTCAACCAGCTCCCACAATCCCGCCAGCGCATGAGTTGACGCCGGAGCAGAAGACGGGCATCCAGCAACCTTAAATCCAAAGGTGTTCTCGGGGCGCTACTCCGGTGCACGGAGAAATACCTCGTGTGTTTTCGATATGATGAAAGAAGCCGAAAACGTTGTTCGGCCTCTTTCCTCTTTTTGTCGACATTGAAAAACACACATTGCCCTGGATGATCCCATGACAACGGACGGCTCGAGTAGCTCCAAAAACACACCTCATCCATCCAAGAAGGAGCCGGATTCGGAGCCCCATTGTTCGCCACCCGATTTGGATTTCAACCCCCAAGTATTCCTGGTTGGAGCTGGCCCCGGACATCCGGGGTTACTGACGCTCCGCGCTGTGGAATGCTTGGGCATGGCCGATTATGTCCTCTACGACAAACGGGTCCCCGAGTCGTTCTTGGAACACGCCCCTCCTGAAGCCGAAAAACTCTGTGTGTCCGAACTGGCCACATCCCACAAGGACCGCTACTTGCCGATCCACGAAACCATGCGGGCCGTCGTCAACCAGGGCAAAAGACTCGTCCGACTCAAAGGAGGAGATCCGTTTATCTTCGGACGCGGTGGAGAAGAGGCGGAGTTTCTGCGTCAAGAGGGAATCTCGTTCGAGGTCGTTCCTGGCGTCACGGCGGCCGTTGGGGCCACGGCCTGTACGGGCATTCCGCTGACCCATCGAGCCTATGCCAGTTCGCTCGCCCTGGTGACCGGACACGAACATCCCGACAAACCCGAAAGTATCGTGGACTGGGCCAAACTCGCCAACTTTGAGGGAACGATCGTCGTTTACATGGGTTTGTCGCGACTCGGATACATCGCCAAAACACTCGTTGCGAACGGCAAGTCTCCGACGACTCCCGGTGCCGTCATTCAGTGGGGCACGACTGGCCACCAAATCACCGTCCAAGCCTCGCTTGAGAAACTGCCTGACAAAGCTCAGAAGGCCGGTTTGATTTCTCCCGCGCTGGTCGTCATCGGGGAGGTGGTCGGGTTGCGACCGAACGTCAGCTGGTTCGAAAGTCGCCCGCTTTTTGGGAAACGAATCCTCGTGACACGACCTCGAAAGCAAGCTTTGGAGTTCGCCCACAGGCTCGAGATGCTTGGGGCCATCCCATTCGTCCTTCCGATGGTCGACATCCGCGAACTCGATGATTACTCGGAAGTGGACAAAGCCATTGCCGAACTTGGGAGCTACGATTGGCTCGTTTTTACAAGTCCCAACGGCGTGGGTGCGTTCCTACGAAGAATTTGGCAACTCGGAAAGGACATGCGAGCCTTGGCGAATGTGCAGATTGCTGTCATCGGACCGGGGACAGAAAAGGCCCTGCGGCGATACCATCTGAACGCCGATTTCATCTCCCCGGTACATCGCTCGGAGGAATTTGCCGAAGCCCTCAAACCGATCGTCCAAGGCCAACGGGTCCTGCTCGCAAGGGCCAATCGAGGACGCGACGTCTTACCGCAAGAACTCTCCCTCGTGGCATCGACCGTCAAACAGATTGCCGTATACAACCAAGTCGACGACATCGACCAACACTCCGACATCATGAACAAACTACGTTGTGGGGAGATTGGCTACGTCACGTTGACGAGCGAAAACATTGCCCGCGTGTTTTGCCAGGCACTGGATGAGATTTGCCGTGGACGTATCGAAAACGAAATCGTCAAGCTCGTGACAATAAGCCCAACGACGAGCGCCAAAGTGCGTGAATTTCAGCTGCCCATCGCAGCCGAAGCAAAGACCTATACGATGGATGGAGTCATTGCCGCTTTGATTCGATTGGTACGAGAGTGACCGAATTCGACCAAGATCCGATTGAAACCGCAAGGTTTTGGGTCGGCGAGGCAGAGACATCTGTCCCGATTCCTTCGACCCTGGCGTACAAAGTTACATTTGTCGGCTAAACAAGTGTCGTGTTTATGATTCTCAGCCCCGAAGGGGCGAGAGAGCCTAGCCGTGGGTGGAAACCCACGGAACCCAAAGAACCAACACAAACACGACTCTTATTGATCCGGCCGCCCGAGTGTGCTTGCTACTTTGGTTCATTCGTCACGCAGTCCTCAATAGAACATCATGACAACGACCCAACCCAAAGCTGTGACGGCCTCCCAACGAGAAAGCCATTTGCAGAGGCTTACTGTTGGTCGAT
Source organism: uncultured Alcaligenaceae bacterium (assembly GCA_964423615.1). Lineage (GTDB taxonomy): Bacteria > Planctomycetota > Planctomycetia > Gemmatales > Gemmataceae > CAYRFQ01. The sequence goes on along the minus strand of CAYRFQ010000023.1, from coordinate 84,748 downwards.
TCCCAAAAGTCTTGCTCTTCCAGAGAACTCAACGCAATCGATCATACAATATTGTCGTCGGCAAGGCTCGTCGTAAAGGCTACAATCGAGAAAACAGATTCGATAAAGTCCTTTTTGACGGACCTCGCTATTATGAATATTGCTCTCCACAAACTACTCTTACTTACCACAATTCTGGTTTACATCAGTACTTCTTTCACTGCGTTGGAGGCTTCGGGTTCGGACAACTCAGGTTCGCCCGACCCATCCCGTCTGACTCTTCGTGGCCACAAAGGATGGGTCACGGACGTGAAGTTCAGCTCTGATGGAAAACACATCCTCACCGGAGGCGAAGACGACACGGTCAAATTATGGGATTCACGGACCGGCAAACTGTTGAGAACCCTCCGAGGTCACGGCAAGGGAATCACCAGCGTGGCCTTCAACCCCTCCAACAAACGCATCCTCGCGGGAACGTGGAACGGCACGTTGCGAATATGGAATGCGTCCAACGGGAAACTTCTCACAACCTTGACCGGACATAAGGAAAGCATCACCTCGGTAGCGTTCAGCCCCGACGGAAAACGCATCGCATCAGGTAGCGCCGACGACTCGCTCAAGGCGTGGAAGTTGGCGACCGGCAAGGTCCTGTTCACTTTGGAACCGGCGCTCGATTACGACGTCACTTCGGTGGCCTTCAGTCCCGACGGAAAGTGGATCGTCTCGGGCGACGGAGAAAACTACGGGGTCATCTGGGACGCCCGCAACGGCGAAGAGATCGTGACGCTCGAAGGCCACACAGCCGTTGTGACTTCGGTGGCCTTCAGTCCCGACGGAAAGCACGTCGTCTCCGGCAGCACCGACGACACGGTTCGTGTTTGGGACTCCAAAACAGGCAATGAACTTCTCTCCCTACGCGGACACTCGAACGACGTCACTTCGGTGACATTCAGTCCCAACAGGAAATACATTGCTTCGGGAAGCGATGACCAAACGGTTCGTGTTTGGGATTCGAAAACGGGCAAAAGTCTCCAAAACCTGCGAGGAAACGAAGGAGCCGTTCGGTCAGTGTCTTTCAGTCCCGACGGAAAACGCTTGGTTGCGGCTGGCCAGAGAACCGTCACAATTTGGAATCTCGCCAAGTGAAGACGCGAAACCGTCGAACCGCCAGGGCTCACCTATTACTGCCTGCCCAGCCAAGGAATCAAAGTAGTAGCAGGCACACTCGGAACACAAGAAGGAATGATCGTGCCGACTAGTTCCTCCAACCAAGCCCAAGTTGCGACCTCCAGAGTCCCAACCACCAAGAGACCTTCCTCGCCCCCAAGACCCCGAGTTCTATACTGAGAAGTACACGGGCGTTTTCTCACACGCCCCGTCTTCGTTCCAGTCCTTCCGGTCCCTAAAGGAGCGGCGTGCATGTCGGAACCACCTCAGAGACAACAATGCGACGAGACCTTTACCGACCTCGAACTCATCCTGAATGCGTTGCGTGTGGCTTTGCGAACAGGTCAGCCAATCTACCGGGAGAAGTGGCTGACCACGTTTTGCGATCACAAACCCGCGTTGGAGAGATTTTTCGCCGAACACAACATTTCCGAGGAAGAGACGACTTCCTACGATCCAGAAGCCGAGTCTCCTTCGACAGCTCCAACAGGGACCTTCGTTCCTCCCATCGGTTTCGATCCGGAAGCGACCGTCCTCGGCTATAAACCTCCAAGTTCCGATGGTCTTCCCTTGCAGTCAGGAGAAAGTCCTGCCAACGGCGGATCAGAAATAACGGTGAAGGGGAAGAACGCCCTCGTTCTCGCTGGAAACGAAGGAGGAAACTGCGAGCCGGTTTCAGAGAATCATCAGATCGGGCAGTACCGACTCCAAGAGTGCGTCGGTCGTGGAGGGATGGGAGAAGTTTGGAAGGCTTGTCATGTCGAGCTTGGTCGTGTTGTCGCCTTGAAGATGATTCGAGCCGGAGAGTTGGCCACGACAAACCAAATCGAGTTATTTCGGATGGAGCAAAAGGCCGTCGCGATGCTCGATCACCCCAACATCGTCCCAATCTACGAAGTGGGCGAGGAGAGGGGACTTCACTTCTTTGCCATGAAGCTGGTCGAAGGAACGAGGCTCAAAGAACGGATCGACGAACTCGTCGCCGACCCGCCGACCGCCGCAAAACTGCTTGCGACGGTCGCCAGGACCGTACACCATGCCCACGAACGCGGCATCCTGCATCGTGATTTGAAACCAACCAATATCCTGCTCGACGAGAACGACGAACCTGTCGTAATTGACTTCGGGCTGGCCAAACGACTCCACGAAACACTCGAGGAGAATCGGGCCAAAGACCTTGCCGGAACGGCCCCCTACATGGCTCCCGAACAAACGCGCGTTGATGGCGTGTTGACGACGGCCGTGGACATTTATGCCCTCGGTGCCGTGCTGTACCACTGCTTGACCGGACAACCTCCATTCAACGGACCACACTTTACCGTCGTGCTGCACCTCGTTCGGCAAGAACCGCCGTCGCCCCCACGCGAGTTGAATCCTCTCGTGCCCTCTGCGTTGGAGACGATTTGTCTGCGTTGTCTCCAAAAAAAGCCAGAAGAACGTTTCTACCGTACGGCCGAAGAACTGGCCAAGGACCTCGAACGCTACCTGGAAGACGACCCCATTAGTGGGATTCCTGTTCCCTGGCATCAACACTTCTGGAACTGGTGCCGGAAACACCCCAAGGTGGCAACGCTCTCTTGTTTGCTCGTCGTCGCCTTCATCATCGGGTCGGTGTGTTCGACGTATTTTTGGATCCGAACGCGTCAGGAAGCCTTCAAGGCCAACGCTTTCGCGAAAACGGCCGACCGTCTCCGTCTCGAAGCCGTCGACACTGCGAAACGGGAAAAAACTGCTCGCCACGATGCCGACGCTGCTCGAGAGTTGGCCGAATGGGAGTTGTATGTCAGTCAACTGTCACTCGCCCAAAAGGCCCTCCAACAACTCAACCATCTTTCCTCGTTGGAACATCTCAAACTTTGTCCGGAGCGCTTTCGACACTGGGAATACCATCATCTGGTGGGGTTGGCGAAAGAACTCCAACCGACCGTGATGACTCACACGGACATGATTTGGGATTTGGCACTCAGTCCACAGGGAGCACTCCTGGCGGGGGCGTGCAATGACGGGTGTGTTCGCCTTTGGGACGCCCAGACAGGAAAACCCAGGGGAACGATTCGGGCGCATGGCGACAAAGAAGTTTGGGGCGTTGACTGGAGGACCGAATCGATCCTGGCCACAGCGGGAGCCGACGGAACGGTCAAGATTTGGAACATCAAACACCCTGGGAAGCCCCTCTGGATACTCTCTCACGAGGTTACTCCCACGGACCCAAAGCAAGTTTGGACCGTGGCCTTTAGTCCGGACAAAAATCATATCGCTTCCGGATGTACGGATAAAAAAGTCCGGGTTTGGAAATGGGATGGCGAGAAGGCCCCACAACTTCACACCACATTCGAGCATGACTACGAGGTGTGGTCGGTCGTGTTCAGTCCCGACAGCAAACTCCTCGCCAGTGCAGCTGGCACGTTCGAAAGGCAAACGATCACGCGAGGGAGTGGTGAAGCCTGGTTGTGGGACCTCAGTAACGAAAAGCCTGTGGCCCGGCTGGCCAAGAACCGGACTTGTACGGAGGTCGCCTTCAGTTCTAACTCCCGGTGGATTGCCATAGCTGGGTATGACGGGCTCGTGCAAGTCTACGACCGTACCCAAGGAAAGATCACCAAGGAATTCGACGAACACGCCGATCCCCGAGTCATTAGCTTGGCGTTTAGTCCGGACAACGAGTATCTAGCGTCGGGAAGCTGGGACACGACCGTCAAACTCTGGAACCTCGCAACGGGAAAGGCCACACGCACCCTCCGGGGACACCGAGGAGCCGTCCCCGGTCTCGCGTTTTCCCCGGACCAAGGTGGCCGCTTCGTGTTTACTTCCAGCGGCGACATCGGTCAATCAGGGACGATCCATCGGTGGGACCTGAAAGAGAATCCTGGCTACGTGACCCTCTCGACGGCACAAGAGAAGACCCTTTGTGTGGCCTTCCGCGTTGGCCAACCTCCGACGGATCCGCCACTGCTGGCTTCCGCGGGGGAGGAAACGGGGTTCATCGAACTCTGGGACTTGGACCAACGCAAAGTCCTGCGTAAGCTCCAGGGGCACAGCAGAGACGTCCACGCCTTGGCGTTCAGCCCCGATGGTCGTTGGCTGGCCTCGGGAAGCGCGGACAAGACTGTACGACTGTGGGATCTGAAGACGGACCAACCGCCCAAGATTCTCCACGGCCACACCCACCCGATCGTAAGTCTTTGTTTTCATCCCGACGGAAAAACATTGGCTTCGGGAAGTGGCGAACCGGACAAGTTTGGAGTTCCGGGAAAGGTCATTCTTTGGCAGGTCGAGTCTGGGCAAATCGAACGAGAATTGACCGGACATCACGACGGAGTCTATAGCCTCGTGTTCGACAGGACCGGGACAACATTGGTTTCGACGAGCGGCCTGTGGGACGGCAAACGAGGACGGCAGTATGTTCGCGGAGAGGTCTTCCTCTGGAACCTCGATAAGGAGACGACACCGAAAGCCCTCGAAGGCCATCAAGGCTTGGTGCTGTGTGCGGCCTTCGATCCCGATCATAACCTCTTGGCCACGGCGGGAGTGGACAAGACGATTTGCCTTTGGGACATGAAGTCTTCGCAGTTGCTCAAACGGCTCACAGGCCACATGAGCAAGATCCACACCCTCGCTTTCAGTTCGGACGGAGAACGATTGGCGTCCGCCAGCGCCGACCAGACGATTAAACTTTGGCACGTTTCCCGGCGAAGCCTGGTGATGAACTTGCCCATCCGCGAGGGACGCTTCCGTGCCGTGACGTTCAGCCCCGATGGGCTTTATCTGGCAGCAGCGTGTACCGACGTGACGGTCAAAGTGTGGCGTGGGGCGAAGCGGAAGTAGACGAGAGGCCAGCAGGGCATAAGTGAGAACTGCGCGGATAAAGTAGCAGGCCCACTCGGAACCGGAAGTAAATGATTGTCCGCGTTTGTTTTCGGTAGCTCGACTCTCCAGAGTCGGGCGACGAAACGGCAACACCACGCCGAAACCGAACAACAATGAGTTTCTCGTTCCATACCATGCTTCCCATAGAAAACTCCAAACTTTTGACCTGGGACTTGACCGGAGGGTTGTCGGACCAAAAAATGGTGTAACGATTCTGGCGGAATGAGTCAGGTAACAGGAAGCAACTTCATGGATCAGGTTCAACCGCGACTTCGCCCCCATCTCGTCCCGGTGCAGGATGCGAAGAACCCCGACGTCGTCGCCTTGTGGGACAAACTCCGGTTGAATTCGTCGCCGGTTTGGCTCTCCAAGGAACAAACCGGTTGGCTGGAACTGCTCGACGGCCAACGGTCGGTCGAAAATCTTTGGGAGGAAATTTGGAGTCGTCGGAACGGACGCGTTCCCAAGCGTTCCGACTTTGACGAGTTGTTGGACCAACTCGACCAAGCTCTTTGTCTCGACACGCCGCAATTCCGCGATCAAGTCGATGCTCCCATCCGCCCGCCGCAGTGTATCGGTTGCTATGCAGGAGAACCAACCCAGTTGCGGCGACAACTTCGCGACTTTTTCGAAGGTCCTGGTGGTTCCGGTAGACCCCGTGCGACGAACAAAAACGATGGCCAGTTACGGGCCGCACTGATCCCACACATCGATTATCCTCGCGGAGGTCGCACTTATGCCCACGGATTCAAGGAAGTGGTCGAGCGAACCAATGCGTCGCTATTCGTCATCATCGGTACATCGCACTACAGCAACCATCGATTCACGTTGACCCGGAAGGATTTTGAAACGCCGTTGGGGGTCGTCCAAACGGACCAGGAATATATAGACAAATTGGTCGAGCACTATGGTCCGGGATTGTTCGACGATGAATGGCTGGCCCACATTCCCGAACATTCGGTTGAACTGGAAGTCGTTTTCTTACAATATCTTTACGAGCAGCGGCGACCGATCCGCATTGTTCCGCTCGTGGTCGGGCCGTTTTGGGACCACGTGATGACCCAGAGTGCTCCCCAGAAAGGAGACGACGTGGGCCGAATGATCCAGGCGTTACGTGCGGTCGAGGATAAAATCTCCGAGCCGATTTGTTACATCATCAGCGGTGATTTGGCCCACATTGGTCCGAAGTTTGGGGACTCCAAGTGGGTCAACCGTTCCCAGTTAGACCAGAGCCGCAAACTCGACAAGGAACTCCTCAAGCACCTCGAAAAGGCCGACGCCCATGGCTTCTTTCGGGCCGTCGCCAGGGAGCAAGACGCACGGCGGATTTGTGGACTCCCGCCGACGTTTACGGCGTTAGAAGCCCTTCAACTCCGACAAGGAAAAGTCTTACACTACGACCAATACCAACATCCACGGGGTCATGAGAGTGTGAGCTTTGCCAGCGTGGCCTTTTACCAATGAAAATGGAACTCCCCACTTGTGACCAGACCGCACGAAATGGAGCCTCGCCACCCGCCGAGTTGTCTTCTCTATCGTTATCCGGTGCGCTGGAGCTTTTTCAGAAGGAAGCGCAGTTTGGTATCTTTGACAACGATAGGTACCGTTGTCCGTACTGGGTATGGGGAGAGGGGCCACCGCTGTTGTGGATTCACGGCCTCGCCGACGACACGCAGTCCTTCGTTTTACCCCTCTCGCGACTCTCGAAACATTTCCGGTGCATTGCTTACGACCTCCCGAACCACCAGGGTGACGGAGCCCGTCTTGGGGGGTATCGTCATCACCATTTCGCGGAAGACGCGGTCGCACTGCTGGACCATTTGAACGTCGAGAGAGCGTACCTTTTTGGGTCCTCGTTTGGTTCGACCATCGTGCTTCGGCTTTTGCATGCGAGTCCTCAACGTTTTCCCCGAGCAATCCTCCAAGGCGGATTTGCCAAACGAACGCTGGAACCGAGCGAGCGAGTCATGGCCTTGTTCGCGAGATACCTTCCAGGTCAGATGCATCACGTTCCGTATCACCACTACATGTCCGAATACCTGCATCGTCCGTCTTTTTCAGTAACGACGACGGATGTCTGGGACTACTATGTCGCACGAAGCGGCTCGTATCCGATGGCCGCAGTGGCTCGTCGGGCGTTGATCATGCACGGGACAGACCTGCGCAACCTCCTCCCGGAAATCCAACAGCCCGTCTTGTTGATGTGCGGAGAAGAGGATCCCTTGGTGGGCAAGGATTGCGAAGAAGTGCTCATGCGAGGCTTGCCGAATTGGCGTCGAGCTGGGATCGAAGGCTGTGGACACTTGCCTTACTTCACTCATGCGGAAATCTTAGCCGAACTCGTCCGTCAGTTTTTGACTCCGCTTCCGTGCCAGGTCCCCTCGCCGAATTCGGAGCAGGATGGATGTTGTCCTGGAATGGCGTGAAAGGAGTGACGGATCAGTCTTTCCTTTCAAACGGCAAGTTTTCCCCTCATCCTGAATTCCTTTCAGAAGGGCCGAAGTGTTTTCCAAGTCCTGGGTCCCGCAAGGGCAGTCGGCTAACCAAGAGTCGTGTTTTCGGTTCTCAGCCCCGAGGTTAGTCGGATAAACCAAGTCTCGTGTTTTTGATTTTCAGCCCCGCAGGGGCGAAAGATCCTAGCCGTGGGTGGGAACCCACGGAACTTGCTTGCGATCGATTCTCTAGCTCTCCAACTTCCGCTCACTTCTCTTTCTCTTTTCCGGCGGTTACATCCGCTGGTGCCTTGCCTTCCTGGACGGTCAGGGTGTAGGGTCCCACGTTGTCCGGTAGGCGAGTGCAGGCCTTGATTCGGTATTTGGCGTTCTCCGGGCATGCAAAAACGAGCCGAGCATCTTTCGCCTTCTCTGTTCCAGAATTACTCAGGACCGTAATTCCATCCTGATCGACCAGGTAAAGCGAGCAAGGGAGCTTGTCGCTCTTCATGTCGAACTGATACACGTGTCCGCCTTTGAGTTTGAGCGTGTAGCTCTTGTGGTAGGACAAAGTTTCGAAAGGTCGGTCTTTCTTCGTGAGTTTGTCCTCGATCGTTTTGGCCACTTTCAGCGAAACGGGCACGATGCCGATGGCATAATCGAACTCCCCATTGTCGGAGAGTTTTTCGATGTAAGTCGAGGGAATGAGGACAACCGTGTGGTCTTGCGTCGTTTTCGGGACGAGGTATACAATCGCTTTGTGATCTTTCCCGATGTGCCGGGAATCACCAAAACCAAGTTGCTCTCGTTTGCTGTCGTAAACTTGAACCGTCATGTTGCACGATGCAGTGCCTTGGATGGCATACAACTTTTCGGCTTCGAGTTTTTGTTTTGTAAGCCCGATTCGAACCTTTCCCTGGGCAACCACGGGCTTGTTGGCACTGGCTTGGCCGTGAACCAGGCCAGGGGAGCACAACCCAACGAGAACACTAACGAGTAGAGTCACACGACCTCGGTGAAACATCTGTATCGACCTCCCGGAACAGTTTGGATTTCACAACAGGGAATGAACGGTTCGAGTAAGATAATACCAGGCACACTCCGAGTGCCGTCCACTTGTTTGGCAGCTTTCTCTCGCTTCTTCATTTCGTCTATACGAAAGGACGCGTGTTGACTACATTTATCACGCTTGGCGGAGAGAAAAACACGTCAGGGGTACAGTCGCATGGATGCGCTAGCGAAGCTGCGAGTAGTATTGGTTCATGATTGGCTCACGGGCATGCGCGGAGGCGAGAAGTGTCTCGAAACGTTCGGACACCTTTGGCCGGACGCGCCCTTGTATACTCTTTTACACAAAAAAGGGTCTGTGAGCGAAACCATCCACGAACGACCCATCAACACGAGTTTCTTTCAGTGGTTTCCGGGCGTCAGCAAATACTATCGGTATCTCCTGCCCTTCATGCCGATGGCAGCCCGGTGGTCCTTGCCCGATTGCGACGTCGTGTTAAGCTCGAGCCATTGCGTCGCCAAAGCAGCGCGACCGCCGGAAGGGACTCCACATGTTTGTTATTGTTTTACTCCCATGCGATACGCCTGGCACATGCGTGAGTCGTACTTCGGCGCCGAACAACGGAGTCTGAAGTCGCGAGTCATTCACTCGATACTTACAAGACTGCGTCGATGGGATGCTAGCACTGCCAATCGAGTTACGCACTTTGTCGCCATCAGTCAAACGGTCCAATCTCGAATCCGTCAATGCTACGGTCGCACGAGCGACGTCATTTATCCGCCGGTGGACACCGATTTTTATCGTCCCCAGACCATCCGCCGAGAAGATTACTATCTCGTGATCTCCGCGTTTGCTCCCTACAAACGGTTAGACCTCGCGATTGCCGCGTGCAACCGGCTTGGTCGGCGGTTAGTTGTCATCGGAACAGGACAAGCCGCCGCCCAGCTTCGAGGTCTGGGAGGTGACGGTATTTCGTTCCTTGGTTGGCAACCCGACGAAGTCATACGTGATCACATGTGCCGATGTCGCGCGTTGCTATTTCCTGGCGAAGAAGACTTCGGTATTGTTCCTGTCGAGGCCCAAGCGTGCGGGACTCCGGTGATTGCCTTCGGCAAGGGAGGAGCCACCGAAACAGTCATTCCTCCGCACCGCTCCCAAGACCCCACAGGTCTTTGGTTCGACGAACAGACCGAAGAGGCGCTCGTCGAAGCGATCACAGAATTCGAATCGGTCGAATCGGACTTTGCGCCAGCACGGCTTCGGCGTCATGCCGAGTGGTTCCACAAGGACCGTTTCCGCGAGGAAATACGTCGATACGTCGAAGGGGTTGCCCATGGTTCGCCTGCGGTGAGCGACAGGAGGGCGGCGTAGTTTCTTTCGGACCGAGAACGGAAAATTTCCAAGTGTTGGTTTAATCGTGAGTGTGAAGCCCTACTGCCCAACGGCCAACCCTCGCAATCCATATAGCAAATCAGCATCGCAATCAATTCACCAATCCTTGTCCCGAATCTTCCACGGAAGGAAAAGCTTCATGTCAATTCCAATCGATTACGAACGCATCATTCGCGAGGTGTACGAAGCGCTCCTCTCCTTTGGTGACATCGCCATCGATGTTGGTGCCCATTTTGGCCAACATACCTTTCCCATGTCGCAATGTGTGGGTTTGCGTGGGAGTGTGTACGCCATAGAACCGTTGCCCTCTTGCCAACAATACTTGCAAGATCAATTAGCCCACGACCGTAAATCTCTCGCAGAAGTGGCGACTGTCATCCCGAAAGCCGTAGGCGACAATCCCGGCACGAGCGAGTTCACTGTAGCCGAAGATTGGTTACCCTTTTCGGGATTCAAACGCGTTCCCTATCCGGAAGACTCACGAACAACGACGATCACTGTCGATGTGGAAACCATCGACTCTCTCTTTGTCGATTTGCCTTCGCTTGCGTACATCAAGATCGATGCGGAGGGAGCTGAGTTACAGATACTACGAGGTGCGGTCGAATCTATTTCTCAGCACCGCCCGGTCGTCGCCTTTGAGTTTGGGACGATTTCGAATCGTGAGTTCGGAGTCGGGCCATCGGACATGTTCCAGTATTGGGAATCGCTAGATTACACAGTCTATGCAATCACCGGAGAGTGCCTCGACGCGAATTCCTTCGAACAGAAGGCGCAAGCCCGAGAGATTTGGGACTACGTTGCGGTTCCGGTCGAAGATAAGCCTCGGCAACGTATCGTGGAAAATGTACTGCGACGCGCTCGCGTGAACTGGCTCGCCGTGCGTGCCGAATTGAATCATGCGAATGACCACGCCGATGTTGGAACCCAAGTCCCGCCGTTTCGGAAGTTTCGTGGTCCGCTCAGGCCGTTCGCTTGGAGTATGGGGTGGCTATTCCTTCAAATCGCAAAGATCGTGACGATTCCCCAACGGTTTTGCAATCGCGCGATCCTCAACGCGATGCAATTGTTGGTAAATGATCTCGAACGCACCGAGCGAGAGAATCGACGCATGGATCGAACGATTCAGGAGTTGGAACAACGGATCGAGGAGATCGAGAAACGTTACCATAAGGAGATGGAGAAAAAACGGAATCCGTGGTGATCCCTTAGTGGATCGGAATTGGCCCGATCGGGTTATCCTCGGTGCACTCCACGGCCACGCGTAAGAAGACGATGGTTCCCTTCCACACCGAAAGATGTTCGGGACCATCGCTTTCTTGGTAACGAACTGCGTAGAGAAATGTTCTTGTTGGGAGATACCACCTGGGTTGCTGCTCGGTAAGGTGACATTCCAGGACACGGGCGTTGTGTTCGCGGATGACTTCGCGAATCATTTTCTGAAATCGGCCATCCGCTGTGTACAACAAGTACACCTGCCAAAGAACCAACGCTCCGACGAGACACCCAAGGATAATCAAGAAGTTATTCATCGACGATTGTCGAGTGTGGAAACTCGCCAGGGGGACAAGACGGGGAGCCTCAATCCTCCAGCACCTCTTTCGATTTTTTGTCGGCGAGTTCGGTGATCTGCTCTTCGAATTTCTTGAGCAGATTTTGAACTTCGTCTTTTCCGGCGTCTCGCTCGTCTTCGCTCATGGACTTGTCTTTTTCCGCTTGATCGAAATGCTTGTTGGCATCACGGCGGACATTACGGCAAGAGACTTTGGCTTCTTCGGCGGATTTTTTGACCCCCTGGACGATCTTCTTTCGCTGGTCGCCGCTCATCGGCGGGACTTGGAGCCGGATGATCTTGCCGTCGTTGTTCGGTGCCAAACCGAGGTCACTGGCCCGAATCGCCTTGTCGATTTCTTTGAGGGCTCCTTGGTCGAACGGACGGATGACGATCGTCTGGGGTTCGGGCGTGTTAATGTTGGCGAGTTGCTTGAGGGGAGTTGGGCTACCGTAGTAATCGACCTTGATGGTATCGACCAAGGCAGGGGTTGCGCGACCGGTCCGGAGCCCTTTAAGGTTATCGCGGAGGTGGTTCACGGCCTTTTCCATACGCTCTTCGGCGTCCATGAGAATTTCTTCGTTTGTCATGATCGTCTCTCTCGTTATGCAGTGACTAACGTGCCTATGGAGTGGCCCGCAATGGCCTTTTCTATGTTCCCTTCGACTTGGTAATTGAACACCAGGATCGGCAAATTCCCCTCCCGACACAGGTCAATGGCCGACGTATCCATCACCCGCAAGTTATCCTGGATGACCTGGTTGAACGTGAGTTTATCGTAGCGAATTGCGTGCGGATTGGTAGTCGGGTCGGCGTTATAAACTCCATCGACCTTGGTCGCCTTCATGAGGACTTCGGCTTCGACCTCACGGGCCCGCAAGGCGGCGGCCGTGTCCGTCGTCACGAGAGGATTCCCTGTCCCGCCAGCAAGGATGACAATGCGGCCCTTCTCGAGATGGCGAACGCATCGTCGTCGGATGTAAGGCTCGGCCACGGAGTCCATCCGGACGGCAGTTTGTAACCGAGTCGCGCACCCCAAACTTTCGAGAGCGTCTTGCAAGGCCAGCCCGTTAATGACCGTTCCGAGCATTCCCATATAGTCGGCCGTTGCCCGTTTGGTCGTGTCGTTGTTGGTCGTGAACTGGGAACCCCGAACGATGTTCCCGCCACCAACGACGATGGCCAACTCCACGCCACTCTCGGCAACCCGTCTCGCTTGGGTGGCAATATTCAGCGTGTCGTCCGGGTCAACGCCTGTACCCGGAGCCCCAAAGGCCTCGCCGCTCAACTTGAGCAAGACCCGTTTATACTTTGGTTCCAACGACTCCGCCTCCGTCTGTTCGCTCATCGGGGATGTCCTACTGGGTGCGAAATTGTCTTCCAGCATTGTAGGAGTTTGGTCAAAGCAGGCCAAGGCAGGAGTGATGTCAAAGAGTGTTGCATCGTTGCCAGAGGGTGCCTTCAGAGGTTGCTTCTGGAGCACGCTGTCTGGATAATTATGAAGAGACACTTCTCCATTTCGATATTCTCACTGTCTTGCGGAGAATGAAATTTGAACCGGAAAGCCTTCGACGACTTTTTGTTAGAAACACTTGACGATGAACGACTATCTCGAAAAGAAACGGACGTGCTCAACGAACTGCTTGCCCAGAGTCAGCCAGACGAGCGTAAGTTGGCGCAATATCGGAACCAAGCCTTCGAAGCGGCGAAGAAGGCCCTTGGAGAATCCAAAGGGGCAGCCATTCTCGATTGGCTCGAAGGAGTCGTCAAGGTTTTACAAAGTCGAACCGTGGAAGGAATTGACAGCAGACCAGTTACAAAGGACCCCCATCTGTCGGCAGAGCAGGGGAATGGACAAGGGTTTCTGGTTCCCGAGGAAGTCACCAAAGAGAGTCAATGGTTGATTGCCAAAAGACTGGCCAACGAATTTAAAAAATTACCTGATAGCCTCGTCATCGAATCTGGACAACCGGGTGATGAGACAATAACCATTCGCATGACCGAGAAGCCGATTTCGGAAACTGAGGTGCTGACTCCGCAAGAGTTCTTGGTTCAGAATCAACAACACATCAAAGAACTCGAAGAATTGAAAAAACAGGCGGAAAAAGAATACCAGGAATATGCCGAACGATTTGGGGGTTCCCGTGATCTTCAAAACCCCTTGCATCCTGCGGATGAAAGCTGCTCATGACGCAAGGATGCTCTGACTCATGGCCAAGCAAGATCGTCGAACAAAAACTCAGCTTTTGGAGCAGCTTGAAAAAGTTGAGGGCGACCTTGCATCTCTTCGCCAACGCAACCAACAGCTTGAGATACAAGTTGTGGTCATGCAAACGGAAAACAAATTCCTCAAGGCGGAAAACGAGAGGGTTTGGAGTCAATACAACTCACTTCTTGCGAAAACCCTCCACGAAGCGCAGACAAGTGGCCGAGTCGTCCACAATTTCTTCAACCAGGGGGGTACAATGACTACAACCAACATCACTGGAGACAATAACCAATTCAACGGTTGTGCTTTTGGAGATAAGAACAGCCTCAATAACTACTTTGATTCAGTCGATAATTTGCAGACCAGTGAAGATGAGTTGAAACAAAAACTCAAAGAAGCGCGGGAGGAAGTTGAGAAGACATCGCTCCCCGACGAAGATAAAGCGGATGTTGTTGATGACCTCGTGAAACTCGCCAAGGAATTCAACAAGCCCCAACCAGAAGAGAGTCGAGTTCGTCGATTCTGGAATCAGATAAAGTCTATTGCTCCCACGGTGTCCGCGATCCTTTCCGGAGCCGTTGCAATCGCCAAACTGATAGCCCAATAGTCCTAGCGACAGAGTCAGCTCAGTAAGTCAGCTTGGGCGTCCAGCGTTGGAGCGCCCAAGTTTGAAACTTCCTGGAAAATTAGGCCGGAGTCTTTGCGAACTCGAACAAGCTCAAAGCAGCCCCTTGCGGATCAGTCACGACGCAAATTTTTCCGATCGGGATGTCGAACGGTGGGATACAAACTTGCCCGCCCAGTTCTGACCACTTAGCCACGCTCGCTTGGATGTCGGATGTCGTGAAATAGACCATCCAGTGTGGTGGAACGCCTTGCCACTCCTCGGTCATCTGGAGCAATCCGCCGTTTTGGTTTTCGCCAACCTTGATGATGTAGTAGGTATTCGGAGCACTGGAATTCAGCTCGAATTCCCACCCGAGGAGTTTACCAAAGAAGTCCTTGGCTTTCTCGATATCTGGCGTGTTGAATTCGTTCCAACAGAACGTGTTCGGGTCGTTGACAAGTGTCGCACCACAGTGTTCGTTGGGTTGCCAAAATCCGACGACGCCACCTGTTGGGTCCTTGATGAAGGCCAAGGAACCCGATTCCATCACCTGCGTCACTGGGACAATCACTTCCCCGCCGAGTTCCACGGCCTTATTGACGACCGCTTCGACATCATCCACATTGATGTAGTTGTTCCACATTGGCGGAACGCCAGCAGCCTTCATCTCCTCAGACGTCTGGCCGATGCCTCCAACATCGTGTCCGTTGAGTTTGAACATTCCGTAAGGCAAGCCGGCGGGGTTTGGCGATTCGACGCAGTCCCAGCCGAAGAAATTCATGTAGAATTCCTTTGCCGCAGTCATGTCGTGAGCCATCAAATCCACCCACGAGAACTGTCCGTGTTCGTACTTGGTCATTACTGGCATGTGTCCCTCCTGTCGGATTGTGTTGGGTCGAACGATATACTAAACCACAGAACTGATCTGCAGTTCACCTTAGTGTATATCGGTTCAGAAAAGTGATGACAAGAGTAAATTAACCAAATGGTTAATTCGTGCCAAGACCAGTTCGGGAAAATGACCCGGACAGGGCGTTTGTACCGTGATAGAAAATTTGGGGGAAAAGAAAGGAGCTTGGTGAACAGTTCTTCTGTTGTGCCATTGCGAAGAAAGGCTTACTTTCGTCTGGAACTGCGTGGTTTATACTGGGTTGGACAGTAGGCACGATTGACATCTGGCGAGCGAAGACGCAGGTGTTTTGTCTTGCGACCATTCACGCGTTTTCGCCACATGCGGAACGAAGAGGGCTTCATCTCGCGTCGCATTAACTCGATGACTTGTTGTTCGGAGAGACCGTACGTAGCCTCGATGGCTTCGAACGGCGTCCGGTCTTCCCAGGCCATTTCGATGATCCGAGATACTTCTGACTCGAGGAGTTCCATAGCAAGCGTGTCGCAAACAAAGTGAAATTCGTCTTTTCAAGTTTTTCCATTCGTAATTCATTGTTAGTAAGGAATGATGGTGGATGTCCAC
Organism: uncultured Alcaligenaceae bacterium; assembly: GCA_964423615.1. Lineage (GTDB taxonomy): Bacteria > Planctomycetota > Planctomycetia > Gemmatales > Gemmataceae > CAYRFQ01. The sequence goes on along the minus strand of CAYRFQ010000023.1, from coordinate 69,060 downwards.
CAAACGCTTTCGCGTAGTTCGTTTCCTAAGCCATTTCATTCGGGACCAGCTCGATGTCACAGTTTGATTCTCTGTTGAATGCCATTCCAGACAACCCCAAAACAGCGTTCATCCTGTCCGACTATTTAGAAGAACAAGGCGACCCACGATGTGAGTTGCTAAGGTTGTCGTACACACTCAAAGACGTGCTTGAGATCACGCCCGAACGACTCGCCAAGGAAGAGAGGCTGCGTGAGTTGATCCTGGTCGAAGGACTTGAGCCGGTCGTGCCGACTTACACCAACGAGATTGGGATGGAGTTCGTTTGGATACCACCGGGAAAGTTCTTGATGGGGAGTCCGGAAGACGAAACCGAACGAGGCGATAACGAAACCCAGCACGAAGTGACCCTGACGAAGGGATTCTGGCTCCAGCGGACAGCCGTGACGCAAAGTCAGTGGGAGCAGGTCATGGGTGACAACCCAAGCGAATTTCAAGATCCAGAGCTACCCGTGGAATTGGTGTCGTGGTTCGATTGCGAGGAGTTTTGTCAAAAGCTGAGCGAGAGGACCAGTCGCAAAACGGTGTTGCCGAGCGAAGCCCAGTGGGAATACGCCTGCCGCGCTGGAACAACAACGCCTTTTTGGTTTGGCACAACGATCTCGACGAAACAGGTGAATTACGAGGGAGACGAATCCGAAAATGGAGCTGACGAGGAAGAGTCTAAAGGACCAACAGTTCACGTAAGATCATTTCGTCCGAACGGTTGGGGATTGTATCAGATGCATGGCAACGTCTGGGAATGGTGCCAAACCTGGCATGAGAACTACACTCAAGAACCTCGTGTCGATCCGGTGGGACCTACAAAAGGCGATTTCCGCATCTATCGAGGCGGCAGCTGGGCCTACAACGCAGCCTCTTGCCGGTCAGGGTACCGCGAGGGGTGTGACCCTGACCTCTCCAACGACGACCTTGGTCTTCGTTGCGTTCTGGCTCCCGAATAACTGCCTCAACGAGTAGCCAGTCCACCCAGTCGGTCTGGGCTTGATGGGTTAGCTGCGGTCGGGTACTCCCTCCGTATAATCGACGCTGAAACCCATGATTCGTCTCGACTGTACTTCACCATCTGGAAATCTGACTTGGAATAGACGAATGTCCCCAGACGAACTGCGAAAAACCCTCAAGCAACAACCCTTTGAGCCGTTCCGAATCATTCTGAGTGACGGAGGTAGCTACGAAGTCCGTCATCCTGATCGGTTGATGGTAGGACAACGCACAGCCATCGTCGGAATGACGAGTTCGCCAGACCAAGTGTTGTTCGAGTTGAGTGCCAAGGTCGATCTCTTGCACATCACCCGGATCGAGCCAAAAGCTGGCCCACATGTCCCACCAGGCAATGGACAGTGAGACTCCGACAGGACGGTCAATTCTGAGAGGAATGAATGTCCCAGTTAGAATCGCTTCTCAACGCCATCCCCTATGATCCGAACGTGGCGTTCATCCTTGCTGACTGTCTGGAAGAACAAGGCGACCCCAGATGCGAATTGCTACGGCTGTCCTACACACTCAAGGACATCATCGAGATAACACTCGAACGAGTTGTTCTGTTCACTGCAGTTTCCAGTGGGCGTTGTCTTCCTCGTGCTCTGGTATCTGATCGCCTTTTTCAAGCTGAGCCGTGACCTCTGCATTGTCAATAAGTTGCCAGGTGCCTTGAATCGGGCATTTGTCGCTGGTTTGAACGCCAATCAAGTTACCAATCAGTTCGTAAACTTGGGTCGAGGGATTTGTGCGAATTGCCGTGTCGACTGTCTTCATATGGTGAAGGTCGATATCCAACGCTTGGGTCCGCGCTGTCGGTAGCTGGTCGGCCAGTCGATCGAAGATGTCTGGGTCCGCTTTGTCATATTCATTTTTGCAGACTTTTTTCCATTTCTTCTCAAGTTCGGCAATTACCGCGTCGCAATCTTTGAAGTATCTTCGAGAAGCCTTTGGAAAATGACACAGCAACCAGTACTCGAAAGCTGGGCAAGAGTAGACAACCTCAATCCCCTTTCTCTTCGCGAGTTTCTCGGCGGCAGGTAATTCTGGCTTCCGTCCTTCTCCTTCCGTGTCCAACAAAAGAAACACACGGTCACCGCATTTAGGGTCTGGCTTGAACTTCTTCTGTTCTTTGATTGCTGACTCGACGATGTTACTCGCATTTCCTCCTTTGCCTCGGGCAACACTCACCGAGGTTGCTGTGGCTTCGAGTTCTTCCTCAAACGCCTTGCGAAAACCGACGAAATAGTTGTATTCGGTCTCGAGCCCTTCCCCCACAATCAAAACACGGCGTTTGAGTGCGAATTTCTTCAAGACCCGACCTCCAGCGGATCGTCGTCTATCGGGACGTCTTCGAGCGTGGGGCCAAATTGGGGGATGCCGCCGAATCGTCCTTGGAGGTACTGCTTTTGCAAATTGGCATCAGACCGGGCAGTATCCTGAAACTCGTCGAGGCGCTTTGTCCTGCTCCGACCGAAACGGTCCTTACTACAAATTGTCACTTGATCGCGTCGTAAGAGTTCACTCGGATTCATCAGGTGGGTATCGTGCGTTGTAAACAACACTTGATTTCCCAGCTTGTTATGACGCCTGCTGTGCACAATACGGACCAACCGACGAACTAAATCGGGATGCATACTCGCGCTGATTTCATCAATACAGACTAGCCGTCGGCGCGGGCCGGGTTTCAGAATCGCAGCAAGCAACGCTACAAATCGGAGTGTTCCTGAAGATTCTCGCTGTCGGTGGAAGAAGACCTCGGAACCGTCTTTGGTGGTGTGGCGGAACAAAAGACTTGGTCTTGTCTTCTCCTTCCATTCCACCGATTTGTCATCCTCGAGAAGAACAGCTTCAACGGTCTTTTCGTCATCAATCCGTAACTCTTGGACCCCAATGTCCGCGTCCTTCATGAACCTTGCGACTACGGCAGCGAAATCCTCATTTTCCTTCAAGAGTCTGGCAGTTTCTGCTAACATGGTATCTTCCGACCGAGGATTCCGGTGCATGTCGTAAAAATCGACGTCCTCATCAAACCACTCGATCAAGCGCCGAGCCACATCGTTGTTCATGGATGCAAGCTTACCGACCATCAAGCGATTGTGCGTTGTCTGCTCGAGGACTGCCTTACGCGTCAGTTCCGTCCCAATGTCTTCGTGGAGTGTTGTCCGGTAAGACTCTGCCTTTGGAACCCAAGTTCGTTCGATGAGAGTATCAACTCTGGCCTTTCGGCTTGGCTGTTTCGTCGTGCGTTGTAGCGTCAAAATCTCGTTCCACACTCGCTTGGAGGTTGCAGAAACATCAAGAGTGAAACGATCACCTTCCAAGTCGAGCGTTACCGTTATTCTGGTTGGTTGGCTCGCAGACGCAAGATCGAGTTCAAATGGCTGAAAATACCGAATTCTAGACGTTGGCTTTTGATCCTGAGCACTAAAAAGAACAAACGACCCAAGGGCATATAGCCCATCCAAGATGGTCGTTTTGCCGGATGCGTTTGGACCGTAGAGCGCCATCGACTTAACAAACCGCTCGCGGTTTGGAACCCGCAGCAAATTTCCAGGGAGTTTAGAACTTGTTCCCGCAGTAAAACGCACGCCTTCGCATTCACGAAACGATTTGAAATTCTCAATCGTAAGTTCTAGGATCACCGTTCCGTTTTCCGTTTCTCAGTGTTTGTGCAAATAATATTACGAAGTAGGCCGAGATTGTTGGCCGTATAGAGCGGTTTCCGCTTGGGTTGGGTACAACACTCCAGTTTGGAAGCGAATTCCTCGGCGTAGGCGGTTTGAACTGTGCCCAAACCAAGCGTGAACCGCTCTAGGGGATTCAGTTGCAGTCTACTTCGGTCCTGCGAACGCAAATTGATTATACCCGCGTGGCGTAGTTTTTCTACGGCAAACGGTTGTTCCCAGGCATGTTGCTTTTCAATCCGGCATGACCCACCGTCTCACTCCTCCCCTTCATCCGCCACCAATCGCAACCCAATCGGCAATTCATCGCCAAGCATCTGTCCTTGTTCTTCCCGTCCGAGTTCGGTGACTTCTTCGACCATCTGGGACCAACGCGGTGGGGCGTCGAGTGATTGCAAGACGTGCAACACAGTCCTCCGGTGACTGTCGTCGACATCCAGAGCTCGTTGACCAGTCATACGAGCAAGTTGCACCAAGCAGAATCCCCACGAACTCTTTTCGCCGTCGTGAGTTGGTTCGAAACCGGCGAGTTCGTCGATCCAGCTTTCGGCGATGTTGGGGTGCAGGACTGTGTTGAGCGGCCCATAGGGAAGTATCCTCGCCCCGAGGCGCGTCAAACAAGGAAACACATATTGTGGGACCGGAGGACGACTAACGAGTTTGAGCAAGTTCTGCCCGAGTTGCTCCTTGGTCTTCGCGTCGAGTCGTTCGAGTGCCGAGGCCAGTCGCCACATTTCGGCGAGTTCCTCGGGGGGTGGCTTTGGAGTCTTCTTGCCCTTGCTCGAAATCAAGCTCGGACGCAATCGGTTGAACAGCGTCTTCTGGAGCGATCCGTTCAAGCCCCCCGAAACACGTCGCCACATGATCCAGTATTGTCCGCCGCCGACCGGTTGTTGCAGACCTTTGTTCGCGCCTTTGCCGGGCGGTGCGTGGAGCAACTTCCAAAGCTGCTCGACACGGAACTTGTCGAGCGAATCGCCGAACCCCGGACGCAAACAAAAGCCAACCAAGTTGTACCAACGATTCATGAGTTGGACCGACTTGTTACGCTGATCGGCCACTTCCGCGAGAAAGTCCCACAAGCGGCGACACAGACCCGTTGGCCATTTCTGTTTCTTGGCGTCGAGGGATTGTTCGAGGGCTTTCATTAACTCCTTCGGCTTGGGAGCGTCGTCAGTACCGGCGAAGCACCCCTTGATTTGTTCCGCAGCAGCTTGGACCTGGACTTCGGACCAAACGTCGACGAGTCCTTGTTCTTGCGACTCCTCGAGCTTCTTGGGTTGGCCGGTCTGGACTTCCTTGACGATCTCGCGAACGTTGAACTCCAAACGCCAGCGGTTGTCGCCTTCTTTGGCCACGCAATAAAGCTCGACCGTTCCGATTTCCGTCGATCGTGCGGCCAAGGTGACGGGAACTCGTTTGGTGCCGCTTCGTTTACCACCCCTCAAGATCGTGTGCAGCGGAGGTAACTGCCAGAGTTGGTCGGGAGTCACGTTCAGGACATCTCCAGCCTTGTCGTCGCTCCGAACCGTCGATGTGAAAAGCGGAAATGCCACCGGTTGACCAAGAGCCAATTCGAGTTCCGGTTTGGGAAGGTCGATGTCTTGTCCTTCCTCCAAGTGCTGCGGGACAACGCAAAGAACGGTCTTTTTCGCGTCCTCTCCGTTGGATTCGCCATTCGATTCGATGGCGATGTAGTACGAACGCGGGATGCCGCCGCCGATTCGTTTGCCGCCGGTGTGTTTGAGCCACGCGAAATGCGCCGCACCCATCGATACGGCGAGATCGAGCGACGGGTTTGTGAGTACCAGAGGTTCCCACGGGTTCGCGGGCGTCGCATACCATTTTTTGAGGACATCGACGACACGCTCTCGCAAGATGGCGGGCTGGAAAACACCTCCGTTGAAGAGAATCGCGTTGGGAATAACGCTTTCGTTCGCGCCCGGCGTCTTGTGGCTTTTCAAAAAGCCCGAGAGTTGCCGCGTAACAGCCGGGTCGCTGACGTAAGGCAGACCCATTTCGTGGAGACCAACCCTTGCGCCGCGATGGGGTTCGGAATCACGATCCACAAAAGGAAAGAATCCGTCGAGCATGACGGCCCGGACTTCTTCGGGCGTCAAGTCGGTGTTGAGCGAACCACCGATAACCTTCCGACCACGACCGATGACCGTGACGCGATGGCTTTCGGGAGGATTCGGAGCGAGCAGACTCTCCTTCGCTTGCCGACACGCTTGGGTCAACATGCCGTATTGCACGGCGTCGAGTTTCCCCGCCTGGGGCAATTTCTGTTCGACCGATTTGGCCAGCGTCAAGTCCATGTTGTCGCCGCCAAGCAACAAGTGGTCGCCGACGGCCTCACGAATGAACGTCAACTCACCTTCGTGTTCTCCCGAGCGGATCAAGCTGAAGTCCGTCGTACCACCGCCGACGTCAACGACGAGACAAAATTGGCCTGGCTTGAGCTTCGTAGCTTCCTTCGCCGAGTGAGTCGCTAGCCAGCAGTAAAATGCTGCCTGCGGTTCTTCGAGGAGTGTAACGTTATCGAGCCCCGCCTTTTTCGCCGCTTCGAGGGTGAGGTTACGGGCCACGTCGTCGAACGACGCCGGAACGGTCAACACGACCAATTGCTTTTCGAGGCGGTGCTTTTCGGACTTGGCCCCCTTGGTGTTGTTCCAACTCGCTACGAGGTGTTCGAGGTATCGGGATGACGCCGTTACGGGCGAAATTCGTTCGACTTCGGGCGGAGCACTCCAAGGCAGCAACTCGGATTCGCGGTCGACGCCACTGTGACACAACCACGACTTCGCCGAGGCCACCAGTCGTCCGGGGATCTTCGAACCGTGATTGCGTCCGAATTCACCGACGACGTAATCCATGTCCTTGTTCCACGACAACGCCGCCGAACCGGCGGGTAAATCGTGCTCGCCCGGAATATAACAAAACGATGGCAACAAGGCCCGGTCGTGCATCTCACCAGGGGCGATAAGCTGCGACACGGGGAATTCGTATATCTTGGGCTTACCCGATTTGGCTTGTTCTAAATCGATGTAGGAAAGGGCCGAGTTCGTCGTACCCAGGTCGATCCCAACGAGGTATCGTGTCATGGCGTATTTTGTTGTCCGAGAAAATAGAGGAATCGGCAAAAGGATATTTTAGCAACAACTCGAAACGAGTCATCGCGTGATTTTCTCCCGAGCCGCCGGACCGGTTCGCGATTGGTTGTGGCGTCGGTGGGATTTTGTGGGGTGCACTCGTGTCGTTCTCTCGGGTGACGCCGACGCGCCATCAGAATAACAACCGATCTTGGCCGTGGGTCAACCCACGGCCAAGATCGGTTGCTGGTGCTCGGCTTTGCGAACCAGCCGAAATACCACACTTTTTTCTCGTGGAAGAGGCTGGGATTAACGGCCCGCGAGCAACGCCACGACTTCGGTTTGGGGCGTTGGACCGGTGACGTGGACCTGGCCGTTTTGGTCGACAAAGACATCGACTTCACTTCGAACGCCGAACTCGGCCATGTAGATTCCGGGTTCGATGGAGAAACACGTCGATGGCATGACCCGCCGTTCTTCTTTGGTCTCGAGGTTGTCCATGTTCGCCCCGTTGCCGTGTGTCTCCTGGCCGATGGAGTGGCCCAGGCGATGGAAGAAATACTCTCCGTATCCAGCCTCTTCGATGACGTCGCGGGCGGCCTTATCGACTTGCCAGCCCTGGATCACCTCGTTGTTGGCGAAAGACGTCCGGACGAATTCGATAGCGGCATCACGAGCGGCTGCAACGATCTTGAAAACCTTGGTGTACTTCTCCGGAACTTCCTTTCCGACGAAGCACGTCCAGGTTAAATCGCTGTACACTCCGCGTGGCTTATTCATCTTGGCCCACAGATCGACCAAGACGAAGTCGCCTTCTTGGATCTCCGAGTCCTTGCCGACCTCGGGAGCGTAGTGGGGGTCGCCACTGTGTGGACCGACGCCACAAATCGGAGCATGGTCGGTAAACATGTTGTTCTTGGCGAAGTGGTCCATGATGACCTGTTGAACGTCCGTCTCCCGGATCGTTTTTCCACTCGTGACGCTGTCGGCGATGAACTTGAAGACGAGATCGAACGCCGCACTCGTATGCTTTGCGGCTTCCTGGTGCAAGGCCCACTGTTCGTCGTCCCAAACGGCTTCGAACAGCTGGATCAAGTCCCCAGACGGAATGATTTCGACACCGAACGACTTGACCAGTTCGACTGTCCCGGCATCGACCCGCGAAACGTACGGGTTGGCATTTCGAGGCACGTACTCCATGGCGACTTTTTTCGAACCTTGGACGAGTGACTCGACGCCTGCCTCGAGTTCTTGCCATTTCAAATACGCCTGGGCCGAACCGGGCAGGTGTTCGAGCGACTTTGGTTCGATCCGGTGAACCAACTTCTTGGGTTCGCCTTCTGCCGGGATGAAGTAGAACCACCGTCGAGAGAAGAATTTATCGGGACCGATCCCAACCACCCGACGGGCCAACACGTTCGACCCTCGAAAGTCGTAGAGCAACCAACCGTCCAAACCGAGTTGTTTTATCGATGTTTGTACCGAAGCCAGATCAAACATAAGAAGTTACCTGCTGTCTAAATCGTTGTGCGTTAACCAAGCCTTCCAAAGCAATCGACCTCACCCAAAGTCCTTCTCCTCTTCAATGGTAGAAGAACTTTGAGAGCCGCTGCCTGGCCACTTCCTACCACTCGAATCGTCAACCGTTCCGTCGTGGCGAAAACTGACAAAGCCATGTTTCCAAGATAATGACACACGTTCGCCTTGCACAACCTTTAACATGGCCTCGGCCAAATTCGTTTTCGCCAGTTGACGCAATCCAATGTAGGAAGTCGTCAACCGAGGGTTAATTTCGAGCGCGTAGTCTTGGCTTCCGTCGTCGGGCTCGCCCAAGATGAGATCGACGCCGACATAACCCCGGAGGCCCGAGACGCACTCGACCGCCTGTTGGGCCAGGGAGATGGCTCTTGCTCGAAGCTCTTTGGAAAGCGGAATCTCACCTCCCAAGTATGTGAAGGTTCCGTCGTCTGAAATGAGTTGACGGGCTGGCGGGAGAGCGAAAGCGGCATTTGGCCCGACCAGAAACGCCACACTTGCCACGAGGCCGGAAACGTAAGGCTGCACGACGAGTTCTTGACTGAAGGCCAATAGCGGCGCCAGCGTCCGATCCCGGCGTAACGATTCGAGTTGGGGAAGGAAAACAGTGCCCTGCGACCCAGCTCCGTATCGAGGTTTGATGACGACAGGGAAGGGAAAAAGCCTGTTGTACATGAGGTGTTCGTAACCAGGACCCACCAACCGGGTCAAAGGCGTCCGGACCTTGTGTTCCTTCCAGAGTTGTGCGAGGTGGAGTTTGTCAGCCGTTTGCCAGATCCCGTGGGGACCGGAACTGAGGAGTTTGCCTCCCGCACTTAGGACCCATTCGGCTCGTGTCTGAAGCAAGTCATCGAATTCCGGAGCTATGACCAACGTGTAATCGGCTTGCGAGGCGAGTTCAAAGAAGTGTTGGCGTTCGTCCTTCTCGACTCGTTGGTGCGAAACCGTGAGGTCATGCGGAAAATCCGGCGCGACGAGAGTCGAGACCTCGATGTCTTCAAGGGCTTGCCAATCGTCGAGTATGGCCGAGAGCATCGCCCAGCCTTCAGCGCGGAGCGACAGCGGAAGCGTCTTCCAAGATACGTCCGCACAGGTCATTTCGTAGACAAAGAGGCGCAAGATGGACTCGCGGATCGCAGAAAGAAGAGGGGAACTGCTCGAAGGAATGTCTTATTCTTCTGACTTGATTTCGATCAAAGTCTGCGACTTGACGACGCTGTTTTCCGCCGGAAACGTGTGGAACGTAGAAATCATTACACACTGGGCTTTGGTTTCCGCAGCGATGAGCGTGAGGGGAGCTACCGAAAGACGATGATTGGGTTGGAAGTTGTGGAGCAACCGACCGTGTTTTTGTCCGTCGGCCAAAAGTTCGTCGTGGGCGTGGAGGAAAATTTCCGGTTTCATTCGCTCGACCTGGAAGCTCATTTGATAGCAGACGCCGTGGGCACACTCGATTTTTCGAGAGAGTTCCTGCCGAAGTTTCGATTGGAACAAGCGACGTTTCTCGGGGAGCGGTTGGCTGGTCGAAGTGGCTACTTCTGTGAGACAAACGTTCGTTGTATCCCACATCACTACGTGGCCGGTGGGGATGATTTGAAGGGATAATTTGTATTCTGGACGCTCGATGGTTTCCATCGCCAGAATTTCGAATAACTCTGGGTGCAATGGTCGTGCGTAGACATGGAACGTCAACTCTTCGATACTTGGTCTCGTCGATTCTACGCTCATGAGGCTCTCTTTTTTCTTGTTCCTCCCTCTAACTCGGACGCCACTCACAAGGATTATAGGCAACGGTTCTCCGTATCTCAATCCTTCTTACCTTGAATCTGGTTCGCCGAAATGATTCTCCTATTCTAAGGAGTGTTTGAGGAGACTTTGACGCTGCCATCCTGCGTCTGACGAGTGTAATGTTGTCTGAGTCTCGCCAACTCTACCGAGACCGCTAAAGTAACACAAACCTCCTCGGTCATGGTTTTTTCCACGGATGATCTCTCTACAACAACGAAAGAAGAACCGTAACACTCGAACGACGTTGCCACGTTAGTTTCCACTGCTTCAACTCTGCACGGCGAACAAACCCCAAAATCCAGAAGCGGACCTTGACTTTGGGACGAATTTGACGCGGTGTACCGATTTGGGCTATGATGCTGTGACAGATTCCGGGAATTTGTATTTGGTTATGGGGATTCGTGGTGGCCAAACACCTGTACTTAGCAAAAGCTTCCGATGACCTTGTGAGCCATTGTCGTTGTGACCCAGCCTTGGCGCTGGTTTCTTCGCCAGGCCAGATGGATTGTCCGTGGTGTGGATGTGGATGGCTCTTCATTTGTAGTCGTTGCCGTCGGGCGTTCTCGTTTGCCCGCATTGTGGAAGTCAACGAGTCGTGGGAACACACGGCTGTTTGCGTCTTACAGGGAATGTATCGCCGAGATCCCATCGAAGACGAAATCGCCGAGTGGGTCGATTCGATGCAGATGCACCTCGAAGAACTCGATCCGGACCAGGAGTATGTTTATTTCGACAGTTGGTTTTTGTCGACCAAGGCTTCGTCGGTCCGGCTCGAAGGGCTCCATTCCCAACATGCCCTTCCTTATGTACCCCAAGTCGCTGCCCTGAAGGACGCATCGATTCGGTCGAAGATTTTGGAAAACAAAGACTATTGGATGCAGACCGCCGTGGTAGACGACGACGAGTGAGGCTGCGGCGAAGATAGGGTTCGTGGGCCATGGTTTCCGGAGGGTGAGGATGGCGCACCTCGATGACGATTTCGAAGACGACAGCCCTTATCAAGTCGAAGGCGGTTTGCAAAAGAGTTGCCCAGAGTGTGATTCGCAACTCGACCCAAACGCCATGGTGTGTGTCTCTTGCGGGTATCACTTTGGTCGTCGGGAACGAGTCCGCAAGACCTACGAACCGGTCGATAGCGAATGGGAATCGGGGCCACCGCTGGGAACTCGGGTCCAGATCTTTTTTGGGTGTATCTTGGCGTGGTTGTTGTTGGGATTGCCGGCAACACAATTTCGGCCGCATCTGATGCTCGTTGTCGGTGGGCTGTGGGTGGCAGTGTGTGTGATCTTCGGATTTCTGTTCGGTACGTTCGATCACCTCCGCCTCACGCGAAATCGAAAGGGCAAGACGACTCTGGTCAAGACGTGGTACATCTGTTTTATTCCCCAGAAGCCGTTCAAGATACCACTCAGCGAATACGACGGCGTAACCACCGGGAAATGGAATGAGTCGAGCTGCCTGGCTTGGATCATCTTCTTCGCCTTCCTCCCGTTCATTATCCCGGCCATCATCTGGTGGTACGTTGCCATTCATATGGACATTTTCTATGCCGCGTTCACACGCGACCAAGGCGTTCCCGATACCACACTCTATCGAGGATGGTCGCAAGAACGAGCCTACGAGATCTCGCAGGAAGTCCGTGAGACTGTGGGATATCTGAGGCGTTAGAACGGTTTGTGGCAGCCGCGTCGTGTACCGAGCAAGGCTCATTGTTGATCGATCACGGGCAGAGGGAGGTTCCAACTCTTCCTCACCACGACTGACCGCGATTGACTGATCCGACATATCTGACCAAAGTCACACGTCTGGGTGCAATGTTCCGACCGTGGCTTGAGGGCGAATTCACCCGACCGAATGCGTGACACCAGTTCGACGACCCAGTGTTCGAGGTTGTTTCGGACATTTTCCCACATCGTGCTGTTGTCCAACCAGGCATGTTGGCTCCTTCCTGGCAGTGCGTTCTTGGGCCCCGTGTCTGTCACGAGCCAGTAGGCCAACCCGAGTGGACGCGAGGTCTGGTTCGTGAGCATGACCTTCTCGACGGCCAACGCATATAGTGTCAATTGGAGCTTGCGAAATTCTTTCAGGTCACTGCTCGTATAATAAGATCCACTACCGGTCTTGTAATCGATGATCCAAAATCCGATGTCCCCACCTGGCAGGTCGGCCACGTCGACTCGATCGATCCGACCACTGATACGGACCTCCCTGTCGGCGTGGATGATCACCAGGGGCTCGTACATGACCTCCCCTTCGGCGGGCGGGAGCCCAAAACCAATCTCGAAGTAGGTCGGGCGAGGGAAGATGTCCTTCTCGACCCAAGGCTTCACGAACTTGGTCCAATGTCCCCGATATTTGTTTCCGTTGCGGCGAAGACGTTGGCCTTCGATGGCCCAGAGCATGCGAGCAGCCGGGCTCGTCTGAGTGGTCGACTCTTCGATGGCACGGTCGAGTTGGGTCAGTACCTCGTGGTCAACCATCTCCGTTGGTTGGTGGACTCCCTGTGTCTGGAGTTCCTGGTGCAATCGAGACAGTGCTCTGTGGAACGTGAGACCTCTCTCGGTACTCTCGATTTCGTCTTGGGGTTCCTCGAGGGGCTGCAATCGAAGCACGTGACGCAGGAAAAACTTGAAGGGACAGGCGACATAGTATTCGAGGGCCGTCGGACTCAGGATACGATCTGGAGAGAAGAGTTGGGCCACCTGGTCGATGATCTTTTTGTCCCGAAAAAGTCCATCATAAATGGAGTGGTCGTCGTTGCGAAAACGGTGTTGTGAGACGTCGCGAGCAGCAACCATTTGGGCATTGAGTTGTGCGGGCAGTGGCCACTTGGGACCCCCTCGGGCGATCGAACACGCTGCCTGAACTCGGTACTCAGCCAGCGACATCGGAGGATCGCGATCGTATCCTTCGATGAGCATGTTCCTGCGGAGGGCGGGGACAGCCTCCAGTTCGAAGCAGTCGAGCACCGACGTCAGGAACGAACTGGGGAGCAGCTCTTGTCCAGTCCGGTCGATGGCCGGGTAGCTCAGCGTGAGTTGTACTTTCGGCTTCGTGACGATCTGATAGAACAGGAGCATTTCCTGCGGCAAGAGGTCTGCAAGACACGAGAGGGGGACACCAACTTGGTGGAAGGCCTGGCGTTCCTGCTCGTCGAAAAAAGAGTCGGGAGTTGCGAGTCGTGGAAAACTGCGTTCCCCCAGCCCCATCACGAACACATGATCGGCGGACAAACTGCGAGCAACCTCCGCCGAGAGGACACGGACCTTTCCCGGACCACGTGGGCCACGAGCCAGCCCTGCTTGCGAGGCCAACGCCGTGAGCATCTTTTGAAAGTGGTGACGTTCGACCGTGTGTCCGCCACCATGAATGAGTTTGTCGAGTCGTTCCCATTTCTCGAGTTCAGCCCAGAACCGCTCGAGACATTGCTTGTCTCGTGGGTATTCATTCGCAGCCTTTTCGATTCCGAGGTTACTACAGAGTCGACGGAGCCAACGGACATGCACCCGCCAAGTTCCTCGATCAGGAGCATCGTCCCAGCAATGCAAGAATCGTTCGAGGAACCGACGACATTGTTTGGCAAGTTGGTGCTTTCGTTGCCTCCTCGATTCTTCGACCTGTTCGTCTTCGAGACCGGGTGGAGGGTTCTCGGCCCACCGGACGACCGCCGCAAGATAGGCATCACGACCTCGGGGTTCATCCAGGAGTCGGAGGAGGGCTTCACTTTGGTGCACGACCTCGGGGTTGGAATCGACCTCCGGCCAATCGGGACGAAAGTAGTTGCTCCGGAGGAGGGAAGTGACCTGTCCAAAGACATACCCCTCGTCCGGCACACGGAGAATGCGCAGCAGGGTCGCGATGGTGGGATTTTGGATGAGTGGTTCGGCACCCTCCAGATCGATGGGAATGCCGTATTCCTCGAATACCTCATCGATCAAGCTGGCGTAGGGTGCGAGGTCCCTGAGGATGACCATGATGGCGTCAGGAGGGACTCCAGCGTGAAGAAGTTCCCGAATACGTCTCGCCACGAGTCGGACTTCACCAACCACTTCGGGCGCTTCCATGATCCCAATCCCGGTTGCGTTGTGGCCTTTGACAATTTGACGACGTGGTCGGAACAACTGGGTTTGGAGGTGGTGAAGTCCGGGGGGTGTGGGGAGTTCGGCCAAAGGATTTTTGTGAGCCGTCCTGACTGGGTTTTTCGTGAGCAGCACCTCATTCGTCGACGATTGCAGTGTCTGTACTGGGGGTTCGTTTGTGTCCTTTGGTGTCCAAAGCTGAGCCTTCGGAAGATAGTCTTGGCGGGCTGGAAGAGGGCTCTTTGCGGACGGTTGCTCTTTCTCAGAGAAGATGACCTCGGGGCCAAGGGAACCCAGAGCGGCGAGCACGCGCCGCGGTTCGCAAAAGAGTTCCTGCCGCTCGGCATCCTGCTCGTCGGGAAGGGTGACCCAAATTTCTTCGGTCCACCGGGCGCATGCTTCGAGCGTCTGTTGTTCAGTCGAAGTCAACGTCGCAAAGCCATACACGAAGATGGCCTGGAGGTCTTGGAAAGGGTACTTGAGTCCTTCTTGAAGTAGCTCCTTGGCGTACCATACCCGCCCTTCGAGGTCGTAGAGATGATGTCGGCGCAGGACGTCGTGGTAGGCCTTGTAGAGTAATGCCGACTGCTTGTCCTTGAGCGTAGAAGTCTCAACGAACGTTGCCTTTTCGGACGCTGCCGTCAGTAACTGCTCGGGGCGTATTTCGGAACGCTTCAACTCTCCAAAGAGGGCATAGACGGTTTCGGTAAAACCTCGGGTATCGACGACGCCCTGGAAGTGGGACAGGTGGCCTTTTTGGTGCAGCTGGATGACCAAGGCTTCAGCCATCAAACGTCGTTGGAGGTGGGAGATGGGCCGAGCCATGAGGTCGCCGTTTCGAACAATCTCGTCGGCGAAATCGTGAATCGTGAGGACCCGAGGTGCCAGGCACCCTTGGGAATCTCCAAGCAACCGGGGAAGAAGTTCTTCGACAGTTCGATAGTTGGGACAAAGCCAAAGAGTGGACCCGAAGGTACGCGAATGAATCAGTTCACGCCACCGTTGCAACAATGGGTGCAATACAGGATCACCGAGTGGACCGCAGAGGAATGTGACTCGGGCCATGATGCGGGGTCATTCTAATGGGCTGCCGATGTGTGTTCGGAAGTAGTCGCCACACGGGGAACGAGAAATTTCTAGTTGTTCGGTGTAGTAGTTTGTGTCAGGCACGGCTCCACCGTGGAAGGAAAGTTGGCAGGTCTCTGCCTTGCTCCCAATAAGACCGGACACAAAAAATGTTCGCGTTTCCCGCGTGCCGTCCGCCTGGCTATAGGGGGTTACGGCACACTCCGTGTGTTTACTACTTTGTCGCAAATCGATTCTTCGTCAATTCGTGCTGAACTTGAAGGATTGCGTTTGAAATCGCCCCAGTGGGTCGGTCGTGACTTTTTGGTGACATTCGGGGCAGAGGTCGTATCGAAACTGTCGGTGCTGTGGTTCGAGTTCGTAGCTTTCCGGATGGTTTTCGAGTTCCTGAAGGAGTTGGCTAATGGTTTCTAAATTGTCCTCGTCGAGATCTTCTTCGGTAATCTCGCGAGGGTCGTGGGCAGCGTAGGCCTCGATTTTCAGGATGTAGTGTTGGTCCTTGCTGTGCTCGAGTTCCTTCCCACAACAATCGCAAGTTACGTGCAGCATGATAGAGTTGCTCCTGCTTCTCTTTCTCCGTCGTTCCTTCGACGGAATTTCTACCAGACTGGATGCTCTGATAGAATGACACCAGACTGTCAATGATTATCCATCACCATTACTTATTCTTCAACTTCATTCGTCGCAGTTTTGAGTCATTCTGTCAAGTCCAGCGTCCAGGCGAATTGTGAAATTCTTAACAAGTTTCGGAACTAACTGGGGTCGTGATGCCCCGTGTCAAGACCAATTTCTTGGGCGGCTGGAATGTGACCTGGGGACCTGATTTGGTTGGGAAAAATGGCGGGCATCTTTCCGGATGTCCGCCACTTCGAGCAAGGATTACAGCCGAGGATTTTTGGGTTTGATGGGCGCCTGGAACGCGTTGGCTCCCTTGACGTTGACCTTACGCATGTAGACCTTGTCTCGGCAGGTGGCGACGAGGACATCAAAGTTCTTCCCGCCGAGACATACATTCGAAGGTCGTGCCGTGGGCGTGGGGATGATGCAGTGAACTCGTCCGGCCTGGTCGCAAATCTGAAGACCCATCCGGGTGGTCACGTAGAGCCATCCTTTGCGGTCTACACACATTCCGTCCGCTCCACTATCGTCGGCGTTGTCAGGGACGTGCAAGTGATAGTACTTCTGCTTGTGTTCGAGAGAACCGTCCTCTTGGATTTGGTAGCTGTAGATCCAGTGGCTGCGGCTGTCGGCCACGTACAGCAACGACTGGTCGGGAGAGACCGTCACGCCGTTGGCAAACTGCAAACCGGTGTCAACGACCCTCGTTTGGCCTTTTGGGTTGATGTACCAGACCTTGCTGGCATTTCGCTTGTCGCGAATCGGATTCGTGACGTACATGCTGCCGTTGTTGAGGACAACCAGGTCGTTGCCACGGAAGCCATCGGCTACCACGCTCTTCTTTCCGTTCTCGTCATACCGTAGAATCTGCTCGGAACCCATGGCGACGGCGTAGAGATGCCCGTCTGGGCCGAACGCCAGACCGTTGGCTCGTTTGGAATCCGGATCGAACACACTCACTTTCCCTGTGCGCCCTATCTTGAAAATCTTGTTGTTGGGGATGTCGGTGAAGAATACTTCGCCGCGAGCATTCACGGCAGGACCTTCGGTGAACTTGTGCCCTTTCGAGACGAGTTTCCAATCTTCGGCCGACCGACAAATCCGCTGGATGTCGGGGTTGCCTTTTCCGGCCTTCACTTGGGCGGGCCAATCTTTCCACAGGAATTTCATGGCTTGGGGGAAAATCTTGGTGGCATGTTTTCCATTATGCCCGCCCTCACCCCACTCGTGCGCTACTTCGTACCCGCTGAACTTCAACGCCCGCTGCATCATCTGGTTGGCCATCCACCAGTCGCCTCCATAGATGTTCAGGTCGCGTTTGCCGTCTTGTAAGAAAATACGAATGGGCTTGGGCTCGTACTTGCGAATCAACGTGGGATAATCGTTTCCACCACGAAGGCCGACGTAGGTGCCGATGGCACTGAAGACGCGGGAGAACTCGTTGGGCCTTTCCCAAGCTGCGGTGAAGGCGCAGATCGCACCACTACTCGAACCACCGATGCACCGATCGTTGCCCTTCTTCGACAATCGGATGGCTCGTCCGTCGGAGGTCTTCTTTTTCTCGGCTTCGGGGAGAAGTTCCTCGAGCAAAAATCGTGCATAGTTATCCCCGAGTCCGTCGTACTCGTAGCTTCGATTGAAACGCGGAATGGCCTTGTCGGACAACGGCTGCACTCGTCCGTGTTGGATGAAGACACCGATGATGACGGGTATTTCTTTCTTGTGGATCAGGTCGTCGAACACCGCTGGTGCGTTGAATTGAATACGGTCTTGGTTGACGTAAACGCACGCTGGTTTCTTCGGATCATACTGTTTGGGCACATAGACCCAATATGTACGTGTCGTTCCGGGGAAGATCTTGCTCTTCTGGAAGGTAAACTGCAGGATTTCGCCCTTGGGGGTTGGGTCTGCTTGTTGGCGTGACTCTGCGGCGACTGTGACGACAGAAAGTACGAGAGGGATGAGGCAACAGCCCACCCATAAACTCAAGCGGGAGAGGGACCGAACGCGGTGCATGAGTGCAATCCTCGGATGCGGGTATCTTGGCAGGTTACCCAGCTATCATACGGCGTCCATCGGGTAGTTCCAGAGAGTCCTTGTTGAGGGGGTGACAAGTCCTCGAGATTCGAGAACCTGTCACTGGTGGATGGGGTGATGTGGCTAGGCGACGGCACGATTTTGCTTCAGAATCTTCGCTGCCGTTTCTTGATGCAAGCGCATCTCGTCATCGACGAGGTCTTGGAAAGTTTCTCCGGGATTGAGATTCTGGACACAAGCACATCGATGGGCCAGTCGAACGAGCATCGCGTTGATGTTCAATCGAGTGATCGAAAAACGCCAACCAGTCCTTTGTCTTTCGATGGTCGTGCGTTCGGCCAAGTTTTCGTATTGTCTGGCGAGTTGCCGCAGAGAATCGTCTCTGAGGAAATCGGCTACTTCCCGATGGCACTCGGCTGCGATCAAAAAGGCTTCCCGATCCGTTGCTCGCTCGAGCCAATCGGCAACATTTGAGCTTCGGCAACGTCTTTGCTCCCAGGGGGTTGGGAATGTGCATTGAGAATGTGGCATGGGTTGGGCTCCGTGTTTAGACCGCGATCTCTTCGACCAAGAGGGGTGCGTAGGTTTCGGTTGTGTTCGGTTCGGTATCCTGGCAAAGCCCCAATTTTCGGGCAAAGACGACAAAGATCGAGTTCGTCCACCCGAATCCAGTGAGTTGTCCGTAGACTCCACCTTCGACAGGTTGGTCGACGTCACGAACGTTATATTTTTCGAACATATGACCGGTTTGTTGGAACCGCGTCAGACACGTCTTGACCCACTTGGCCCGGAGTCGGTCGGCATCCTGGTGATATCCGTATCTGTCCAACCCTTCGGTCACGAGATACATCAATGGCGCCCAACCATTGGGTGCCGCCCATTGTTTTTCGTGAGATTCTTCCAGCGTCGTCAAGAGGCCGCCTGCTCGTTCAAACTCAGGCAGCCACTTGTGCACCACGAGTTTGGCTTGATCTTCCGTCGCGAGGCCAGCCCACAAGGGATAGAATCCGGCCAAGGAAGGGTGCGGATTCACTTGCTTGCGGTCCACGTCATAGTCAAAGAAAAATCCCGCGTTGTCGTCGAACATCAACTCACGAATGGTCTCCCGACGGCGGTCCGCCATCTCGTGCCACCGTTCGGCTCGGCGAGATTCGCCCAGAACTTCGGCGGCTTTGGCGATATCGCGTTCACGAACATAAAGGATGCTATTGAGGTCCACGGGAAGATGAGACAGCCAGCGGTCATCGCATCGAGTGGTATGGTCCCACCCGGATTCACAAGCTACGGCCCAGTCGACCTGGTTGATGTCGAAATACCGAGACAAGCCAGCGTAGGTCAACCGGTCCTTACCCATCCAAACTCGGTTGTGCTCTCTTCGGGCCACTTCCATGGTCTCACGCAAGAAATTGTGGGCATCATCGGCTTTCCGTTCGACCAGGAGAGCCTGCTCTGGTCCGCAAGGCGTTATCTTTTGAAGGACGCGATACCCCAGCCAAATCAACTGAGTGAGAAACGGCGGTTGACTGCGACTGAGGAAGTAATAGCAGTTCGCGTTCGGGATGATTCCAAAACGCCGGTAGAGGTGCGCGAGGTTGTGAGCGAATCCTGGGATCATCCGCTCCCGTGGTGTTCCTTCGAAGCCAAGCGAAGTGAAGAATGTGTCCCAGTAGTATAGCTCCTTTCGAAACATCCGGCCGTTTGCGGGCGTTACGTATGGATGAGGGACTTTCAGCAATTTTCCTTTGTCGCGAGGTTGGTGGTGGATGAGACTTGGCCAAAGCTGGTCAATGTGGTCCAGCACGGGAGCCACTTCTCGCGGGGACAATATAGCAGGAGTCATAGCAGTGAATCCTTTTAATCTCGCAAAGAAACGAGTTTGAAAACGAGAGGCACTCATCGTTCTTTTCAGAGTCGAGTGCCTTTGAGTGGGAAATCATCGACCAGCGAACAATTCAGCTGCGTCGATCTTTGCGAAGCGTGTTGGTCGCGTCGTTTTTCGCTTCCCTTGGATATGCGAGGTTTTGCCTTCGAAGGTGTCATCCGTTGCGAGGATTTTTCGAAGTTTTCTTTGTCGCTCTCGAATGCTCCCGCGACTTTGCGGTGGAAATTGGTGATTCAACGGTCGATGTGAAAAAGCGAAATGTCGGTGGCATGCCCTTGTTGACCACTGCTGCTTCGAGCGGTTTCCGTTTGTGTGGGGCACATGATAAGTTGTACACACGCGCCGAGTGTAAATAGGGCGGTTCCTTCCCTGAGCGAGCTTCCAGAAGGGTTAACTCTTATCTTTGGTAAGAGACGAGAGCAGAAGAAAGCCGACTCCAACGTTAGAGAGATTTAGACGTCGGCTCCTGAGTCTTGATTGGGGTTGTTGCGTCAGCAGGAGCCACGCGAACTCCAACTTCGCACCCCTCACTGACAGGTTCTTCTCGGACGACCCGTCCGAGAACCGCCAATCCATCGACGGATTGAGCCCTGGGAAAATGGATGTAGACATATTTCGCGTTGGTGGGTGCTGGCAATATGAGGCCAATCCCCCCAGTCGATACGTCCTTCGTTTCCCCGAGAATACGCTCCCCCCACTCTGTCTTGGATAGGATCGGATAGATCATCACTTGCTGCTGAAATGGTAATCGCATTTGCTTGCGGTGGTCTGGAGCATCTTGCACGTGGGAACGAAACCGGTTCAACATTTTCAGCGCGGCCGTTCTCAGTTCTTCCGTCAGAGGGGCCTTCGCTCCACCCTTAATTTCGATTTGGACGCGAGCTTGCGACAAGTTCGAATGGATGCGCGTAGGGGGCTGGTACTCGACACGGAACTCCAGGCCCGGAGAAGTTCGCCAAAAACGTTGCCAAAAGGTCCCCTGGAATGGTAACCACATCACATACACTCCATCCTGCTTGTGGAATGACGCTTGATATTCATTGGCAAAGGTCTTGAGCTTTAGCTGGAACACATCCCCGAGTGCTCGAACAGGCAGGCAGCAATCGAGTTTCTGTTCCGAATACTCCAAATAATGCACAGCGCCGGAGTTTCTAACGATGAACGGCCCTACTTCTTGGACTAATAGCTGTGTCAAAAACTGTTGGGGGACCATTCTCGGGAACTCGTTAGTTCCGGATTGGTTTGCCGCTGAACTTCGACCCGGCGAGGGAGGGGCCTCTTGATACAAGTCTTCAACAAGGATGACTTCCGGAAAGATGGAAGTCTTGGAAGGTTTGCGAAGGCGGCCATCCTGGGCCAGGGCATGGACAAAATCACTACAAGATGCGAACCGTTTTTCCGGATTCTTGTGGAGAGCACGGCGGATAACTTTTTCGTCCGAAGATCCCACAAGCGCGAGATTCCGATCGCAGTCGACATCACGGGCCGCTCGTTTCGAAAGTCCACGGGGGTAACTGCCCGTCACCAGTTCCACAAACAGGAGGGCGAGGGTGTATTGGTCGCTCTTCGGGTGAAACTCGCCTGCTCGCATTTCGGGAGGCGCGTAATGAGGATTGACCAGTTGGGCGGGCCAATCCTTACTTTGCCAAAGATGGTGGATGAGCCCAAAATCGAGCAAGACCAGGTGATCCGAGCTGAGCAAAATGGTTCTCGGGTTCAAGCAGTAGTGGTGGATTCCACGGGCTGCGAACGCGTCGAGGAATGTGCTCAGTTGCAACATGTAATTCAGGAGTTCCTCTCGAGGAATGCCTTGTTTGTTTTTCGTGAAGTATTTCCGGAAATGGTCCCACAAGCTTCTTTGGTTGATCTCCGTCGCGAGCATCCACTGTCCCGTTTGGATTCGGACAAGATCCCACTGCGGCAGGGCCGGATGATAAAGGGTGCCGAGGAAGTTCAAAAGACCGATGGCATCTTTCTCGCTCGCCTCGACCAACTGACTATTGAGCCATCGGGCCAGACATAGTTCCCCTTCGGTGGTTTGGACTTTCCATAATTCTCCCAAGCAGTCCTGGCTCAATTGTTCCATGGGCTTCAAATTGGCTTGGGCTAAAAACTCTTCGACCCCATAGAGTTGGGTTTCCCGAATCGTCATGTCGGGATCCGTGGTCCTTTCGAGAGGGTCAGATTCCAAAGAGTGCTCTTTTCCTTCCCCCGGGGCTCGCTCCTCGTCAGTCGCTTGCCACTTTGCGTTCGTCTCTTGGAACTTGATGGTTGTCTCTTGCCCCTCCTCGTCGTTTGTGTCTTGCTTGTCTCGATTTAATCGACGGAGGATAGTCGAACGGCTGAAGGCCCTCGTCGGTTTTCGCGACTCGTCTCTCGTATGACCGAGCAGTGCAGTTACGAAATCGGTACAGGAGGAGTACCGATCCTCGGGGTTTTTGGAAAGAGCTTTACGGACAATCGTCTGATCCCTTTCGGAAAGGGAAGTCAGGTCGGGCTCGGCCCCGAGGTGCATCACGGTCAGGGCTTGACGGTTTTTACCCTGGAATGGAAGAACGCCCGTCAGCAACTCCTGATACACAATCGCCAGGGAGTACTGATCACTGTGTGGACTGATTGAACCTCGAAGTAGTTCCGGGGGACTGTAAAGCGGGGTATGACCCGGTAGAGTGTAGTTGGCATCCTGGGAAAGGGCGTTGTACTTGGTCACCAAACCAAAGTCGGCCACTTTGATGTGTTCCCCGAGTAGTAGCAGGTTGTTCGGTTTGATGTCCAGATGCTGGAGGCCATACTGGAAGTTCAACACATCCAAGGCTTCGGCCGTTTCAAAAAGGTAGCCCAACAGTTCTTGTCGAGGAACTCCTTTTTGTCCGAGTTGCTGGCACTCTTCGAGTCGGTCGGCAAGACTCCGATCTGCCAATTCGGAGATCATGATGACTTCCGAGGAAGTCACCTCGACTCGCTCCAGGGAAAGCAAAAACGGGTGGCGAAGAGTTTTGATATGGCCGAAAGCGCGCAGTTCTTGCTTGGCTGCTCCAGGGACTTTCTTCTCTTGCGTTTCGAGTGGCACGAATTTCACAGCTTTGTACATGCCCCCGGGAACTTTGCATTTCCAAACTTCCCCGAACCCTCCTTGACCTAATGGAGACACGAGGTGGTATCCAGGCAATGGCTCGTCGCCGACCGTTTTGCGCTGTGCTGTATTCATCGAGGTACCTACAATCGGGTTAGATGCCTAGTCGTGGCATCCCTGCTTCGTTCTCCTTGGATCTGTCCGCCGGAAGGGGAGAGAAGCGAACCTGGGAACGGGAAACGTTCAAACGGAGGGATTTCGGGCACTTTAGCGGTCATTACAAAAGTAGGTCATAATTCCCATCGAGTGAAATTTTTTCACCATTTTGGGATTTTTCTTTGGAACGAATGAAAACGAATGGCCTTCGCCAACCGCTTGGTGAGCATCTATGTCCATTCGGCGGGGTGAGTGGGACTCCAGCAGCTCACCTGGCCATTCTGGCCATTCTGGCGGAGCAAGGATGAGGTTGGCCTTGAGCCAAAAGAAACACGACACAAAAAAGCGTGCCGTTAGCTTGAGCGTCTTTCGCCAAGGGCCATCAAGGACCGTTTCATTAGCCGCGCAGTTCTCAATGACCGTCGGCCTCGGTGAACATTGCAGGCATGTTGCTTCGTTCTTGCTCCGACACTGCCCACGAGAGTTCCTCGAAGGATTCGTTCGGAATGAGCCTCGAGAAGTCCCACGTCACACGAATGGCGGAGGCGTAACTGATGGGGTAATCTTCCTCGCAGTAGAGTTTCCCAAGGCGTTGTTTGGCCTCATTCTTCAGTTCCCAAATGCATCCGTCGAGTTCGTAGGCTGCTGTAGCGAGTTGCTGCCTGTATCGTTGCATGGTCTTGTCGAAGAGTCCGATGTCTTGCTTTGGAATGAGCCGCACTCGTTGATTCACGAATGGCCAAGTGTAACTCATCCAGGTAGCTCGGATTTGGCTGCGGATACGATTGAGTGTTTGGAGCCGAGGATGGTTTGGATTGAGGAGTTTATAGGCCACGGTCAAAGACTTGGGGTCAACGGCGAACACCTCGGCGACTTTCTGGGTGACGGGCAACGACATTGTTTTGGTGTTGCGCAACCAAGTGAACTCGACTCGGCAGGCGAGGGCATCTTGTGGAGGGTAGTTCATGTTGTGTCGTAGTTTAGGGACGGAGTTGATTGGAAATCGTGCTTGGTGAGAGTGGTCGGGTCATTGTTCTTGTTGAGGAAACAGCGATGCACTGCAACCAGCCATGTCTTCTGGGTCATCGCCCGACAGAGCTGCCGCCACAGAAGCTTTGGCCTCAGGAAACTGGGCCAAAGCCGCCAGGATCGTTTGAAGCATCGTAGTGACTTGTGGATCACTCGTGACGTTGATTTGTTGGTTGTTTGTGACTTGTGGAGCTTTATGGGGTTGGGTCCATTGTTCGGAGCCATCGTTCTTTCCAGGCCCCTGGAGCAACCAAGCTTTTGTATCATCGTCCATCATTTTCCATGCGGCTTTGACTCGAGCGTGGGCTTTGGCTTGTTCGATCCGAACTACCAGTTCTTTGTAGAGTGGATCGGGGGGTCGAGGCTTGAGTCCACGAGCGATCCAGATGGAGTAGGTCTCGGCTGGAATGCCGACGAATGCAGCTGCGTCGGCTTCGAAGGCCCCTTTGTGGATGGCGGCACAAATCTGGTCAATGAGGTCTTCATTGATGCTGAGTTTCTGCTGTGCCATCCCTCGTCCTTTCTCCTTTGTTCCGCTTCCTCGTCGAGTGAACTCGAGCTCACGGTTCGTTACGTTCCGAAGTTCGGAGTATGAGAGTTCGCTGTGTTTTCACCGATCGTCTGCCAGGAAGAATACGGCCACTTCGGTGTTGTTTGTTCATGCCAAGAGGCGGAAACTCGGCCGACTTCGTAGGTGATCTTCCAACTCTACTGGATCACACAGATATCTTTCGGTCGATTCTCGTGCGATCCAGTAGGATTGGGATGTCCCGAACGGTCGCGGAGAGACAGATAGATCTTCGCGTCATTTCCTTTCTTTGGCGTGGTCTTTGGCTCCCATGAACTCTCGCATCATGTTAGTGAGTGCAAGAAGGCTCATTCCCCCGATCGCCGTAGTGCCTTCCGGTACGGGCAGGTCGAACATCGGAAGTATCAAGTAAGTCAGAGCGCAGATGATTGCTATAGCTCCAACACAACCAACGACCATTCGATGGGTGATCTTGTCGTGCTTGCCGTTGATGTGAATTCCATTGGGATTGTCTATAGATTGTTGGTCGGCCATGTTGGAGTTTCCCTCCGCAAGTACAGTTTATGTTTTTCTCGCAACCAGTTGACTTGTCGGTAGACCACCAGATAGATAGTCCCTTCGGCGTCGGGAACTCCGAGGGAATCTTCTTCTGTGAATGTGCCTTTATCGAAACCATCGCGTATGTCGAGCAACGGATCGATATAGGCATGATGAGTTGACTTGATGTTTTTTTCGCTTGTGGATTCGGCGAATTCCAGTCCTGTGACGTAAGCACCGTAGAGGTCGATTGTGATTCCAGCTTCGACCACGGCTCCGGCGTTGAGTATGTCTGCAGTCGTCAGTGCCATGTTTGAGTTATTCCGATACTCGTATTTGGTATAAATTGATTAGCGAGTCATCGACTCCAAATCCACACCCGACGGGTATCATGACTTCGGCTATTAGCAACAATGGATTGAAGTTGACGTTGACGATTGTTGGTGTGAAGAGTTTGTCTGTTTGGCCCAGTGTAGTTTTCAGTGAGACTCCCCATTCCCCGTTTGTGCAACCGAACGTTGCTGTTTTTTGGAGACCGCCCGAGCTTCCTAACCAGATCAGGCCAATTTCTGGGTCACTGTCTTCTAGGAATGTGATGCTCCAGGAGGCTTCACAGTTTCCTAATCCTGGTGGGTTTCCCAGGTCGTCTACCAGGACCAAATCGACATTGAGTGTTTTTGGGATTCGATAAATCGGGTAACATTCGGTTAAGACTCCTCCCGCTTCTCCCTGGACAGACAAAGACCCTCCTTTGGTCTCGTTGTTCCATCCTTCCCTGAGAAGATACACCGTTCGGAAATTCAGGTATCCGTTTTTGACGACCATTGTCACTCGGAAGGATTGTCCGTTTTTGTTAGGCACATACACTGTGTCTGCTCCGGAAAGAGCATCGTAGTCTTCGCTTCGTCCATCTCGCACGTCAACAGATAGGTCGCAGTGCATGACGTGGGTGTACCTCACGTTCATGTTCATGGATTCACCGCGTTCGAGATTCTGGAAGTTGTCACTGATCGACACCCTTCCAAGGTCTGAGTCGGGATCGTTTGGCGGAGCATTTCCTGATCGATACACCACGGCAGTTGTGTTACCTGGCATTGGAAGAGCCATGACGGTTTCCTTGGAGTTTTGCCGATTGCTTTGGTTACACCTGACGGAATGGAATAAGGATACGCGAGCCGCAAGGAACTACGGCATGTCTCCAACACGAATGTGAACGGCTCTAGACTGCTGTCCTCGCGATTCGTGTGTCTTTGAACTCGTCAAGCATCTCCTTGATTCGTTTTGGCATTCGTTGATGTGGTGTCCGTTGAACGACTCCAACAATGCTTTCTTGCGTCAGTCCTGGGTCACGCTTCGTTTGCCAAAACAACCACGCAACCCATTGGGCACATGCTTCCTGGAGGTCCTCGGGGACAGTGGTGTATCCAGCTTTATATGTGACCCGCCAATACCGCGAGGCTGCGGCCCAGATACCACCTGTGTCCAACTCGTCGAAGCGAGAACTTTGGGCTTGGGTGAGGATACCCTTGGAGTAGCTCGCCTCATAGTCGTCGAGGTCTTCGGTGTGGAGCTTCAAACCGACGGCAGTCTTGGCAGCATACGAACCGGGGAAGAACTGAAGACCATCGCTCCCATGATCCTGGAATTGGGGGACAGCACTCGCTGACCATCCCGCGCCTTCGGCTGTGATCTGGGTGGCGACGTCGCCAATGGTGGGATAGGTGGTCCATGGAATCTCGCTCGATTCGGTTTCGACTCCACTGGCATAGTGCAGTAGCTTGAGCCCTGTCGAGCGGACCTTGACATAGGCTCGTTGGACGGAACTGGAGGTGTTCTGAATTTCCAGCACTTGTGTCGGAGCATAGGCCACGCGGATCATCTCGGTGATGGGGTACTGGTCCAGGATAAGTTCGGCACGGTTGGTTCCGTCGTAGACCTGGTCGTAAGTCGTTTCGGTGAAGTCGCGTCGGCAATAGTTTTTGATGGCATTGGACACGCCAGAGATAAGGGCAGCAACGGTAGTGTCCTCGCCAGTTGTAGTGTCCAAGTTGTTGAGGTTATACAGTGCCCTGGATGAGGTGATGAGGTCTCCGATTGCCATTTAAGTGCCTCCTCGTTGGGGGAGATAGCTTCGGCCCGTTGTGAGGTCTGTCCCCCATAGGATGAGGGACGCTCCTGCCACGACAGCGGTATTACCGGCTCCGGTTCCCAAGACGTTGACCCGAACTTCGAAGTCTTCGTGCCGAAGAAATTCCATGACGTCCAGTCCGAGTACGGAGTTGATCCCAAAATCCTCTTCGGGTTCGGCTTGTCCCGTCGTCAGCACCCGTGTGAAGTCACCAACCGTCGCGAGCGAGATGGCGGGCTCGTTGGACTCGTACTGGACCCCTTGTACGAGAACTACACTGGCCTGGGTGTCCGAATCGACGGACCAGATCAACGTGAGCACGTCGAGACCGGTCACAGTCCCTTTCGGATTGAGAATGTCTTTGAGGTCAAAAGGGAATCGGACCGATAAGGTAGCTTGCGACGATGAGGACAAGAAGGTCATGTAGCTCTGACCGTCGTAAAGTGCTCCATTTTCGTCTCCGCCGATGAGCACGTAATCATCGGCGTTGTATGTGACCAGGTTAGGGTTGGCGTCGACTATGACGCCCTTGAGGTGTGACATATTAGCCCTCCGCCCATGGAACGCCATCGCGAATGACACTCTTGAACCTGTCTCGAATGTCTTTTGGTGTCCGCATCACGAACTCGGTGTCATGGTCTGCTACGAGAAACCCTATGCCCCACGGTTGTCCTTCGGACCAGGCTTTGTTCGCACCCGGACGGAGCATTGAAACGGGACCGACAGTTATCTGGACCACGCGGTCGATGGAAGTATCTTGGTAGATGCGTCGGAGTAGCCAGTCTCTTTGAATCTTCCGGATGTTTTCGGTGGGTTCTTCACGATCGACCAAATTGGAATCGATGATGATTCCCAGGTCGATGTCCGAGTAAGTTCGAAATTCCCCCTGGACGAGTGATCCATAGAAGACCCCACCGACGATGTTGTAGGGGAGTCGGTGTCCGGTTTGGTCGAGGACATCCTGAGGGAATCCCTCGGCAAAGCTCACGACGAAGTCTTTGAGTTGTTCTTTGTGGTTAGTTGATATCATTGAGAATTACTCCGTGGATGAACGCGTCGATTTGTCCAGCTGCGTCGGTGGCTACTTTGGGGTATGTCCCTTTTTGGCAGAAATGGGGCGTTTGGAGGCTGATCGTCAGGCCACCACCGGCACCGAAGTCACCCTGGGCGACGATCTCACCGGAGGTGCTGACGGAGTCGGCGCCGTCGAAGAGCGTCAGTGTCAGAGCAACGCTGGCCATTATCTGAATATCAGTGATGACGACCTGTTGGTCACTCGACAGTGTGAAGGAATCGTTACCTGCTTTGCCCGCTTTGTAAAGTGTGAAGCGGGCGTTGGCTTCACTCAGGGACGAAGCGTCCGTTGAAGAGAACTCGCCGTGGAATGGGGAACCGGCGTCGAAGATGCCCATGGGTGTCTCCTGGATTGGTTCGTAGGTACGCGCGGCCCGCGTGGACTGTGTTGAAGGGACCAACAGTGTACGCGAGCCACGTGGACCTACGGCAATGAAAAAGGACACGCTAGCCGCGTGTCACTACGGACTGAATAAGGGCCTTGCAGGGCTGAAGTCTGACGTCACGGTGGAGGTGAATTAGATGAGTGTTGCTGCTGCTGTCCCTATTGTTGAAGCTCCGTAATTGCCGCCAACAAAGGCGTTGGCTGCTGTGAATGGAGCCGGAGCCGTCGAATCGAGAATTCCAACGCGGTTGTTGGCAATCATGCCGCTTGTTGAGTTGTTCAATCGGATTATTGAGTTATTGGCGTTTGCTGTGTAATTGATGATCAAATTATCCACAGCATAGAAGTTGATTGCAGATGCTAGATTTTCGATAACACCATTCGTGCTGAACGATCCGGCAATCCGACAACCAATTATTGACAGGTCGTCGCAGGCGTTGAAACTCACAGCATGGTCAACGCCGGCATTAGACACGCCGTGCATGTGAAGGTTCTTCAACATACACCTATCAGAATTAGCTGCCATCGTAATTCCAATGGTTGCTTGTAGGCTCGAACTCGGAGCCAGCTCGAACTCGCAATTGTTGAGTGTTACGTCGGAACCACTGATGTTCATGATCTCTTCGACCGCGTCGACTCCTGGCATGAACACGATGTTTTCGATGATTGTGTTGTCCGCCCCAATGTCGAACGATCCAGCAGTTGCAGTGATCGTGAACGTCGGCCTCCCTCGGCCTACGCCACCACCAACAATGTGGAGCCCGTTTGTACTGATCGATGTGGCTCCAGCTGTCGAGATCGATTCCGCATGACCCGGAGCCAAAAGGATTGTGTCACCGTTGTCGGCTTGTGCTTGCAACGCGGCATAGTTGAGCGTGGCAAATGGGGCATCTGGCGATTGGCCCTTGCCAACAGTGTCACCGGCGTTGGCGTGCTCGGAATCGACGAACCATACGTTTCCAGAAATGTAACGATGGTCTGCTATGAAAAGCCCGCCGCCGTCACCACGGCCGAGGTAGAAGGGTGTTCTGTTATTTGGCATTGTGATCCTTTAGTTGGTAGTGTCGTTGGGCGTCGGTTTCTATCAAGGTAATAGCGTTCGACGATTGATTTCATGGCCGGAATCTGGGGACATCTGTGCAAACACAGGTTTTGTTTGGACACTTGCATACAATACTCGTATTGAAATCTACATTGACGCGTAAGGCACAATTGCCTTTCGGAACCGGCGTATTCGTTTGCGCCATTCAGTTGTCTCCATCAAATGAGGCGAAGGACGCGAGAATCAATGGAACTCATCAACCTAGCCATCATCACCTGTGGCCTTGTGATGGTTATCAAACCCCAATTGTTCTTTACGACATCCGGGTCCCCTGTTACCGACGCGGCCAGCGTCCGTAGATACCGTATGATTGGTTGGCTGCTTGTGGTATCGGGTAGCGGTTTACTCGCTGCCAACCTGATTCATCGATTTGCTGGAAACGTTTAACCTCACATTGCAGTGGACAAGCGGAAATCAAGGTTACTGGAAGTATGAGGTCTTTGCTCTAGAGCTACCTCGTCATTCCACAATTTGATCCACACTCTCCAGATCCAAATCACTCGCCGGAGCAAACCTCGGTTCCAACCCGAACACGTTGCAGCCGAGGTCCACGCTGGCCGTTCCAATGATCACCTGAACGTTGAGATAACGATTGGCGTCGTCTCCGAGTTCGTCGCTGCGGACGTTGACGATGACGGACTTGTCGTCGTCCGAGTCCGCTTCTGTTAACTGTGTGATCGACTTCACCGATGTTCCGGTTCCTACTGAGGTGCTTCCGGCGGTCACGTTCAAGTCCACCGTGGCGTTGCTTTCCATCGTGCCGACGTTGAGCACGACCATGACTTCGTGCCACTGGCTCATGTCGATGACTTGGAATTTGTCGGCGGCTGTATTGATCGTCGATGCGCCGTATTGGTCCGGCTCTATGTTGGCGATGAGGGCTACTTGTTCACTCGGTCGTGCGTGCATGTGTTTCTCGATGTTCGAGGTAGTTTGGAAAGCCGCGGAGCAGCGGAAGATGTAAAAACCTGTGGAGTCGTGTTGTCGTCTGCCAACCGTGGACCTGAGCCCACGGTTAGGATCTGCCACCCCCTCGGGGCTGAAATACGTTAACCGGCATCCAGTGTGATGAACGGACTGAGTGTCGAACTGGTATCTGCGAGTGTGATCTCGCTGGAGACCCAAGGTTGGCCATCGCATCGTTCAACGAAACGCCAGGTGCCTTCGTTCGTGAGAAAGGCAACGTGTTCACTGAAGGCGATTTCGATTTTTTGGGTCGATCCGACAAGGTAATGCTGACAATCGAGCAGCATCACGTCACCGAGATTGTTGAGGCCCGGAACTTTTTCCGATATTTCAACGGGTATCCCAAAGATGACCATTCGGGGTTTATCCTGGACGCGTTCGATGAAGATGAGGTCTCCACCGAGTGAGCTACCGACCATGGTTAGTAGCTTGGCGACAACTGTTGGATGAATGACCCAAACGGTGCTCTGTGTTGTCCAACCGGGAAGCAGGCGACTGAACATATTCGCCACATCTTCGATCCCGAACGCACTCGCCGCACTCCGCGATACTGTGATGAGCGCATTGGAGTTAAGCATCCCCAACGGTTTGCCGACTCCATTGCCGCGTAGAAACGCATAGTCTTTGTGATGGCTCAGTGCTTTGGCGAATAGTGTTTTGAGTAACGTCTCCAGACCGAGAGCGTTGTCCATCAAGAGCGTATTACTCGCCTGGGTGTAGCCCGAGATTTCGTGAGCTTTGAGTTCTACCTGCTTGAATTTCGGATTCGTTTCGGTGATCGTTCCGCCTTCTTCGGTCCATCGAGCGAAGATTCCTCCGAGGAACGCCGTGTCACCAGCCGTTGGTGTTTGCGTTACGTCGAGGGTAGGAACTTTGACGGTTTGCGATCCCATCGGAATTCGCGTGGCTCGTTTCTCGACGACACTCATCTCGGCCACAAGGGTGAGCAGTTCCGGCAGGAACATTTCGGGAACGGTATATCCCCCGAGGCTCCCGGACTGAGACGTGAGATTGTCGGCCTTGGTTTCCCAGTCGGTCCACTGGCTTCCCATTTCTTCGAGAACTTTGACGTCGCCCTTTCGGACCGCGAGGAGGAACCTCCCGAAGGTCGAGTTCGTGTCGCCCGTCTGGCCTTCGCCGAAGATCGTTGGGATACCATTCTTGCGAGACTTGCTGGCCTCTTTGGCGAACTGTTTGAGGCCTTCGTTGATAGCGTTGTTAAGTCCTTTCGTCATACTTGCAGTTAGTTTTGACATTTCCGCCTGCAACGTATCCTGGACTGGATTGCCCTGAACGGCTTTCGCTGATCCGTTGGCAATCATGGCCTTGGCAACGGTTTCTTCGACGTCGACGCGTTGGCCTGCGGCTTGACCGAACTGTTCCGTTAGTAACTCGATCCACATACAGATGTCTCCTCAAGCGGAAAGGATGAAGGTGAAGTGGTGAGAGCCGAAAGATAAGAGAAGGCATAGAACTTCACGCGAAGTCTCGAAGTAACAACACGGTAGTGTTGTCACTTATACCTGGAGAGTTTGCCCAGACTGACATGATTTTGGCCTTCGACCAAAATTCTATCTCTCAGCGCTCAACTCTCAACTTTCAACTCTTTCTTTAGATTTTGCCTTGGTGTTGTTGAATAGCTTGTTGAACTGCGTTTCCACAGATACTTGATACGTCAATATTTCGAAGTTCGGTCTCGATCGATTTTTTCACCGAATCCAACGTCGTGAAAGGGATAACCTCATTGAGTGACTTGGGAGCATAGAATTGGGAGTCATTATCCAACTTTCTATTTCCTGCTCCCTTATCCCTGTCTCCTGAATCTTGCATCATCCCGAGTTCTTCGAGACATTGGGGACTTATATCGATTCCACCTTTCGTAACAGCTTCGACGAGGCTTTCCTGATTGACGGGCATCCAGTGGATCGCATATTCGAGCAGCAACCATTTCCGAACTACGCGTCGGGCATTCGCCCAGTCTGGGTTCGTCCGGATTTCGTCTGATGTTGGGGAACTGGTTTCGAGTGGCAGAAACCCGATCGATTTTCCGATGGCCAATTTGGCCTTCACGAGTGCGAAGGCTACGTCGGGTGCCCAAAATTTCTCGGGCCAATCGTTCGGGCGTTTGGGGTAGACGGTTTTGGCCTTGATTCCTCTCTTGTGGTTTTCTTGGACACGTATGCGCCATGCCGAGCGACCGACTGGTGGGGCCTCATAATTGTGACCCAGCGTCACGATTGGATTGGCCTGAAAATGGGAATCATCCATCCCAGCAGCGAGAACTATGTCGCGGTGGCGATCCACCGATTCCGTGGTGATCCACCCCACGTCCGCTCGTTCGTCCGGAACCAAGTCCATAACGGCCTTCGCAATGGGCATGCGTTGGTGTTCGACTGTGTCGAGTGTTTTGAGGACGGCATCGAGCTGTCGGGCCTGTTCGTCTGTCATCGGCACGCCGATTGGCCCCATCGTTGTGCCGTAGTCTTGGAGAAACATGGTCGATCCTCTTGGATGATGTGTTGGAGGGCGTAGCTGACGTTATGAGTTATGCGAAAGTGAGTTCGTTTCTATGCTCGGAAGTGAATGTCTATTTCTTGGATTAGGTCTCTATAAGATAATAGGATCGAGTGAGGTCTGATTTTCGTTTTTTTGGAGTGAAATTTGAATTAAATCGAAAATAATGAACTCGCTTCAAACATCTACTTTCGACTCATCCAATTGGGCTCATCGAACCGGAACAGGACCGTCCCCCCAGGACACAGGTGGGAGTCCTCTCTCGGCGCGAATTTCGTTGATGCTGCGAATGTTATTATTGATGTCTGCGATTTGTCGATCGACCATTTCCTTCTCGTGTTGGCCCACGGGGTCTTCACTCGTAACGAACAGCCGCCCGGAGTCGTCGAACATGGGGATTAATCGTTCGTTGAGTTTTTCGTCGCGGCGGCGAAGTCTTGGTCGTATGGCCAAGAGCATGTGCATCTCTTTGGCCGCCTGGAGGTTGGCCAGGTTGGTCTCGCCGGTCATGAACGGAATTGGGATTTGGAAGGCGTTGCAGATGTCTTCCTTGGTGGCCTTCGCTTCCGAGAGAGCTGCCAGGTCGCCCATCGAGTGACTCAATATGTCCACCTTCATCGCACTTTCGGCAAACAACATCTTGCCCGCGCCGCCACGTCGGAACTTCATGTTCCATTGCGATTCGAGCCGGTCGCGTTCTTCCGGCCCCATGACTTCCCCCGGCGAAACGATGGCACTCGGAAGCCCGACATTGTCGTAAATCGCTCGACGGAAGGCGGTGTATTCGCTGTTGAGGGCGATTTGTTCGAAGGCCGCTCGCAACGGCGGATAGCCCTGGGTGTAGGGGTTGCGGGGATCGGGAAACCGGAACGCGATTATCTCATCGGGACGGAATCGTGTGATCTGGTCCTTGCCGTGATACTCGTAGTAATCGACGATCTGTTGGGAACGCGGCTCGCTGTGGGGCACGACATATTGAGCCGGAAGCGGATAGATTTGCTCGGGCTGGCCGAACGCTCCCTTTTCGATCCACCAATACGCACACCCCATCGTTTCCAGATACGTCTGGGTGAGTTCCCACAGATCAAAGCTGTTATGGACTTCGTTGACTTGAGTCATTAAGTTAATCAGAGGATGGTCTACGACTTCTTCCACACGACATCCGAGGCTCTTGGTGTTGATCTGGTGCCAGAACGAGCCATTGGGAACCGGCTTGGTTTGGCACTTGGGCTCGGGCTCGCCGGACCTGGTCAAGACATAGAGCTTCGGCGGATGCGTCGCACACACCGCCGCGTTGATCGAGACGCAAGTGTAAGCCGTGTTTTTGAGTTCTGCGAGGAGTTCCCGCTTGGTCGGCTCGCGATGCTTTTTGTAGGCATCGATGAAACTGTACGTGTGGTGCGGCGGAGCGATCTTCGCGGCGGATTTGGTGTTGGCGGCGAAGAGGTAGTTGTAGATGGTTTTGAGCATCACATTGTGTCCAATTTCGGAAGTCGGCAATAGAGAATGAAGTGGATGTTAAACGAGATTTGGATCAAACAAACGTCTTTAGAGCCCCTATCAAGATGAAACTCAGTTCCTTGTTCTCCGATTTGGAGGGTCAAAATGAAGGGGGTGAAGATATCATTGAAGGGCGAACCTGTTGTTTGCCGTTCTTGTGGTAACGATCGGTTCGTCGATCGGACCATACGTAAACCTCAAGGTATGGATAACGGATATACCCTTGAGCATCTATTCTGCGAAATTGTCGGGCAATACCAATGTACGGCGTGTGGGGTGATGCATGAGTTTTTGGACGTTGACATTCAAGAAGAAATTCGGTGCCTGTCATGTGGGAATTGGATGAAGCCCGATTGTGAGCAATGCCCGTCATGTGGTTGGTCGTACAGAGATACAGACGGCACTGAATCTTGAAATCGATCTTCTTGTCGGCGAATTTTTCTTCGGATAATTTAGCTTGGGACTATCAGAATGAAAGTGCTCCTTAGGCTCCTGGTTTGGGCCAGGCTATTCTTCGGTACAGCTAAACACCCAACAGCCAAATTGAATCACTTTGAGTATTGTCTTTGGAATAGGGGGGAACACTAATAATTCTCCCAAGCCGCCTCATCTTTCCAAACACTGTACGAGTTCTTCATCGCTTCCTCAGCCAAGACCTCTTCGGCGGTCTTGGTCTGTTTGAGTTTCTTTCAAATCTCATCACAGAACCGGCCAAACACTGCTGGTTCTTTGGATTTTGCTGGATTTGCGCCTTCGGTTGACTTCTTTGTGGGTGTATGCCATCTTTTACCAGACGAGGTCAGGTCAATTGAACAGTCCCCCCAGAGGGAATTCACAGTATCCCAAAGGCATCTTCATGAGCGAAGGAACACCCACACATTGCTTTGTCTGTAACGAGATTATGCACAACAGAATTTCCTGTTCGAAGTGCGAGAGCCTTGTTTGTTGTGAAGTTTGTCTTGTAGCCCATAACAATCTGATGCATCCAATGATTCAAACTGTTACGAAAAAAGTCAAAGCAGCGGGGGTAGCAGTACAACAGGGTTTGCAAGCATTCTTTATCGCTTACATCATCGTAGCTGGTGGAGGTCTTCTCCTGTTTGTTTTAGGTTGGCTCATAGGCTTAATAACTTAGAGCAGTTCACGCTTGGGTTGGGCACACGTCAGGCCCTTGGGACTATCGTCCCAAAACCGAAGTCGGTCCAACGGACTGGACCCAAACCAAGCGTGAACCGCTCTAACCGCTAATGACCTATCTGACGCTTACAAATTTTGCCAAGCCGCCTCATCTTTCCAAACACTGTACGGGTTCTTCTTCGCTTCTTCGGCCAAGACCTCTTCGGCGGTCTTGGTCTGTTTGAGTTTCCCCGCTCGCCACTGAGCCACTTTCTTCCGGTCGATGCCCATAACCAGATACCGCAACGCATCCAGCGCGTGGTTCCACGCATCGACCGGATTCTCTCTTCCCCACTCGGCTCGTTCGGCATCGTTCGGATATCGATAGAGCTGAGCCTCCTCCAGAAGATGTTTACACTTTGGATGAATCTTCAATCGACCGGTATTGATTCTGGCCGTCACGGCTTGAATCCCAAGTCGGATTTGATTCGCTGCGGCCTGCACCAAATGATCGTTGGCACGTAGCTCCATGATCTCTGTTTTGCCCGAGGGGTCTGCATACCAACTCACTCCTTTCGGCAACTTTTCAGAGATGACGTGGAGTGGTGTGCTATTGGTGTAGTATTCGTAGTCGATCCAAAGAATATCGTCTCGGCGGTCGAGCACGCCGCCCAATGCACAGAATGGGTTTCGCCAACCCCAATCGATACCTCCGACCAAGTGGTAGGTGTCGTCTTCTCGCTGATGTGAGTCGAGGGTCATCCTCTGTGGCCACTGTTCGACTTCCGCTTTGCACTGATAGAGATCCGGATAGACGAGTCCTTCGAGTGAGGTGAAGGAACATTCGTATTCTTGTTTCACCCAACTCTCACTGAATTGCATTCTCTCTTCTTCGATGAACTGAGCAGTAATTCTTGGACAGTCTTTCCAAGTGACAGAGAATTTCCGCCAGAGGGAACTATCTCGCATCCACTCGCGATAGAACCATCCACGCTGACCCCACGGAGTTGAGAGGGCGAGTGTTCTGCCATTTACGGTCGCAACCATCGCCCGGACTGAGGCGTATAGTTTGTCGGGAATGCGAGCGGCTTCGTCGAGTACGAGTAGGTGGACGCCTTGGATGCCGCGTATGGTCTCTTCTTTTCCGGGGACGGCGATGATCCGAGAACCGTTTTCGAACTCGTTTTGATGCTCCGTGTCCTTGACCATCCGAAGCGGGAAATCCAAAGCTCTGTTGGCCTCCTTGATGTAACGGAATAACTCGAGGGCTTGGCGATCGCTGCGGGAAACAAGTAGGACTTTCGACTTGGGCTGGAAAAGGGCCGTGTGCAGCGAGACGGCTGACGTGACGCGAGACTTGCCCGCGCCACGGGAGCAACACAACAGAATGTTCTTGTCCTGGGCAAACAAAACTTCCCGTTGCCAGGCGTCGGCTTGGAGACCAAGTGCTTGAAGAATCAGCGATGGGTCCAAGCCCAACGCTAACCACTTACTCGGATTCATGAAGCTGTCTCAATGTCGTGGATGCCCGTTCGAGGATCTCATTGATCTCGCCATATTTCAGTCCGAACTTCGCACCGATGGCTTTTTTTTGAATGCCCATCGCGTAGACCGACCACACAATTTTTCGATCTCTTGCAGGCAACTTGGCGAGCAAATTGTGGACGTATTCGCGTAGTTCGTGAGTCGATGGAGTTGCTTCGAGAGTGAGTTGCCATCGATCATCGTTAGGACTTTGTTCTTTTGGACATAGATCTCGTATTCGTCGCCAAATTACTCGCCAACCATATGCGCCGAATTTTCCGCGTTCTGGTTTCCAGTTTCGCACGGCGTCGATGAGTGCCAGACATCCTATCTGAATACAGTCGTCATAATGTCTTTTGACGAGAGGGGTAACTTGTGCCATTTGTTTGACTACGGCTCGGACCAATCCAATATTTTTCGTCACCATCTGTGACTGTTTGCTTGTGAGTTTCGATCGTTCCACATTTTGTCTACTGACCATATGGGGTCCCTCAAACCTTGATCAACTCGCATGAACAGAGTGATCAATTTCGAAAACGTTTTGGGCTCTCCAATACAATAGGATTGAAGGCGATCTCATTTTTGAAAAAATGGGCATATCACCAAAATTTATGTAGAAATTTTTCTCGATCGTGTTCTGTGAGAGATACCAATACAACGAAGATGACTCCTTCAGGTCTTTCTATGTTCGTTTGAGTGTTGGTTTAAGATTTACACGAACTCGAGAATCCAACCCGGACTATCAGTGAGTTTTCCTTCCCAAGGCCCATAGGTTTGGCCGGAGGGATGAACACTCGGCGGCGCGACTGTGTACGTACCTTCCCCAAAGATCATGACTTCGAAGTACCAATCCCACGCTTTGGGGCCATCGATGTCGAGCCCCACCAGTCCTGAGAGTTGGCCCATTACGATGCCAACGTTTGAGTTGGTTTCGAACGTACTTGTCAGTTGGTATGTTGACGGGTGTTGTGCCTGGAACGGCTTGAACCGGACCATGGCTACCTTGCCAGGTCTGGTGCAAGTTTGGGTGTGACTGGAAGAATCCCCAGAATCGTCGTGCGGACAGAGGGGTATTACAGTCCACCCCATGGCGAGATACTCAAGGGCCGCATCAACGTTTGTTGCCTCCATTTTGTTCATCGCACGCAATGTTGAGTGCATGAATGTCCTCAACCCTCCAACGAATCGTGTTCTTGGTAGGGGTGACCGGCGTTGGGAGTTTTCCGGCAGCCTTCCACCTGCGGACTGTCCGGTCCGTTACACCGAATAATGTGGCGATTTCTTTGATCGTGTAGAAGACCTTCTTTTTGGCCATCATGAAACCTCCGAAAGTAAAGAGCGTTTTCCTAAATGTAATGAACGCTTGTACACTTATACAAGTGTAATTCGTCCATTTGTCCGAAGGTGTCCAGGAGTGTCACGGTTATTCGGATTTTGCGGGTGAATTGGTGGCTGAACTCTGTTCATTTTGCAACCGTGAGGTCTTGAGGCACCGGAACGCCTCTCAACCACTTTGTATCCCGCTTCGTTCGCTGCGTTTCCCGCTTCGCTCGGATTTGGGAGCCTTCGCCCCGCTCGCGAGGAAAGGGCCTTTGAGTAGTGCACGGTTAGGTTTCGAAGCCCCTCCACTCAAGAAAGAGGGACTGACGATCAAGAAACAAGTTCCGGTTTCTAGCTGAACGCTCTTTAGATTTCGAAAAGTCGGCATTCGCTTGGTGAAAGGGAAAAGACCCAGCTGGCTGACAAAGAACTGGAAGTGAGACGTGGTGTGTATTCGAGACGATGGAAGTCGTTGGCCTTGTTCAGCCGATACGTTATTTGC
Source organism: uncultured Alcaligenaceae bacterium (assembly GCA_964423615.1). Taxonomy (GTDB): domain Bacteria; phylum Planctomycetota; class Planctomycetia; order Gemmatales; family Gemmataceae; genus CAYRFQ01. Next base: position 29,780 of record CAYRFQ010000023.1, on the reverse strand, counting down.
CGAGCAACGTATCTACGACCCAACACCCCCGGACATGGTGTGAACTCGATCGACAGTGGGCCAAGACGGTTTCGTCGACCAGACCAGCTTCTTCGAGGGCGTCTCCGAGGATGGGCATGTCTTCGAAGCGATGATGGCGGTAAATATGATCAGCGATCCGGCTGACTTGCTCGGTGCGGGCTTGCAGGAGGGCCGAACGACTCGTCGGGCATTGGTGTTCTCCGAGGAGTTCACGCAGCAAGTCGTGTTGGAAGTGTCGTTGCGATTTCTTGGCAAACTGGGGATTCGTCCGGGCACTGCGGGTGTGGACTTCGGCGACGTAAATGGGAGTCAACGTGAACACGAATTGCGGAATGGGATGCGTTGCCTGGGCGACAGCCTTGTAGGCACACGAAACAATCAACAGTGCGTCCAGTTCCTGGGCAGCTGCAAGAATCCGTTTGCGAGCCTTCTCCAGTTCTTGCGATGAAGTCGTGCCGTCCGCAAACTCCGAGGCGACTTCGAGAGCCGTTTGGGCTCGGGTGTCGGAAAGGTACTCATCCAGAGAACGACAACACCCAACAGCATACAGCCGCCGGAGACGATCATCCAACACACGAAAAGGCCGGCTCGTTGTTGGTTTATGTACAGAAGTTAGCGCCATAATAGCTCCGTCCGGTAAGTGGCGAACGATACCTATTATTGGAACGTATCGTTCGAAGTGCAACCCTCAGGTCTTATGTTTCCCGAAGAAATGAACACCGACGACACTTCCCGGTCGTTAATGTCAGCGTAAACTGTGTAATTATTGAGAGCTACGCGGCCAATGAGTTCGATAGCCAACAGACGCAACGGCGAATGTAGGAAGGTCCGGTTGAGGCGTGTTTTGGATTTTCCGTCTCGAAGGAGCGAGAGATGCTGACCGTGGGTCCCAACTCACGGAACAGAGATTGGGGCTCTCAGTGCCCCGTGGACTCACGCCCACGGCTAGGATCTGAGACCGCTGCGTGGCTGAAAGAACCAAGACGAACGCGGCAATGATTTCTCCGACAACCCGAGTGTGACGTGGCCAGCCCAAGAAGAAGCGGACGTCACACGGAGTGTGCCTGCTACTTTATCCGCACAGTTCTCAATAATGTCGCTTTGGGGCTCAACACCGAAACCAAAGCCCTGGCCTGTTCTCTGTGTCCTCTGATCCTATCGATGTTTTTTCACGTCCACTTGTTGGCACATTTCAAGGAGTGGGCAAGTCGAGCATTTCGGCGACACGCCGACACAAATGTGCTTGCCGAAGGGGACCAAGAGGGCATTAATTTCGACCCAGTAACGCTTGGGCAATTTTTCCATCAACGCGTCCATGGTCTGTTCGGGGGTTTTCGTTTTGACCAGACCCCATCTGTTTGTCACCCGATGAATGTGGGAATCTACCCCGATCAGATTTTTCCCGCACGCAATGCCGATTGCGAGATTTGCGCACTTTGGGCCGACTCCTTTGAAAGACGTCAAAACGTCGGGATCACCGGGCAATTCGCCATTGTGTTTCTTGACGGCACCGAGAGCAATGGCGTAGATGTTCTCAGCTTTTCCTTTGTGAAACGCACAGTCGCCAATGAGTTTGTCGAGTTCTTCCACAGAGAGCTTCGTTAACTCGGCTGGCGTTCGAGCTTTTTCGAAGAGCCGCAACGACGTTGGAAGAGTGATTTCGTCCTTCGTCCGAATCGAAATCATGCAAGCGACTAGAAGTTCGAAAACCGACTGATGCCCCGAGGCATAGAGTTCGAATAACGCAGCTTTCGGATAGGGTTCGACGGCTTTGCGGAGTCGCCGAGCGGCCAACTTGATGTCAAAGGGGCGTTTGGGTTTCGCAGTTTCGGTCTGCTTGTTGGAATCAGCTTGCTTGTTCTTTCGGGATGAGTTGTTTGCATCAGACATGAAGAGTCGCCAATGAGGTCAAACGAATGGGGTGTGTCTATGTATTTTGGAATTCCATGTTCGTTGTAGGTATACGCGAACTGCGTGGACCTACGGTAATTCCGAGCAAGTACACGCGGCTCGCGTGTGCCTGCGATTTTACGGTAAATCCCAATTCCAAATTACAGAGGAGCACCAGACGAATGGAGATCGGGTCTGGTTCATGATGGTCATTCTATCATGAAGGGAGTCTATCAATAATATACTGAACACTCACGTCAAAGAAAAATACCCCGTCGAGACTCGGCGGGGTGGTATGGAAATAATACTGGCGAATACTGTTTGTCTGACACGTCGATATGCGGCTACTTTGCAGTGATCCGGATCATTTGCCGTGGTTTCCCATCGCGTTTGCCCGACCAAACGAAGACTTCCCTGACCCGACGCTTGTCAACGACGATCGCAAAACAATAGAACGCAAGGTCGTCCGTGCCGACTTCGGGAACCTTTCGGGCTATCACACATTGCAACTTGCCGTCAGTTAATTTGGGCTTGGTGAAACGGACCTGTATCGAACCCGACGATTCGGTGTGTCGAACCAGAACCACGCTTTGGTTTTTGAAGTTGATCTTGGTCCCTTGGAGAGCCTTGAGGAAGTCAGGTTTTCGGTTCCAGTGCTTCTGGTTTTTGACGTTCTTCACGAATTGTGTGAATTCTTTCTGTGAATCGATCACTTGTGATTGAAAGTTACTGTAACCGTGTTCGCGTGCTGGGATTTTGATCATCCGGAATTGAGCGGGTGAGCGTTTCTTGCGTTTTGGTCGAGGTCTAGGGTTGTAAGGCCCGCCGTAGGTGTCCCGGAGTTTTTCCATCCGCTGTCGCATCTCTGCGAGTGTCTTCGCGTACGTTGGATTGTTGGCCAGGTTCTTGAGTTGGTCGGGATCGTTTTTGAGGTCGTGGAGGAACTCGAAAGGTGGATTCTGGTCGAAGTAACGAGCATAGACCCAACGCCGGCCACGGACACCTTCCCACTTTGGGATGTCGGGATGGCGCATAAGATGTTCGCAGAAAAATTCCTCTCTCCAATTGGTCTGTTTCTTTCCGAGCATCAGCGGCATCAAACTTCGTCCCTGATAGAGTTTGGGTTGTTTGACGCCCGCAACGTCAATGATGGTCGCTGGGATATCTATGTTCAATGCCATGGGTTCGACGACGCGGCCACGTTTGGATTCGGGCAATCGAGGATCATAGATGATCATGGGAATTCGCAAAGAGTCTTCGTAATGCGACCATTTTCCTGCAAATCCACGGTTGGCCAAATAGTAACCGTTGTCGCCACAGAAAATGATGATTGTATTCTCAGCGACTTTCAATCGTTCCAACTCGTTGATTACTCGGCCCATGACTCGATCAATGCCACTTATCATGCGGAAATACGCGCGTACATTTCGGTCATATTTCTCCGGAGTATCCCAGCGCCAGAAGTAGCGATCGCGGTTCATCGATTCTTGAAGGAACTTCGGTTGGCTTTGGAAGATCTTGGGAGCGGATAACTTGGGTGCTGGAATTTCGACCTTCTTATAGAGGCCATCGACGGCTTTCGGCCAAGGATAATGGTTTTTCTTGTCTCTGTCCTCGGCATGGGGTGCATTAAAACTTATGGATAGGCAGAAGGGCTGACCTTCCTTAGAACTATTCAAAAACTGAATTGCGTGATCACCGGCTTGTTCGGAGATGTGCCGGAGCCTTCCTTTTTTGTCCTTTCGAATATACGGCCCCCGAGATAACGAAACGAAGGAGTCGAACATGCCCTCGCGATTCGCCGAGACACCGAACTTACCAATGAAGCCCGTCCGATACCCGGCCAACCTTAACAACGTTGGATACGAGATGGCTACGTGTTGTGGCCGAACGGGTGCCTCTCCAAAGGTATACTGATGTGTTCGTTCGTATAAGCTGGTGAAAATCGAAGCTCGGCTTGCCGCACAGATCGAGGTCGTCACAAATGCGTTGCGAAATCGAACTCCGTTTTTGGCGAGTTTGTCCATGGTCGGAGTCTTGACGATAGGGTGTCCAGCACAACCCATGACGTCGAAACGCTGATCATCACTCAAAAAGAATATGATGTTTGGTCGTTTCGATGTCTGTTCCTCAGCAAGAACTGAACTCGGCACGGCGAGAACCGACAGACTAACTATTATGAGTGTTATTGACAACCAGAGATTGGAACGATTAGTTATCACAGAATGTGACCTCCTGAGTGTAAAATTCTTGGAAACAAGTCGTGATGAAATTATCCGTGTTTGTTGTTGGATTTATGGTGCACAGGACATAGGTTTGTAACCTGTCCTATGTTATTTTGCATTCACCGCTTGACTCTTTTTAGAGAATAGGCCTGCATAATTCTCGGCAATCACTTGATAGGTTTGGCCCATTTGTCCTTTGGGATCAACGAATGTCATCGTGGGGTTGGTGGGCTCGGGTTCATCGCCATAGTTTCGGATTTGGAAATGGCCGTTGCGATTGCCCTTCGTTTTCATTCCGCCGACAGTCGCGATTTTCTTTCCATTGCGCAAGACGTGGAAAAACTTGATCCCCGATTCCAAATCGATGTCTGCAGCCCAGTTTAGTTTGACCTGACCGCTTTCGAGGTTGGCCGTGAGCTTCGTCGGGACGGGAGGAGGCGTCTTGTCACGAACTTCGCCTGTCTTGCAGTATTCTTGCCACGCCATCGCGACGGCTTTGTTTGGGAGCCAATGGGACAACTTCGGCAGTTTTTCGAGTTTGGTTCGAGGAGAAATGTCGAAGGTGTTGTTGGCAAGGCCGATCCAACCTTTCGTGCGCCACCTCTGGCTATCGGACGCCTTGTTTGGTTTCCGTGTGTGCTCAGCCAAGATGGCATCAAAAAACGGAATGGCCAAGTGCCGCGAGTTTCGGCAGTCGTGGCTCGACTTTGGATCGACGGCAATCGCCCATAACGCTCCCTTGGGTCGATTTTTCGAGAAGGACTCCATCGATTTTTGGTGGACTCGCTGGAAGCGTCCTTTTTTCTCTCTTTCGCCGTAATTCAAGATCATGGGAATGTCGAGTGCCTTGGGGTTGATATCGACAATGGCCATCGAACGAGCGAACACACCGAGGACTCGACGCGGATGCCGGTCGGCCATGTTCATGGCCCACAAAGCTCCTCCTGAATGTCCCCAAAGGACCCAGGGGACGGTTGCGATTTCGGGTCGTTCGCTCTGGGCAGCGAGGTTCTTCAAAGCCGTCAAAAAAGCTCGGTTGGATCCGTTGGAGGGTTCGAACCAGTCGGAACAAGCCTTTTTGGTCAAGTAGTCGGTGCCGAGCAAGGCGCAATGATGTCTGGTCGCCAGGGCTTGCCATTGGAGGTCGTTCGCGTGGTCCAATCCGTGACGACCACAACCGTGTTGTCTGACGATGATCGCCCGGATGTTCTTGATGCCGTCGGGGAGCCAAAGCCGGTATTTTGCGGATTTGTATTTTTCCTGTTTCTGTGGCCGAATCGAGACCTCGTAAGTCGCAGCGGATGCCGGGTGTCCGAAGGCCATCAGGACGAGCAACAAGCTGGTGGTTAATGACAGCGTGTATTTCATTTCGAGTTCCTTGCATTTGTAGAACTGGGCCAACGCAAAATCGCATCTCAGTTTAATACAAGCGAACCGAGCATTCTTGTAAGAATTCGGAATGTTGCCATCGTTGACCGGATCGAGAGTGTTCCTTTTTTTGAACACAACAAACTCCAAAAGCCGGAGGAGCATTCAACGGCAGTCCGGAAGAAGTACACGCCAGCCGCGTGGACATACGATTTCGCGGTAAATCCAAATTCCAAAATACAGAGGAGCATCCAAGAGTGTTCCTTGTAGCCGAAGAGCTTGTCTTTGAGTCTCTTCGATCGTATAATGGACAAGTTGGACTTAGCGTGATTTGAACTCGTGTTTTGCAGGTTCAAATCTCACTTCGTTCAATTCCGATTTGTTTGTGAATCAAATCCCCTCGCGCTTGCGGACACCTGTCTTTAGAAACTCTTCTGAATTGCGTGCGTGATGATTGACGGAACACGACGTTCTCCCGTCGGCCTCATCATCTGAATATCTCTCCACTCACTTTGCGATGCGAATAATAGGTGCCCCATGGAAACATTGCCCAGAGAAGTTTCGCCCACTCATCCGACCGTCCCATTGTGGGAACGGCCGTGGCTGGATGGCTACCCTCGCGGCGTACCGTCTTCACTGGCGTACCCTTCGATCCCGTTGAGCGGATTGTTGGAAGCCACTGCCCAGCGGTTCCCCGATCGTCCAGGGTGTACCCTGTACGGCCAGCCTACGAGCTATGCGGAACTGGCCAAACGTTCGCAACGTTTGGCTGCGACGTTGGCTCGAATGGGGGCTGGTCCGGGTCGCCGAGTGGCCATGTTGTTGCCGAACATCCCCGAATACCTCATCGCGTTGCAAGCGACCTGGTTGACTGGAGCAACGGTGTTGCAGTTGAGCCCACTGATGGTTCCGGAAGAACTCCAAAAATGGTTGCGGTTGCTCGACTGTCATCTCGTTGTCACTCTCGACTTATTGGCCCCAAACTTGTTGGCCAATCCGGATGGTGAAAAGAGCCCACTCGAACGGGTCATTGTGACGTCGCTGGCTGAACGGATGCCGACCTGGAAGAGTTGGCTCTACCGCGTCGAACGGGTCCGTCGGAAGGGACCGGTGCGGTTGCTTGAGACGGACAAGATTCATCGATTTGACAACCTTTTGAAGCCCGTCGAGCGGCCGATGGTGCCCAACGTCCGGCCCGAAGAAGACGTTGCCGTCATGGTCCCGACAGGAGGAACGACCGGTTCGCCGAAAGTCGTGATGTTGACTCACAGGAACCTGGTTGCGAACGCGACTCAACTGCGCTACTGGAGTCTTTCCGAAGAAGGAAAGGACGACGTTCTGGCAGTGTTGCCGTTCTTCCATGCCTACGGACTTTCGGTGTGCGCATTGAGCAGCCTTGCTACCGGAGCAACGATCCACTTGCACCCTCGGTTCGAAGCCGAAGCCGTTCTCGACATCATCGAACGCGAAAAGGTCCAACTGTTGCCAGCGGTTCCGGCCATGTTGAATGCCCTCAATCGGAGTCTTCGTAACAAGCCACGTGACCTGTCTTCGATTCGCGCGGTCATCTCGGGAGCGTCGGCACTTTCGGCGGCGACACGCGACGAGTTCCAAAGTTACGGAGCCCAGAACGTCGTCGAAGGATATGGCCTTTCGGAGGCGAGTCCCGTGACCCACGCCAACCCACTCGGCGGAGGTTCGCGAATGGGATCGATCGGCTTGCCGTTGCCGGACACCGAAGCTCGGATCGTCGACGAGGCCACCGGCCTGGAAGAGATGCCCATCGGGGAGGCCGGCGAGTTGATCATTCGTGGACCGCAAGTCATGAAGGGCTATTTCAACAACCCTGAAGAAACGGCCATTGCGTTGCGGAATGGTTGGCTTTACACCGGTGACATAGCCAAGCGTGATCGAGATGGGTATTTCCGGATCGTCGACCGCAAGAAGGACATCATCAAGACGTCGGGGTTCCTCGTCTTTCCGGCGGAGGTCGAAGAGGCCATCAACAAGTTCTCTGGTGTCGCCGAAACAGCGGTTGTGGGCGAGCCCGATGAGCAGAGAGGGGAAATCGTCGTCGCTTACGTTGTTCCCGAGAATGGTTCGGTGGACCTGACCGCGCTCCAGCAACACTGTCTCGATTCGCTGAGCAAACAGAAGCGACCGATGAGAATCAACGTGGTCAAAGAACTGCCGAAGAATTTCCTCGGGAAGATTCAGAGACGCAAGGTGCGGGAGGCGAATCAGGAGGAAGCGAAGGGACAGGTAAGTTGAGGTAGTTTGGTGCGTGGCGACTGTCTTCGAACTTGGTCCTATCCGCCACGCAACCGAGCACTGATCCGCCACCGTATCCCGATCGCCACGAGATTCAACAACAACACCAATACGATCAACGTGGCGACCATTCCGTATTGTTGATGTGGCACCATCGCGGCCACTCGGTCGGAAACGGCCATGTCGTAGCTGGAGTATGAAAGCATCCGTGTCTGTTGCCAAAGGACGTTCGGTCCGGTCACCTCGAGCGCTGGTCCGACGGCAACAGCTCCGGTGAACAGGATTGGGGCTGTTTCTCCCGCCGCACGTCCGATGCTCAAGATCACTCCCGTAAGGATCCCCGGCAACGCTGCCGGAAATTGGACACTGAGAAAGCACCATGACCGGCTCGCACCCAAGCCCAACGCCGCTTCTTTGTAACTTTGGGGAACGGCCCGGATGGCTTCTTCGCTCGCCCGAATGATGACCGGCAGGATCAAAACGGCAAGCGTCAGTGCGGCCGAGAACACACAAGGTTTGCCAGTGACGTAGTAGACGAAAAACGCGAGGCCGAATAGTCCGAACACGATACTCGGCACTCCAGCGAGCGTATTGATGCACATCCGCAACAACTTGAAGAGAAGATTTTGGCTGGCGACTTCGGTGAGAAAGGCTGCCGAGACGACCCCGATGGGAAAGGCAATGGCAACGGCCAGGAGCGTTACGAGTAGTGTTCCCAGGATCTCTGGTCCGACCCCGCCGAAGTAATGTCCGGGAATGCTGTCGTCAAGGAAGTAACTCCAATAGTACGTGGGCTCGGGGCGGAGCATGTCTTTCAGGTTGTTTTCGACCAGAGGAAAGAGGTGTTCTAAATCTGTCCCTTCGAATTTCTTCTGTCGCGGGATGCGTTTCTTGACGAGGAGTTTTCCGGGGCCTTCCGACACCCACTGTTCGTCGTAAAGAAAGTTGTCCAGGGCTTTCTCGGCCAAGTCCATTCGATGAACGCCGAATCTTTGCATCGCCAGCTTTGGTTTCGGCTCACCCAGACGTGGCCCGAATAGTTTCTTGAGTGCGGTCCGAAGTGCTTGATAGTCTGTCACGGGCACGCGTTTCATGAGTTTTTTATATTGCTGGGCCAGCTCAAAGAATTTGTAAGCGTCCGTACCTTCGAGACGTTTGTCTTTCTCGTTTGCCAAGACCAACGCAAGGACCTTCTTCTGCTCCGCTTCGTTTTTGGATCGGAAGACATCACGCAGGTCCGATCGCATGCCCCTTATGCTCTTTCTCACGGCGTAATCGGCCTTTTTCTCCCGGAGCTGTGTCCGGACGGTGTCGTAGATTTCGTCCGTGCGATCCAACCAGTGGTCTTGATCACCGAACTGAGCCATGGAGTTGTTGTAGCTATCGAGGAGGTCGTAAACCGGCTTCCGCGCGGCCTCGGCGGCTGCCATGTCTTCTTTGAGGGCTTCCTCATCGCCGCGGTTGTGGAGTTCGAACTGCATCTTGCGGAACTCGACTGTCGCGTGGAACGAAATGGCCGAATAGCCTCGGCCTATGATCGGACCGAGGACGATCACCAGGATGGTAGCGAGAACCAAGACGGCCAACACCGCGGCGAGAGTCAACAGGTTGTCGAGCAGTTGTCGCCGTCGGATTCTTCCCATCATGTTTTGCTGCCTCCTTGGTGGCCTTTTCGGCCGACTAACAATTCTGTCATGAGGTTGAGTAAGAAGGTAAACAACAAGAGCAGGAAGCCGACCGCGAAGAGGGCGTGATAGTGCGTCGTGTTTCGTGCCGTTTCGCCCATCTCTCCAGCGACCGTGGCGGTCATCGTTCGGATGGATTGGCTGAGGTCCCACCACGGATGAGGGATTTGTGTTGCGTTGCCCGAGGCCATCCAAACGACCATGGTTTCGCCGATGGCTCGCATCAAGCCGAGGATCACGGCGGCGAGGATTCCTCGCTTGGCCGCCGGGACGACGACCAAACAGAGCGTCTCGGCCCGGGTCGATCCGAGAGCGTAGGCGCCCTGTCGCAATTCGGAACCGACCGAAGTCAGAGAGTCTTCGGAAACGCTCAAGATCGTTGGCACGGCCATCACGCCAAGGATGAGCCCGGCGTTGAGTGCGTTGGTTCCGGTCGTGAGTCCCCATTCTTGTAACAACGGGGCGAACACCAACAGTGCGAAGAATCCGTACGCGACCGATGGAATTGCGGCCAACAACTCGACGATCGGTTTGACGATTTGCCGGAGCCAAAACGGGAAGATGTCGCTCAGGCACATGGCCGCCAGCAGAGAAATCGGAACGGCGACGATCAAGGCGATGGCCGTGACATAGAGTGAACCGGCGAGGAGAGTCAACGCGCCGAACTTCCCATGCGTCGAGTCCCAATTGGTGCTCCCGAAGAGTTGCTGGACTCGCTGCCAGGCGTGGGCGAGAGAAGTCCAGAAGCTTTCGCCTTCAAAAAAGAAAGGGAGCGCTTCGCGGATGATGAACGCAAAGATGAGAATCACGGCAAAAATGCTCGTGGCGGCAACGAGAAACAGAACAGTACGACCCAAGACGGCCAATACTGACCCGACGAAGTTCTGTTGGTCCGAGAGGAGTAGGGAAGGTTTTGGGCTTTGTTGACCGGGAGAGTTCGTGTCCAAGCGAGTAGGTCCTCCGTGTCTGGGCGACGAACAAACCTCTCGCCCGAAATCCAGCTTACCTGGGCAGAATGGCCAGGCCGGGATGAGCTTCGCCTTCGGCCAAATGAAAAACGACAACAACAAAGAGTTCCGTGGGTTTCCCCACGGCTAGGATCTTCCCCCCGGGGCTGAAAATCCAACGTACGACATGTATCTATCCGACGCTCCAAGCGGGACCCAACACTTCGAAAACGGAAACGCTGTAACCAAGGCCAACGACAAACACTTTAATAATCCGTCACCGGCACAAAACCTTTGGCTTCGATGATTTCTTGGCCTTCTTCGCTGAGATGGAACGTCACAAAACGATGGATCATTGATCCCGGTTTTGGATACCCGTTGGTCCACAGGAACAAAGGTCGAGCAATTGGGTAGGTCCCGCGTGCGATTGTGCGACGGGTCGGTGTGACTCCGTCAACAGAGATCGCTCGGACCTTCTTGTCGACAAAACCCAGACCCAGGTAGCCGATGGCGAATTTGGTCTTGGAGACGCGAGCGTGCATGGCCGGATTCGAGTTGACGTATTCTGTGGCGGAACTGAGTTTCTTCCCGCTCATGACGATGTCGCGAAACGTCTCGTAGGTTCCCGAAGAACTGTCGCGAGAGACGAGTACGATTTTTGCGTCTGGACCACCAAGTTCGTTCCAATTGCTGATTTTGCCAAGGTAGATGTCTCGGAGTTGAGACATCTTCAGCTTCTTGACCGGGTTGGCTGGATGCATGACGATGCAGACGCCATCCATCGCGACAGTGTGGACGCATGGCAAGACTCCCTTGGCGACGGCCGTTTGGAATTCCTTGCCTTTCATGAAACGGCTCATCGCCGCGATGTTACACTGGCCCTTGACCAGAGCGACGGCTCCGTTGCCACTGCCTGTCTTGCGAATCGTGATTTTGAGACCTTCGAACTCTTTCATGAAAACTTCGGCGAAGGCATCCACGATCGGCCCAACCGTGGTGGAGCCTTCGATCGTCAATTTGTTTTGGGCGGCGACGATGTTGGGCTCGAAGAACAACCCAAGCGTAGCCACAACGATGCCAAAGACCATGCGTCGATTCATCCGCAGAAATCCTTCCTGTTGAAATGGGGCAACAAACGAAGACGGCGCATTGCAAAACGATCGTGATAACCCGACCTGGTTGCCTGGACATTGCAAGCGTTGGTTATGGTACGAAATCATCAACGACCGAACAATGGCTCTGGAGCAATCGAAGTAGTTTGGTGAAAGTGGGGCATTTGCACCGGAATGAAGAGCTCAAGGATTTTCTATTCTTCTCGTAAACCCGATTGTAGAGATTGGCCGATTGGTAAAGGTATAGAGCGCACGGTCTGGGAGTTGGTCTCGTCCATTCCGAGTTCGAGACCAAAGAGGGGGGTGCGATGTTGTGAGAGCACTCCCGAGCGAAACGAACCAATTCGAAAATCGCGTGATCGATGGCATTGGAATTGTCAGGGTGTTTTACGCCAACCCAAAGCCCCAGTGAGGAGCATTCTGGTTTCTCGCTTGTGCTTGGGATTGGTGTGAATTTGAACCCCACCCGCCCAGGCCATTTGGGTCGATCACTTAAGCAACCTGCCCCCAAATTGGGTAAGCGTCGGAACCAGAGCTTGAGGTAAAGGAGTTACAAGGATGTCCAATCTTCGCTTGAGTGTTGGGCTCGTGGCATTGGGGCTATTGACCACGGTCCCGACGGCGTATGCCCAACCTAGTGTCGAGCAACTTTTGCAGTACCGGCCCAGTCAGACGGGAGTGAATATTTCCACCCCGACGAAAGCGGAATACGCCAGTTGCAAGGTAAAAATTCTGCGGGGTTCAGGATCGAGTGGATATCTGCTCCAGGATCCGAGCGGTCGTCCACTGCGTCGTATGGTGGACAATGATCAAGATAAGAAGATCGACACGTGGTCGTACTTCCTGGGCGGTCTGGAGACGTATCGGGAGATCGACAGCAACGGAAATAACCGTCCGGACCAATTCCGTTGGCTCAATCAGGGAGGCATGAAGTGGGGCATCGACCGCAACGAAGACGGTCAGATCGACCACTGGAAGTTGATCTCGGCCGACGAACTCGCCCAGGAAGCGTTCCAAGCTGTTGCCACGCGAAACTTCGCTCGGCTGGAAGCTTTGCTGATTACCTCCTCGGAGTTGAAGGCGCTGGGGTTGCCGGAGCCGATCACCAAGAAGATCACGGCTAAACTCCAGATGGCCAAAGCTGGCTTCCAGGCAACCATCAAGAAGGTTCCGGATTTGCGTGGTCGCAACGTCATCGGTCGAGTCGAAAGTTCTGCCCCGCAGTGTGTACCTGGTGAGTCGCTCGGTGCCCAACAGGATCTTTTCCGTTATCCTTCCCGCACAGTCTTGTTCCAGTCGGGCAAGGACCAACACGATTGGCTCCAGACAGGCGAGATGGTCCAAATCGGCATGTCCTGGCGGTTGTTGGGAGTTCCGGGCACTCGACCCAAAGAGGGCGGTACCTCTGGGAACAGTGAGGCCCAGAAGGTCATGGACGAGTTGGCGAAGCTCGACGGCGCCTACCACAAGAGTCCGGTGGAGACTCAGGGGGTCAATAAGCGTGCTCGGGACTACAACTTGAAACGAGCGAGTTTGATCGAAAAGCTCCTCCCGTTGTTGTCCGCCGACGAGCGGGAAGAGTGGTTCCGTCAGTTGCTGGACAACTATGTGGCCGCTGCGCGTCGTAGTGCTGACAATGATACGTTGGCCATCACTCGATTGCGTCAGTTGAAGGTCCAGGTCGAGCGGCAGTCGCCCAACAGCAAGCTCGCCGGGTATGCGACGTTCCGGTTGATCTGGGCCGAGTACGGTAGCAAGCTCGTCGGTGCTCCGCCATCACAAATGGCCAAGATTCAAGACCAGTGGATCGAGAAGTTGGCCGAGTTCGTCCAGGCGTATCCACAAGCCGACGATACCCCCGACGCCCTCCAGCAACTGGCCATGGCGGCCGAGTTTGCGGGCAAAACCAAGACGGCCCAGCGCTACTACCAGCAGCTGGCGACGGGTTTCCCGCAGAACGATCTGGCCACCAAGGCCGCTGGTGCTGTCCGCCGTTTGGGCCTCAATGGCAACCGGCTCCAACTTGTGGCGCCGACGATCAACGGTCAACGTTTTGATGCGGCCGGTCTTCGTGGCAAGTGTTTCGTCGTCTACTATTGGGCGAGCTACGACGCCAACACACGATTCGCGTTCGAGAAGCTCAACAAGCTCCGTAAGGCTTATGGTCGCAAGGGCTTCGAGATCGTGACGGTCAACCTCGACGACACTCCTCAAGTGGCCCTGAAATTCCTGCAGAAGAACCCCGTCACGGGATACCACCTGTATCAGGCTGGCAAGCAAGGTGGTATGAGTAGCCCGCTCGCGGAACAGTACGGGATCATGGCTGTCCCGCACATGTTCTTCGTGGGCAAGAATGGTGCCGTGGTCGATAACGCCATCCAGATCAACGACCTCGAAGACTCGATTCGGAAAGAGTTGAAGTAAGATCTTCGAATGCCGTGAGTCAGAACAGCCGTCCTTGCCGTTTGAGCAAGGACGGCTGTTTTTATGCGCAGAGGGTGGTTGGGGATCATGACGAAAGGGCTCAACTGCGTTCCTTTTGACCGCACCCAGTTTTTGGGGTCCGTGGGGAGTCCTGACTGCAAGATATCGGTTGCTTGGGGAGAAAGCCCAGCCACTTTTCCTCGTTGATCTTGCCGATATGAAACTCCCACACGGAGAGGCTCTGGTTGGACAGGCAAAACGAGCGTTTTTCCTCAGGAGTCAACAGAACCCGAGCAGAAACGTTCACCTTTCTGCTCGGGTTTCTTGATCCACCGCGCGGTGTTGAACTTAGTGCTCCAAAATTCGATGGTGTTCCGGGTGCCACGGGCCAACGCCCCGAAGGTGAGTAGGCGACAGCGCAGAGACGTGTGCCTGCTGTCTGGGGTTTCCGCATGGCTTGGCGTGCCCCAGTTTTCGCGTCCCAGAAACGAATGCCGCCTCTTTCGACGACAGAGACGATGACCTTTTCGTGGGGCGAGTAAGTGACACCTTGGATGTCACAGTATCGCAAGCGCATCGACTGGAGCTTCACACATCTTTGGGCGGAGCTTTTTTTGGGTTCGGGTTGTTGAGAGTTTTTTGGACAAATCCACTTTTTTAAATCTATGCCAGCAAAAAACTTATGAATTCGAAAGCGAAAAAATTCTTGGATTCGGAAGGAAAATCGCTCGGTGTAGTTAAATACCAGCGATTTCTGGCACGGATTTAAGTCGTGAATTGACAGGTACTTACGAATTTGGGTTTTCGCGCCTGCAAGTAGTGTACAAGTTCAAGATTTTGAAAGCATATCGCAGATCTTTAGATGCACGCCACATTGATTTTATCAAGGCAGAAACCTCTTAAAACGCATATTTCATACATCAATTATATTTTTTATATGCAAAAAATAGTGCCTTTAATTGCTGGCATTTTATATTTTTTCTTGCTTGTGACGAAATATTTAGTATATATATTTACACTATTACGTTCTCAAAGCTACTTGGTCAAGGGAAATAGCGATGGGTCAATAACAAACTTCAGCCGTCAAGGAACTTGAGGGACAGATGTCGAAATGGGTGGAGTCGCTTGATTCGGAGAAAGTCGAAACACCCCTCGTGGCTCTTGCCGACGGGAAAACGTTGTTGAGCCCGCGTGGCTTGCTAGCAAAATTCCAAAATGATCGGGAATTCGCAAACAACCTGACCGAAAGTTGGCACCAACTTTTCTCGAATGTCAACAATTAGGCTGGGCAGATAAAGACTTCTTTATTCTCGTTTCATGACTACGAGTCATTTCGACAGAGACGCACCACTTACGCAAGTTCGAAATTAACATCTCTCCCAGTTTGGCCTTCCTTATCGTCGGAAAAAAACTCAGAAAATCCTCAAGACCCTTCTGCGCTTCCTGACGTGTTCTCTCCCACAAACAAGGTTCCAGCCTCGCAAGATTCCGCGGGGGTAATTGTGTGGATTTTGGAATACGAGTTTTGATGCCAGCCGGAAACACCAGCGTGAAACCGGAACCGAAACGTCGCTGACTCTTCGGGCTTGTCGGAAATTCCAAACCCACAATGAAACCCAATCATTAAATTCCTTTCATAATTGAATCGAAGCGAAGACCAATCCAGTACTATTGAAAAGAACATCCTGACCGCAGGAGAGTTGTAAGGTTTCGTCGCCCACTTTCGAAAAGCACTCGGACACGGCGAACCGTCTTTCCCAGATTCGATATGGAGAATCCACTCACATGAAGTTCTCGGTCCCTTATGGCCTGTTGAGCCTTTGTTGCCTGGTCGCGTTGGTTTCCTCCTGGAACGTAGCCACTGCATCGGAACAAACGAAAGGCGCACGGAAGGAGTCTGCGGCGAAGACCAAAGACGCCAACAAACAAAGCACGATCGGCCGTCCCATTCCCAACTTCATCTTGCCGGACCCGGCGGGAAAACAGATTGGTCTGGCGGACATGAACGAGGCCAAATTCGTCGTCGTGGTGTTCATGGGAACGGAGTGCCCCATCGGGAACGCCTACGTGCCCGATTTGATCAGGCTCCACAAAAAGTACCAAAAAAAAGGCGTTCGTGTCATTGGCATCAACCCCATTCTTTTCGACGACGCAAAGGCCATCGCCAAGCACGCCAAGGAATATGGCATTTCATTTCCTGTCTTGGTGGACGACAAGCAGAACGTTGCCAATCTGTTCGGGGCGAAGCGAACGCCCGAAGCCTTCATTCTCGACAGTCGGAGGAAAATTCGCTATCGGGGTCGGATCGACGATCGATATGGTTATCAGTACAAGCGTGAGAAGTCTCGCAGCCAAGAGTTGGAAGACTCGCTCAAAGAATTGCTCGCGGGCAAGAAGGTCTCGACTCCGGAAACCGAACCGGTCGGTTGTCTGATCACACGCCGCGACAACCTCAAGAAGGAAAGCCGCATCACGTATGCCAAGCACGTTTCGCGAATCCTTCAGAATCGATGTGCCGAGTGTCATCATCCTGGCACGGCGGCACCGTTTTCGTTGCAGAGCTATGAGGAAGCGTTGAATCACTCGGCCATGATCAAGGAAGTGATCCTCGAGCGACGGATGCCGCCGTGGAGTGCTGATCCGCGTTATGGTCATTTCAGCAATGCCCGTCGGCTTCCTCAAAACGAAATCGACACGTTGGTGGCGTGGGTCGATAACGGCAAGCCTTTTGGGGACAAGAAGGATTTGCCGAAGCCGCGTAAGTTTGCCGACGGATGGATGATCGGTCAACCGGACGTCGTGTTCAAAATGCCGAAGACGTACACCGTCCAAGCCAAAGGGACTGTGCGGTATCAATACTTCGTGACGAAAACGAACTTCAAGAAAGACGTTTGGGTCCAAGCCGCCGAAGCTCGTCCGGGGAACCGCGCAGTGGTTCACCACATCATCGTCTTCTACCGGACCAAAGGCTCCAAAGGACTCCGAAGGCTGCCGGCCATCGTCGGCACGGCACCGGGGGAAGATCCTGTGATCTATCCGAAGGGGATGGGCACCCGGATTCCAGCTGGCGCTGAGTTGGTATGGCAAATGCACTACACGCCAACTGGCAAGGTCGAAAAGGATCGTTCGGAGGTGGGTTTGATCTTCTGCGAGGAGCCACCCAAACGACCCGTGCGGAGCGCACTGGCAATCAATATCTTCTTCCGAATTCCGCCCGGAGCTCCCAATCACAGGGTTGTCGCAAGTAAGCGTTTCAACAAAGACGTCGAGCTTTTGTCACTCATGCCGCATATGCATCTACGCGGCAAGGACTTCCAATACAAGGCTCACTATCCGAATGGAAAATCGGAAATTCTGCTGAACGTGCCGGCGTATGATTTCAATTGGCAACACCGATATCGATTTGCCAAGCCGTTCCCGATTCCCAAAGGAACGCGGATCGAGTGCGTGGCTCACTATGATAACTCGGAGTACAATCCTGCCAATCCCGACCCGACGAAGACCGTCCGGTGGGGTGAGCAGACGTGGGACGAGATGATGATCGGTTTCATAAAGTATGTGGATGCGGAGCCGAAGAAGTCCGCGAAGGTGTCGAAAAAGTAGTGGACAGCGTATTTAGCTCCCTTTCCCCAAGCGGGCGATCGGATAAATAAGTCTTGTGTTTGCCTTGGTGTTTAGTTCCGTGGGTTCCGACCCACGGCCAGGATCTATCGCCCCCCTCGGGGCTGAAAATACCAACACACGACGCTTATTGATCCGACCGCCCAGGAAAGAAAGACTTCGAAAACGCAATTCTAGAACCAACGCTGCCCTCAACCACCTTTCTCTTACCCCTCTGTCGATTCGCGCAACTTCGCCAGGGCCGAATAATCTTCGAGCGTCGTTGTATCGCCGACGACTTCGCGGCCGGCGGCGATGTCTCGAAGCAAACGGCGCATGATCTTTCCGGAGCGAGTCTTGGGCAAGGCGTTGGTGAAGTGGATTTCGTCGGGTCGGGCGAATGCGCCGAGTTGATGCGCGACGTGTTCGCGGAGTTCTTGTTTCAAGGCGTCGGCTTGGGCTTGGTCATCCTCGACCGCTTCGGCGATTTCGCCAATCAAGCTGACGAAACACGCGATGCCCTCGCCTTTGATTTCGTGAGGTTTGCCGACGACGGCGGCTTCGGCCACCTTGTCGTGGTGGACCAAAGCGCTCTCAACTTCCATCGTTCCGAGTCGGTGTCCTGAAACGTTAATCACGTCGTCCACGCGTCCCATGATCCAGAAGTAACCGTTCTCGTCTTGGCGAGCGCCGTCGGCTGTGAAATACGAGCTGGGGATTTGTGACCAGTAGGTCTTTTGAAAGCGGTCGTCGTCACCATACAACGTTCGCAACATGTGCGGCCACGGTTGGCGAATGACCAGAAGCCCGCCGGTGTTCGGAGGTAGCGGGTTGCCGTCCTTGTCGACGATTTCGGGGACGACTCCAGGGAGTGGGAGGGTTGCTGAACCGGGCTTTGTGGGAGTCGCTCCGGGTAATGGCGAGATCATGATGCCGCCCGTTTCGGTCTGCCACCAGGTATCGACGATGGGACATTTTTCTTTGCCGATGACCTTGTGGTACCACATCCAGGCTTCGGGATTGATGGGTTCGCCAACGGTCCCGAGCAGGCGTAAGCTGGAGAGGTCGCGGTTGTTGGGCCACTCGTCGCCCCACTTGATGAAGGCTCGGATGGCGGTCGGCGCGGTGTAGAAAATGTTGACGCTGTACTTTTCGACGATGTCCCAGAAACGTCCCGCGTCGGGATGATTCGGAGCGCCTTCGTACATCAGCGTGGTCGATCCGTTGGCGAGCGGACCATAGACGATATAACTGTGTCCGGTGATCCAACCGATGTCGGCGGTACACCAGTAGGTATCATCTTCGCGAATGTCGAAAACCAGACGGTGGGTGTACGACGCGCCCAGGAGGTATCCGCCTGTGCTGTGCAAAACGCCCTTGGGTTTGCCCGTGGAACCGGACGTATAGAGGATGAAAAGGGGATGTTCGCTGTCGAGGTGTTCCGCCGGGCAGTCGATCGACGCATCCATCATCAAATCGTGCCACCAATGGTCGCGGCCTTCTTTCATCTGGATTTCGGAGTTCGTGCGGTTATACACGATGCACTTTTCGACCGTCGGCGATTTCTCCAGAGCTTCGTCGACATTGTCCTTCAGAGGCACGACTTTTCCGCGACGCCATCCACCGTCGGCCGTGATGACGAGTTTGGCCTTGGCGTCGTTGTTTCGGTCGGCGACGGCGTCGGCGCTGAACCCGCCGAAGATGATGCTGTGCGTCGCGCCGATTCGGGCACACGCGAGCATGGCAATCGCGAGTTCCGGAATCATGGGCATGTATAAGGTAATGCGGTCGCCCTTCTGGACGCCCTGTCCTTTCAGGACGTTGGCGAACTTACATACTTCGCGGTGGAGCGTTTGATACGTCAAGACGCGCGTGTCACCGGGCTCGCCCTCCCAAATGATCGCGGCCTTGTTCTTGCGAGCGGTCGTTAGATGTCGGTCGAGACAGTTGTGAGAGGCGTTGATCTTCCCACCGAGGAACCATTTCGAATGCGGGACGTTCCATTCGAGGACGGTGTTCCACTTCTCGAACCAGTCGAGCGATTCGGCTTGTTCGGCCCAAAACTTCTCGGGTTCGTTCTTGGCGTACTCCCACATCTTTTTGTATTCGTCGAGACTTTTGATGTGCGCGTTTTGAGAGAACTCCGCAGAGGGAGAGAATAGGCGGCCTTCTTTGAGAACGCTTTCGATGTTCGAAGAGGTATCGGACATGTTGGTTGACTCCTTGCAATGACTCACAGCCCAAAAGGGTGATTTTACCCTTCTGGGCGTAAGCAAGAAAGGAGGAACCGGGGAGATGGCGTAAGCCGAGATGGCTTATTTCTTCGGAGCCTGCTTGGGGACAGGATATAGATCGCGGATGGCAAACACGCGGATTCTGTTTTCCGAGATTTCGACGCGACACTTGCCGTTGGGCCCCCGAAGGTTTGGTGGCAGCAATTGTGCTTTGGTTGGTTTGGCAATCGGTTGTCCGGTCTTCAGTTTCCAGTAGAACGTCTTGCCTTGTTTGTCTGTGGACTTCAGGATCTTGCCCTCAGAACTGAAACGGACTGAGGTGACTTCTGCTTTGTGACCCCAGAGGTAGAATCTTGGGTATTCGGTTTTCACATACCAGAGTTTGATGGCCCCATCCGTACTTGCCGAGCGAGGGCTTGACCATCGGGACTGAAACTCACGCAGCGGACAGGTCTTGTATGCCCTCTGAAAGTAGCTTGAACTCGACCAGTCTTTACGTCCCAGAAACTAATAGTCCTGTCGTCACTTCCTGAAGCAAGGATCTTCCCGGTGGGGTGGAAACATGTTGAAGAGACTCGCTTTGTATGTCCCCTCAAAGCTAATTGTCGTCGATGTAATTTTACGTCCAACAGCACGAAACGAGGTGTCGACTCTTCAACAAACACCTCGCCACTATACGCCAAACCGAAGAGTTGGCCATCGAGCGACAACGTCTCGAAATGCAGATGGCCACGAATGCTGCCGAAACGCAGATGCAGAAGGTCGAGAACGGTCGGCGATTTTGGGAACGGATAATGGCCCAGATCCTGGGCTTTTTGCTCGGCCTGAGTACCGTCATCTGCGGTTTGATTGCCGCCTTGTACGACAAGCAAATCACTGGGGCGTTCGTCGGAACGTCCGGCATCGCCGGTTTGGTTGCGGCCTTCATTGCTGGGCGGCCAAGATCAAATGACCCACCGAAGGTAGCTCAGCCGAAACAGCCCAATTCGAACAACTCTTGAGATCAGGGCGGTCAGGCACAAGAAGCACATTTCCCCGCCCTGTCCTTTCCAGCGAACAACTTTGCAAGGTGAGTTGTCTGCGATAGTGTTGCCTAACTAACTTTATGAGCCGCTATTCTCTATCACACTTTTCGACACCGCGCAACCATTTCATGACCATCTTTGAGGGCCACGAATGAACAACTCCGGCACCGGAACGTTACGGCCATCAACTCTGCCGGAGAACCAGTTTCAAGGAGTGTTGGCCTCGTGAAAATCCGCCCTCGAAATGGAATGAAGGGTACTTGCGGTTTTTGTGTCCGCACTGTGGCGAAATGCGGGCCACGGTCAACCCCCGCACGAACCTGGCGCATTGTTTTGGTTGCCAGAAGAATATCAACAACATCGACCTGCTGATGACCGAGGGTTACACGTTCGTCTCGGCCGTGACACTGTTGGAATCTTGGCTCGAGCGGTATGAAAACCGCCCGTCGGGAGGGAAGTAAGCTTGTGAATCTGGCTCATCGCAGCCGGGTTTTGGCCCTGGGATGAGGAGACCGAACCCCATCGACTCGGATCGCGATGTGCGGGTCGTTGGGTGTCTTCGTGACTAGGTTCTCCAAAATTCTCAACAATTTGGGAAACCGGGCTCAAACAGGCCAAAATCCACACACCGTTAATTTGGCTACAAATGCGATCAGAATTTGGTGCGCCACATCTACGCTACGTATTACGCCTTTCCCAAAACCAAATCGATGACCCAACAACCTCGAACGTGAAGAGTACTAACTCGACAGTGATCAAGTATTTCTGAAGAATCACAACCTGTTTCCTCAAGAGCATCTGCGAGGATTGGCAGGTCATCAAATTTCTTATTTTGGTAAATTGCGGAAGCGATGGAGACGACGTTCGATGTTCGCCAAACCTGTGGGATCGCAAGAAGTTCGCTGTTGTCCGGTCCCAAAATCTCCTCCGCAAGGAGATTCGCTTCCTGCCTCCAATCCTGACATTGCTCCTGTTTGTACCTCGCGAAATAGCTTGCGAGTTCGCCGTAAGTATAGCGGAGTCCGGGCCACACTCTCACATTGAGGAGATTTAGGACGGCATATTCCATCCGATGCATTGCTTCGCCGTATTCATGCCTCTTTAAAACTCGATAGGCAGCTCGTCGAACTTTAGCTCTTTCCTCTGCGGTCGCCAAACCCTCAACGAATTGTTCCGCAATTGCAAGAGCTTTGCGAGCAGGCCCTTCGAGGAGATGGGCGAATGGACGACAAAGCGCTACGCCGTACAACCGGAGTTTTCTTTCGCTTTGGGCATTGTTCAGTCTGGGGTGCATGTGGTCTCCTGAATACTAATGACGAATCAGCTCTGTCCGGCATGCTTATTGTTACGCCAGTTTTTCGATTGTCTGAAAGCGGTTTTCGGCATTTTCGGTAAGCAAAACCGTACCTTCGTGGTTACCTGAGAGAGTCTCTTCTCAAGAGATCCATTGATGAACTCGAATAGGAGTTACGGATTTAGTTGACGTTTGATTACTGTGTTGGCACGGGATCTGTGTCCCAGAGGTATTTTGGAGCCTCGAGGAATTGGCGCACAGCGGACCGAATGATGTCCATTTTGGCTTGGAACCAAGTGACCTGGTTCGGAATTGATGCCTTTGGAAACGGACAAAAGCGCGGATCGCTAAGACGATGTGGTTGCGTTGAGCGCGGGTCTTTCGGACCTGAGCTTTTTCAACCAAACAATGCTGTTTGAGGCCGCGATGGTACTCCTCGATGTTCCAAGACAGTTCGGCAAACTTCACTCGCATGAGCGGTTGCATGTCCAAGTCACTGCTCGCCCAGTATTGCGTGTCACCGTTTTCGATGTCGATCCGAAATACTTTGACGAATCCGTAGCCTTGTAAATACACAATGGTGCCCTCAGGACTGATAGCACACTCGCAAATCGCTCGGGACTGTTTATTATCGGGATTGACTATCCGATTGCTCTTGAATCGAGTGAGCCAGCGATAGCCAAGTTTACGTAGATGTTTGAGGTTCTCCAACGAGCAATACCACGAATCAAACACGACAAATTCCAGCCCAAACTGGCGTTGTTTCGCTTGATCGAGCAGGTCTCGAAAGTGATCATTCTTGGTCTTGCTGTCGTTAGGTTTATCATAAATCCGATAGGCGGTCGGTAGAAACAGGTCGCCGACGGTCCAGAGCAACGTCAATAAATGGATGCCTTTGACGGTTCGTTTCTGTTTGCCCGACCAATGATATCCGACCAATTCGATGGCCTGGGCATAGGGTTTATCGATCGTCGAATCATCGAGAATCAGAGCGCCCTTTTGACGGTGCAGGAACGAACGAACCTCGTTCCATAGGTCGTCCGTGTTTGGGTTCAATCGATGAAGCAAGGCGGTGTAGCAATCGTGGGATTTGGGGGAATCGGAAGGCTGAACTCGGGAAGCCTCGGTGCCTGTGCAACGAGTTGGATGAGCCAACAGAAAATAAATGTAATCGTATTCGTCGCATTTAAGTGGGTTCATGAGAGCGGTTTAGAAAGTTGCACAACCCTTAGACACCCCGGTCCCAAAAAACGGAAATTTTTGACAAAGCGTGATCAAATGTCAACTAAATCCGTAACTCCTAATTCGTATAGCAATCTCCTGCCCGAACAGGAGACCTTTCATGAAGCTGACCCAAGCGATCTGCTGGTTATTGAAGAAAACCGCAAACTCTTTTCATGGTGCCCAACGTCGGCGTTTTATGGCCGAAACAGTCGAGGCTTTTGGCTTGAGCCAAAAGCAAGCCGAACAGCAGCCGGGTTGGGCTTTCGCCCAGTGGCACTTGCTTTCTCTAAAGTGTTGTTGTGAAATAGTTTAGAGAAAGCAAGTGCCACTGGGCGAAAGCCCCAGTTTTGATCGGACCGTTTTCCCGCCGTGCGCAAAGTCGTTGTGGGACCCGAGCCGCCGACCATGACTTCAAACCTTGGGGGAAGTTGACTCCTTTCGGGATCTTTTTGCCCGAACCGAAGGAACTGAACTTGTATTTCACCAGTTCTAAGAGACTGTCCCATATTTGCAGAATACATCCATGACTTATAAATAAAACTACACAACTTCCGAATTCAATATAGTTACTTGCGTTTCGAGTTGGTGTGGAATCGGACAATCATTTACCAGCGAGAAGTATATCAACGCCTCATTCGATCCCAAGCGGTGATACAGGGACCTGTCATGGATCCTGGCGTTCCTCGTATCGGAACGGGAACAACAGGGAGGTTGCGAATTGGCGTCCTCAATGTTGGAGAAGTCATCGAGCCAGGAGTTCCTTGGGAAGGTGGGTCAACAGGAAGTTGAGGTGGGCGAAGGAGAAGGGGAAGTCCAGCAGCGGCAGCACGTCCCCCTGTCTGCACTCCTGCTGAACCGATTCGACCAGCAATTGCAGGAGTATTGCTTCCCCCGAAGAGCAACCTTCCTAAGCTTGCGAGACCTATCCTCCCGATACCGATCACTAGCCTATACCCACCAGCGACAAATGCCAAAGAGTCGTCGTAGTGAAGCCCATGTCCACCACGTGGGAAACTAGAACGCTTATCCTTCTGTCGGGGCAGCACGATGCGCTTGACTCCTCGGTCTTCTTGCTCTTCATCTTCTCGAAGTCGTTCTTCGTAAGCTATCGCCTGCGGGAGAGACCCTCCTGTAGGGCTCCTCGCTCCGAACATGCTCGCATGACGAAAGCGATTGATTCTGATAATTACAAATGGAGGAGGCAAATTCCTTCCGTGACCCATGTATTGAGGTATGACATAATCAGCCGTTCCACGAAACAGATCCTCGTATGGTTTTGAACTGCGAAATATCGGAGTCTGGTCAAAAACCCATCGCACCTTCCGCTTGTCTTGGGGCATCATATTGTATATCAACCAAGATCCCATTCTTCCTTGGTGATCCGTCGGCCTGATATCTCACAACCTCCCTCCCGTCAATGTTCCTTTGTCGCCCCGTCCTCTCCCATACTTGTTGCAACCCACTCGGATCAGTCGCCATCACCGGTCGATTATTTACATACCGATAGAGATTTGAATCCCCAGCCGCGAACCCAAGCGGATCCTGACTGGTCCACCTTCCGATCGCCGGATCGTAAAATCTCGCCCGGTTGTACTGGAGTTTAGCCTCAGTATCCCATTCCCTTCCGGTCCACTTGTAGCGATCCTCGAACGAAGCGTTGCTCTCACTTGTGATGTTTCCAAACCCATCATAGACAATGGTGTTCTGCACCACACCACTGTTGTCGATCATGTGCCGAACCGAACCCACGTGGTCGGTCAGATACCACGCGACCGTGTCACTCGAATCGATCCGACCGAGCAACTGATCGATCTGGTCCCCTCGGACATATCTCTGTTGGAAGGTGTTGCTTCCATCGAAGTCGGCCCACACGTCCCAGTTCTCGTTGCCGACGAAGCCACCACCAGGCTTCCACCCGTCATAGGAATACCGCTCAGTTGAGTCATTCTCGGAGTCCACATCGTCGATGAAGTCGAGGTCTCGCTCGATTCGATTGCCGAAGACATCGTATTCGTAATCGACTTCCAACAATTCCGAGAACGGACCCATGCCCACAGGGTCCTCGGCCCACTTCTGCACACTGGTTAACTGGTTTCGATGGTCGTATTCGTAAATCCAGGTCTCGTCGGCAGAGCCCTTGGACTTTTTGGTGAGGTTGCCTTCGACATCGTAGGTGTACCTGTAAACTCCGTCGTTGGTGATTTGGTTCCCCGTGCCGGTGGAGTAACTGCCTCCGGTTCGGTTGCCCGAACCATCGTAGGAGTAACTGTTCACATCGTCATCGGTCAGTTGGTTGGAGTTGTCGTAACTGAACGTCAACGGAGTGCCGTTGACGTTCTTCGTTCGTGAGCCTTCCACCGTCATCATACGTGAACGTGTAGTTGGCTATGTTCGAAGGTGTTCCGTTGGTGTGATGGAGGTTCTCCAAGCGTCCGGCATTCTCGTACGAGTAATCCGTGGTGGCTAACAACAACGCCGGAGAGGGACCGCTGTAACGGCGAATCTGTTCGAGTTGGTTACGACCGTTGTAGTCGAACTCGACGGTCACTTCGGCCGTCGCGTCAATGATCCCACGATCAGTCAGATTGTTGGCGTCGTCATACGTCGATGTCGTGGTGCTGCCCTGGGAGTCCTCCACGACGGTTCGGTTATCCGAGTCGTCGTACGTGAACGTGAGGGTCTGTCCCCAGATGTCCTTGGCGGTGACCACTCGGTTCAACTCGTCGTACGTCATGGTATCATCGGCAAGTCCATTGTGGGGATAAGGTTGTGTGTCCGGCTGCGTCCCGCGAGGGGCGTTCGTGAAGGCTTGAGCCGGATGCGGGGAAACTCGCACGTCCGGTTTTGAGGGGCGGGAATGACAGACGGGAACGTCACTCTCTTATCCGGCCATAGTCGCTGTACCAAATCAGCACGAAGGGCTCCATATCTGCTGCTTTTGAAAGGGCCACTTTTATATCTCGATTTGTATTCCGCTGATGAGTTGTTCGAGGTTGCGGACCCCTTGAAGTGTTACTTTCGTTCCGGACAACGAAATATACTCAAGTGACTGCATCTTTTTCAGATGAACAATCCCGGCGTTGGTCACTTTCGTCCCTCGAAGATCCAACCATTCCATCTTGGTCAGATCTGCGATGTGTTTGAGTCCTTGATCAGTAATCTTGCAGAATCCAGCTTCGAGTTTTTGCAAATGCTTAAATTTGGAAATAAACGTCAGGCCTTTATCAGTAATCAGACAGTTCGTGACTTTGAGATGCTGAACCCCATTCAAACTGACTAATTCTTTCAATCCAAGATCGGTGATTTTGGTTTGAGAGAGCCAGAGCCATTTTATTTTTGGCAATTGGCTAATGACCTTCAGAGATTTGTCTGTGATTTGTGTATTGTCCAACACGAGAATTTCTATCGGCATTTTGGAGAGAAAGACAACTGCTGGGTCTCCAACCTTTGTTTGTGTCAAATCAAGGTCCTTCAATTTTCTCAGTTGTTGGCAGTATTTGAGACCATCGACATCAATCGGAAGTTGACTGAGAGTTAAGCGTTCCAGTTTCCTGAGTAACTTCAGATGCTGGAGACCAGGATTCGTAATTCTGGTGTGTCCAAGGTCAAGTTCTCGCAACTTGGAAAGCGACCCGATGTTTTTCAAGCCAGCGTTTGTTACCGAAGTACCCCATAAAGAAAGAACTTCTAATTGCTTCCACGCAGGTAAAAGCTCTAAAGCGGCATCTTGAATTCGGGTTCTTGAAAGTCCGAGGGTTCTCAACCCAACGGATTGCTTGAGGGAAGCGAGTCCCTTGCTATTAATTTTGCACCCGCTCAGATCAACCAGAACTAAACTGCGACATCCTGAGAGATGCTTCAATCCTTTATTGGTTATTCGAGAATATGGAACAA
Source organism: uncultured Alcaligenaceae bacterium (assembly GCA_964423615.1). GTDB lineage: Bacteria > Planctomycetota > Planctomycetia > Gemmatales > Gemmataceae > CAYRFQ01. The sequence goes on along the minus strand of CAYRFQ010000023.1, from coordinate 2,566 downwards.
CCAAGGTTTCAAGATGGGAATGAGGAGTGAGTTGGGCGAGATCGTCATCTGTGAGCGCTGAGGAGGTCACCGAGATAATACTTTTTTTGCCATCCCTCTCCCCAAGTATAACTTTGGCTCCTTTTTTCTGAATGTTGTTGATCACATCAGAAGAGGCACCGCCACACCCGAAAAGGGGAACACATCCGAAAATTATAAGTTGGAGCAAAAAACTCCAATGATAGCGAGACAATCGGAACATCGCCATTACTCCTCATCCAAGAAACGAATCCAATCAACAAATTTTCTCAGCGATCTTGGCCGACAACAGAGGTTACTGCTGCCTTGGTGGTCACCCGCCGACCTCGGCGATGGGACAGCGGCACCGCCGTTCTTGGCTTAACTCAACAGGACTACCCCGGTCACGGTGGATTACAGAATTATGAGAATACCACAACTTTACTGTGAAAGGAAATGTGATGATTTACAGAAAGAACCGAAAAGCAGATGTGCAGGCCGCATCGAAGACCAGGGAAGAACTGGAATCCGAACACGGCCAAGTATGGGACACCGCTCAACTGGCCAAAGACTTCGTTATCACCGCCATCATCGGCAACACGGTCGTGGTGCGAAGGAAGGCCGATGACTGTGTTGGGACGTTACGGATGCAGGAGCGGCCACGGTTGTACTATGGGTTTGAGGGAGGGTGAGTGTGGCTGTGTTCTCCAAAATTCTCAACAATTTGGGAAACCGGGATCAAACAGGCCTAAATCCATACACCGTTAATTTGGCTACAAATGCGATCACAATTCGGTGCGCCACATATAAAACTCTTGTCATGATCTCTGGGAGCAAGGGCGGTTGGTGGGGCCACCCTGGCTCTCCAAAATGATCAACAATTTGGTTCGACACATCTTATTTGGCAACCAATATACGAAAATCCAGACCGGCACAGCTACCGGCGAGTTGGACTGATGTCCCAGACCGTTATGCGAGAACTAAGTGGGTGATAAGTTATGATATTTTCGATGCTTCGCATGAGAACTCCTCCCACCATTGGGTTGAATTTTGGCTTGCATATTTCAAACCGAGTTTGGCCAGTAATTACTTCCCAAGTTACAACTCCGTAGTTTCCACGAAGCCCAACTAACATTCGTTTATTCGAAGAAAACCAGCATCGGGAGAGAAAAGGGTATACAGAGGCTGGTAACAACCTTTTGCCTTTCAATGTCTGCGTGTAATCACATCGCTTGGTTTGGAGATTCCAGAATTGCACGATCCCCTTTTCGGTGATCAACACGAATCTCGTGCGACTTATCATAGTCGCATTACAACACTTCCCGAGGTTTTGATTTAGTTTGATTGTGAATCGAGGTTTACCAGATTTGGATTCCCATATCATCACGCCATGGTCCGACGAAAGTAACAAACTCTGGCCATCAGGCGAAAACTCGAAAGAGTGGATGGTAGAGATTTCTTTATTAGAGACACGGATCGTCTTCGTTCGTTTTCTTGTCGTGAGGTTCCAAACACAGATTGTGAAATAGGGGTGGCCATCCTCTCCAACAGAAGCAATTTCATTGCCATTTGGAGAAAATGCTACGTTCCACGACTTCCAATGTCCTGGGAACTCACACCACTTCTTTCCGGTAGCTACCTCCCAAACAGTAATAGGAAGTTTTTTACTACCCCACTCGGAATATTGTGCTGTTGCAAGAAACTTCCCGCTTGGAGAAAAATCAAGAGCTGAAACACAATCGGTATGCACTAACGTCTTCTGTTGTTTTCTTGTCGGCAAACTCCACAAGATGCACTTTTTATCCGCACTTCCTGTCCCAAGCACCTTGGAATTTGGATGAATTGCCATGCAAGTTAGTGGACCAGTATGCCCATCAACATGAGGTGACGTGTCAAGGATATCCCAAATAAAAATGTTCCCATCCCAACCTGCTGAAATCAGTTGTTTACTATCACGAGTAAACAGCAATGAACTCACAGCTTCATGATGATGTTCGATTTTGTTTATTTGTTTCTTGGTTTTTTCAGACCAAATGATGATACGACCATCTCGACAACCCACAGCCAAATAATCTCCATTTGATGAATAGGTTATTGTGTGAAAAAGCGCATTAGATCTTTGGATACATCCTACACGTTTTCCAGTGGCGATATCCCAAGTTACAATCTTTTCTTTCTCACATGCAGAGAGGGTCTTTCCATTTGGATTGAAGGCAATGCAGGAAAAATTGGAGTCGCAAGGACCAGTCAATTGTTGAACCGCACGTCTTGATTGCGAGTCTGACAAGAAAATTCCGCCTTCGTCATCTAACCAAGCCAAGGTTTTTCCGTCAGGAGAAAATTGTAGATTCGAGATTATTTTTTTCTGGTGAAGAATTTTTCGAGTAACCTTCTTCCGAGCTAAGTCCCAGAGATGAATTGCGGCTGAGCCTCCAAAAGCTAAAAGCCGTCCATTTGGAGAAAAATTGAGCGCATAAATCCCAATCTTTTGGCGAACTCGAATTTTTTGAAAAATCGTAACACTTTACTGATCTGAAGTGATTTTCGCTGGCAATGGCGGTAGTTGACC
>CAYRFQ010000022.1:0-104419 GCA_964423615.1 uncultured Alcaligenaceae bacterium | reverse complement strand
GATTGTAGGAGTTAAGGAGCACCAGAAAGCAAGACCTCGCGCTGTAGTACTAAGAGTCGCCTGGCTCCCGTAGGTAAGCGCTTCACCCGCGAACGGATTAGACCATCGAGTGTGACATTCCCTTCTGTGCTTTCATGAAACCCTGCTTGGATTGCTTCTACCAACTCAGTAATAAAAAAGGGATTGCCTGCGGACTCTCTGGCAATGGCAGAGACTTGATCAACGGCTTCACTCCCTAACATGCGCGTAACGAGTTCACCGGTTTCTTTCTCTGTGAGAGAGTCCACTGCCAACTCACGTCGATTGACTGCTCCAACTCGTTCCAGTGCCTGCGCAACAGTCCGCAAACACGGGCTGTTGGCATCTTCAATCCGATGCGATGTTAAAAGCAACATGCGAGGGGCGTCTGGCGGTTGAATCAGGTCCGCCAACAAAGTAGCACTGTCGATATCTCCCCATTGAAGATCATCGATCGAAAGGACAAGCGGGCGCCGTTCGCTCAAGTTTCTCAGCAAATCCCGCAAACCGACAAAGGCTCGACGTTTGACTTCCTGGAGATCGGGTGAAATCAACGACCTTTTGGCTTTCTCCGCTACTGCGTTGATCCGTTTCAAGACAGGAAAAACGCGAACGCAAGAACCGACTTCTTCAGGCAGTAGGTCCTGGACTTCGGAGTCGTCCAATCTTCGGAGGTATCGAGCTAATTCATCAATAATCGGATCGATGGCTTTGTACGGGACCAACTCGTGTTCATAGCAACGGCCAGCCAGAACCACCACTGCCTGATCGCGAAGTTGATCCATGAAGTGATGAATAAGAGCGCTTTTGCCAATGCCTGATGGTCCTTGCACCGATACCATCACAGTCTGCCCCTGCTGACATTCAGCATACGCTTCTTGCAACACACGAAGGTGCCTGTCTCGACCGAGGAATGGCACCTGCGTTGGGAAATGACTTTCACGAGTTTCCTCGGGAGTGCGTCCCATGCGTTGCAAGATTTCGGCTGCCTTGGGACGATCTCCTGGTAACCTGGCAAGCAGGGCCATGCATAGGTCATTGAGATCCTCCGGGACACTGGGCTCGAACTCTTGAGGTGCTGCAGGCTCACAGGTCCTTTTGTCTCGCAGCACTTCTGTGATAGTTCGACCAGTGAACGGAAATCGGCCGGTGAGTGATTGGAAAAGCATCACACCCGCGGCGTACCAATCGCTAGCCGGGGAGACAACTGGTGGATTGGCTCCTTGCTCAGGTGCCATGTAGTAAATTGTTCCTTCCAGCCTCTCGGCTTCATACTCCCCTCCCGGACTCAGCTCGGCAGCAAGTCCGAAGTCTAAAACTACCACTCGTCCCTCGGGACTGACCCGCACATTGGCTGGTTTGATGTCCCTGTGGATTCGACGGTAACTGTGCAACGCAGCTATCCCTTCAACCAGTTGCCCCAAAGCCTTGCGCAACTTGGATATGTCGAGCCTCCCTTGTGGTCGGACGTACCGCAGGAAGTCGACACCGTCGATGAACTCCATCGTCAACAACCAGCTTTGACCATCCGATTCGAGTTCATAGAGTTGAACGAGGTTACGATGGGAGACCCCCTGGAGATATCGGAACTCTCCCTTGAAGTATTCCAAAGATGTGCTGTCGTGGCGTTTCATGGTCTTAAGAGCGACATGTTGACCGGTGCGCTTATCCAACGCGCGGTAGACCGCCCCAAACCCACCTCGTCCCAGTTCGGCGAAAATTTCATAGCGACCATCGGACAGATCTTGAGGCAGGTTCTCCAACTGGGTATCGCCTTCTTGGGGCTGGAAATCGCCTGTGGAAGATTGTGCGAGAGGACTTCCCTCAACCCCGGCGGGAGTGTAATCGACAGTGGGACCCGGGGTGGGTTTGTCCTTGCCGTGGGGTGTGCTGGGATGGCTGAAGTCACCAGTGGGTAAAGACGAAACCGGAGCTGGTTGTTGATGCGGGACGTAATCGACCGTACCGAACGGATCTGGGGTCTGTGCAGAAACATGATCCCCAACCGGTAAAACCTGTGAGGGTAATTTTTCTGCCTCAAGAATGGCATGGATTCGATCAGATATCAAAGGCGCAAGATGCGGCTGGGCTTGGCAGAGGTCTTTGACAGAGAGTTCTCGACCCTGCTTTCGCAATTCCTGCCAACGGGAAACGAGTTGGTTCAACTTTTCGGTTTCATTCATCCCGACGACTCCAGCTCTCTCATACGTTGGCGAATCCAATCGAATCGGTAAGCTCCTGTTTCCTAATCCTTCTCTGCCAATCAAGAAGCGAGGAAGCGATTCGGCTGAGGAGAAAAATGAGACCCTTTTTGAGAAAATAACTGTACGAGCCCCCTTGTTTGGGGTCGTGAAAGCTGGCCATGGCCAGTCTGCGTAGGTTTGTTTGCACACGACATCGGGATAGCCCCTCTGGACTTTATTTGCAGGAAGTAAGAGAAGGCAAATAAAGACAGCTATACTGGCAGTAAACGCCAACAGTTCAAGAAGAGTGAAGCCACCACGAAGTCCACATAAAATCCATCATCGCTTTCTCTCTGGACAAGCATGCGGTCCTAGTTCTCACTCGTGGCACAGAACCTCCTCATTCGCTTGAACTATCAGGTTGTCATGCGAGTCTCACTGCGGGAATACCTCGCAGACGTGACGTATTACCTCGGCAAGATTAATCCTCACATGCAGAATCACTCCTGACGCAGTTTAGCCGTCTTCTGAGGGCTGTTTCATGTGACAATTAATCTTGCCGAGGTAATAACGCCTCAGCTACCGTGGCATAATATTGACGGTTGCGTGGTTAGGAAAACAGACCCACTGTATTTAACGCATTGGCGTTACGTGGATTGCCAGAAAAATGAAAGTATTGGAGATATTTTTTCAGAGATGTTGGGTCAGTCCGAAAACTGGCCGGTTTCCAGCTGCAAACGATGTTTTCGAACTTCATTTCGATCCAAAATTTGCGTTCTCCCGCTCGGCATGAGTCGTCTTCCGCTCTGCAACTCAGCCTGACACTTGAGTCGCGAGACGGAGCCTTGAGCCGGAATATCGAATCCCCAGAAGCGCAGGAGGTGTTGAGCGCAGGCCGTGACGAGCAGAGTATCATCTGGACTGAAGGCGACAAGAGAAGTGTTATGGGTGTGTACTAACGGTTCTCCGACCGGTTCCCCGGTTGTAGCATCCCACAATCGGACAACTTTGTTTCCTCGGGACAATGTGGCCAGCAAACCTCCACGATTACTAAATACGATCTTGTCTACCGAAGTGTAATGGTTCAGCGTGAATTGGAATTTGCTTCCGTTGAGATAAGCGGCAACATTCTCACTGGAGGTAATTCTGATGACCAAAAAACGCAATCGGTATTCGGCCCAGCAAAAGGTCGCCATCCTGCGGCTTCACCTGTTGGAGAAGATCCCGGTCTCCGACCTGTGTGACCAATACGACATCCATCCCACCCTGTTTTATCGGTGGCAAAAAGAGTTCTTTGAAAACGGGGCCGCCGCGTTCGAGAAATCCGGCACCACCGGAAACACCCAGGAAAAGGCCAAAGACAAAACAATCGCTGCCCTGGAACAAAAAGTCCAGCAGAAGAACGAAGTCCTGACCGAGTTGATGCAGGAACACGTGCAGCTAAAAAAAGAGCTTGGGGAACTCTGAACGGAACCTGGGTTCCCCACGACACACCGGACACGATTGTCGATTTTGTCCACCGGTGGTCCGGCAAGACCGGGATTGCCGTGTCGTGCTTTTTGCTATGGTTGGCCCTGGCCTCGAGCAAATGGCACAACTGGAAATCTCGGTACGGCAAGGTCAACGAGCACAACGCTCGGATCCCTCGGGATCACTGGCTCACAGACCAGGAAAAGCAAGCCATCCTGAAGTACTACTAGCAGTATCCGCTGGAAGGGTATCGGCGACTGACCTTCATGATGTTGGATGCGGACGTGGTGGCGGTCAGCCCGTCGAGCGTGTATCGGGTGCTCAAAGGGGCCGGGTTGTTGGACCGGCACAACACCAAGCCGACCAAGAAAGGGACCGGGTTTGTGCCCCCACAAAAGGCCCACGACCACTGGCACGTGGATGTGGCTTACCTGAACATCGCCGGGACGTTCTACTATCTGTGCAGTATCCTGGACGGGTACAGTCGGTACATCGTCCACTGGGAAATCCGAGAGACGATGACCGAGACGGATGTGGAAACGATTTTGCAGCGGGCCCGGGAACGGTTTCCCGGCGTGAAGCCACGAATCATTTCCGACAACGGACCGCAATTTGTGGCCAAGGACTTCAAGGAAGACATCCGCATCTGTGGCATGACGCACGTGCGGACCAGCCCGTATTATCCACAAAGTAACGGCAAGATCGAACGGTTCCACCGGACCATCAAAGGAGAAGCGATTCGACCGGGAACCCCGTTGAGTTTGGAAGACGCCCAACGGATTGTGTCGGGCTATGTGACCCATTACAATGAGGTTCGCCTTCACAGTGCGATCGGCTATATCAGTCCCAAGGATAAACTGGAAGGCCGGGAAAAGATATCTTTGCCGACCGGGACAGGAAGTTGGAGGAAGCCCGCGAGCGACGAAAGGAGAGGCGGGCCGAAGCCAGGACGGGTTCAGAACAGGAGCCCGCACCAGCAACAACGACAATGACTTGACCATTAACCCTTGTAGCTTATGTTCAAGAACGCAGATTCCAATTCCGACTGAAGCAAAACAAATACACCGGGCATTATCTACAAATTCAGGCGACTATTTCAGCAACCGTCAGCCGCTGAGCCAATGGACATGTTTTACGAAAAACGGAAAAGGTGCTCGAGACCTTTTCCGTAGAGTTCATCTCGTCGAATCGTTCGCTAAATCAATTCGCGAATCAACTCACGCTCTTCGAGAAGGTATCGCGGTCGACCGGTCGGATCGGGGAACGTCGTTGCGGGATCGATTCCGAGATGTCGATACACCATCGCCAACACGTTTTCGGGACGATAAGGTTGGTCGGCAGGTGTAGCGCCTTTGCTGTCCGAAGCACCGATGGCTTGACCGGTGCGGAGCCCACCTCCAGCAACCATCACGCTCATGACCCGGCCCCAGTGGTCGCGACCAGCATTTCGGTTGACGCGAGGCGTTCGGCCAAACTCACCCATGGCAACGACCATGACTTTGCGGGCCAGACCGCGTTGGTGCAAGTCTTCCACGAGAGCGGCAACGGCTAGGTCGTAGTGGGGACCCTTCGCTCGCATTCGGTTGGCAATCCCGTTGTGGTCGTCCCAGCTGCCGTTGGTATTCATGCGGACGGTCACGAACGTCACGCCACGCTCGACCAATCGTCGTGCAAGCAACGCGCCTTGGCCCATGCCACGGCGTTCCATTCCGTACCGCTGCCGAGTACGCTCATCTTCGCTGCTCAAGTCGAAGGCCTCGCGGGCTCGGTCGCCAGTGACCATTTCGAAGGCTTGTTGGTTGAATTGGTCCATTGCTTCGCCGAGGTTTTCGTTGTCCACGATTCGGCGGCCTTCGTCAAAGGACGCCAAGAGGGACCGGCGATTGTCGAGTCGATCCATCGACATGCCACCGATGAGCGAGAGGTTTCTCGCGCGGAAGTTTGCGACGCTCGAACTATAGCTACCCGTTTGATAGGGGTTATATCCCTGGCCAAAATACGACGCGTTGCCGTATCGCATCGCCGTTGGGATCGACACGAACGCAGGCATACCGCTCGCGTTGGCGCCGCGAACTCGTGCCGTCACCGAGCCGATGCATGGCTTTTCGTTGGCTCGGTTTTGGCGATCTTGAAGGTAGTAACCCGTTTGGGTCAAGTGGCTCGACGTGCCGTGACTTCCGGAGTCGTGGTGGATCGATCGGATGACGGCGATCTTGTCCATGACTCGAGCTTGCTCGGCCATGAACTCGCTCAACTGGATGCCCGGAACATTCGTCTGGATGGCCCGAAGCGGACCGCGGTATTCTTGCGGAGCGTTCGGCTTTGGGTCATACGTTTCGTGTTGAGTCGGGCCACCGGCCAGTTCCAGGAAGATGACAGCGGTGTCCGGGCGCGAGTTGTGCGCGGCACTGTCGGCCTGGAGCCGAAGCAGATCTGCCATCGACAGTCCGATGAAACCGCCGAGACCGGCCTTGATCAGCCCGCGGCGGCTGATCCCATCACAGAAATCTTGTCTCCCGAAGGTCATGCGAAGTTCCCCCCTTGCGCAGTTTCCAAAACTTTCCAAAAAAGTACACAATTTGGCCATCGTAACGGCGATGACTTATCGATGCAACTTTCGAATTTTCCGAACACCTGAGTTTCGTTGAAGAATCCAAATTTTCACACTCTGGGAAGATTAGTAGAAATAGGATTTTGGAATTGCGATAGTGGGGAAGTGTTGGTAAGACATTGTTGACCTGGTGACGAAATTCCTCTGCTTCAAAGTTTCCTAAGTTACCTCTGCCACCCAAATCCACTATCGCTAATTTTGCTAACATTTTGACATGAAAGAGTTTATGGGTCTCCCTAAACGAAACACAGGTGTTCAGGTAGAGGTGATTTGGAGTCCTTCGTCTAAGGCGTTTCCCTGTTGTTGAGACCGACCAACTAACGAGAAACAGCCAGCTCTGCTCGATGGAGAACATCCCGCTCCGGACATGAATCCCTTCGCCAACTATCAAATAATTCGATGCAACGGTCGCCCTGGAGCAGCCATCTCTTCAACTTGCTTTGCGATCTCTGGTGGCACTTCGACAGGGGGGGCGTGGTGTGGTTTGATCCGTGCGTCGATCACCAACGAACCTTCGCATCCGAAGTGCTTGTGGACAGTGAACGCACCAATCCCGTGAATATCCACGGCCGGATTCGATCGAGTGAAAACGACCCAGAGCCAGTTGTTGATGTGACGAGAAACGAAATCGCTGTCGTCTACGAGCAAAATCAGTGGAAAGTCATTGATCGGGTGGTCCGACGTATAGAAGCCGCAGAACTTTTGAAAACTCGTTTCGGTTTGCGTCGGCGAAGTGTGTTCGGGGAATCGGGGAGCTTCGACGGCGAGCATTCCCGGCATGCAGACTTTCGGTTCGTCGAACCCATCGGGCAACTGCAGGTCGCTTGGAATTTCCGTCGGAAGTTCGCGCCGAGGTTCACCAACGGCCGCTAAGATGACCTTCGATCCCTGGTTGAACCCTGTCCCCGAATAATCCAACGTGTCAATCGTCGTGCATGTCTGGAAATGCAAATCGTTCTTCCAATCGATACGCTCCAGCAAATGCCGGAAAAACGCGTCGATGTCGTGGATGTCCAGGTCCGGATCATCTTCCTTTGCCACGATCAACAAATATTTCGCCAGCGATAACTGTCCCTGACCCAGGATCGCGTGGGCACACGTGAGCAATTCTTGGGGCTGCCGTCGTTCCGCGTAGGGAACGTACCGCTCACTCCCAATCGCTAACAACAACGGGTGAACCCCCGCCGCATCGACGGCGTGGACGGCGTGGACGCCATGAACAACCGTTGGGATGATGGGGCCAGTGATTTCGTGGATGATCTCGCCAAACGCTGTGTCTTCCTGCGGAGGTCGTCCGACTACCGTGAACGGCCAAATGGCGTCCTTGCGGTGATAGATCTTCTCAACGTTCAACACCGGAAACGGATGAGCGAGACTGTAATACCCAAGGTGGTCGCCGAAAGGGCCTTCCGGCAATTCCTTCTCCGAATCGATCGTTCCGGTGATCGCAAAGTCGGCGTCGCCAAAAAGCGGCAAGGGCCACCGAGAACCATCTCGAGCCGTCCCATAAGTCAACCGGACTCGCCGACCGCCAAGCGCTCCAGCGAAGATCAGTTCGGACAATCCCTCTGGCAACGGCATCACGGCAGCCAAAGTCAAAGCGGGTGGACCTCCCACGAATATGTTCACCCGAAAAGGCTCCCCGGCAGCGAGGGCTTTCGAATGATGAACGCCGATTCCCCTGTGGATTTGGTAGTGCATACCCACTTGGCGTTCGGGATCATATTCGTTCCCGCTGAGCTGAACGCGATACATCCCCAGATTCGATTTCTGCCACCCCAGTTGTGTCACGTCTTCGGTGTAGACTTGAGGAAGCGTCACGAACGCTCCGCCATCCATCGGCCAACATTTGAGCTGAGGCAATTGTGGAAGGGTCGTTTCTCGATCCAAAATGGGAGCCCGAGTTACCCGCTTGGGAAGAGTCGTCAAGGCCGCCATCGGAACGTCGAGATAACGCCACGGACGCTTCATCAACTCCATCGGCTCGATCTTCAACTCGACCAAATGACGGACGGCCTTGAGGGTGTGTCGAAAGATATACTTCGTACGTTCCAGAGTCCCGAAGAGATTACTCACCATCGGGAAAACGCACCCCTTCACGCGAGGGAACAAAAGTGCCGGTCCTCCGGCCTGATAAACTCGCCGGTGAATTTCAGCCATCACCAAATTGGGGTCGACTTCTTCCTCGATTCGGAGTAGATGCCCAGCCCGTTGGAGGTCGTCGAGACACGATTGTAGCCGTTTATATCCCATGATCATTCTTCTCGTCGGATGTTGTTGAGAATACACCCCACAGACATGAATCGTTACCTGACCGGATGGAGAAACGAATGTCTCTTGGGTTTGGAAGACTCCAAAGATGCAAAAAAACGAGACAAGGAGGCAACACCGCCTCACTCCGACAGTCTGGCCACTCGACTCCCATGGTAACTACCTCGACATGAGTAGACACACCAGAAGAATTTTCTTCTCTTGCCCAACTCGCCTTTGCCCAACGTCGAGCTTGGGTTCGTTGGATTGGGAGGCCGTCGGAACGAAAAATTGCGAAGACACCAAGTTGACCTCACTCTACTCCTTCGTTACTCTCTAGGTAGACGTATTCAAAGCAAAAAATGAAGTCATAAGACGCCAAAGCAATACAGCCTCCCAGTCCTAAAAGTTAAATTTGGAAGGCTAACCGCAGGATATCGGTTGTAACAACGACTGACTCTGTAAGGACGTGGAAATCCGAGACGATTGCATGCCCCACACTGGAATATCTATTCCAGTTCCTTTTTAACCCACCAGAATACTTCCATGAATCCAACTACTGCTCCCGTGGTGAACGGGAAAATCCAGCATTCCAAAGGAACACCGATGTTCCCGGCCTTCGAATATCGTTCGCCAACTCGCGCAGTATTTGGGCCAGGCAAAATGGCGGAATTGGGAAATCATGCCAAGCAACTCGGGGGCACACGTGCTTTGTTGGTGACCGACCCTGGATTAGAGAAAGCTGGTCATCCCCAAAAGGCTGTCTCCGTACTTGAGGAAGCGGGATTAACGGTTTTTGTCTTCGACGATGTGGAAGAAAATCCGTCGAGTATTCACGTCCAACGTGGGGTCGATTATGCCAGTCCGTTAGACATAGACCTCATCGTCGCGGTCGGCGGCGGCAGCGCCATGGACTGCGCCAAGGGGATCAATTTTCTGCTGACGAACGGCGGAATCATGTCCGACTACAAGGGATTCGGTCGGGCCAAACTCCCGATGCTTCCTTCGATCGGTGTCCCCACCACGGCCGGAACCGGCAGTGAAGCCCAATCGTTTGCTCTCATCGCCGACGCGTCGAGCCACATGAAAATGGCCTGTGGCGACCTGAAAGCGGCCTTCCATATCGCCATCCTCGATCCAGAAATCACACTTTCGCAACCTCCCAAAGTGGCTGCGTTGACTGGCATCGATGCGCTCGCCCATGCCGTCGAAGCCTACGTGTGCAAAAAACGAAACAACGTCTCGATGATGTTCGCTCACGAAGCCTGGCGATTGCTCGAACCCAATTTAGAGACAGTCCTGAGAGACCCCAAGAACCTGGATGCCCGTGGCTCGATGCAACTCGGTGCCTTCCTTGCCGGTACTGCCATCGAAAATTCCATGCTCGGCGTTTGTCACTCGTGCGCGAACCCTTTGACGGCGCACTACGGACTGACCCACGGCCTGGTCATCGGCATCCTGCTTCCTCACGTCATCCGTTTCAACTCGAAAGTCGTTCCCGAGTTGTACGTCGAACTAGCTAAACACGTCGACTCGTCTGCCAACCACCGGACGGCCCCGGACATCCTCGAACAACGTATCGCCGAGTTCATGAAGCTCGCGGGCGTCTCGACGTCCCTATCGGCGTACGGAGTCAGCGAAGGCATTCTCCCCCTGCTCGCCGAAGAAGCTGCCTGCCAGTGGACGGCCCAGTTCAACCCACGAACTGCGGGCGAAGACGAACTCCTTTATCTCTACCAGGCCGCTCTCTAATCGACATCCCCAACTTCCCCTCTCTCGTCGATCCCCTCCGCATCTGTAGCCGACTTTGAATCCAACCGCATGGCTCTTCGTCTAATTTTCAAAGAACTAACTCAACGCCCTGTCGGGAAGCCGGGTCGATTTCCATGGAACGCCCGTACAATGATGACAGAATCCTGCTCGTGGCCAACAGAATGGATTTATCCAGCCCGAGGAAACATTCCGACAACGACTCGTGTCGCCAGTTCCTCGCGCTTCGGATTGGTGCGAACCTCGGCCCAACAATTCAACGGTGACCACGGGCGACACGATTGCCTTGTCTTGCACAAGCCCTCTGAAATTCTTGGAGACCTAGAATGTCATTTCGAACACTCGTCGTGGTGTGCAGTCTAACCACCTTTCTGATGTTTCTCGGTTCCGCACAGGCACAAGTCAAGAAGAGCAAAGACGCCTGGCCTCTCATTCGTGGCAATCCTTTGCAAAACGGAATCGCCACGACCGAACTCCCAAAGAAACTTGAGGTCCTCTGGAAATACAAAGCCGGAAATCCGGACGAAAGTGGAATCGATGGTACCGCCGCAATCGTCAACGGCACCGTCTACGTTTGCTCGTTCGACCAATACCTCCACGCCATCGACCTCAAGACGGGCAAGCGAAAGTGGAGGACGAAGGTTGGTCCATCGGACGCCGCCCCAAGCATTTCCAATGGCAAGCTCTATCTGGGTACAGTCGACGGATACCTCCATTGCCTCGATGCTGCCAAAGGGACCAAACTCTGGAAATTCGAAACCCAGGGTGAAGTCACCGGGTCGGCCAACTTTTACAAAGACAAAGTCCTGATTGCCTCTCACGATAGTCGGCTCTACTGCCTCGATGCTGCCAAAGGGACCGAGCTCTGGAAATTCGAAGTGGATGGCCCAATCTACGGTTCCTGTGCAGTCGTTGACGGAAAGACGTTTCTGACTGGCTGCGATAGCGAGATGCACGTCATCGACATCGACAAGGGTAAAGAATTGGGAGCCGTCCCACTTGGTGGCCAAACAGCCGCAACCGGTGCCGTGAGCGGTGACATGATTTACGTCGGAACGATGGAACGAGAAACCCTCGCCATCAACTGGAAAACGAAAAAAGTCACCTGGCGTTTTCGACCCGACCGACGGGGTCAGGGGTTTTACTCATCCGCGGCCGTTGCGAAGGACCACGTCATCATCGGCAACCGAGACGGCAAGTTCTACGGGATCAATCGAAAAACGGGAATGAAGGCTTGGTCGTTTCCGACGAAGGACCGAGCCGATCCTTCTCCTGTTGTGGTGGGTAATCGAGTTGTCGCCTCGTCCAACGACGGTAACTTGTATGTCCTGGACCTCGCGAAAGGCACGGAAATCCAGAGTTTCCGGATTAGCCGCAATCTCAAGGCCTCGCCCGCCGTTGCCGAAGGCTGCGTCGTGATTGGAACGACCGAAGGAGTGGTCTATTGCTTCGGGGCAAAGAACTAAAGCGTCTCAATCGTCTGACAACGGATGCGTTACTCAAAATCCTTCTCCTCTCGGGGAGAAGGACAAACCCAAGCGAAGCGGAAAACGCGGCGGAACCGGAAGGAGGTCTACGTGATCCCATCTCAAGAAGGGCCTGGGCAACTCAGACCCTGACGGTTTCCAATGGCACGCGGTCGAAATCCAACACAATCACTGCGATAATGTCGGCGCCTGCTCCAACGTGAAAACGATGATTCGTTCACCCGTTTTCGTGCTGATGTCCGTGTGCAAGCTGAGAACGCCCAGGCCCAACACGTCACGTATGACAGCTTCCAACAACGGGCGGCCTTGTTCGATCAATTCCTGTCGCACTTGCTTGATGAGTTCTCGCCCGCGCTTCTCGGATTGTTCCAGGGCGAGTTTGCGTTCTGCTGGAGTCAAAACCCCCTTTAAACGCACCAAAACAAGATCATCGATGATGAAAGTTTTGGCTTCCAGGGGTCCACGACCCATGTACTCTTTCTCAAACTGAATGATGGCCTGGCTTATGTCAGCTTCAAGCTCTCGTTGCTTTTTCGGCATTGGTCATTTCCGCCCGTCTTATCTGGTTGCTCAGGACGATGAGGAACTCAAGTGGACGGTAGTTGCATGTTGTGGTTCTGGAGTTACACGAATTTGAAGTGTCTATAGTAGCAGGTCATGTGGGAAGTTGGCCACTGTGGTCGGCCAACCAGCGGATGCACTGACGCAAAGCCTTTCACTCCGGCTTATTCCCCTTGTCCCAACGAGTAACCTCGCTCACCTGCAAAAGTGTAAAGATTCTCGGTCTTGATAACATCCAACCCGGCTTCCGAGATTTGCCGTTGGAGGTTCAGCAGCGTGGAAAACTCAACGGCCCCGCGTTGACTGACGAATCGACAACGCCAGTGGTCCGTGCAGGCTGTTTCGGGAAGACCTTCGGGAAAGACCTTCACTCCTCGATTGGTGATCATCTTCAACACCAATTCCGAAGGCGTGACGCCTTCGAGTTGGTGACCCAACGTGTCGGGATTGCGTCCTGGTTCAGACCAATCAAGAAAGACGTCAATCCCAACGAGTTCTTTCTTGACGGGAGTGTGTTTGGTCTCGGGAATCGTCAAACCTTCGCCCTGATAGGTGACGGGTTCCAGATGGTCGGGCATTTGCCCAAGACGCTCGATGACGGATTCCGCAAAAGCCTGTGTACCGACGAGGCGTTGTCGGCTACCTTCTCGGTAGAGGTCCATGGTGTGGATGCCGTCTTCAATCGTTCGCAACCAAGCATTTTTGATCTTCGTGGCGTGTTCGGGCAACCCGACATGGACAAGCAGTTGAACGGCAGCCAACAGTAACCCGGATGGATTGGCAACGCCCTTGCCGGCAATGTCAGGGGCACTCCCATGGACGGCTTCGAACATCGCCGCCTTGGACCCAATGTTCGTCGAACCAGCCAAACCGACCGAACCGGAGACCTGAGCCGCCACGTCCGAAAGAATGTCTCCGTACAAGTTAAGCGTCACAATGACGTCGTAGTTCTCTGGTTGTGTCGCCAGCCTTGCCGTCCCGATGTCGATGATGTGATGCTCTTTTTCTACCTCGGGGTAGTTTTCTCCGATCTCGTCGAAGACTTTGTGAAACAGCCCGTCGGTGTGCTTCATGATATTGTCTTTGGTCATGCACGTGACCTTTTTACGACCGTAAGCCCGTGCATATTCGAACGCATAACGAACGATCCGCTCGCATCCCGGTCGGGAAACAAGCTTGAGCGTTTGGACAACTTCCTGCGTTTGCTGGTGTTCGATACCAGCATAAAGATCTTCTTCGTTTTCCCGAATCACGATGAGGTTCATGCCCGGGTGGGCCGACGCCACGAACGGGGCATACGACTTACAATGTCGGACGTTGGCAAAGAGGTTCAGGGTCTTGCGGAGGGTTACGTTGACACTTTTATAACCACCACCTTGGGGCGTGGTGATCGGACCTTTCAAGAGAACTTTGTTGCGACGGATGACGTCCCAAGCATCTTGCGGAATGCCGGAAGAAACTCCTCTAAGATAGACCGATTCCCCGATGTCGATCTGATCATATTCGAGTGGAACATTGGCCGCTTGCAAAATATCCATTACGGCCGACGTAATCTCCGGTCCAATACCGTCGCCTTTGGCGACCGTGATCCGATGCTGCGATGACATTCTGAAGTTCTCCCGTGAAGGCATGTAAAAGGGTCCGACCCAATCATGGGACAGAAATATTCGTAGGATAGATTTTCAACCTGTCCAAAAAAAGAACATACTGGTCGAAAACCTGTCTTCCGGACAACCATCGAAACTCCAGAGCGGCATACAACCAAAAAAGGATGCCCCACACTTTTCTGTGCGGGGCTAATCCGAGTATATAGGGATATCACATTTCGGTTCGGCAAGTGTTGCCGAACCACTGTGTTTCAAGTTTCATTCATTATCCATGGCGAACCGGTCTTACCCACGCGGAACGCACGTTTTCGCATTAACTTCCGCCGGGCGTGTTTGGCCCCTGGTTTCGCCGCGGGGTTGACTTTCTTTGAGGATTATTCACAGGAGCACCAGTTTGGACTGAGAAAACATCTTTTGCGTTGGGCTCATTTTCTCCCACCCTTGGGGCTGGTGGAGTCGGTGGGGCATAAGCCGCTGCGGCTTTCAACAACACTTCGATAGCTCGTAATCGTCGCATACTACCACGCATTGGGGGTCTCCTTTCGGAAAGGGCCAGAAAAAAGGCCGGAAGATCTTTATGGGTATCTTCCGGCCTTTTCCCCACGGACTGCTACGCTTCCGTAAGGCTGAGCCAAATCATTGTAGTTATGGAAACAACGGACCTCGTACGACACGCCTTCCGTTGACCCCTGGATGTTATGTTCCGAGGAATGATACGCGCGCTTTGAGCCCAGGTCAAGAAGTCCTGATGGATTTTCTTGTTTTCTGAGAGCCCCCAATTTCGACCCCATATACTTGGCACGTTCAAGGTTCCGACATCAACACCAATACCACCGAATCGACAGGAACACCAACAGCTTTCGCCAATCGAAAGGCTGCACCGGTTACGGAAAACGGGGACGACGGGCTGAATGAGTCGTGTCGACTTGCAGCGTTGTAGAGCGACTTGCAGCAAAGTTCTTCGAAGCAGTACTGCGCCAATGACAGCCTATCCCGGTATCGACCAAGCGGCTGCGAATCTCATCAAAAACCGCGTGACCAGCCGACCAACGGCCCGGCGTCTGAGCAAGTTCCAATACGCAAGCCGAGCTTTCCTTGTCTGGTAGGTAATCCCAAAACAGTTCAAGCAACTTCACGATGACGTTTGCCATGTTCCGTTCGTACGGACCGGGATGAGATCGCGGATAATTCTGAATATTAGGAAACGCCACTGGTCACACCTCCGAGGGCGTCAAAATCGACTCCGTTGATTCTTTTCGGAACTATGGTTCAGAAAAACGAACTTGCTGGCGAAGGCAGATGTCGAAGATAAACTCCGAGAACTGAGCAACAGTCCGGTCCAGCAGGAAATCAATCGTTTCAGGAGTTCGGGCCAACACTTTCTCTATTATTTCTGCCATTCAAAGACATTACTCTGGTGCGATACAATAAGGAACGTCTGGCTTATCTACTCTACCGGAGTCACGCGAACTCGATGTTCAAGAAAACCCCACAGTCGCGGAAAAAGAGTCATTGCCAAGCCACCTCTTGTTTGGCCGACGTCCAATTACAAAACTCCTTGCAAGCGACGACCACTTTCTACGGGCACGGTGATTGTCTTTCTCAGAAAAGGTCGTGAGTAGGATTCCAATCATGCACGTACTCAACTCGAAGAATCGCAAACCCAGAAAACCCGACGGAGCCATTGCTCGCTTGGTGAACGAAGTCTCCGAGGAGAATCTTCGAGCTTACGTCGATGTGCTTTCGTTCCCTCGGCACTATGTGGTCGAGAAAGAAGCCAACGTTCGCGCCAGAGATCTATTGCTGCGTATGTTAGAAGGTTATGGTTACCTACCCACACTCCAGGGAGTTTACGATAATATCGTTGTCACTTCCGGAGAGCCTAACGACGGCGGTTACCTTCTCCTCGGCGCGCATTACGATTCCGTGCCGGATACGCCCGGCGCCGACGACAACGCCAGCGCCGTCGCATTATGCTTGGAATGCGCCAGATTACTCAAAAAACATAATATTGGCTCGACGATGATCGTCCTTTTCAACCGGGAAGAAGATGGCCTGCTGGGCAGCACAGAATTCGTAGCCGCACTCACCGAATCATCGAAACGGAAGATAGCCGAAGCCCACGTCTTCGAAATGGTCGGATTCTGCGATCGTTCGCCGAACTCTCAACGAATGCCACCTGGACTGCCCAGTGCGTTAGCGCCGAGCGCCGGAGACTTTTTAGCGTTGATCGCCAACTCAAGCTCCAACGCCATCGCCGAAAACTTGTTGACGCTGGCGTCAACTTACGTTTCAGACGCTTCAGTCCTGGCTCTGAAAATTTACCTCGGCGTCGAACGATTACTTGGACACCTGTACCGAAGTGACCACGCTCCCTTCTGGCGCGCCAACATTCCAGCCATAATGTGGACCGATACGTCGGAGTTTCGAAATCCACATTATCATCTGACGTCGGATACACCAGACACACTGGATTATGAGTTCTTGACGCAAGTGACCAAACTCGCCCTCGCACGAGCAATTGTTCAGGCTTGGAGTTAACGCCCTTTGCAAACGGAAGTCGCTGTATCGAAAACTCGTGGACGGAAATCAACGTCCTTCCCCCCAGGGTCGGATAAAGAATGTCAGATTTGGTTTTGGGCACTGATACGCCCAGCGTTCCTGAACGAAAAAGCGCAGGGTTCTCTTGGAACGCTGCCCATAAGGATCTTGCACCATGATGAGCCAACGCTACCCAGGATTTATCGCAATCGCACTGTTATTCGGTCTACTTGATTCCGACTTGAGTAAGGCCGACGAACTCACTCAGCAAACCTCACCACTTCCCGTCGAATGGCACGGGTACTGGACAGGAAAAATGACCATCACCAAGGCCAACGGCGAACGTGAGAATGTCCTTATCACTTTGAAGATCGAACCCATCGAAAATACAAAAAAAGCAACCTGGGCGTTAACATACAACAATAATGGCATAAAGTCGGTGCGAGACTACACGATCATTCCCATCGCCAACAAACCAGGCCATTACGTCATCGACGAGGGGAACGGCATCCATCTTAACGTTCGTCTCGTGGGTGGTGTATTGTATAGTCAGTTCGTGGTGGGGAAATCCTTCTTGACAGCAAGGTACGAACTTCGCGAGAGGAAGCTGCAGTTAGAAATTATAGCGGCGACACGGAGTCCGAAACAGAAAAGAAACCAGATGGTCCAGACTTACCAAGTTGATGTGCTCCAGACAGCCACGCTCAACAAGGCATGAAATGGCATTGCCCATTCGATTACATCGTTGAGACATGCACGGTTGAAGAAGCGTCTGTCTTTCCAGTGGGAAGATGAGGCTACTCGCCTTTCGCCCAAACGGCCAATCCATCCAAGTTTTTTTTTAGTCCGAAGGCCAAGCTCATCGTAGGCTGGTCAGAATGACCAGGTATTTGAGCGTCTTGCGCCAAAGATCATCAGCGATCGTTTTATTAGCTGCGCAGTTCTCAATAATCGGTGCCTGGAGGATCCTCGAAGTGCAAGACATCACTTATCAAATCGAACCAGACTTGTCCGTCGAAGAGTTCGTGGACGTCCTTCGTCGCTCGACATTGGCCGAGCGACGACCGATTTCGTCACCGGAGGCGATGGCTGGAATGCTCACCCACGCGGACCTCATCGTGACGGCTCGCTACGACCAATTGTTGGTCGGCATCTCACGTGCGCTCACGGATTACACGTATTGCACATACTTATCCGATCTGGCCGTCGATGTCGCCTATCAAGGACATGGAATCGGTCGTGCTTTGTTGCACCGCACTCATGAAGAGGCGGGCCGACACACAAAGCTGATTCTCATTGCAGCCCCACGTGCCCAGACGTACTATCCACATATCGGGATGGAACCGCACGACTCTTGCTGGGTGTTGGGTCCAGTGAGACAAGACACATAGTTACTTGCAACAATTATCCGAAGATGAGTTGGGTGATCATCATGGAACTACCTCTCGCTCGTGATGTGAAAGTCTTCGTTCCCACCAAAGACTTTGATCTCTCGCTGCGATTTTACGAGTCGATTGGGTGGCGTCGGAATTGGCGAGAAGACGGATTGGCGGAAATCGAACTGGCGAGCATTCGGCTTTATCTCCAGGATTTTTATGTGAAGGAATGGGCAGAAAATTTCATGATTCATGTCGTGGTGGAAGATACCAAGGGGTGGTACGATCATATTTCGTTCGTCATACAAAATCATGATTTTCTAGACGCTCGCGTGGAGCCACCGAAACAGGAGTCTTATGGTGCGCTGGTGACTTACGTGTGGGATCCGTGCGGGGTCCTTCTCCATTTTGCACAGCTGGTTTGAATCCTGAAGAACATAGAAATCTTCAACCGAATGACCATTACGCATCCAAGTCGGATTCTATTTGGAGAGGAGTACCGATGAACAGTCACATCTTCACCGCCATCGTAACCTTATGCCTTTCCACATTGTGCACAGTTACCTCGACACCACTTTATGCGGCCAAAGCCCCGCTCAGTCCGGAAGCATTAAAAAAAGAAGCTACCCACATCATTACAGGTAAGGTGGTAGAGTTGGACATTCGGACCGAACATTCAACGATCGAAGGTCTTGGAAGTTTCGAACATATCATCTTGACCAAGATCAAAGTGAAGAAGGTGGAGAAAGGCGACGATGTGGAGCCCGATGACGAAATCGTAGTCCGAAGTTTCCGCCGCAAAGCAACCCTGGCCGTTGCCCAAGGTGCCAGTGTCTTCGGCCATTCGTCCATCCCCAAAAAGGACGTCTCCGTGCGAGTTTATCTAGAACGAAAAGGGGAGACTTATTACGTGCTCAATCCGAATGGATTCCAGCCCATAGACGAGGACCATCGGATCGAGACGAACGATGTCTTGCAGTTGTGGCGAGGCTTTACGTTTCTATTTCCTCTCGAGGTCTGGATTCTCGTTTTTCTACTCACCATCAGTCTTCTGCCTGTCCTCGGTTTGTTACTTCCCAAAAACTATCGCGGAAGATCGATCAAATTCGTTCTGGCACTAACGATAGGATTCTGGGCCGTTGGATTAACGTCTGCAGCTTATCACTTTTTCGTGGCAACTCGTGAATTCGCTAGCATTAGTTTGGTGGTTTTCGGCTTCGCCACCATCCTCCCGATCGCTGGATTGGCCATTTCGCTTTTCGTCGGGGCCTTTCGAAAATCGCCTCGGAAAGTGGAAACCAAGGAAGCGACGTCCACGACACCTGGTTAAGTTATCCCATCCACTTAAGACCTGCGGAGTGCATTAAGCGTCTGACCAGCAAGTTGAAAGATGAGGCTACTCGACTCTCGCCCAAGACCGCCAATCCATCCAAGCCGTTTTTTTCTTTTGGTCCAAGGCCAAGCTCGTCGCAGGCTGGCCAGAATGGCTGGCGACTCTTCTCCCATTTATCTGTTGCCTCTTCTCTAGTTTCTCCATTCGAAAAAATTTCCCTAACAACAATTTTTTGAGGCGGATCAGGGCTCGCGATTGCGTTCCTCAATTACAAGATAACTTCACCAAACAACGAAAACGAAAAGACCGGGTGATAATTTCCGCGCAGCTGAGGGAGACTCAGTCCATCGACTTTGAGGGGACATATCGTCGGTATTCGTCCAACTTAACCGGGACAATCGAGACGATCATTCGGGTCCGTACTCTTTGACTTTTTGTTGTCCGCTTTTGCATCCGTGGACATGTAAGGATCGAAATGGCGATGATTTTTTCAAAGAAAATCATTTCCTGAGGCCAGCGAATCCCTCGCAGTCCACTGGATCGACAAACTTAATCTCCGGTCGTCAAAGTAGTTAATTCGATGCCCGCAAACACCTCGCCAAAGAAATTTTCCAGTTTATCCAGCCTGTCGACGAGATTTCCCTTTTTGTCTGGCTATAACGATTTACGCAGACAACGTATTTGCCCATGCTTAATATAGGTTAAAGCCACCCTCTTTGACTCACCGAAAATTCTGTTGACAAGGGATTTGGGATACCTTACCTTCGATTCGCACTTTACCCAAGCTATCATTTTTGGCAAGCTGCGCAGTGTGCCTCCAAGCCAAGCTTGATACTGGGTCCGAGTCGAAAGCTCGGTCACCCGCCACCTTGATGAAAATGTGAGGGAAAATACTTCGTGAGGGTTGTTGATTATTGACTCGTTTTTCACCTTCCGAAGTCTCGTTCTTCGCCTATTCCGGAAAAGGAATTCCCAACGTTGAAGCTGGTCAGACACAAAGAAATTCGTGGGACACGCCCAAGACGAAGCGGCTTTCCACAACATCTCAGCTTCAGTGGTGCCGGGAATACAAACGGAAACAGTTAGGTTTGGCTCACTTTTCTTGGCCGTTGTCAAACTCTTGCTCCAACCAAATTAGGAGAGGTCCTTGGGCAAGCAACAACGCCGAGGAAGAGGAACGATCTAATTTCTTTGTCTCATGAATTCTACATCCCTGACTTCGGACCCTTTCCAGTCCGAGTCGCCAGCAACTGACATGGAGATGCATCTGTGGGTATTAGCGACTTTTTCTTTGGCTGGGTTAAGAACGACAACAATGTGAAAAACGTGCTCAAGCGACTCCATTCCAAGAGTCGGTTGTATCTGGAGGTGCTCGAAGATCGTACCGTACCGTCGATCAGCCCGGTCACGGTCACGAATCCCGGTTTCGAAGCGGATGTTCTCGCCGATGGGGCTTTCACCAATGGCGCGTTTGCTGCTGGATGGACAGGACCCGTGGCAACTGATTATGGAGCGATTAATCCTATAGTCGGCGCAGGGCAAGCATACACCACCAATGTTATTCCCGAAGGGACTAATGTTGGTTTCACCGACGGTTCCGCTATTTCGCAGGACACGGGTGTGGCTGCCGTTGCTGGCTCAATCTATCGTTTGGACGTGGAAGTCGGTGATCGAGCTGACCAAGCGGCTCCCCAGTACACCGTCTCGTTGTCCGAAGGTGGGAACTCGCTGGGATCGGTTGACCACACCAATTTCGCACCAGTCAACGATAATTTTGTGACCGCCACGTTGTTCGCCTACAACGCCTTCGGTACTGGCAATCTCATGATCGGATTGGATCATACCGGTGGAGGACAGGCGAATTTCGACAATGTCCAATTGGAGGTGATGGACCTTGTCATCGATGCCGACGCAGTCAACACAGGCAATAACAACATCAATGTGAGCGTCGTGGGTGGCAATATTCAGGTCACCGTCGATGGGACTTTGGTCTTCAACGCTCCGGCTTCCGTGATTCCCGCCGGGGAAGACCTCGAAATCAATGGCCAAACAGGCAGCGACACTCTGACCGTCGACTTCTCGGGTGGCAATCCGATCCCCTTGGGCGGTATCACCTTCGACGGTGGTACTGGTACGGACGAAATCGTCACCACCGGCTACAACGTAGCTACCCAAACTTTTAACTACACCAATGCCACCGACGGCAATGTGGTCTTCAGCGGCCTCGGCACCATCAACTACACCGGTTTGGAGCCACTGACCAACACCGGGACTGCCGCCAGTGTCGTCTTCAATCTACCCAACGTGGCGAATACGGACGTGGTGCTTCAGAATAGCGCCAACGCCGGTCAGATGGAACTCGTGGGCAGCACCTTCGAGAACACCACCTTCACCAATCCGACGACTTCGCTCACGATCAACGGGAACTCAGCGGTTGATAACATCACCCTGTCGTCGTTCGATGGTAGTTACACAGCTAACACAAATGTCAACGGGGATGCTAGCAGCGACAACATCAACATCTTGACAACTCTAGCCGGGACCACAACAAATGTCGACGGAGGCGCCGGAGCTTTCGATCTGGTGACCGTTGGCCGTCTCAACACGGCTGCCAACAACACGGGTACGCTCGCCAATTTCAATGGTACTGTGAACGTCACCGATCCCCTCAACATTGACATCGACATCGACAATGGCGCTGACACGACAGGTGCCAATTGGACCATCAGTTCCGCAGCTAGTAACCAGGGGCAAGTGAGCGCCACGGGTGTGGGCGGGACAATTACCTACAACACAATCGTGACCAACATCGTCGAAATCCGAGCCGGCACGGGTACCGACTTCTTCACCGTGGACTTCACTGGGGGAACTGACACCGACCCACTTCCCATCGGTTCTCTCGACATCTTCGGGGGAACGGGATTTGGCATAGACAGTATGCAGCTTCAGGGAACGCCGACCTTCACAGACGTTGACCACAATTTCACCAACGACAATGACGGTAGCGTGTTCGTTGATAGCACCGGTGGCGATGGCGTCAATAGAACCATCAACTATACGGGGCTAGAGCCCATCACGGACAACTTGAACACGGCCAACCGCAGCTTCACTTTCACTCAGCCGTCTACCGCAATCGAACTGAGTGTGGTGAGCGGGACTCAGACACGTATCGAGTCGCCCGTTAACGAGCAAGTCGACTTCACCACCCCAACGACCTCGCTGACCGTCAATCTGGCCAACGGGGCGAACTCCGTGACCGTTACAAATCTGGCCACTAACTACAACACCCCCACGAATACGATCAACGGCAACGCGGGTGTCGACATCGTCAATTTCGAAGACCTGGGGAATGCCGGCAGTCCGAACTGGACAGTGAATGGGGGCGGCGGTAGTGATATCGTCAACCTCAGTCCTGTGGCACAGAACCTCGACAATCTCGATGGCTCGGTTGTGTTCAACGGGGACGGCGGACCAGGCGCCGACGGCACCCTTGACACTCTGAACGTCAACGACGATTTGGGTGGCGGTGCTGATACTTTTGGTGTCTCAAGCACACAGATCACCCGTCCCATCGAAGGCTTTGGTGGAGTCACGTTCGATGCGGCCGTCAACAATGTCAATCTCGACACTGGGGCTGGCGCCGACACCATTAATGTTGCGAGCACGGGGGCTGGTTCGCGAACCACGGTCATCAACGGCCAGGGGGGTGGCGACCTCTTCAATATCGCAGCCGACATGTTGGGTGGATCAAATACCTTTAACGGTTCTGCCGGCAACGACACGTTCAACGTGAATTTCGCTGCTGGGGCGATACTGACTGCAGCCTCTTTCCAGATCAATGGAAACGACCCAGCCAGTGACCCAGCCAACCGCGATGTCGTAAACATCAATACAAACGCAGCTGGTGACGGCAACCGCAGCAATGTAACGTTCACCTACGTCGCCACCGGGTCGGGTGATGTCGACGTGACGGGGTTGGGTACGACGATCGACGTCAACTCGGCCGAAACTGTGGGTTACGTCGGCGATGCCATTGACGACGACAGTATCACAGTCGTCGACACCATTGTCGCAGTCGATCCGGCATTGATCTTACCTACATCAAATGGTGGCACCTACACACGCAACGGAGGGGTCGCAGGAAGTGATGCCGGGCCGGACCTGAGCTTTATCGGATTGGGAGGAGCGACACCGCTGACCCTCAACGGTAGTGATCCCACCACCTTCCCTGGGGATCGTTTGGTCTATGACGGACCCACTCCCGCGACGAAGACCATCAATGGTGCCAACCAGGGAGTCATCAGTGCGACAGGCGTGATCGATGTCACCTTCAACAATTACGAGAGAGTTGAGGCCGCCAGTGGTGAGTTGTTCAACGACATTGTTGATCTCAACGCGATCAGCGCCGATGGAATGGACAATACGGTTCGACTCGTGCGAACGGTCGATTCCGGCGTGGACTACTTGCAGATCTTTATCGACACGGACGGACCAGGTGGTAGTCCGGAAATGTTGTTCTCCACCCAGCTGTATGCTTCGATCAACGCCATCACTATCGCTGGTAGTACCGATAACGATCGACTGATCGTCGATCACGGTGGGACGGGAACCGGAGCCGACAACGGATTCATCAACCGCAACATCACCTTCAATGGTGGTAGCCAAACCGGTGGAATAGGCGATTCGCTATCGATCACCGGTGATCCAGGCTTTACGTCCGCGCGGGAAACTTACATCGTCGGGGGCACCCAAGACGCAGGTACCTGGGTGATTGATCCCGACGACAGTGCTGGTGCTGGTGCTCCGGTTGGTGGTTTCAATGGCGACGAGATGGTCATTACTTTCACGGGGTTGGAACCTGCCGATTCGGACGTTCCTGCCACCAACCTTGACTTCATCTTGAGCGGCGTGAACAACGCCGCGACGATCGAAAATGGTGGACTGCTCAATGGTGCCAACGCACTCCAGCTCACCGACAACAACGCCACTTTCGAGACGACCCGCTTCGCCAACAAGACGAACGTTGACATCATGGGTAATAGCGGAAGTGACGCCTTCCGCAGCAACTACACCATTGCTTCCGCCGGACTGGGTACCCTCGACTTCTACGGCCACACTGCCCCTGGAACGATGGGCCAACCTGGCGACGACAACGTCCGTGATGACTTCCAGTACCACGCGACGACCGCGGGGGTAACGACGTCATTCTTCGGTCAAGGTGGTGACGACCGAGCGGCCAACAGGGCCTTCGTCGTCAATTTGTTCGCCTTCCCCGATCTCATGAACGTTGACGGCATTAACGGCGTCGTCAACGTCAACGGCGGACCAGGTAGTGACTTGCTCCATCTCCAAGACTTTGGTAGTGCCACTCCTGCTGATCTCGTCACACTCACCTCATCGACTTTGAGTGGAGCTGCTCCCGCTGACATTAACTACGGCACAGTAGAAGGTATCTTCTACGAGGCGACGTCCGGCGCCGACACCATCGACATCACCTCGACGAACGCCGCAACAGATTACGTCGTCGGTGGAGATGGTGGCGGAGATATCTTCACGATCGGCAACCAATCGGCTGACTTTCTCGTGAATCCCGATGGATCGTTGGGTTCCGATGGCGGTTCGTTGGATTCGATTCTAGGGGACGTAACGATTTGGCCGGACTTTAGCCTCGCGGCTGGCGTTGACACGCTGAACGTCGACGATTCCGGAACGGCATCCTTGGCTGGTCCTGCGTCGATCACGAACATCGGCAACTTCAGCCCGTTTACGGCTGGCGGTTTCATGATCGGTGCAGCCCAAACGACCCAGTTGGCAGGATTTGCTCCGGCCTCCATCAACTACGCCCACGCCGACATTGGAGGCAACCCAAGTCGCCTCGACTTCCTCAACGTCTTTGCTTCAGACGGGAGTGATGTCATCAATGTCAACGACACAACAGCCAGCGACACGACCCGGCTCGACACCCACTTGGGCAGCGACACAACGACCATCAACGGCGAGAATCTTAGCGCCGCGAACATCTTCCATGGTTCGACGGGCAACGACGAATTCATCCTCAACATCCCTACCGCGTCTGGCAACATCGGCGACAACGCCTTGACAACGATTACCGGCGTGACCATCCACGGTGATGGTCCCGGAAACGACAGCGAAAACCGCGATCGAACGACGATCAACGACAACAGTGGCCTCGCTCGTAACTTGGACTACGACTACACCGATGTTGCCGGTGGCCTCGACATAGAGCCTGGACCTGGAGCGCCGAACGCTGGGTTGTTTGGTACGAATGGTGGGGGAGGCCTGCCGCTCGAGCTCCGAACGATGGAGACGGCGGTCTTCAACGACAACAACGTCGGACCGGACAATGATACCGTCCGCACGACCGGCACGAGCGGCAACGACGACCTCACCGTCGCACTGCTCAACAACAACACTTCGGCCCTCGTCTTCCTCAACGGGACGACTTACACCCAGACGCCTCCAGACGCCCTCATCAACGGCACCAACTTCCCAGGTGTTCGCGGTGGTGGTAACGGACCGGACATCCTGATCAACGGTATTGGTGGTGGAAACATCTCTGTGGACGGCGAAGGGAACAGCGGAATGGTCGACACTGGCAACCAGGCCATTGTCTACGCCCCCAGTGAAATGAACCTGACGACGGGTGGGGCTCTCGACGTCTTCGGTTTTGGTTCTGGTATCTTGATCCCGGGCTTTGGTGGTGGCAATGCCTACGACACCATTGACGTAAACGTAGCTCCGAACCCGAACCAGGTTCGCGTAACCAACAATGCTTTCGGCCCGCTCCTCAACGTCACGATTATCCCGACGTCCTTTGTCCAAAACGGAACTCCGAACGTCAACCAACAACCTGGCCTCATCGTCAACGGTGGTGACGAGGCCATGGCCCAACCCAACGGCATCTCGGATAACTTTACCGCAAGTCCTTCGAACTTGTTCAACGTTCAGGCCAATGGGAATCTCCCGATTCTGGCCCTTGGGGCGGACAGCTTGCCGGCTGGCGACCAATTGAACTTCTTGTCGCCGACTTCCATCAACGTCTTCAGTGACAAGGTTCCAGCTCCGAACACCCCGAACGTCACCGTCACTTACGGGAATAACATCTTCGGGATCTTGAGTACGTCGATAGAGCGTTCGATCCTGACGCCAACGAACGGTGTCATGAACCTCATCGGCGATAACAACGATCCAACGGTCGATCAAACCGACAATTTTGTCGTCGTCGGGCGAGACGTCGACGGTAACATGGGTGACGCCGGATTCCAGGAAGGAACTCTCGTCATCAACCGTAGCAACCCGTTCTTTTTCAACGGCGTTCAATTCCTCAACGCTTACGGTTTCGACATCACTGGACAGAACCTCGACAACCCACCACTCAATGTCCCTGACACGCCCGCTGATGGAGACCCTCTGAACGACATCGACACTCTCGAAGTCACGCCGTATGCGGACGATACTCCACGTGGTTGGGGCATTGATGTCAGCTTCAACGAAGGTATGCCCGATCAGACGGATGGTGGTCAACTCGATTTGTTGATCATCCATACTTCGGCGTTTGGTGGTGAGGTGTCTGAGAATATCGTCATTCAGCCCAGAGGACCAGAAGACGGGGAAGTAATCATCACCAACGCCAGCTTTGGCACCCCGATCGTGGACATCGATTATGTGAACAACCTCGACATCATTGTTCGCGACGACGACGGATTCCTCAACGACACCGACACCCTGATCCTCCGCGGTACCGACCCATCCAATCCTGGTACCAGTGGCGACGAACTCGTCAATGCTGACTTCTCGAATCCAGGAACGATTGCCCAGCCAGAAGTAACGGTCTCCGATACAGCCTCTGCGATGAATCTTTACCGTGTCCGAGAAATCACCGGATTCGACACTGTCAATTTCGAACTTCTTGGAGGTGATGACCAACTCAACGTTGCTGGTCGAGACGACGGTAGCTTGAACATCGACGCGGATCTGGGAACTGGCGCGGACACCGTTGGATTCGACGTCACTACTGCGAATGATGCGTTTACAGTTGTGCCGGGAGCGAGCAACGACTCAGGTTCGGTCCTCTATTCCCAGGGTGCGATGGCTGGTTCGAATCTTGAGTTCTCGGGGACAGAAGAGCTATTGTTCGCTGAGTTGGCTTTAGTTAGTCGAGGCATGCCACCCACCATCACGAGCGGTGACGGTGGAGTGGATACTCTCACCCTCGCGGGGACAGGCGCCGACGACATCATTACGGTTGGCTTCGTGGGTCCGGATAGCGGAACCGCACAAGTCAACGCCGGACCACAGATCGCCTTCGATGGATTCGGACTCGGAAGCCAATTCGATGTCGACGGTTTTGGTGGAGACGATGCCCTTACCGTCACACAAGGGGTGCCGTCTGAGTTTGTCGTCGTCAACTTCCGCGGAGGAGCGGATGCGACTGGAGACATCTTCAACCTCATCGGTGGACCAGGGGCCGACACTTACACGTATGCCCCATTGAGTATCGACGAAGCAACGATCATCGAGAATCCACTAGGAATTCTGCCGACCAGTTACATGCTGACCGACGTTGAGACCGCTAACTTGGATGGAGACGACCCGACCACGGCGCCTGGCGACGAGTTGATGGTGATCAACGTGGGTGCAAGTCTCATTACTCAAGCGGGAGTTCCTGGAGCTGGCCGCGTCGAATCTGTCGACCTGCTCGACACGCCGTTGTTACCACTCAACTACACTAGCATCGAAACGGCCACTGTCACTGGTACCAACGGAGTCTTCCAGGGCACCGAAGGCTCGGACACGATTACTGTTACTTCTACGGGACTCGTCAGGCTCACCACTGCACTGGGAGTTACCAACGAAGTTGACGCCAGTTTGCTTCCGAGTATCGTAATCAACGCCTTGGGTGGCGACGACACAATCATTGTCGAAAGTGGCACTCTCTTCAGCCTTGGCGTTACTGTCATAGGTGGAGAAAACGGCCCCGGCAGCGACGAGCTGTTCATCACCGATGCTGACGCAACGATCAATTTTCTAAATAGTACCATCACGAATGTCGTCAGCGGACCGATCAGCCTCCAGGGTGTCGAGACGGTTAACCTCGATGGAGCTGGCGGAACCTTCAATGTTCTTGGGACAGGGAACGACGACACCATCTCTGTCATCCCAGAGACCGCAGCGGCGGGTCGATTGACTGTCGAAGGCACGAATCCAGTGGTGAACTACACCAACATCGGTGCCAATGCCATTACGGTCGACGCTGCAGGTGGACAAGACACAGTCGTAGTCATCGGCAACGAGACGGCAGAAATCTTCACGGTCAGTGCAACGGCAGTGAGCGTTGGTGGGCAAACGATCAACTTCACAGCCGAGGCCTTGACTGTGGACGGTGCTCAGGGTGCCGACGTCTTCGACGTGACGCCCGGCGCGATCCCGATGTTCATCGATGGAAACGACCCGATCGGGTCCGGCGACACGTTGAACATCGTCGCAGGATCGAACGCAATGACGTATCGCTCCGGTCCTCAAGCCGATGAGGGCAGCTTCGATATTGCTGGCTCTGAGGTCGTAAGTTTTGCTGGGATCGAAGTGGCGACCGTCGATGGTACAAGCGCAGCAACGAATGATGTTACTATCTTTGCCACCAATGGTGACGATGACATCTCGATTGTCGGGACTGGAGTCGACGACTTCGCTGTCGTCGTTAACGACGGTACCCCCATCTTCTTCACCGATATGGATAGCCTAACGGTGAACGCACTGGCCGGAAACGACGACATTTCTGTGGATGTCAACGGCTTGAACTTGCCCGGTGGCATCACTATCAACGGGGAAGACCCGTCTGCGGACACCGACACGGTGGTCGTTTCTGGTGCGTCTGCCGCCTACATAACAACTGGAATCGATAGCGGCGTGTTGACCGTTAACAGTGCAACCATCAACGTGAACACTGTTGAGGCGGTGATCTACGACGGTGAGGGCACCAACGGACCGTTGACCTTCAATGGTTCGGCCGGCAGCGACAACATTATTCACACCCCATTGGCCGCTGATGCTGGGTCCTTTGCCATCAACGACAACCTGAACAGCCTCCTTGGCCTGAGCTACCAGAATTTGGGGAACTTCGGTGTCGTCACAGTCGATAGTGCGGGGCTGGATTTGCTCGTTGCCCAAGGGACGTCTGGGGACGATGCTGTCGCAGTCACTTTGACAGGCGTTACGGTTACTAGTTTGACTCTGCCTGGTGGCATCAGTACCTTGCTGACGGTGAACATCGAGGCCTTGGGTATCGATGTCTTCGGCGGTGATGACAGCGTCGATGTGGGTGCCGGATCAACACAGGTCTTCACCAGCGGTATTAGTGTGAATGGAGGCGACAATGGCGACGGCAGTGATGTATTGACCTTCAACTCCATTGCAGCCACGACAGTTGACCTCGATTCGCAGACCATTGTCGAGGGCGTATCGACCGTCAGCTACGCAGGCATAGAGACTCTAACCGTTCAGGCCAATCTCAATCCACTGGTGGTCCAGGCGACGTCTGTGGACGACACTATCTCGGTCACGCCATTCACTGCCAATGACGGAACTCTGGCAGTAGCTGGGGTCTTACCAGTCGTGAATTACAACGACGTTGCAGGGGACGCCATTACCATCAATGGTGTGGCTGGCCAAGACACGGTACAGGTGCTCGGTAATGAGACGGCCGAAACGTTCACCGTCACCTCGACTTCGGTTGCTGTTGGTGGCCAAACGATCAACTTCACAGCCGAAGCGTTGAGTGTGGACGGTGCTCAAGGGAATGACACATTCACAGTCACCGCTGGAACGATCCCAATTTCTATCGACGGTGGCGACCCAGTAGGAGCAACGGGTGGTGATCAGCTCACCTTTACTCCAAATAGTATATGGACGCTGGAACCCGGCCCTGAAAATGACGAAGGTGGCTTCGTCGAGACCGGCGACCAGCGTGTGAGCTGGGACCACATCGAATCCATCACAATCAACGGTAACGTCGCTTTCTCGGGCACAATACTGGGAACGAACGGTGATGACGATATTACCATCATCGCTCGCGACGCCAGCACTCACGCTGGTGCCGATGGCGTACAAGATTGGACAGTCACGGTCAACGATGGTCCGGAAATCCTCGTCCTTGACACGTCCAGCGCGATCGTTCAGGCTCTCAGTGGTGACGACGATATCGTCGTCCGAGCCCCTGCTCCGAATGCTGCCGTTTGGCTCGTTAACGTGACCATCGACGGTGGTGAAACTTCCATCGGATCCGACCGGGCCATCTTCGAAAGTCCTGGTGTCGTCGACTTCTACCAATACTTACCAGCAAGCTCGACCAGTGGCACTCTGACCAACTTCTCGCTCTTTTCAATATACAACTTGCAGAACGTTGAGGAGTTGTTGATCGACGCTGGTGAGGATGTCGGTGATGCACTTTTGGTACAGACTGCCGATGCAGTGATTACCCCCGGGTTTGAACCCGGTTCCGGTCGGATCGAACCGTTCGCTGGCCCTCCTACAGGTGGAGCCTTGCTGCCGTTGGAATACATCAATTTCGAAAGCGTTACAGCAGATACTGGCTTTGCGGTCATTGAGGGTACTGCAGGGGACGACAGCATCATCTTGGACGCTAATGGTATTGTAACGGTGGTCAACGAGTTATCGGCCCCGAATACCGTCAATGTGTCTGGTTTCGATGGGGTCATCATCAATTCGCTGGGCGGTGACGACAGCATCACGATCGACGGAGGCGTCAGTTTCGCCAGTGGCATTTTCGTGATCGGTGGAGAAAATGGAGGGTCCAGCGACGAGTTGAACATCGTAAGCCCTGCTGGAGCAGCCCAAAGTGTGCTCTTTACTCCATCTGGACCGGGTTTCCCTGCTGGTCCGAATTTCACCGATCAGCTCGTACTGGGTCTTGGTTCTACTGTCGTGGTCGATGGAATTGAGTTGATAGCCTACGATGGTGTTGGTGGCGATGACACTGTAACCGTCCTTCCAGGTGCTGGTGATCACGAAGTCCGAGTCGTGAGTGGTGTTGGTTCCAACCAGGACCTAATCGTAACGGACAGCTTGCCAACGATTGCAGTTGATGCGATCAACACACTCCGAATCGATTCACTTGTGGCCGATAACTTGACAGCAACTTTCGTCTTGGCTCCACTGGACTCGGCCGACAACTACGAATTCTTGAGCGACAACACGGATACCCTGATCGTTGAAGGGTTGGAAGGCGTCAATGATGCCTTCACTGTGACCAACCCTGCTGCCTTCGACGTGTCTGTCGCACTCGGCCTCAACACCGTCTCGGTGCCGGATGCCGATGACCTGGGTCAACTCATCATCAACGGGCTCTCAGGCGATGACGCAGTCTTGGTTGATGTCGGAAACACTGACCTGATCGGGGTTCCGCTCACGTTCGATGGTGGCCTCGGTTCCGACCTCTTGACGGTTTCAGGAACTCCAGCAACGGCTGTGACGAATGTCACTTACAGCCCGGGACCAGGCGTGACGGAAGGTCGGCTCACGTACGATGCCTCCATGACGATCGACTTCCTCAACCTGGAGCCAGTCATTGACCTGGTACCCGCTGCGAGCTTGATCGTCAACGGAACAAATGCGGCGAACTCTATCACTTACACCCAGGGCAATCAAGGTAACGGTTTGGTGGCGGTTGATGCCTTTGAGACTATCGAGTTTAGCAACAAGACCAACTTGATCCTCAACGGCTTGGGTGGTAGTGACCAGATCAGTCTGAACAATCCGACGACTCCAGTTGGATTGACAGGCATCAATGTCAACGGAGGTGATCCTACGGCGAGTGATGAGATAGTGATTCACAACACGAATCTCGCGACAGACATCACGGTGAACACCCTCTCCGATGACGGAGCCGTCGTAACTGGTGCTTTGACCGTTCCAGTCACGATTGATCAAGCGGAACATCTCGTCCTTAACGGTAATGCCGCTAATGGTGCGGACAATCTAATTGTCGTAACTCCCAC
Source organism: uncultured Alcaligenaceae bacterium (assembly GCA_964423615.1). Taxonomy (GTDB): domain Bacteria; phylum Planctomycetota; class Planctomycetia; order Gemmatales; family Gemmataceae; genus CAYRFQ01. The sequence goes on along the minus strand of CAYRFQ010000022.1, from coordinate 72,178 downwards.
AGGAAGGGATTTCGTTGACGTCCTCCCTGGTGCCAACGTCAACGAAGGAAGCGTACTCATTCGGGGTGCGAATGGAGAAGCTCTCCTGCCGATCGAGTATGTGAATCTCGACGCAGCTGCAAACCTCACGCTAGCAGACGTTAGTCAGGATAGAGCTGATTTCCTTCGTCGACACGGAACAGCCAGCGACGATTTGTTCACGGTTTCCACTACCGGTGACGTTGAGTTGGAGCAGGCGACCAATGCAAGCAACTTGGCTGTTCAGTTGCTTACACCGGGAATCGAGCAGTTGACCCTCATCGGACTTGACGGCTCCGACATCTTCGTCGTTCCTGGCAATCATCCATTCACCGGTTTTAATGGCATCGGGGTTATAGTTGAAGGTGGGAACCCAGATAGTGGAAGCGACGTCCTCAACTTCACGGGTGCTGGGGCGGATATCACGGTTGACTTGGGTGCTCAAACGATCCAGGAAACTGGATTTTCTGCCGTTAATTTCTCCAGCATCGAGACAGTCAACCTCAATGCTAACGGAGCCAACGTTACGGTCAATGGTGGAGTTCAGGAAGAGCGGGTTATTTTCGACGCTGATGGCACCGACGCCGGTCTGTTGACATCGTCGATCCTGAACACCGACTTCAATATCAGCGGGATCGGAGACCTCACTATCAACGGTAACGGCGGCGATGATACTCTGAGAGTCGTCGGTAGCTCTGATCCCGAAACCTACACGGTGAACGGGACCTCCGTTGTCATCACGAACCTCCAAGCGGTCAACGCCTACGGAACGTTCGAAGCCCTTGAGGTCTTCGGCCTGGAAGGTAGCGACACGTTCAACGTTACTCCAACTCCGGGGATTCCGTTCTTCATCGATGGTGGTGATCCGATCGGACAAACAGGGGACCTACTCAATGTGATTCCAGCTGTACCGATGACTCCGGTTACCTTCGAGCCTGGGCCAGAAACTGACGAAGGTGGCTTTATTGTCGGAGGAAACGAACGAATTTCGTTCGACCACATCGAAGGATTCATCATCACAGGTAGTCCGGGTCTCGTCCTCGGAACGAACGGTGACGACGACATTACGATCATTGCCCGAGATGCGTCGACTCATCCGTTCCCGGGCGTCGATGGAGTCCAAGACTTCACCGTGACCATCAACAACACCTTCGACATGTTGTTCATCGACACCCCTGAGTTCCGCGTCGATCCACTGGCTGGCGATGACGATGTCGTTGTTCGAGCACCGGCTCCGAATGGCGCGGCCTGGGACGTTGACCTCACGATCAACGGTGGGACGCCCGCTGCAAAAACGGGAGATCAGGGGGATGTGTTCCTCCTGGAGACGGTAGGAGCCTCGAGCGTCACCTACACGCCAACGGGTGTCGACACTGCGAACTTCGTTCTCAATCAGGCAGGTGGTAGCTCGAGTATTAGCCTGGTTGACCTCTTTATGTTCGATCAAGGCGGTGGGGTCACATACACCTCTGACCCAGGTGGCTTCGAGGAAGCTATCATCGACAGCGAAGGCGACGGTGACACAATCACAGTCGATACAACGGCCGACGACGACTTCATCACTCACACTCCCGGCGTCGAGCCAGACCAAGGTTTGATTCGCGTCAATAGCCTGTTGCCGCTTGAGTACGTCGATGCTGGTGCGGCTTCCTTGACCATCAACGATCTGGGTGGAGTCGATACGTTGACCGTTGTGGGCACCGAGTCGAGCGACACTTTCGGTGTTCTCGCTACGTCTGGAACTGTGACGCTCATGACCGCCAACGGCGAAACTCGCGTTCCTGTCCAGCAGGTAGCCGTCGAACACTTGATTCTTGATGGTCTCGGGGGTGACGATACCTTCAACCTTAACGCACCTCAGTTGTTCACATCGGTGACGATCTTCGGTGGTGATAACGGAGGCGGAAGTGACGTCCTGAACGTGACCGGTGCTGCTCAAACTCCTGAGGCCTTCCTTGTTGACCCAGACCCGGTTGTTGGTGAAGGGAACGTCTTCGTCAACGCTGCTTTGACTAACTACATGGGCATCGAAGACATCTTCTTGTTTGGTAACATTGGCGATGCTGACAACGTGACAATCCTCGATGACACCCAGGATAACACGTGGAATGTGTCTGCGGGATCGGGTGCTGGAACTCGTGTCCAAATCGAAGGACGTGAATTCATCGAGTTCGACGGCATGACCAACGTCAACCTCACCAACACCGCTGGAACCGATGTCTTCAATATCCTGCCCACCAACCTGGCTGGATTCACTGGAACATTCACAGTCAACGGTGACGCGGCCACTCCGAGCGATGACGTGTTGCGTATCTTGGGTACTCCAGGTGCCGACACGATTACGTCGGTGGCTCCAGCCATTACGACGAACGGTGTTACTATCAACGTTGGTGCAAACCTTCAGCTCCTCGAGATTGAATCGTTCGAAGGGGCCGACTCGATCGCCCTCGCAAATCATCCAATTCTCACAGATGTTATCGCCGGTGACGGTGCCGACACGATCACTTACAGTGGGTTCACTGTTGACTCGACAGTTCGCGGCGGAATGGGTGATGACATTATCAACGCAGTAGGCGTCACGGACCCTGCCAGCCGACTGACTCTGCTGGGTGATTCGGGTGACGACTTGATCATCGGTGGTGATCAAGGTGGAGCCAACCTCGGTGACCGTTTAGAAGGTGGTGAAGGTAACGACACCCTCGAAGGTGGTACGGGCCGCGACATCTTCATTGGTGATGGCGGCAGCGATCTGTTCATCTGGAAGGCTGGTGACGGTACGGATATCATGGAAGGTGGTGCTGGCGACTCCGACGAGTTGAACTTCATCGCGGCTAATGAACAAAATGATCCAGGTGCTGTTCGACTCGAAATCTTCGGTGGTGGAGTGTTCAATGATGTTCAGGGTGGGTTCTTCACTCCAGGCATCCTGAACGACGCCTCGCGAGCTATCTTCGCCTTGAACTTCAGCCAGGTGTTCCTCAACTTGGGTGACATCGAGAACATTGACATTGACGCCTTGGATGGTGCCGATCACATCTTGATCAACAACCAGACTGACTTTGTCAGCGATTTGAACGTCAACGTCGTAGCTATGACAAACTTGAATGCCGGTACGGACCTGGCGAGTACGTCGATCCGGGCAATCGATGTCGATCTCGGCCAATCCGGTCCGGTCGACGCTGCTGGGGTTCCGGCCGCCACAGTTTCTGATGCCGATCCTGACCGAGTCGAGGTGTTCGGTCGATTGACCGAGGACAACATTGACGTCACGACTCAGCCGTCCGTGGGGGCGACTTCTCTTGACGTTGCCGGGTTCAATTACAGCATCCGGGTCACTTCTTCGGACGGTGGGCCTGGTATTGGTGCTCAGGTCGTCGATAACTTGTTTGTGCATGGGAACGACGGTGACGACAACATCAAGGCTGCTGCCCTCGTTGAGAACTACATGGGTATTCTTTTCGAAGGTGACGCTGGTGACGATTTCTTGTCTGCCGACGCAACTTTGATCGGTGGTGCTGGTGACGACTTCCTGCAAGGTGGAGCCGGTGCCGACTCCTTGGTCGGTGGTTCGGGTGAAGACACGTTCGTGGGCGGTCTGGGGGCTGACACGATCGACGGTGGCGCCGACTTCGACACCATCTTGATCGAAGGTACCACCGGTGCTGACTTGATTACCGCCAACCAGATGTTGCCCAGCATGTTCAACTTTACCTTGACGCCTGAAGCCGGAACGCCGCTGAACGAAACCGACACCCTCATTCTTGGCCCTGGTGGAGAACGAACGGTCGAGAACGTTCGAATCGTTGCAGGTGCCGGTAACGACACCGTGACCGCGACCTGGCTCGATGCCCACGGCATCGACGGAGTAGTCAACTCCCTGCGATACGAGGTCTATGGCGGAACGGGAGCTGGCCAACCTGGTGAAGCCGGCGATCGATTGGCAGTCATCGACGACGGTCTAACCGACCTGGTCCTCCTCCGGGAAGGTGCGACACCAACGTCTGGTGAGGTCATTGTTGGCCCAGGGAATGTCGAGCCTTTGGTTGTTCAATACGACGGCTTCCGACCTGATTTCGTCCAACCAGTCATTCCAGGTGGAATTAACCATCCGGACGACATCCAGTTCAAGAACGATCCGTTCGGCCTGAACAACGATCTCCGTAACGCCACCGACGATCCCGCACTTTCCGGTGGAGAAACGGTCGCTGCGACCAGCTTCAAGGCAACGATCGACCCAGGTGCAGCTGCCGGGTTACCAGGCGACGAAGACTGGTACAAAGTCCAGGCACTCTTGCCTGGAACGCTTGAGTTTGGAGTCACCTTCGAGCAGATCGGCATGCGTCCGAATGGTCGACCTGGCTTGCCGGGTAACGGCGACCTTAACATCGAAATCTACGACGTCGATGGCACTCTCATCACCGGCTTTAATACTAACGATGCCGACGACAATGAGCGGGGTCGCATTCCTGTTGTCGACGGTGAGGTTTATGCCGTACGAGTCTTCGGTGCGACGGTGACGGCCATCAACGATTATACCCTCTCGATCGTCAACCGTGTGGCTGAGACGCCCGTTGATCTTGAAATCGACGACGTGGTCCCAGGATCGATGGTCCAGGCCGGTGCTTCGACGACGGTGTTCTCTGGTGTGCCCGGTGACTTGTCGAACCTCGATGACTTCTACAATGGCCGTTATGTGAACTTCATCGAGCCGCCAGTCGACAGCAACTTTGCAAGCCAACGGGCTCTCGTGCTCGACTACGTTGCGGCGACCGCCACGTTCACACTGGCCACGCCGCTTGCTTCCGCTCCGGCCGCTGGAACTACATTCATCGTCGAAAGCAATGACACAGGTCGTAACCAGTTCGACAACATCACCCGTGACACGACCCCGGTCATTTACTTCCGGCTCGACGACGGTGAGTTCCTCAACGACCTCCCCGGCAATGAGCCGCTGCTAGGCAACGAGGTCCTCGGTGATCCTGCCATTCAGATTCCGTTCCAAGTCGGTCCGAATCAAAGTCAACCCACGGTGCCAGGTTATGCCGTCGCGGTCTTCGACGAGGGAGCAACTCCCGTCCAAGGTGGCACGCCGTTCGGGGACCCTGTCGGATTCGCGACCATGATCGAACCTGGTCTGTACCGCTTCGACTTTGGTTTCGACCCGACGACGACGGCGGACGATGTGGTTCTCACCGAGGGATCCCACTTCCTCTCGGCTCGTGTTCTGATGATCGACCCCGCGAACCCACAGGTCACTGGCTTTGCAGATCGAAGTGTCTCTTTGGAACTCGTCATTGACAGCATCGCGCCGCCGATCTTCTTCGGCTTGCCGGCCGTGCCAGGGACGCCCCCTGCGGACGTCCCCGATGGCCTCGATCCAGATAGCGACACGGGTGTCCTGGGTGACAATATTACTTCGGACACAAGTCCGAGGTTCTTCGGAACGGCCGAGGCTAACTCCATCGTTCGTCTCTATGCCGACCTGAACGCAAACGGTGTGGTCGACCCGACAGACGTCCTCATCGCCCAAACCGTGGCGTCGCCCGTCGACGGAACGAACCAGTTGCCTGGAGGCCGTTGGGAAGCCGAGTCGAATGTCGACTTGAACGACCCACGCTTCGTATTCCTCGATCCGATCACCCTGCAGCCGACCGGGCCCGATGGCGTACGCCGTATCCTGGCGGAAGCTGAGGATGTCGCTGGCAACCTGACAACCCCACCCGCCATTCTCGACTTGTTCATCGACACCCAAGGGCCGCAGGTCACGGCTGTGGAAATCACCGCTGTGCCGCAATACGACCTGTTCGATCCGAAACCGTCGGAACAACCTCCCTTCGGTGGACAGACGCCTCCGGTCGCTCAACTGGACGTCGACTTCCAGGACTTGCCGAATCGCTTTGGTGGCCGCCTAGTGCCACCGCCAGCCATTCCGCCTTTCTTGGTCCCGGCGTTGAACGAAACCATCGCTCAGCAGCCAGGACACTACAAACTCGAAGGTGACGCCAACGGTGTCATTCCGTTCTTTGAGATTCCTGGCTTCCCGAACGGCATCCGTGTCGTCAACAACCCTGTTGTTCCTGGGCAGCCCGCGACCGCCACGGTCACCTTTAACTTCGACAATCCGGCCACCACGGACGTCGAATTCCTCCCAGATGACCGTTACACGCTCACGATCAGCGACTCCATCGAAGACCTCTCTGGCAACCAGCTCGACGGTGAAAACAACGCCATCCAACCCCTGGATAATCCGTTGTTCCCGACCGGCGATGGTGAGCCTGGTGGTATCTTTGAGGCACGGTTCACGATCGATACTCGACCAGAGATCGGTGTCTTCAGTGCCGATTCCTTCGTCGATATCGACATCAATGGCAACGGCGTCTGGGATCCGGAAGGCAAGGATAACGACTTCTCGAACGTCGATCTTACCTTCAACATGGGGCTGTTCACCGACCACATGTTCGCCGGAAACTTCTTCGGTCCCGCCACTGGATTCGACAAACTCGGCGTCTACGGTGAAGACAACGGCGTGTTCCGTTTCTTGCTCGACACCAACGACGACGGTGTTTGGGACCGACGAATCGTCCCTGGCCCAGCCTTCCAGCAAAACGGCTATCCTGTTGCTGGCAATTTTGCCACGGGTACTACCGGCGATGAGATTGGGCTCTTCGTCAGTCCTCCACCCGGTGGACAAGGTCAATGGTTCCTCGACACCACAGGGGACGGCAACCTCAATGCTACCCTCACTGGCAACATGAAAGGTTGGCCGATTGTTGGCGACTTCGACGGCGATGGTCTCGACGACTTGGGAACTTACCAACCCGACGAGAACTTCTGGCAATTCGACTTTGCCGCTAATGGCTTGGATGGCAACGCCGACGATGTACTGGCTTACCCGAAATCCGGTGGCTCGTTTGGTCCTGGAGGGGCGATCGAAGTACCAGTAGCTGCTGACATGAACGCCGATGGCGTGACCGACATCGGGTTGTTCATTCGCGAGCAACCAGGTGGTGATCCTGACGTTCCTGGCCAGTTCTTCTTCCTCATCACGAACGTGGGTGGAAGCCCCATCGCCTCCCCTCCAGTGGTCGGCACCATTGCCCACTACAAGTCTCTAACATCCTCTAGCCCGAATGCCGGGCGAGACTTTGGAGTCGACCCACTCGTCGATGACATCTTCTTCGAGTTCGGCGATAGCCAAGGATTCCCAATCGTGGGCAACTTCGACCCACCACCAGTTCCAGGTGGCGGTTCTGACGAAGAGCTGATCGAGGTCACTCAGAACACTGAGCCGCGAGTGAACACCGTTGTTCAAGCGAACGTCACTGTGTCGACCGCTCAGGCCCATAGCCACGTTGGTCTGACGGCTCGTGTCAACAAAGCTGCTGGCACCGAGTTGTGGGGTGGTATCGCTAACCGAAATGGTACCTTAATGGCCGAAGTTTGGGCTACTACCCCAAGTGGCTCGTATCGGTTGACTCCCGAATACAATCCGGTCCCCGACGCGCTGCTGACGAATCCAACTTACGCTGAAGGCCTCATGCAATTCGAAGTCAACGGCACCAGCGCAAGGTTGACGTTGAATGGGGTGACCATCGCTTCCCCCAATAACAATGTCGTCCAAGGGCAAGGTATCGTGGGTTCCACTACTTACGCTTCAGGTACTCTTACGGGACTCAAAGCTGCCGAGATCGTGCCGATCACTCCTGACCTCAGCACTGGTCACTTCATGGACATGTTGAATGGAGTCGCAGGGACTCAACTGACCCGTCAATGGGTCGAGCACCTCGGTTCCTTCGAGATCAACGGTTCGATGGCTGAAGGCATGGCCGAGTACAACATGACCACGCTCTTCGGGATCAACGAAAGCGACTTGATCATCCAAGCCGACGTGGACATGGGTCCCACGGCTTACTACATGGGTCTGTTGGGTCGCTTCACGAACGTCAACAACTTCTACTGGGCGACTTTGGTCAAGCGGACCGATGGGTACTACGTTGAGCTCTGGAGGAAGTTTAACGGTCACTATACACGTCTCGGTCAGACGAGAGTTAGTGGTGGTGCAGGTCGCCTGAAGTTCGAAACCGATGTCTCGTCCTTGAAGGTGTACTTCAACAACGATGACGTGCCAGTCATCTCTGTAACGGATACGGCTTTACCATCCGGAACCGTTGGGGTGTACAACTACCAAGGTGCGAAGTTCGACAACTTCGGTGTCGATGCCATCCAGTACGCAACAGTCAACCTCGACCCGTCCTTCACGGACGAGTTCGATTCACCAGTCGATCCAGAAGGTCGTCAGTGGCGAGCCATCGAAGGCGAGTTCATCAACATCGGCGATGCCGTCCTCTCGAGTGGCAATATCTACACGACCAACATTGCCATGCTCAGCGGCGTCAACGAGGCGGACACTGCCTTGGAAACGACCTTCACCCTGCCTGGCGCTGGAACGCACATGGGTCTGGTCAGCCGTTACAGCACGACTGGTACTTCGGGCTTCTACTGGGGTCTGCTGGTCAACCGAGGTGGCTCCACGTACGCCGAAATCTACCGAAACCTCCGAGGCAGCTGGACACTCCTCGATCAACAGCTCGTCTCTGTTGGCAACACCCCGACGACGTTGCGATTCGAGACAGTCGGATCGTCTCTGGAGCTTAGTGTCAACGGTGTCCTTCAGGCCTCGGCCACCGACACGGCCCTCCTCACCGGCGGTGTCGGTCTTCGGGGTAATGGCGGTGTGACGGTCGAGAGCTTTACGGCTTCGTTGGAAGTCTCCGAGCCTCCGGTCGTCACTGAACCAAATTCTCTGGAGTCCGAGACTGGCCTGACGGTCCAAAACGCCGATCCGATCCGCGTCTCGACTGTGGCGAGCCAGAACATGACCGTGAGCATCGACGTTTCCGAACTCACTGGCTACGCCGGCATCATCCTCCGCACCGGTCCGGATTCCGACTCTGGCTACTGGGCCTTCCTCGACACCCGATATGGCGAACCGACGGTTTACCTCTACCGTTCGCTGGGTAATGGCCAGTGGAAGTGGCTGTGGCAAAACACGAACTTGGTTTCTCTCCAGGACGGAACCAACCGGTTGACCTTCCAGGCTTCAGGAGACAGTTTGGTCTTCAAGATCAACGGCTTCAATGCCATTGAATTTAACGACAATCAGATTGCCTTTGGGACTGCCGCGGTTGTAGCTACCCAAGGAACAGTCCTCTCGAATCTGGAAGTCAGCTAGTCTACCTTTCCCACGGTTCCTCTGAGTCGGGGCTGGCCGTTAGCGTCAACCCTGCTTCTCTGGTTTCGAAGGGGAAGTGAACGAAAAAGCCGAAAGCCGGTCCTTCTGTCACGCAGAAGGACCGGCTTTTTTTCTTGTCTCAAAGTCAAAGGTGAATGATGAACGAGGAATGGTAGAAGGTGAAAGCGGGAAGGCAGAAGAATTTGCCGTTCCTCCTTCTCCCTTCTTGCTTTTCTCTAGTCCTTGTTTTGCCGAATGGTCAAGTTCTGGATGTAATCCCCATAGTCTCTTTGTTGTTGATCCAGGGCCTTCTGCAATTCCTCGATCTGGTCTCGATACTCGACGATCTGGTCCTCTTGCTTCAGGAACTTGTCGAGATATTTCTTGTAAATCTTTTCCGTCTGAGGAATGACGGCCATGTTCTTGCGTTGACGTTCCTGGTCGCGCTCGATCGTCGAGAGTTTCTCTCTCAGACGCGATATCTTCGTTTGGGTTTGAGCGATCGCATTCTTCACGACGATGGCTTTTTGCAGCGCTTTCTTGAGCTGCTCGCTCGTGAGGGTGTTCTTGATGAGCAACTGGATTTGGTCGGTGCTGGCATTGCTCAGGTAGATGACCTCATCGACGTCGCGTTCCTCTACGACTTCGAAAGCCATGGTCTTTCCGGCAGGGACATCGACGTCGAATCGATAATGCGAACGCGACTTCTCCGAAGGCTTCTTGGGTTCGACGAGTTTGTAAGTCGGGGAACGATCGGAGTGTTCCACAATGACCAGTCGATCTTCTTGTCCTCGGTTCTTGATGTGGTAGACCTTGGTCTCGCGTTGCAAGATCTTCTTGTGGACGATGCCCTTGACGACATAGATTTGGAGCACGTTTCGAGGGTGGTCTTTTGCTTCGGGCTTGACCTCGGTGGCCAAATCGACGGCGTAACTGAGGAGTCTTTTCTCTTTGGGTTGCAGGTCGTTGATCAGAGCATCCCCGGCGTAACTTCCCTGGTCGTAGACGGTCACTGGTCCCTGCATGAGGTGAAGCTCTGTGCTGTTGGTCAGTCTCAGTCCTCGCATGGGGTGTTTGTCGAGGTTGTTTTCGTTGTAGATGCTCACGCGCTGTCCCTGGATGTCGGATGTGACGATGGGCACCATGGCCGACTTCTGGCGAGGCAGGCTTACGGGGTCTTTGACTACGTATTGGAACTGGTCTCCCAGTTGACGAGCCTGCGCGGCACTCACGACCGACTTTCGCAGTGACTCAAGTCGTTCCACGGCTTCAAGTTTGCCACCAAAGGCAGGAGGGAGGCCCTTCGCCTTCTTACTTAATTTTTCACGGGCTTCTCGCGGGGAGCTTCTTTTCGCTCTGTCGAGACCTAAATCGGCCATTTGCTGCTGTGCATCGTCAAGTTCGTTACTGACACGCTCGAACGTGGACTCGTAAATCTTTGGCACTAGTCCGGCCAATCGGGGCAACTGAACTTGTGGTCGGTCGGCATAAAGGGGCTGATACAAATCCATTCGAAACGACACTGGACGTCCGGAAATCAAACGAACCTGGACATCGTTCCAGTCTTCGTTGGTGGGGTTCTCGATGATGGCCCAACCTTGCAAATACGGCTCACCCTTTTCTCCCAGGACCAACCGATACGTCGTCTTCCAAACTGGGTGCTCCACGACATAACCAATCTGAACCCGACGACGACCCTTGCCACTGAAGTGAAAGCGAACACTCTTTTGGGCGACGTCGTGACCTCGAGCTACAACATCCAGAGCCTTCGAGACCTCGTCGTTGATGAGCGCGTTGACGAATCGAACCTTGTTGATCTCGGTCAGTTTGATCGATTGCATGCCCTCTTCGGTCCACAAGTTCAGGTATTCGCTGGACGTCGTTAATCGATCCTTGGTGACTTGTGTCTTGGTCTCGATGCCGACGATCTTGCCGATCGTTGTCGTGGAGACTTTGGCATCGCCAGGGAACCAGTTGACCTCGATTCTCTCGCCTCGGGTTTGATTGAGAATTTGGGCGTAAGAAGGGTTGGAACTGAGGTCCACGACATACCCTTTGAGGGCTTTGGAGATGGGGTCTTGGCTGTCATAGCCGACCATCTGCACTTGTCCGTCCCCGAGGTCTCGCAAGACCAGGCTCTTGAGCAGGTCGTTGATGTCGGCGACGGAGAAGGAGAGTTCGACATTGGTATTGCCATCAATTTCCTTCTCTCTTTGGAAATACCCAACACCACTGGTGTACAAAGTGGCGTGAGTGACGGGTAACGAGGGCGCGGGACCATCGGGATTACCGACTCCCACGTTCTTGGTTGGATTGGCTCGAACGTTTTGTTTTTTGCCAGCGTTGACTTGTGCGTTTCCGATGGAGACGGGGGACCACAAGGCTGAGATGGCGGTCGCTCCCAGGGCCAACGCCAGGATGGAACCGGCGATGACCAAAAATCTGTTCTGACACATGCGAAAATTCTCCCCTAGGTGACTCGGATCAAACGCCAGGATGGCCCTTCCCACTTGGGCACCCAAGTCGATCTGACTTTTCCTGGCTCGTCATTGACTTCCGGACCTCACTCAAAATCAGCGTATTGGCCTGCCCGCGAGATTCCGGAAAATCACGACTTCTAATAAAAAGACGAGATTGAATACTGTTTGGCGCTCCCTTGTGCTTTCGTTGGTTTGCTCATTCGAAGCCCTTCACCCAAGAACTGTCATTTTGGCCATGTCGTATTTGGGAGAATCTCATGACGTTTCCTCGAATACCCCTCTTCCCCAGAGCCAGAATCGCTATAACGAAGGTTGCAGGAAAACGCATGTTCGCCCACCCACCCCCGGTGCGAAGAAAAATCCCGGAACTCTGAGTCCGTTGACCCCGTTGTAGTTGCGCTCGCAGGATCGTCGACTGCCATGAACGCCCGGCGGACACCTTGCCTGCATTCGTTCCTGCGGCGGAGTGACGAGGAGAGGATGACTTCGAGCACCCCAACCAAATCGGCGCTTAGTTGTGCTGGACCGCCTTCGACTGTTTTTCTGAGCAACCTGACAGATCTGCGGAGACCTACGCAATGACACAGATCAACGATTCCAACCAACAAAAACCTTCGCCACCCATGATCTTGGCCGCCGGCACCTTGGTCTTGTTGCTGCTATTTGCTGGGTTGGCGGGCTTGTTGATTCCCCCGTACCTGAACCAAATTACCGAGGCCAATACCAAACAGAAGGAACAACTGAAAGAACTTCAGAGGGAGTTCGAAAAGCAAAAGAAAAGCCAGCAGTCAGAAAAATCGACTTTGACGGACGTCCAGAAGAAAGCCTTGGACACCCTCGAAGTTAAGCTCAAAACGGAAGTGGACAAGCTCTCTGACCTCGAATCTGGCCCACTTGCCAAGTTGAAAGAAGACCTCCAGGGACTCCAGGACGATCTTCAAGATCCGAAAAAAGGGAAGCTGACCAGTGTCCAGGCCAAACTCAAGGAAGCTTTGGGGACGATCGAGACCTTGGAAAAGAACACCAAAGAACTGACCGATCCCAAGACTGGTCAGTTCGCGAAGTTTCGGGCCAAGCTCATGAAAGATTTCGGAGAGCCGAAAAAGCAAATCGCGGCCCTCCAGGCCGCCGTCAAGGAACTATCGGCGGCGAAGACGAAGGCGGTCATGGATGCCTTCAAAAAGACGCTCGACGAGACCAAAACGGCTTTTGCCAAGCTCAAGGCCGATCTACAAGACCCGAAGAAAGGGACACTTTCCGGCTTACAGAAGACCATTGATGACACTAAGAAGAAATACCAAGACATGATCGCCAAGCTGACCGTCGATTTCAATGAAGCCAAGAAGACCATAGCGAAATTCTCTAAGTCCATATCCGATCTGGAGAAAGGTCAGTTGGCCAAACTCCAGAAGGTTGCCGACGAATCGGCCAAAAAAGCCGAAGCTGCTACTGCGATGGTCAAGAAGCTTGCCACAACCCAGGCCACCAACCTCAAAACCGGGCTGCAGGATGTCGCCAAAAAGGTCGACGCTCTCTCGAAAGACTTGACGGATCCCAAGAATGGAAAGCTGACCGAAGTGGAAGTCAAGCTCACGAAGCTTGTGAACGAGAAGTCCAAGTTGATCGAAACGTTGAAAACAGACCTGGCCGATAAGACAACGGCGTTGACCAAGGAAAACGCCAGTCAAAAGAAACAAATCGATAACTTGACGACTTTACTGAGAGCGGCTCAGGCGGAACTCGCCAAGACCAAGGCCCAATTGAAAAACTCGGAACCGACTCATCACCTGAGTGTCACTGGCGGCCAGTACCTCCGCTGGACGAAGAACGAAGTGGCTTGTTATTCGGCAACGCGAAAGCAGAACAACGGTCTACTTTGGAAACGCACAACCAAGACTCCTATCGTCACTGTCGACGTCACGAATACACCGCCTACAAAGATGTCTGATGTAGGGGTGTACACTTCTGACGGTGCGGTCGTTTATCTTTCGCTCACCACGGGCGCAGTGAAAAAGAAACAGTAACGTCTTTCCGACCGCTTTGTTTCCATCACCATAAGGACAGGAAACAAAGCGGTCGACTCCCATCTCTCTCCTCGTCTGGACGTATGCCAAGTTTTCTACTTGGGATGATACAAGCTTAGCGATCTCGACTCACGCCTTTCCTTCTTTCCAGTCGGTCACCTTACTCTTTCGGAACAGTCGCCATTGGGCTTCGAGTCGCCGAGAAACGGCCTCTTTCCGAGCTAGCAAGCGTTGCGCCGAGCTGAATTTCTCTGGGAACAACCCGAAATCGCTGTGAGCACCTTCTTTTCGCTCTTCCCTGGCGTTTTGCGTTGGGAAGAGTCCTTCTCCCCACTGCGGAAGCTTTGACGGTTAGAGGGTTGTCCGGACTGACTTGCATCTCCAGGCCGACTCTGCAATAGCACGTTCTCCCGAATCGTCGGTCTGGCTCCGGATGCTTCCTCTACTAAGACGGCGTAGCAACCCAATTCACCTTCTCGATAAGAGTCTTGAATGGCTTGTGAGTGCTTTTGGTGCCCAGCAACTCATCCAAATGCCCCACAGCCCCACGAAGGCCTCGAGTGCGTTTTATTTCCAGCAGATGATTCCACCGATACGCCGCCATGTTGAGTTTTCCAGTTCTCGTCCGCATAGCCCAGTAGTTTTAACTCTGTCTCGAACAACTCATTCAAATAACGGATAGTAGAGGTCTGTAGTTTTCGTCGGTGATCTCCCGGTGTAATCTGTCGCTTATGTTGGGTTATATCTTCTTTGGAACAATAGAAATCATTCCGGTGAGCTTCATAGAGTTCTGTTTGGATTTGCACTAACTTTTTCTGATAACGCCATAAGCCAAGACGTGTTTGCTCTCTCACAGGAAATTCTACGAATGGTTGAAAAATCTGCTCGAGCCATAATTGATATCTCAGTACTAAGTCTTCGTACTTAACCAGCACCACATTCGACTTGCCAAGTAAGTGGGTGCATAACTCTTGATATCTACGCTGGAATAGGGGTGCCATTTGGAGCACGAACGAATCAACTCCTTGGTTTTCCCATGCGCTTCTTTGTACATCGGTCGGGTTGAACCGGCCTTCTTTTCTGGGGTGACTGTAAGTCTGTGAAAAGTAGAGGGAAGTTAAGACGTCTCGTGGGTCTCGAAGGTGCAAAACCACTGTATAGGTGGCAAGATCATCGGGAAAACACGGATCGGCAGCACCAGCTCGAATCGGTCCGAACCCTGTTCCAGGCCGCGAATGGGTTTTCAGGAATTCACGCCACGAGCCTGTTTTGATCTCAGCGTAATATTGATCATGATGAATCGAATAGTAATCGAAAGAAAACTCACGGCTCAGTTTTGACGTTATCTGATGGAGGAAAGTCGAGGCGGCTTTATGGACTGTGTAGATCAATAAACGGCACATGAACAACTCCATTCGTTCGGAAGCAACATACAATATCCACAACACCTCACTGGGTCACGATTTGGAATTCTAATAGTGATGTCTTGCGTTTGGGGAAAGGAACCAGCCCAGTTGTGGAGTGCTATCGGCATAACTCATTTTTTATTGATTTCTGGTAAATTCGTTTGCCCCTTCTGACAATATGATCTAATGTTGAATGTCAGCGATGAGTCTGTCATGATATATTGATGTAGGAATCATCAATGACTTTGGACCTTGTCTTTCATAGATATATGGATGGCATTGTATGCAGGCTCTTAACCGCCCGAGGGGGGGCGGATTAAGGCTTCCAAGTGACTGAAGGGATGGACGGGACCCGAAGGTACGCTTGGATTCCGGGCCCCCGCGAGGGGGTCCGGTCTATATTTGCGCTTTCCTTTCTACCCTCACCTTTCTCCTTGTTTTCCACAATTCTCTTGCCTTGCGTTCGATAGTTGTCAAGATACTCCGATAGCTGTGACTAACACGAAATCGCATTCGTTACGTTTCACTGGAGTACTCACACCATGCGAAGTTCGATGACGTTGTTGATAGGTTCCCTCGCGCTGGCGACCCTCCCAGCCTTGGCGGGTGCCCAACACAACCAACTTTCCAAGGAAGAAGCTGCCAACGGATGGCTTCTCCTTTTCGACGGCAAAACGTCCTACGGTTGGACCACCAAAGGAGACGTCAAAGTCAAACAAGGTGTTCTCATTCTCGCTGGTAATGAAAAAGACGCCAAGCCCAAAAAGGGTGGGAAGAAAGCCTATCCGCAAACCGTTCCTGCCGTTGCCATGCACAACACCAAGTTTCACCAATTCGACCTGACCGTCGAGTGGTACAACAATAACCCTCGCGGAGGTCTCTACATCGGGAATGCCAAAGGAAGCACCGTCTTCTCGGCCCTCATTGGCGAAACCGATGCTCCCCAAAAAGGATGGGTACAAACGCACATCCAGTGTAAATACTCGGCCAAGAAAAAAGCCTACGTAATGACTCTCAAAATCCCCGTGCGGGACAAGAAAAAAGCTGATACTTACACGGAAATGTTGACCGTGACGAATCCTCCGTTGACCATCACTTTGAAAGGACTCGGAGGCGAGCCTTTGAAAATCCGCAATTTGAAGCTCAAACCGATCGACGGAAAATCCATCTTCAACGGTAAGGATCTGCAAGGATGGAAAGTCCACCCGCGAGGTAAATCGAGGTACACCGTGACCGAGGAAGGGTGGTTGAACGTCAAGAATGGCGGTGGGGATATCCAGACGGTCGGGAAATATAAAGACTTCGTTCTTCAGCTCCAGTGCATCAGCAACGGAATGCATCTCAACAGCGGAATCTTTTTTCGCGCAGTCCCCGGTGAGTATTGGGCCGGCTACGAAGCCCAAATTCGAAATCAATCGACTCCTGGAACGGCAAAAGCGTACAAGCTCCAACAACACGATCCCGAAACCCGCAAGCCAACTAAGGCTCTTATTGTCAAGTCTGAAGCAGTCGATTATGGCACTGGCGGGCTCTATCGCCGCATGCCAGCTCGGAAAGT
Source organism: uncultured Alcaligenaceae bacterium (assembly GCA_964423615.1). Taxonomy (GTDB): domain Bacteria; phylum Planctomycetota; class Planctomycetia; order Gemmatales; family Gemmataceae; genus CAYRFQ01. Next base: position 55,460 of record CAYRFQ010000022.1, on the reverse strand, counting down.
CGTCTCGAAAGATAACGAATGGTTCACGATGACGGTAATCGCTCACGGGAATCATTTGGCGACCTGGGTCGACGGCATCCAGGTGGCCGAGTTCATCGACCACCGACCTCTGGACGAGAATCCCAGAAGAGGATGCTGCCTCGACGCGGGATGCATCAGCATCCAAGGGCATGATCCAACAACGGATTTGAGTTTCCGTAACCTCTACGTCTTTCCATATCTCGAGACCAGTGCGAAATAGATTTGCAGACGAATCCGTGCCAGCGAAGGTTTCCAATTCATTTCCTTCGTTGGCATGGCCGCTCGCCTTTCTTGGTTCTGCTCCTTTCCCATTCGGCTAACAGGTCGAAAAAAATCCAATATCTCGGATTTTTCCGAGGACACTTCCGGTCCGTTTTCTTCAAAGGGGACCGAGTTAGGCAAGCCTTACTTTTTTGGGTAGCCAAGCCTAACATGGGAGGCTAAAATGGACATAGTGTGAGCTGGTTCGATGACGACTCTCCCCGAAAGAACACACGAGATTTTCCCATGTTTCGGTTCCGAATAGCGTTTCGAATGACTGGCTTGGCAATCGTTGCCACTGTGCTTGTGTTGGGAAGCATCGGGTGCGGAAGCAAACCTGAACTGTATGAACCTCGTGATCCGGTTTCTCTTTCGACGACGTACTCGGGGTCTTACCCGATCAGGGTGGTTTGTACGACTGGGATGGTGGCGGACTTGGTTCGAGTCGTGGGTGGCGATCGTGTCGAGGTCGCCCAGCTGATGAATGACGAATCGGATCCACACATCTATAAGGCCAAGAGCGGAGACATTTCTCGGCTGGAGGAAGCCGATCTGGTCTTCTACAACGGTTTGCATCTCGAAGGAAAACTCTCGGACGTCCTCGACAACCTTTCCAAAAGGAAATTGGTGTTTCCCGTCGCAGAGTATTACCCCAAAGACAAGATTATGACCGAAGGGGAACAAGGACTCGATCCACACGTTTGGTTCGACGTTCGCTTGTGGAACGATGCCCGAGCTGTTGTCCAGGAAGTTCTCTCTCAGTACGACCCGGATCACGCCGCCGAATACAAACAACGCGGAACCACATACCAAAAAGAACTCGAGGAACTCCACCAAGAAACGTTGGATAAACTTCAGACCATCCCCAAAGAACGTCGTGTGCTCATCACCGCACACGATGCGTTCCGGTATTTTGGTGCCGCCTACGACATCGACGTCCGAGGAATCCAGGGCATCAGCACCGAATCCGAAGCGAGCCTCAAGGACGTGAATGATTTGGTGGACTTCATCGTGAAGAAAAAAATCAAGGCTGTGTTCGTCGAGAACACAGTCAACGAACGGAACATGCAATCGTTAATTGCGGGCTGTGAAAACGCCGGGCATAAGGTCGAGAATGGCGGAACGCTCTATTCCGACGCGATGGGCAAATCCGGTTCCTACGTTGGGATGGTCAGGCATAACGTCGATACCATCGTAAAGGCCTTGAAGTAGCAGCCCCAACTTTCTGGAACAACCATGCCAACCTCCATCATTGACGTTCACGATCTCAATGTCGCCTACCATCGCAAACCTGCGTTGTGGGACGTCGATTTTACGATCGATGAACCCGCTCTTGTGGGTGTGATTGGGCCCAATGGTGCCGGCAAAAGTACGCTCCTCAAGGCCATGTTGGGCCTCGTTCCGTTGGCGAGCGGTTACGTGCATATCTTCGGCAAGGCTGTCTCGCAGCAGCGAAATAAGATTGGTTACGTCCCTCAACGTGGATCAATCGATTGGGACTTTCCGGTAAGTGTTCGGGAAGTCGTGTTGATGGGAACCTACGGGACTCTGGGGTGGTTTCGTCGGCCGGGTCGAAAGGAAAAAGCCTGGGCCGACGAGTGCATCGAACGCGTCGGCCTCGAGGAATTCCGAGAACGACAAATCGGCCAACTCTCGGGAGGGCAACAACAACGGACGTTTCTTGCCCGAGCCTTGGCCCAACGCGCCGAAATCTATTTCATGGATGAACCGCTCGCCGGAGTCGACGCCAAGACCGAGAAGACGATTTTTTCCTTGCTCAAAGAACTCCGCGAGAATGGAAAAACGGTCGTCGTTGTCCACCATGACTTACGTACAGTGTCGCAATACTTCGATTATGTAATTCTGTTGAACGTTCGGCTGATCGCCCACGGTCTGACCCTCTCTGTCTTTCATGACCAGAACTTACAAAAAACCTATGGGGGTCGTCTCGCCATCCTCGAAACCGCCGGGGAAGCTATTCGGGCGAGGAAACCAACTCAATGATCGCACTGACTTATAACACCGTCATCGTATTAATCGGGGTGACCTTACTGGGCGCGAGCTCGGGGTTGATTGGCTGCTTTGCGGTCCTGCGGCGTCGCGCTCTCACGGGTGATGCCCTTGCTCATGCCGCATTGCCTGGGCTTTGTCTCGCTGTGCTGATGGTGGGGAGGTTACACACTCCGGCGATGCTCTTGGGAGCCCTCGTCACGGGACTCATTGGCGTTGCCATCATTTCCGCCTTGCGTCGGCACACACGCATCAAAGAAGATTCGTCCATCGCAATTGTGTTGAGCGTGTTCTTCGGCGCTGGCGTGGTACTGAGTCAGATGATCCAGGACCGCAAAAATATTCAGGCTGCCGGGCTGGACACGTATATCTTTGGCAGTACCGTGGGGATGCAGTTTGAGGACGTCCTTTGGCTTGCGGGGCTCTCCATCGGTACGTTGGCCATTGTAATCTTGTTGTTCAAGGAGTTCCAACTCGTTGCTTTTGATCCTGACTTTGCCCAGTCCCAAGGTTTGCCGGTCTACTGGTTAGATCTGTTGTTGATGGGACTCATTGCTGTCGACGTTGTGATTGGCCTTCCGGCTGTCGGCGTGTTGATGGTGGCCGCGCTGCTCATCATTCCTGCGGTTACGGCGCGGTTTTGGACTCAACGTTTGTGTTGGATGTTAGTCCTCTCGGCGCTTTTCGGAGTCGTCTCGAGCGTCGTTGGTGTCCTCGTCAGTGGCGTCGTTTCCAAGATGCCGACAGGCCCGACAATTATCCTGGTCGCAGTTGGGTTCTTCGTTCTTTCTGGAGTGACCGTCTGGTGCAAGGGGTTGCTGCTTCGAATGGCCCAGCGACGGACTGCCTCAGGTTTTGGACGGCCCGAAACGATTCGGCACAAAAAAACGACTGGTCAGAAACAGAAACCCGAACAGCAGTTTCGGTTTCTGACATGAACTTCGTTGAGCTCGAGAGGCCTATTGTTCAGAGCTCACCGTCTGGAGAGAACGATTGAAGATGAGGTGTCTTCGAATTCTTCTCCGATAAACGTCTTTCCCTCGTCCACCCTTTTGCGCCCACCAGAAGAATTCCAGTACGCCTATGTCCTTTATTCCTCTCATCGTAAAGACATTAGCTCTACTGTTTGCCGATGTTCTTTTGGCGTGGGTCAATACGAGTGATTTGTATTTGATGGTCTGGCGTGCGATTGTTGGGATCACATGCACTGTTCCCTGTGCACTCCTGGGTTGTTATCTCGTTCTTCGCCGAATGAGCATGTTGGGGGACGCCATTAGCCACGGAGTGTTACCGGGTATTGTGTTGGCAGTGTTGATTGGCGGACAAATTACGGGTTGGCCTATCATCGTTGGAGCAATGATATTCGGCTTACTTACGGCCGTTTTATCTCAAACTGTACAAACCCTGACGAACGTCCCGGAAGACGCGAGTATGGGAGTCGTGTTCACAGGGTTCTTCGCTCTTGGAGTTATCCTCATATCTCGGCTCACATTCCGTGTCGATCTCGATACAAACTGTGTTCTCTATGGAATATTCGAAGCCATTCCTGTTTATCGCATCAAACTCTTTGGTTATGAAGTCCCACGCCCGTTCCCCACAATGGTAGTCATGTTCGTCTTGACGATTGGTTTCATAACGTTGCTCTGGAAGGAACTGAAACTCGTTACCTTCGACTCAGGTTTGGCTACATCGATGGGGTTCCCTGTCCTGCTCATCCACTATCTGTTGATGTCGATGGTTGCGGGAGTCACGGTCACCGCATTCGAAGCGGTGGGGTCGGTTCTGGTCCTTGCCATGTTGGTCGTTCCGGCAGCGTGTGCTTACATGCTCACGGACCGACTCATCCGAATGTTCGTACTCGCGGCACTCGTTGCGACGACATCCTGCCTCCTTGGGGTGATCTTCGCCGGGCCTTCGATGTTGAACACCAATACTGCAGGTTTGATCGCCGTGATGGCCGGATTGCACTTTGCCCTTGCAGTTTTTTTGGCTCCGAAACATGGCGTGTTGGCCAAGGTCATCCGCAATGCTCGACTCGGACTACGCATCGTCAAAGAAGACATCCTGGGTGTGCTTTTCAAGATCGAAGAGGCACGCGCTCAGCAGGATTTTACCACTCTGCCTCTCTTTCAGGCCGACTTGGAGAAATTCTCCAAGGGGTTACCTGGATGGGTTGCCCGGCATCTGCTCCTTTATAGGGGCATGGTGCAACGGGCCAACGGCAACGAACTGATCCTCACGCCCAAGGGCCGCGAGTGGGCGCAACTCATCGTTCGTTCTCATCGCCTTTGGGAAAAATATCTCAACGAAAACTTCTCGCTACCCCTTGATCACCTCCACGATCCCGCCACGCGAATGGAACACTTCATTGGTCCGGAACTGCAGGAACAAATCGCCTCGGAACTGCAGGAATCGGATGTCGATCCGCATGGGAAAACGATTCCGCCGAATTTTCCGACGGTAGACCTCGACGAGTCGTGAACGACTCCGCCTGGGGAAATAGCATTGCCCGTGGGAAAGCTGGCTCGTAGGAAAAACGGGACACCAATGAATTCGTTGTCCAGAACGGCCGGAACGCAAACGCGACAGCCCCGGACGCGTCCGGCGATATTTTGGAGGTCTGAAATGCAAAAAGTCGTTCACCTCGGTGCCTTGGCGGCCCTGCTGTTTCTTCTCACTTCTTCAATCCCACTCCAGGCCCAACAGCCAAAATCGGATCGAGGCAGACCGTGGAAACGTTACACAATCGACGATACAACGCGTGGGGCCGATGGCGCTCGCCTTGCCGACGTCAACGGAGACAAACTCCCTGACATCGCAACGGGTTTCGAGGAAGGTGGACAAGTTCGCGTGAGTCTCCACCCGGGATACAAGAAGGTCCGGGCCAAATGGCCGAGCGTCCTCGTTGGAAAAGTAAAATCTCCCGAGGACGCCGTCTTCGTTGATCTAGATAACGATGGTGCTCTCGATGTGGTCAGTGCGTGCGAGGGTCGGACGATGCAGATGTTCGCCCATTGGGCACCCAATGAACCGAAAAAGTACCTCGATCCATCCGCTTGGAAAACCCAAACCTTCCCCGCAGTGGCGAAAACGACTCGATGGATGTTCGCCACTCCGATGCAGATCGACCAAAAACTCGGTCTCGATTTGGTCGTCGGCAGCAAGGATCCCAAGGGACAGGTCGGCTGGTTGCAAGCTCCCAAACAGCCAAGGCTTCTTGGCGATTGGAAGTATCATCCGGTGTATCGAGCGGGTTGGATCATGTCACTCATCGCCGCGGACATGGACGGCGACAAAGATCTCGACGTTCTCGTGTCCGACCGTCGAGGAAAAGATCGCGGTTGCTTGTGGCTCGAGAACCCTGGCCCCGGACCGAAGCAAACGAAACCCTGGAAACAACGCCGAATTGGACCGAAAGGGGGAGAGGTCATGTTCGTGGAACTTGCCGACCTTGATCGGGATGGTCGCCAAGACGTGATTGCTCCACACCACAACCACCGACTCTTCGTCCACTGGGGTGGAAAAACGGCGAACGAATGGAAAACGACCGAAATTCAATTTCCGAAGAAGACTGGCACTGGCAAAGCCGTTCGCGTGGCCGACGTCAATCTCGATGGTAAACTCGACATCGTTTTGGCTTGTGCCGGAGCCAATAAAGGCTCGGGGATCGTATGGTTGTCGTATCGAAAGAGCCCACACGATGCCGTTTGGGACGTTCACGAGATTAGTGGTCTGTTGGGCATTAAGTTTGATCTGAACCAACTCGCCGATCTCGACGGAGACGGTGATCTCGACATCATCAACACCGAAGAACGTACGAACCGGGGAGGTCTCGGCGTCGTTTGGTATGAGAATCCAACGAAATGAGTGGGGAACGGAAAAGAGAAGCATCGAGTTGAAACCATTCATCTCTCTGACTTCAACGTGCTGCCTTTTTCTGCTCTCTCTCGCAAAAAAATGCCCCCGACAGCTCTATTGTCGGGGGCATCGATTCACCTTTTTTACTCGACGAAACACAGACTACTCCTGTCCGCCTTCCGATCCAGCTTCTTGGAGTTCTTTGGATTCCTCCGTCTCATCGTGTTCGGGAGCTTCCTTGGCTTCGAAGTAGAGCTTCTTCTCGTCGTTTTCTTCCCCGACCTTCACGGTGATGTGGGGCTTGCCGACGAAGGTCCCACGAAGGAGGTCTTCGGAGAGCGGATCTTCGATCAGCGTTTCGATCGAGCGACGGAGTGGACGTGCCCCGAATTCGGTGTTCGATCCATTCGCGATGATCAATTCTTTCGCTTCATCCGTGACGGTGATCGCCATATCCTTCGCTTTGAGTCGGTCAGACACTTTCACCAACTCGATGTCGATGATTTCCTTGAGGTCGTCGGTCGTCAGAGCGCGGAAGACGATGATGTCATCGAGACGGTTGAGGAATTCCGGACGGAAGTTGTTTTCCATTTCCGTCATGACGGTGTTCTTGATGTTCTCGTACGTGGACTCGGCGTCGCGTGGCCCGAACATGTTGAGAACTTTTCCGCCCTTGATGGTCTCGGCTCCGATGTTCGTGGTCATGATGACGATCGTGTTTTTGAAGTCGACCGTTCGGCCCACGTTATCGGTCAGGCGACCTTCTTCCATGACCTGGAGCAAAATGTTCCAGACGTCGAAGTGAGCCTTCTCGATCTCGTCCAACAGAACCACGCTGTATGGTCGGCGACGTATCTTTTCGGTGAGTTGGCCACCCTCTTCGTAACCGATGTATCCCGGAGGTGCACCGGTCAAGCGAGAAACATTGTGCTTTTCGCCATACTCGGACATGTCGATTTGAACGATCGCGTTCTCGTCGTTGAACATGAAGTTAGCAAGCCGCTTGGCCAACAGCGTCTTTCCGACACCAGTGGGACCGGCAAAGATGAAGCAACCGATTGGCCGTTTCGGGTCTTTCAGTCCTGCACGACTCTTGCGGACGGCCTTGGCGATTCGCGAGATGGCCTCGTGCTGGCTCACGATGGTCTTGTGGAGTTCTTCCTCCATCTTCAGCAATCGGGTCGTCTCGCTCTCGGACAACTTGGTCAATGGAACGCCGGTCATCTTGCTGACGACCTCGTTGATGACTTCTTCGTCGACAACGCCGTCGATTTCCTTGGACTTTTCACGCCACTCACGAAGAGTTTGCTCTTTTTTCTTCTTGAGTTTGTCGGCTTGGTCGCGCAGGTTCGCGGCTCTTTCGAAGTCTTGCGCGGCGACCGCGCTTTCTTTTTCCAGGTTGAATTGTTCGATCTGGGTGTCGAGTTCTTTTAGATCCGGTTGCGTCGTCATCTTTTTGAGTCGAATGCGGGCTCCCGCCTCGTCGATGACGTCGATGGCCTTGTCGGGAAGACAACGTCCGGTGATGTACCGCTCGGACAACTCGACGGCCGCCGACAGGGCTTCGTCCTTGATCTGGACTCGGTGGTGAGCTTCGTACCGATCACGCAGCCCTCGGAGGATTTCGACGGTCTCGGACATCGACGGTGGATTGACGATGATCTGTTGGAAACGTCGTTCCAACGCAGCGTCCTTTTCGATGTATTTCCGGTACTCGTCGAGGGTCGTGGCTCCAATGCACTGGATTTCGCCGCGGGCCAGAGCCGGTTTGAGGACGTTACTTGCGTCGATGGCTCCTTCGGCACCACCGGCTCCAACGAGTGTGTGTAACTCGTCGATGAACAAGATAGTGTTCTTGGCCCGACGGACCTCATTCATGACGGCCTTGATGCGTTCTTCGAACTGGCCGCGATATTTCGTCCCGGCGACCATCATCGCCAGGTCAAGAACGACGATTCTTTTGTCCCGGAGCAGTTCTGGGACACTCGAGTCGATGACCAATTGAGCCAATCCTTCGACGATGGCCGTTTTACCGACCCCGGCTTCACCCAGAAGCACCGGATTGTTCTTCGTTCGACGGCTCAAAATTTGGATGACCCGTTCGATTTCGTTTTGGCGGCCGATCACTGGGTCCAGCTTACCTTGGCGAGCCAACTCGGTCAGATCTCGACCGAAACTGTCGAGAGCCGGAGTTTTCGATTTGCCTCGACCTTGAGGTTTTTCGCTACCAGTGCTGCCGCTACCGCTGCTGCTTTCTCCAGATTCCATATTGTGCCCCAACAAATTAAGGACTTCCTCACGCACGTCTTCAAGTTTGAGTCCCAAGTTCATCAAGACTTGGGCCGCGACCCCCTCTTGTTCGCGAAGGAGGCCGAGCAAGAGGTGTTCTGTCCCTACGTAGTTGTGGTTCAGATTCCGTGCTTCTTCGATGGAATACTCAATGACCTTTTTGGCCCGAGGCGTTTGGGGCAAACGCCCCATCGTCACCATGTCCGGGCCAGCTTGGACGATCTTCTCAACTTCCAGACGAATCTTCCGTAGGTCGATGTCGAGATTCTTGAGTACGTTTGCGGCGACTCCCGAACCTTCCTTGACGAGCCCAAGGAGGATGTGCTCCGTGCCTATGTACTCATGATTAAACCGCTGCGCCTCCTGGTTGGCGAGCTGCATTACTTTTCGCGCTCGGTCTGTGAAGCGTTCATACATTACTGCCGTCTCCGCTAAATTCCGCAAAACAAAAACAAGCTGCACCCGAACTTGAAGGATGTCGATCTCGTTCTGTTGCGAAACAGCCTCAGTGGTACCAGTCCTTCTTGCCTATTCCTACCCGGCTCCGGAACCGTACGACCATTTGCAAGAAAGGTCGATTCTTCGGACAAGGCTCGGGATAGCCTATCTCAACGGATTCCGCCGTCGTCATAGTTTGTCGACTTCGAGTCACAAGCTCCGGTCCATCGAACTTGCTTGGTGTGTGGCTCCGTTCGTTGAGGGATATTCCCCCGATTTTGGACGAACTCAAAGACTATCTATATTATTAGGCGCGGATGAGTGCTCACAAACATGGTGTTACAATATTTTCTTGTTTCTGCCGTTCGCAAGAACTGCAAAACTCTCCGCGCGTCGCCCAATGCGTTCTGACCTATTCGTCATGCTCCATTGTCATCCAACATGACTGCTTTTGAAATTAAGATACCAACGGAATACGTCGAAAACCCGGATTTCCAAAAGACAGCTTTGCTTGCAGTGACCTGAGAAAGATCACTTGGTATTTTGAGAGGAATGAGAGGCGATGAATAAAGATTCAGCATGACAATCTTACTGTCAGCATTCTATTCCCGCTGCCAAGACAAATCAAGGCAGGCAAGCAAGCATGGGAAGTCTTGGAAAGGAATTTCCCGACTTCACCCATGACTTTGGATCAGGTCGGTTTGCCCCAACCAAGTACAGTGTCCTGAGTTGCTTCGGGTCGGACGGCCCGAAAAGGTGCGAAACGGGATCAAGCAACTTTGGCGAGAAATGAGAAGATTTCTTCGTCACAGGTCGGCGCAGAGACAAGAAAGACACACTCACGACGTCAACGCGTCACGCCCTGGCCCCCCAAGTTCCTTCTCGGGATTTTTCTTGACAGACTCTTTCGGGATAGGTTCCTATGTAGCAACAAAGCAATATTACGAATTCGTCCTCTCAAACTCATTGGCATTGAACTCGATCCATTCGTTTTCTTTTGTAAACGTTTGACATTGACCCGTCGAATCGTCAGGAACAACCAAACCAGAACTCGGAAATGCGTACCTCCGCCCTTGAACGATTAACGTGGCTACCCTTCCTCTCTTCTGCCCGTTCTTCGGAAACGCCTTCCTCCGCCAAGCCGGGTCGTGCGACACAACTGGTGGCCGCGTAGCTGCGGCTTTGGTAAACAGAAAAAACTGGATTTCTTTCGCATCTCTCTTTCGTAGATTTATTCGGTAAGGAATTCCTTGTCTGGTCCGGTAAGTTTCTGGGCTCCGAATGCATTCTAGGTACATGTATGAGCAATACATTGAAGCACACTTTACTTGTCGTCGATGACGAACCGGACGTTTGCGACTCGGTTCACGATTTACTGCGTCGAGAGTTTCGCGTCCTCAAGGCCAATAGTGCCGAGGAAGGTGCCAAACTCTTGGAAGACAAGGAAGTTCAGATCATCATGACGGATCAACGGATGCCCGAGGTCACTGGAGTCGAGTGGCTATCCAATCTTCGCGAAGGGCACCCCAAAGCCATCCGGTTGTTGTTTACGGGATTCGCGGATATCGATTCGATCATTCTGGCCATCAACCAAGGCCACGTCTTTCGTTTCATCAAAAAACCCTGGCACCCCGAGGAACTGCAGGCGACCGTGCGAGAAGCTGCCGCTGAGTACGATCGCCTGGTTCAGGAGGCAACGGCTCTCACGGAATTACGTGAGGAAGTGAAAGGATTACGGAGCCGAGTTCTCACCCTCGAAGAAGAGATGAAGCAGAGAGGTGGGGGATGACCCCGGCTCTCCGTCTTTCTCTGGAACCGGCTGAAGACTCCAGGGACAGATTCAACCAAGATTTTCAACGGTCCGATTTTGGGTAGGCCAAAAACGAGAAAAGCCCGATCTCAGAACAATTGAGTTCTAGGATCGGGCTTCGGGTTCACTCACCACGGCAGAATCGGCAACATCACGAAGCCCTAGCTGATGATGAAGATCGTCGTCGGATTGGACCACACGGATGCCGAGACGGTGGTCACTTCTTGGCCGAGGTCGAAGGCAATACCGCCCCACCTTCGAATCTTGCCATCGGGAGTGATGGTGTGCCAATCACCGATCCAGTCCAGGAACCATTTCTCGTTTTGCCCGTAGATGTTTTGGTAGAGCCTTGATCCAGGACGGAAGCCGAACTGCTCCTGAGTCTCGCTCGTCTCCGGATTGAACAGGAGGTTCAAGTTCACCCAGGCGGCTTGGGCAACGATGAGTCCCTGCACTCCAGGGGTGACGGGGTCGGTATCGATCGAATCCAGTTGACGCGTGACACCATTCCATCTTCGAATCTCACCGTCCTCCAGAGTGATGGTGTACCAGGCACCGGCCCTGTCTTGGAACCATTTCTCGTTCAACCCAAGCAGGTTCTGGTAGGTCGAAACCCCCAGCCGGAAGCCAAATTGGTTCTTGACTTGCTGTAGTTGGGCGGCCTCCTGGTCGGTTACCTGAACCGGGGCGTTAAACAACCGGTTGAGGTCGTCCCACATCGCCGGAGAAACGTCCGCGATCTTGGCTCCAAAGGGAGAGCCAACTCGAATCACTCCAGTCTGGCTTCCCGGGTTGTTGAGATCGGGTTCGATCGTGATGGTGTACCACAGTCCATTCCGATCTTGGAACCATTTCTCGTTTTGCCCGCGAGCGTTCTGGTACGTCGAAGCTCCAAAGCGGAATCCATAGTTGATTCGGAGGTCGGAAAGGGTTTGGTACTGCTCGGCTGTGAACGCCAACGGAGCGTTGAACAGCGAGTTCGGGTTTGCGTAAGCCAACGGGTCCACTTCCGCGACAGTCTGTCCGAGGTCGTCGGGGACCGAGACTGCGGCAGCGGGAAGGCCGTTCCATTCTCGAATCGTTCCATCGGGCGTCATTGTGTGCCACTGGTTGAAGCGATCCAGGAACCAGATCTCATTTTGACCATACGAGTTGGTGTAGAGACTAGGACCAGCTTGGAATCCGAACTGGGCTCGGACCTGTCCCAGTTGCGACGACGACGGAATGACCGTCTGCGAAACAATTCGGTAACTGCCCGGCTGGGTCATCGTTGGAAGTCCTTCGATGAACCGGCCCGGCGGAATGATCGTCACCAACTCGACGACCGTTCGAAGATTCCCCGACGAGAACAGAAGCGTGTACGCTCCGGCCTGGTTTACTGTGAGATTCGTCAGAGTTCCAATTCCTGCCACTAGGGTCGTTGTGGTGTTACCGCTCAACCTTCCACCGGCCGGGATACTACTCAACACGGTGACACTGACCGGAGCGTTGGAATTCGTGTCGGGTATCCCAGTTTCGTCTGTCAACACTAAGCCAATGTCGAAGGGTACGTTGGCGGTCACGCCGTCCTGTGAAAATGATGGAGTGATGCGATCTCCACCGATGGTCAGCGTTTGGGCTGCCAGAGTTGGGAAACCATTGATCTGGGTAGCAAATTGGTACTCCCCGAGTCGATTGGCACTGAGCTGCGGGAATGTCGCAAGACCGTTTGTGGCAGTGCTCGTCAAGTTTCCGCTGATTGTCCCACCGGCAGGAGCCTGAGCGACGATCAACGTGACCGGGCCAGTGTAATCGAACGGACTACCATCCTCGTTGAGGAGCTGAACGTCCAGATCAAACTGAGAATTCACTGGTGGATTGCCTGGCGTGTCGAGTACCACAGTCGGCACGAACAGAACCGTGTGGCTCTCGGCTCCGGTCCTCTGGGCGGTGTCCCCTGCGAAGTTGAGCGTACCCGGGTTGTACGTCGCCGTCAGAGTGTAGGTCCCTTCAGGCAAGTTAGCGAACGAGAACGAAGCCTGACCGTTTTGCAGAGTCATTGTGCTGGTGGCGTCAACCCCAGGAGTCTGGAGATCCCTGTCCATGGTCAACGTAACGCTACCCGTGGGTGTTCCAGATGCTTGGGTGGCCGAAGTCACGGCCACTGTGAACTGGGCCGACTCGGTCGTGAACGATTGAGTCGGCTGTCCAACAGGCAACCCAACGAACGCTACGCTCGTTGCTGCCGCAGCGATCGTGAGGTTATTGGTCGTCATGCTTGACGAGTTCATGAAGTTGACCACGTTGGGGTTGTTGTTGGGTAAGTAGTTATCCACGCTGACGTACTCATAACTCGCCCGGACAGTGTACGTTCCCACATTCAACGGGAAACTTCCCGAAGTGAATGTAAATTCACTGAGATTGATCAGAGCTTGACCACTCCCGTTCACAACTTTGGTTCCGGACGCTATCGATTGGTTGAACTGGTTGAGGATATCGAACCGGACGTTACCAGTCGGGATTTCATTCGACTCGGGCTGAGCTGTGACCGTCGCCGTGAACGCAGGATCGTCACCGAACGCCAGATTTGTCGGCACGTTGACGTTTGTCGTCGTGCTAGCGGCCAGGATGTTGAGATTGACTTGGTTCGACGGGCTACCGCTGGCTGTGAAGTTGGACGACCCTTCGTACTGGGCTTGAATGGTATACAGGCCTACATCCAAGACCGGGAACTCCCACCCGCCGTTGGCGAAGGTCACAGTTTCCGTTTCGGTAGGCAATCCGACTGGTGAGATGATGAACTGCACGTCACCTTCCTGTACGGCAGTGGAACCATCGAGCACCGTGACGTTGATTAGCCCAGTTTGGCCGAAGACTCCCGTCCCAACCGAAGTCAAGGTGATGGTGGGCGTCGGCTTGATGATCGTGAGCGTTTCCGAAACGGGGTCCGAACTCGAGGCGATGTTGTTGGTCCCTAGGAATGTTGCTGTGACTTGGTACGGAGTCTCAGAAACAGGGATATTGTCGACCGTCACACTGAAGTCGCCTGTCGTTGAATTGAAGTTAGCAAATATCGGTGTTATCTGTGTTATCTGCGGAGTAAAGTCAAACCGAACTTGCGTACCAGCCAACGAGACCGAACTGGTGACATCCGCTGTGAGGGTGACCTCCTGTCCGAATTCCACCATGGATGGAACGGGAGTTTGCAGATCGGTCGTGGAGCCAGCTTGATTAATCGTGAACAGTGCAAACCCGCTGCCATCCAAGAAGTTCGGGTCTGTAGCCCCCGAGTACATCGCTTCCACTTGCTGATTCACTCCGGCGTTCAGACCGGACACGATGAAGCTGACCTGTCCATTAACAAGGGACTGTGCTGGAGCAATCGGCTGGCCACCCATCAGCAATGTCACCGTTCCCTCTGGGATTCCCGAACCTGGATTCGCCGCCGTCACAGTCACGTCGAACGTGACGTCAGCGTCGAACGTGACCGTGGCTACCGGGGCAATGGAAACCTGGACGTTGGCTTCAGCGACGACCACGTCAGCCAAGTTGACGTTCATTTGGCCAGCGAAGTTGGAGTCGCCCGTGTAGTCGACGATTTCCAGGGGATAAGTACCGGCATCAAGAGCGATCACGCCAGAGACCGGAATCTCGGCCTGACCTGCGTTGACAGGGACATTGGTGTACGAGACCCCAGCGAAATCGACGTCGATCGTGCCGCCCGGTAGGCCGACCCCTTGAGAGTTGGTAGTCACGTCAATGGCCAAGACGAAATCCTGCCCTGCGACGGGATTTACGGGTTGTCCCGTCACAGGATCTTCCACGGTGTAATCGAAGGACACCGAGGCTTTGGTGATCACTTGTACCAAGAACATCTCGGAGGTGTTCGGGTCGATTCCCGTGCTTGCCGAGAAATTACTACCCACTGTGGGCGTGTAAGTTGCCCGAATTTCGTACGTTCCGACGGTGCTGAATTCCGAAGGAGTCGGCAGAGTGGCAACTCCGGTGGTCGCGTTCACGCCGACGACGGTCGGGTTCATGCCATCGATCGTGAACGTCACGGTTCCCGTTGGGATCACACCTGAAGTACCGACTCCCGCGACCGTGGCTGTGACCACGGGTTGCCCGATGATGCCCGGGTTGGCCGTGGAGTTCAGTGTCGTCGTCGTCGAAGCCGGGTTCACCACGAAATTGGTGAGCGTATTCGAGGTGCTTGGTCCGTAATTGTCGGGATCGCTATCATCCTCGTAGGAAGCCGTAATGGTGTAGGTGCCGACTTCAAGCAGGTTGGCCGGAAGAACAGCCACCCCATTGTCATTGGCACCGAGAGTCACTTGAGGAAGCGGCATCAAGGTTTGACCGTCCGAGTCGACAATCGTGAACGTCACGGTACCCGTCGGACTTCCGGTTCCGATATCAGGAACGACCGTCGCGGTGACGTTGACCGCCCCAAAGGTGGTCGGGTTGGGGTCAGCAGTCAATGTCGTCATCGTATTAACGGCCAGGACCTGTCGGGTGCGGGAAGTCGAAGTACTCCCGACGAAGTTCGTCGAGCCTGTGTACTCTGCTGAGACCCTAAAGGTGCCGATTCCGACCTCTTCCGGCGGTAGAACAGCCTCCCATCGGGACTCCGTTGCATTGAAGGTGAACGGCACGGGGTTGGACGTCCGCACGGGGTCGATTCCAAAGACATCGACAATCGTGAACGTCACGGTTCCGTCCCCGTTCATCGGTGACACTTCGCTCGGGCTGTCGGAAGTCACGATGGCGGTGAACAAGATGTCGCCGAACGCTCCGTCAAATGGTCCTGACGGATCCATGATTGTCGTCGTGGTCGCTTGCCTGATGTTCACTTCGTTCCCGAGGAACCCGGTGCTCGTGGTGAAACTTGGGTTGTGGTTCGGGTTCGTGGGGTCGACATCGTTGTAGATTGCCCTCACGTCCATATTGGCGTCGTAAACACCGACGGGCAAGTCATTGATGTTGAGAACGGCCTCGCGGTTGACGACCGCACGGTCAAACGTCTGGACGCCAAGAGGAGTGGTGATCTCGAACGTCACGACTCCCTGAGGATCAAGAGTGACATCCTGATCGGAAGGGGTGACCCTCGCGGTCAGTTCGAGAGGTTCACCGAACACCGTGGAGCCCTTGTTCGACGTAACGGTGGTGATCGTTGCGCCAGGGGTGATTGTAACAATCGGCCCTGGCAAGCTGCTGTTACTCATGTCGTAGTTGAGATCGGCATCGCCCTGATACTCAGCCACCACGTTGTACGTTCCCGCTGGCAGGTCCGAAATCATGAAGGTCACGGTGCTGCTGTTCGGAGGCAGAGACGCGGTCCTTTCTTCGGGTTGTCCTCCAGACTGCGGTGTGAAGATAAGTTTGACATCACCCGATGGTTGAGGCATCACGGTCGAATTCAGATCGTTGCGACGGACCTGGACATTGAAGACGATCTCCTCCCCGGCCGAAACATTGTTGTTCGAGGGGGGTGAGAGAGTCGTCCGGGTGTCGGCTCGATCGACGGCCTGGTTCAGCGACACCTGTTGCATTTGGTAGTTCCCGTCCCCGAGGTAAGTCGCTTCGATGACGTGTGGCGTTCCGCCCTCCGTTGCGTGGAGCAACTGCGGTGTGAAGCTGGCTCGGCCCATACTGTTCAATGGCACGGTGCTCGTTTGGAGACCAACTTGGAACATGACTGACCCAGTTGGCGGATTGGAGAGAACCCCGTCAGAGGTCACCGTGACCCTGTAGGTTGGCTGTGCACCGAAGATGATTGGAGCCGGATCTCCCACCGCCATCGGGTCTGCCAACGACACGATGTCAACTGTGACACCTCGCTTGGTGATCGTGTACGGTTGGTCAAGACTGTCCGACGACATCTCAAAGTTATCGGTGCCTTGGTACACAGCACTGATGTCATGGGGCCCTACCGCCAAATTGGAAGTTGCGAACGAGGCCGAGAACACGCCTGGCGAAGTCTCCAACAGAGGTTGGGAGCCGATCTGAAATTGACCATCGAAGAATAGTACGTCTCCTGTTGGAGTTCCATCCCCTGGAGCAACGATGGTCACGACGGCTTCGAACTTCACCTCTTCTCCCACGACGGAGAAATTGAGTGGATCGGCCGAAAGCTGGAGCGAAGTTGCCGCCTTCACGACCTCTTGAGAGTAGGGCGGGGTCGTGGCGATAGGCGTTGGTGTGGCGGCGTAGTTCGCGTCACCAGGGTAAGACACGGTGACATCAAAAGTGCCAACACTATTAAGCACGGAACTCGGAATCGTGAAGGTCGCCAGACCAACCGAGATCGTATCGACCCCGACCTGGTTGCCATCGACGAAGAGAGTCAAGTCGCCCGTCGGTTCGGCGAAAGAGGCGAGTTGAGTGCCGGTCAAAGCCGCAGAAATGTCCAACGTCACTTCGACATCCTGTCCAAAGACTGACGGATTGGTAGTTTGCTGGACTGCGACCTCGACAGGAGCCGGATTGATCGTATGCGGAATCGGGAAGGTCGAGCTCGGATCCAGGATTGGCAAGAAGTCGGAATTGTCGTTGTACGTGACGACGAGTTCGTATTGTCCAGGAGGCAGTGCTCCGAGGAACGTCTGAGGATCGTAGACGACCTGTTTGACATTTCCGCCTGCAGACACGAACGGGAGCGTTATGGTGTGCAAGGCTGGTGTCGGGTTCGTGACATCCCGGAAGGCCAGTGTGACGTCGTCGGACGAAGGCACTGGACCGGCGCCCGGCTCGGGCGTCGCCGTGATCGTGAACTCGAACTGCTCGCTGTAGACCGAAGGATTCGGGGACGACGAACCGGACAGCGTCACTTCTCGTTCCATGGCAACCAGAATGACGTCGCCGTTGACGTAGTCGTAATCGATGTCGAACTTCTTGCCACCCAGGAACACTGGGTTGGGTACGGCGAACGTGCCGTTGAGCATGCCCGGTGGAGCATCGATGATCGTAAAAGTTTGACCCACATCGACATTGTCCGAAGCGGTTCCCTGCAGGAACGCTCCATTGAGCGAGACCGTGCCGGTGGAGATGAGTTGGTCGTACCCGGTACCTGGGCTGGTGTGATCGTCCAGGTCCACGAAGAACGTATCGGTGGAATCCTGAGTCATTGGATTGCCATCGGCGTCTCCGAACTCGAGCAACCCAACAGTCAGTGAACCAAACGGAGTGATAGAATCGTTGTCTCCAGGGTTGACGCTGCTGTTCTGATTGAGCGACGTGACGACCCCGACCTCTCCATCACCCGAGAGGGTGCCACCGTTGAGCAGCACACTCGTTACCAGACCGTTGACCTCGAGGCCGCCTTCATCCACTGTGATAATACGGCTGACCGATCCGTTCGGAGCATCGATCGTCAACGTTCCTGGACCGTCCTTGACGATAGCAATGTCGTTGATCGCCACGGCCGACACGACTTCGGCATCGATGGCCAGTTTGCCGGTCGTGATGGTGGCCGTCCGAGTGGCGTCTTGCAGATTCAAGGAACCGTCGCCTGTAATCCGGCCTTCACCGACGGCATCGGATCCACCAGTGATGTTTCCACCCAGGACCAGCTCCGATCCGGAAGCTCCTAGAGTGAACAATCCTCCGAACATTTGCAGATCGTCGATAGTGAGTTTCCCGGTCGCACCGGAGCCGGTTGTCCCCTGGCCACCAAGGATCGTGAGGTCGGTGATCACCTCTTCGAGATCATCGAGGTCGAACGTCCCGTCCGAATTGACCGTTACGTTGGCTGTGTCGGGGATTTGGTGGGGCATACCCAGCGCGACTGTAGCGTCACCTGTGGCATCGTCGCCAACGATGAGGTCGGATTGAATGGCCACGCCGAGAGTCGGATCGATGCCAATCGTCTTGTTCAGGAAGAGTAATCCTTCGTTGACCTGAGTGAGGCCCAAGTACTCGTTGGGTTCATCTCCCCTGTATTCGACGCCTCCAGCTCCGACCTTTGTGATTCCGAAATCTCCGCCGGTCTGCACGATCGGAAGATCCAAGACCATGTAGCTCCCAGCCTCGGCCCCAATCGTCGTGTCACTTTCGAGGATGATCCTACTATCGATTGTGATGAGGTCGACACCACCGTCGGCGAGACTCTTGAGGGCGCCTGATCCGTCCGTTCCTGATCCGTTGAGGGTCAGTTCTTCGAAGAGAATTTCGATGTCGTTGGCACTGCGGAGGATCTGGAGGCTGGCACCCTCTTCGACTCTGGTCCCTCGTGGGCCATCTTGGAGAGTTTCGAAGAGGACGGTTGTGCCCGGCCCGCTCTCCCTCACTGCCAAGGTTGGTTGGTCGATTCCTTCGAGATCACCGCCGAATTCGATGCGCCAGAAGCCAGTGACACCATTGAAGACGTCTGTGACTGTGACCGAACCGTTGATGGAATCCAACGCGTTGAGCACATCCTCGACATTTTGAGCCGTCGAGGTGCGGCGCAACGACGTCGTCGTCTCGCCCTTGAATTCCAAGGTGAACGTGTCGTTTCCGATGGCTTGGACAGTCTGAATTTCCGAGATGATCGTTGGCCCTTGGCGAAGCGTGGACACTGTCGGGTCGACCATGGGTGTGACGATGTTGACCTCGATGGGTGGCACGTTCTGATCGGCAAGGACGCCACCATCGAAGGTGACGTCGAACGCGTCCATCCGAAGAACGACGCTGACCGAACCTGGAGCGTTCTGGATCGAAGGCAATTGGTTGAGGGCATTTTCGATGATGAGGGCCTGAGTCATGTCGGTCGGATCGCTCAGATCGACGACAAGGTTGCCTGTGCTGTCGCCTCGGAACGAGAGTTCGAAAGTGAGCGGTCCGACTGGTCGAGGAGTCGGATCCAAGACATCATCCATGTCGGGCAGCAGCCATGCCCCACGGCCCATCGTTCCGACCAGCAAGACGTCGTCCAATGGATCGTACTCGAGTTCGAAGACCGGAACGTTCGGAAGGTTAGCACCAATTTCGAACCACGTCCCGAGAGAAGTCGTGTAAGAGGCGAAGGTCCCTGTGTTGGTTCCCACGACGATGGCGGGGTGCGCCCCCGAGACGTATTCGATGGTGCGGATTCCTTCGGCTCCGACGAGCGCCAGGTTGCCCGAGATGTCGGCCCAGGTCGTGCCGGCGTCGGTCGTCACGAGAACTTGATTTTCGTCGATCGCGAAGGCTCGATTGTAGTTGTCCGGATCCATTCGGATGTCGAGGATGGTCGATATGAAGCCCCCGACAAAGAAGCCAGGGGTGGTTTGGACGAACCCAAGCCCGGTCCCCGCTCGGACCCAGATGTTTCCGAATTGGTCACCAACGTATGCGACGTCTGGGTTGGGGGCGCCGTTCAAGAATCCACCATAGTCGATGGCATCGACACTGAATGTTCCCCCAGTGAATGACCCGACCGCGTCTGGGGTGATGATAGGAACGGGGCCGCCGAACGATGGAACCGTGATGAGCCTGATTGTGTCGCCCTGATCGGTCGATTCGTAGAGACCGTTCTCTCCACCCAGGAGGAGACGTTGTGGGTCGACCCGGTTCAAGGCCAATGGCGTATCGAATTGCCCTTCGATGGCTGGGGCTGTGTCGATCGGAACCAACCCGACGGCCGTGTCGTTAATGATCGTGTTGGTACTGTCGATCGTGTACCGTCGGAACCCGCTGAGGTTTTGGGAACTGGCGTAGACGATCACCTGATTCGATGCCGCCAAGGTTTGCGTGTCGACAAGGATGTCGCCTCCGTCACCGCCCTGGAACATCGTGAACGTTGGATTGCCTTCCATCAACTGGAGCTGAGAGCCGTTGTCCTGGGATCCGCCAAGGACTGTGTTTGTGACCGTGTTGTAGGCGATGTCATGGAATTCTACAACACTCAAGCCGAACCCATTCAAGGAGAACCAGTCGCCGGTGTTGCTCTGAGGATCCGTGCGACGGAAAACACCCCCATCGTCGACCTCGATCAGATTGCCTAGGGCGTCGAAGGTCATTTCGCGAGAATCCGCATGGGGTCCTGTCCCGTTGCCCGTCCCATTGTCGGTGATGGCATCCCACTGAGGCGATGGAGCAACTGTGGGGTCGGGGGCGATCGTCACATCTCCACGGAAGATTGCCCCGGTGAACCCGGTGGCGCCGATCGAATTCGGGAATGGGTCTTCCTGGCGGTCTCCGCCGACGTAGAGGATGTTCTCGTCGGATGGATCGACAACGATCGAGAAGTGAATGCGTCCCTGGGCGCCACTTTCGGTGTCGAAATTCTTGGAACTTGGGTTGGGGCCAGCAATCCGAGTCCACGTTCCAGTATTGAGAGTGTAAGTGGTACCTGGTGCTGCGGTCGTGCCGTCGAGGGAGAATGTATCCGCGTCGATGACCGTCACCCGGAACTGACCGTTGGCCTCCGGAACACCACCGACGCCGGTGATCAGGACCCAGTTCGTTTCGTCAGGGTCCAGGCCGTGACCTGCGGACGTGATTTCGATTGGGGAGGCCCCGTTACCGGTCACGCCGGTGATCTGTTGTCCTGTACCGATCGGCAGGACCGGTACGTCCATCTGAATCCAGCCTGGTGATCCCGTCTCGGCGTTGTCGGAGTAGAAGATGCCAACCGGTTGTGAGTTATTCAGGACGGCGACGAACAACCGACCCGTCGTCGGGTGGACGGACATCTCGATGTTGTTGTTGTCGTTGTCAAAATCTCCGTCGATGTCGGTGTTGGTGATCAGGGTGTCCAGCGTTGTGTTGGTCGCACTGATCAGCGTCCAACTCAAGCCGAAGTCGTCGGACCGGAATATCCCTTTGTCTTCGACGCCGGCATAGAGACGTTCGCCGCTAGACGCACTCTCGTCGAGTACCAGGTCGGTGACGTTGTCACCGAGGTTGAGACCACCGAAAGTTATCGGGAAGAAAGTTGCTCCACCGTCGACACTGCGGAAGATGCCTCCGCCCCCTTGGGACGACGAGACGACGATCGTGTCGCCTCGGGCCGCGATGCCCGAGATATTCTCACCTTCGATGCCAGCGCTGCCAGGATTGACCCACGTTTGGCCTCCGTCTGTCGTGCGATAGACGTGCCCTCGGCTGCCTCCCGCTCCACCGAAACTGCTATACCGGGCCGTTCCGGCCACGAGGGTGGAACTCGTTGGGTCGGTCAGGTCGAAGGCCATTGCTCCCATGGAAAGGGAGTCGAGTTCGTCGGTTTGTGGAACCCAGGTTGGGTTCGGATCCAGGGCGTTACTGGTCATCCAGATGCCCCCATTGACGGCCCCAATGTAGAGGATATTGGGGTTCGTGGGATGCGCGAGGACGGTGTGAATGGCACCGTTGACTTGCTGATTCGGGGTGGTATTTGGTGGCACTCCCCCGTCGCGGAGCGGTGCTGGTCCGACGTTGACGTACTCTCCTGGCGGAATGACCCCAGTTTGCGTGAACCGGACTCGCTGGACTTCGGGACTGGCCGACGGTTTGACGATCCCCAGAGACTCCGAATTTTCGATCAACAAGGCCCCTTCACTGACGATCGTTTCGCCGGTGTAAGAATTGGCATTCGGGAAGCGAAGGGTTCCGGTTCCGATCTTTGTCAAGTCTCCTGGCGGGACATTGATGCCGTCCTGGAGGGTGTTCACGACGGTCAACGGGTTGGCCGTGATCAACTGCGGCACGTTCGTCTGACGGAGGGTGCCCCCGAAGATGATCGTGAAAGCTCCGAGTGTCTTCTGAACGGTCACAAATCCGCCGGTCCCGCTGATGCCCTGGAAGGCATTCAACTCCTGTTGGACTTCGGCGGCCGTAGCATTGCGGCTCAAGGGCGGTGTGACTTCCCCTCGGAACTCGAGGGTGAAGGTTTGGACCGTTGCAGGAATGAGGACTTGTTGAACCTCGGAAGAACCTTGGACATTTCCGTTCACGACCAGTTCGGTCGTTCCGACAACGTTGATGCTGGCATTCTCCTCCAGGACGACGCCTCCAGCCCAGGTGTTGTTGCCAGCACGGTTGATGAGGGCTCCTTGGCCCCCTTCTCTTTCGGTCGTAACCGTTACAGTGACCTCAGGTGCCAGTTCTGTCTTGGTGATTTGCTCTTGGTTTCCGCTGGCCAGCGTACCACCAAATGTGATGAGGAAATCTCCGAAATAGTCGATCACCGTGACGAACCCACCCACGTCGCGGATGGACGGCAAGTTGTTGAGTTCTGTCTGGATCGTTCCAGCCGAGGCCGAGAAGGCGAGGGCGTTTGTCGAGTCGTTACCGAACGTGAGGAAGAACGCCCCATCCGTCCCGACGACCGAGAGTCTTTGGATTTCGGCGACGCCCAGACCGTTCAACTGTAGCATCTCCGTACCAAAATTCAGGTCCTGAGCGCTTCCGTCGAGTTCCAGTGTGGCCTCTCGAGCCACAAGAGTGCCGTTCTCGGTGCTACCAAGCGAGGTTTCTTGGTGGATCTGTAAAGTTCCTTCCAGGACGCTCGTCAAACCAGTGTAGGAATTCGGGGCGTCGAGACTGTCCGCGTTATTGAACACCAATACCCCAGGGCCAATCTTGTTGATGCCCATGTCGGGGACGTCTTCTCCTATTGTTCCTGTGATCGTGAGCGAGTCGGAGAGATCGTTGAGCAGGGAGCTGATGCTGACGCGGAAGTCCGCGACGACGACGGGGTCTGTCGCGTTGTCTCTGGCCAGATTGAGGTCTCCATCCCATGTGTTCACGCCACCGACGTTGACCAACGCGCCGGTTCCTTCGATGCCTGTCCCGGACAAACGCAACCCTTCTTCGGTCACGGTGATGTTCCCCGAGATTTGGAGTTGGGCACCGTTGATGACCTCGGTCCCGTCGTCGGCATTGGGCGTCCCGAGGGCGTCTTCATGGCGGATTTCGAGGATGCCCTGTTCGACTGTCGTGATGCCGAAATGGGCGTTTTCGTCTGAGAGTACCAGTTCGCCCGTAAGTTCCTTGACCAGATCGGAACCTCCGGTGATGTTGGGACCGGTGGTCAGGGTGTTGGTGAGTGTTAGCTGGCTACCACTGTTGACCCCGATCGTGGCATTCGTCCTTTCGGCGACGCTTCCGAACGCGACGAATACTTGTCCTGTGACTTGAGGTATCGGAATCGGCACAGTGGTGCTACCGGCGAACGATTCCGTCGTCAGGAAGACTTCTCCGGCAGCAGCGATGATCGTTCCGTCGCTCGATAAGTCGATGTCCGATGCGGCGTTCATACCCGTGGAAATCTGATTCACCAACACACCGTTGGTGTCGAAGTGGAACAACTCGTTGATGTCTCGAGCACTGGCGAAGATCTCACCGTTGGCGTTCACGGCGATCCCATTGACATTTTGGGCCAACGTGACCGTTCCCATGGGTGTCATCGACATGGGATCGAATTTATCGAGGAAGTTGCCTGCGTGAAGGGCGTACAAAATACCATCCAGGCCGACCGTTAAATCGGTGTAGTCGGTGCCGTCCGCAAAACGAACAAAAGAGGAGTCGGTCGTGTCAAAGCGAATGATACCACTTTCCGTATCGCCTGGAGTGTCCATGTCGGTGAGGAAGATGTATTCCTCGAATGTGCCGATACCTCCGTACCGGATGTCATTGTCGGTGCTCCAACCTGGGAACGTAGTCTCCGATAATTCACCTGTTGCCGGATCGTACGTGGCCAGGGTTGGATCGAATGTTCCATTGAAAATCTGGGCATTCCCGAGCTGGTCAATGACGAGGTCTCGTGGTCTCGCGTTCATTTCCGCCGTTGGGACGATGACATCGGCGACGACTGTCCCTGTTGGGGTAAGTTCGACAATGTGTCCTTCGACCGAGACCAAAATATTCGACTGTGAAGCCAGAGGATTGTCCGCCCTCTCATGGATCGTGATTGGGCCGTTGTAGGTATTGAAATTACTGATGTTCCGTAACGCCCCGGTGTTGTGATTGTTGACCGCAAAACCACCGCCCCAGAGTTCGAGGACTTTGGCGGTCGTGACGTCCGATTCCAACTCGAGGGCGGCCAAACTTCCGTCCGGGCCGGAGACGATCGTTTTCCCGAGGCCGTTACCGGGGTCAGAATCGGGTCCCAAGGATTTTTCTCCTCGGGCTGCCAGGACTCCTTCCTCGATGATCAGGTCACCAATGAGTTCAGAGTTATCACCCGTCAGGATCAGGCGACCTCCTCCCTTCTTGACGAGATCGAGTTCTTCGGCTTGCAACGGCGCGGCTGGAGCAAAGATGACTTCTCCGGCGATCGTGAGCTGGGCTTCGGAGATGCCATTTTGGATCAGCTGGGTACCTTCGGTGGTGATCGTCGAGTCTCCTGTGATGACGACATCTCCACCCCAGGTAGCGTTTCCAGAAAGAACCCGTACGGCTCCTGCGTTGGCTTTCGGGTCGTCCAGCTGGATGACGAAAGCGCTGCGACCGAACGTCGCCACCGTCAAGGTATTCAAGCTTTGGTTGAGTACCAGTTCGCGGGCCTGGACGTTCGGTAGGCCGACCCCGACGCGAGACCAATTCGCCCCTCCGTCTTTCGTGACGTAGACTCCCAGGTCATTGCCGATATAGATGTCACCGTTGCGGGGGTCATACTCGATGTCCCAAATCGGCGAGTCGGGCAAACCGTCTCCGGAGATGGGATTCCAGCCCCCTGTACCGAATCCAGCTATGTTCGACTCCCAAATCCGTTGAGAGATTTCGGGATCGTCGAACGCAACGAACACGTGGTTGTGGTTTGTAGGATCGACCTTGATAACCGAAGGAGACCCGAGTGGGAAGTCCAGATCGTCGTCTCGTTCCACCCACAGCTCGCCTCGATCCTTGGTGAGGTCGATGATGCCGAAGTTGTTGGCAATGTAGATCGTTCCTGGGACATACGAGTTCGGTCCCTCGTTGGGATCTTCCAAGAATTCGGGATCGTTGAAAAACGGCCCACGATAGGCTCCCAGGCCGACCATTTCGGCAACAACAAATGATGAAAAAGCATTCAAGTCGATGATACGGTTTTCGTCGTCGAGATACTCGAAGACGAGGTTGAAGGAGCTGTAGACGACACGGTCCGTATTG
Organism: uncultured Alcaligenaceae bacterium; assembly: GCA_964423615.1. Taxonomy (GTDB): domain Bacteria; phylum Planctomycetota; class Planctomycetia; order Gemmatales; family Gemmataceae; genus CAYRFQ01. Next base: position 29,761 of record CAYRFQ010000022.1, on the reverse strand, counting down.
ACCTGATCAAGGGCAAACCCTCGGGAGAGATCCACATTGTCCACAAAGAAGGGGAATGTAAGGCCGCCGTCCGTCGATTGGTAGAGATTCCAGTCGACCTCAGGAATTTGGGCGAGAAAATCGTCGTCGAGGGCGCTCATGTAAACGATGTTGGGGTTGTCGGGGTTGATGGCGATGCCTCCGGCTCCGTCGTTGTCGGGCCGAGTTTGCAGCCAAGTGGTTCCGTCCCAGACGAGGACGCCGGTTTCCCAGCTTCCGCCGACGGCGATGTTGGGGTCGTCGGGATGGACGTCGAACCCACGGAACTGAACGTTGGCGAGGTTACCGTTTATACTCGTCCAATCGAGGTTGGCTCCAGGGTCATCGAGTCGCCAGATGCCACCGCCGCTGCCGACGAGGAGTCGGTTGTTGGCGTCCTCATCGATCGAGTGGATGTCGAATGCGGGGCCTTCTCCATCAACATCCACAGTGATCTCGCGGAAATCCACCGAAAACTGGTTGTCATTGACTACGGTGAAGTTGGTCAGTTCGTAGAGACGGTTATTTCCACCTGCGTAGAGGGTTCCGCCTCGGGCGTAAAGAACGAGATTCTCCAGGAATTGGATCCCCAGGAAGTTGGGGACATTATTCACCTCTCGCCAGGTGATCCCACCGTCGTTACTCCAGTTGAGGTCAACGAATTCCCACGGTGCGTTCGGCGTAGGACCCTTCACGCCCCGAATGGCGTAGACATTCAATCCACTCGTGGCGATCTTGGTATACCGGCCGTCTCCTCCCTGTTCCCAGGCTGGGGGGCCAGCAGGAAGGCCTGGTGGGGGATTCGGCTGACCGAGGAAGTCCCAGTCTCGTCCATTGCTACCAGGTCGCAGTGGGGCGCCGTTGAGTTCGTCGACGAACCAGGTTGGGGTATCCGACAGAATGTTGGTCGTTCGGTAGACCCCCCCAAGGATGTCGGGAGGGAGAAATCTAGACTCAGAGCCCAAGGCGAAGAATATGGCTGGAACATTAGCCCATGTGTTATTGCCATTTATGTCCACACCAGTGTATATGTACGTCTGGCCAAGCCAGACGTCGGTGTAGGCTCCGTCCGTTGGGAAGACAAGGTCCTCCGTGGCGTCATCAATGGGCCCGGGAGTCGTCCGACCCATGGGTATGGCGGCTGTCAGATTGGTCCAGGTTGTCGTTCCGGTAGCGGTATCGTACTGACCACGCCAGATGCCTGCTGCTCCAGCCGACGTGTCAGAACCGACACCTTGACTGCTGGTTGCGACCAGGACAGTGTTCGGATCCTGGACGACGATTTTGGAGATGTTCTTGTTGTCGTGGGGGTTGGGGGTGAACCTCGCCGGATTATTAGGAGCCGTAAGATTGGGGTCGAACATCAGTTCCCACGTTTGACCGTAATCCTCTGATCGGTAGACTCCTCCACCGGAGTAGTGTAAGTCAGAGAACCCACCCTCACCGAGTCCAAGATAGATAACGTTCGGTCTGGTCGGGGAGACCGCAATGGCTCCTGAAAACGATGTCACGTCTTCGTCGAGGAAGTCGGTCAACGGTTGCCACGTTTCGCCACCATTGAGGGTCTTCCAGGCTCCTCCGCCGGCGGTCGAGACATAGATAATGTTCGGATCTTGAGGATCGGCTGAAATGCCAGTGATCCGTCCGGCGAGGGCTTGCCCGTTGGCATCCTCAACGCCGGTCGAGCCAATTGGCACCCAACGTGTCGGTACGTTGTGGGCCGTGTCGTATCCATCTCCCCGGATTTCGAGCCGTTCCGCGGCGACGCTCAGGTTCCCCTGCATTTCCAGGGAAGCGTCATTGTGAATGACGGTTCCCTGAGCAGGAGAGCCCAGGGCTCCGTCGTTTTGGATGTTGAGGATGCCTGTGCGGACGTCGAGTCGACCGCCGAAGGAACTGTTCCCCGAGAGTGTGACCTTACCCGGGCTGATCAGGTCGATGTTGATGGGCGTATCGGGATCGTCGTCCGTGATGGCTCCACTAATCGTCAAACCCGTGTCCATCGGGACGTCGATGATGACTCTTGCCGGGTCGTTGCCGTAGGTGCTTCTCCTGAGAGTAACGTCACCTCGCCAAATTTGGTCTTCATTGAGGACCGTCAACGGATGTATCCGTTGGTCTGCCGGGTTTCCATTACTGATCGTGATGACCGTCACCATGGGTGGGTTCGGGTTCGTCAGTGGATTACCGAAGACGGGTTCCAACTCGGGGAAGTCATAGCCGGTCAGGACGCCTCGGAAGGTAACTGTGAAGACGCTGGGGTCTTGGCCTAACTGCTCCACCTCGACGACTCCAGCGACTCCATCATTACTGAGGATGCCGAGGTCATTGAGGGCCATTTCGATGTCTTCGGCTGTGGCGTCGAACCGTAGTGGGGCAGTGGTCGCTGTATTGCCCGACACGGGATCGGTATAGACCAGGAAGAAGGTCCCTGTACTGCCGTCGACGGTAATTTGTTGAACTTCCGACGATCCGTTGACGGTGACGTTGCCGGTGCCTTCGAGGGTGAGTTCTTCGTTGTTGACTACGAGACCGGTCAGAAGCCCGCCTTGCTTATCGGTTGGTGGCGCGGTGAGTTCCACGGAAGCTCCATCTTGCACCGTCAGACCACCATCCTGTGCCCCCAGGGCCTCGTTGTTGGCCACCTGGAAGACCCCTTCGCGAACATCGACCCCGCCCACATAGTCACCGACTCCGTTGAAGATCAATCGCTTGGACCCGAACTTGGTCAGGGCATTGGTCGTCGGAGCTGTGCCTGTCGTGACGTACCCTGTGATGGTCAGTTCGGCTTCGGGGAATCCGGCAATCTGCTCAGAACCGATCCCGACATCTCCGAAGAGGGTGATTTTGCCCGACAGGACGTTGTCTCCACCAACACTTACTACGGCACCTTTTTGGCTCAGCAAGCCGTCATCGATCACGGCTCCGATGCCGTTGAGGAACAAGTTCTCAGTAACCCTAAGGGGGGCAGCTGGATCGAGCGGCTTGAGGTGGAGCGCAGCACCGTCTCGAACGGTCGTGCCCGGTTGCAACGTCGCGGTTCGTCCTCCGATGTTGTTACCCAGGGCGTCTTCGTGTTGGATCGTAATCCAACCAGCGTCGATGAACGTCTCGCCAGTGTATCTATTGTCGACCGTGAGGACGAGTTCACCTTCCCCGACTTTCGTCAGATCACTGCCAAACCCGTCGATCACGCTGTTGATCGTCAGCTGGCTAAAGTCGTCGAACTCTGGGCCACCGTTGCGGGAGTTGGGGTTGACCCAGATGGCGGCGTCGGACTGAAGGGACACGCCACCCTCGATGACGTTCCGGCCGCTGATGTTCCGCAAAGCTCCCAGACCGTCTGCTCCCGTATGGTTGATCCAGATGTTGTTGAGAAATGGGAAGAGCAAGTCAAAGCTAGGAACGAGGAGGTTGCCGTCGCCGTCGAACGTCGACGTCCGGGAATCGGGAATGTTGTCGGCTTCGAGTTCCAAGCTCGTGCCCCACCATGCTTCCTTGCCCAGGCTGGCGCCGAGACCCAAGGCGTTCGAATCGCGAAGGCGAAGAAATCCTTCCAGGATGTCGACGTTGGCCGTATAGGTGTTTTGGGAGGTCAGGATGACTCGACCGGGACCGGTCTTCCCGAGTGCGTAGGTGGGTCTGGGATTGGGGAAGTCGGGTAAGAGGTCGTCATTGATCGAACCGTTGATCGTGAGGTTTGTGTCGGCTTCGGCTCCCAAATTGATCAACGACGTATAAAAGGCAAATTGCCCAACGAGGAACGACTCATTACTCCAGAAGGTGATGTCCTGTTCCCACGAGTTGTTCCCGGCGTAATTGTGGAGGGTGGCATCGATGCTCGTGAGAGTACCACCTGGCGGAGCGAAAGTACGATTGTTGTTTGTCGGATCGACGTCCACGCCAGCAGCCCCGGGGCCGTTGAGTGTCAGGAGTTCGTCGGGTACTGCGAATCCTTCTGGGACGTTGGTGTCGGAGTCGCGGTAGAGGTATTGTTCGGGGATGAGCAAATCGCTCTCGTTGATGAACTCGACTCCGAGCCCACCGCTGCGGCTGCTGGTGCTACTTACGACAGTGGCGTTGGTGGTATTGCCACCCACCCCAAGAGCGAACGGGTGGGCAATGACCAAGGTTCCTTCATTGACCGTTGTCGAACCACGATATGTGTTTCCATTGAGGGTGTTGCGGGGAGCCAGAGTGATCCAACCTGCGCCATTCTTGGTCAAGTCGTGACCTGGTCCGCGGTCGCTGACGACGCCGTTGATCGTCAGGGTCGAGTTGCCGACAGCTCCGATCGTGACGTTGGCGTCCATTTCGACGGGGCCATTCCAGGCGTTCGCACCGGCAAGGTTGTACAAGACTCCCCGGTCGGCCGTACCTTCGCCGGTCAACCGGATTTTTTCTTCCACTTCCAAAGGCCCAGACCCAAGGGTTTCTTCGAGTTGGAGTTCGGCATTGAGGGAGACGACTGTGAGTTTCAATTCGTCGATGGGGTTGTTGGAGAAATCTCCCAGGGCGTTTTCGTGTTGGATGCGAGTGATGCCCTCGGTCAGAGAGATGAGCCCCCCAAACCCGCTGTTGTCCCCGGCGATTATGAGTGTCCCTTGGCCGTCCTTGGTCAGACCGACTTCCTCACCCACGAGGGGGCTGGTGATGGTGAGCTCCGCTCCGGGATTGATCGTGAAGATCTGGCGTTGACTCCTCAATCCACCGAGGTTGATGCCGCCGAGGTCGTCGGGGTCGTCCTGGAATGCCAACGTGTTATTGGTTTTGTTATTGTCGACACTGATGGTTCCTGGCGTGACGATGCCTCCCTGGAATTCTTCCCCCAGGGTGAAGAAGTTGCCCGTCATCGTGTAGCCGCTTCCATTAATCTGGAGCGACTTGAAGAAGCCATCTTGGATGTCATTGAACGTGTTTTTGATACTCGCCGAATCAGGAAACACGAGAGTATCGCCGTCCCCGGTCGGCGCATTTCCACCGACCCAGTTCAATCCGTTGCTCCAGGTTCCGTCGACTGTCCCAAGCCATGTGAAGGTGGCTGGCGTCTCCCGTTCTTCCAAGTTCTCAAGTAGGAGCCTGGTAAGGTGGCGATTGGAGTTTTTGCGACGACCTGTCGGGGACAAACCGACCAGAGACCAGGACGCTTTGTGGCCCGATTTCCCCAGACTCAGACAAGTCAGAAACAAACGGTACCAGCGAGAATCGAAGAAGTTCATCACTCTAATCTCCATGGAAACGGGAGGGGCCGAGGGAGCGAGGGGAAGTGATTGACGATTTTGAACTAACAGTCGGCGGTAGATATTATCAAAAGCGCCCAGTCGTCAACACGCTAAACCCTGAGTCCCAGGTAAAATAACAAAGATATAAGGACGTATATTCCGCTCAGTGCAAGTTATCCTTACCGGCATCTTCCTGCATGTTGGTGGCTCAGACAATCTGGCAGATTGGCAAGTGTTTTAACTGGCAAAGTCAGGTTAAACATCAGAATTTATACGAAAACGGCTTTTTGTGTACGTCTTATCGGTTACGAAAATCAGCGAAGAATTTGGGGTCTTGTTCGCAAGTGTCTGGTTATGACGGTTCGATTCGAACATTACGACAGTTCCAGATTTCCTGGTAGGCTTAAGCTCAAACTTGAAATCGTTGGTGCTGTGTTCGTAGTCCCTCCCAATTTGGAAAGATTGGGAACGGTTACGATTTCATAAGGGAAGGCAACTCGCGAGGGAAATTTTGGGCAGGTGGAGAGTCTCCCATTAAGGAATCCTTTTTGGAGATTAGTGGTTTCGGTTGATTGTCTCGTTTGTTTTTTTGTAATTGCCTAAAGTAGCCGATCGTGCTGGATATCATACAAAATTCTAGTCCGATAACATGTACCGTAGATGAAAAATGGATGGAAAAAGTCGACTTTGCGGGAACGACAAGAGGTACGTGAAGTTTCAGGTGTTGTTTTCCGCAATGTCCGGACCATGGACGAGAACAACTCCATCGAGGGATGTTCCTTTCGATCAGGGAAGTACAATCGTTAGCAAAGTACAGGCTGGACTGAGGCGAACAAAAGACAAAGGTAAAGTTGACTGCAGCGACTGAACTTGACTGGGAAGAGTGTTTTCTTTTCCCACTTTCACTTTCGCTCGTTCCCTCTCCTTTGTTCGAATCCCCTATTGCTTTGGCCGGTTGGAGTCCGCCACGAGGTCCGAAGAGCCACTCCATCCCTCGCACTCTGTTTGTAGTTACCACACTCCTGAGCCTTGAAGCAATGTTTGCCTAGTATCCACGGGATTCTTAGTATTCGTCGTATTGGTGGTGTTAGACGCATTTTCTGTACCGTTTCAATGGTACTAACGGTGCCACCCGCTCAAATAAAACACTCAATACTGCCAAATAGATAAATTTCTGAAGTCGGGGTGTTTCGTCGTATTCGAAGGCGGTATTGCGAGCCCATGGCCTAAAACGGAATTTCTTTGTGTTACCGGAAGGACCGATCTGTCGGCGCCTACATTCTCACTAGATGAGACGAATAAGAATGTCGGTCCAACCGGAAAAAATGCAAATCCCGACGTGAATTCTGTTTGTGATGCCTCTGACCAGGGTTTGTGTGTAGGTGCCATTTTGTAAACAAGAGTGCAATATCCTGTTTTTGTACGTTATTTGGAAGGAAATTTAGACGCAAGCCCGAAACGTCAGCAAGAGATTCTTGCACTACTTCGAAACGCCAGCGAGGGCATTTTCTGGGCCCTTGCTGGCGTTTCGAGGTTCGTGTCCAAGAAAACCATCCAACATTCAACTGTTCCACAATGCCCTGCCCAAGGAACGACCGGATATTTACTTTTGTTTTCGGAGGAGGCGCAGTCCATTCCTCGGAAATTCTTTCCCACCAACTCCAATATATCCAGCTGACAAATCAGCTTCGGTGCGAAACACCTCCTGGAGATTGCGATCGTAAACGACGAGTTGGATGGCGTCACTGGACAGGGTTTCGGGATCAGGCAGAATCAATAGTTTTTGAGGAGTCTTAGGATTGGTTTGCGTCAACGACCACGGAAGGGCGGGGTACTGATCGACAAATTCGGCCACTGCCGAGCGGGTCGTGTGGAGCAACAGAAAATCATCCGCAGCTCGCACGGCGTCGGCAAGCGAAACGACTCGCGGAGGGATAGCGGCATACGCCCGAACTGAAATTCCTTTGGGTAGCGAAACGGATAGTTCTCCTGGTTTTACCTCAGGGGATAACTCGGCGAGAAACGCGAGTCGTTGCTCCGCGATGGAGCCGCTGAAGGCAACGTGGGAAAATAAAACCGTTTGGTCGGGTTCTCCTGGAGCTTTTCGGATCCCAAGAGGCCGATCGATGAAAACAGCTGTTCCGAGTTCCTGAAGCTCGCGCGGATGACTAAGGTCTCGAAAGCATTGGAATACGACATCCGTCGCGTGCCTTGGAATGGTCAATTCTCGATTTTCGAAGAGTCGTTTTTCACGGGCCGTGAGTTGAAGAAGCTGGTCCTCCGGAACACGGACGTAAGGCACGGGCAACACGCGCGTGTTTTCTCCAGGAGAAGTCGGCGCGACAGGAACAGGGAGTCCTCGGTACTTGTGCCAATGGAGGAAGCCTTGTCGCAATGCACGACGACGCAACCGTTTCGTTCGTTGCGTACGGGCGTCATCGTCCGACGAATCGGAAAAGAGCGTCGGATGGTTTCCGATCAATCGCAGATACTCGGACAAGACGGCGTCAAGAAACAACGCATCCGGATAATTCGCGCCCCGGTTGTGGAAAACCACAAGGTCGTAGGCTGTGAGGTGTCTTCCCAGCTGACGCAAAACGTATCCCAGAAAGTCGACATGGTCTTCCGTCGAAATGCCTTCGGGGTCATCGGCGAGGCATCGCGTGAAGTGAAGTAGGTTCTCGACGAAATTTGTGTAAGGCGAGAGAGAAGTTACGTTCACGACCTGTCGGAGAAGTTCGGGCAACTCGACGTTGGAGTACCTAAGTGTTTTCCACCTTTGGAGAAATGTTCGGACGAGTTCCGGGTCACGAACGCGCGCTTCCAGTCGAAGAAGTAATTCAAGCAAACGCACGACTTCTTGCCAATTCAACTCGCGCGTGAGTCCACTTTCGAGGAGTTGTTTCCAGTTGGAGAGCGGCTGTTCTTGGGAGTCCGAAAGTGGTTTTCTGGCCACATAACCGAGTTGCCCGAAAGTAAAACCAGGCAGCGGAGACTCGATGGACGTCAGGGGAAGTCGACTTACTCCAACGACAGCATGAAAAACTCGCGAGATCAGTTCATCCCGCAGGGTGAGTTCATGGCCATACAAAGAGAGATCAACAGTTCCAACGAGTTCTTGCACCCACTTGGTAGTTTCGCGGGTCTGAACGACGTTCCCCTCGCTGTAACCTTCCCACACATACGAGAGAACGCTGCGGACGACATGGAGTTCACTGGTGGACCAGTCCAATTTGAGAGACACCAGGGGTATATTCTCGCTTGGCTGATCGTCGTTGGGTTCACTCTGGCGTGGAGCACTGCTAGTGTTTTCGTGTCGGTTTTGGCTCTGACAGGTCGTCGCCAAAGCCTCCGCGGAGGGTCCTAAATCAGGACTCTGGGAGACCCGGACGTTCCAAGATTCGAAGGTTTGTTCTTCTCGCGTGTATTTGGGGTCTATGAGACGACCCTTCACAATTTCCCAGCGAGTAGTCTCTTGCTCAACATGGTCAACTCGGCTCTTACCCCAAGTGGAAGAGGCGAAGAACCAGTTTCGTTCCATAATGATTTCTTGGATGATGTTGCGAATCTTGTCCGAGGGCAACGTTACAGGTGTGTCCTGATTCTCGCCTCCGGCGCATCTGAGTAGTTCAACTGAAGTCGCATCTAATCGAAATCCTTGCATGACATTCTCACAGAAGAACAGGGGCAGGTTTCTGACGGGGATTCGGACGGGATAGAGAGGGCCTCTGATATGCACAACAAAGGGAACAAGAGTCATTTCGGAAGCGAGGAGGAGCACTTCCGAACTACCTTCAGTCGTCCGAATCCGTTCTGGTTGTACTAACTCCTTACATATTAGGGTGTTTGGGAGAAATGAATTTTTTTCAGAAATTTCAGAGTGAGCGATTCTTTCTCGTTGCTTGAATTGAGCTTTTCATCATACAATGGGGCTAAAGGTTTGTGAGTAAATCATCATGTTGGTCCACCGACTCGACTTCTTTGGGTGGTTTCCGTCTCTAGAGTTTATTGTCCATTCCCAAACCTCTCTCCACTGAGGGGTTGGCGAATTCTTGTTGGGTATGGTGTGCTACCCAGCACAGGCAAATAGTTCGCAGGACGATTCTCTCTCCTCACCTTCCATATCCCCTGTTGAGGGATCTCGATAGGGTTTGTCTTGGAAGTGAGAATGTCAATTCGACATTGATCATCGGAAATCACAAGGAGTGACTGTTTCTTCCAGAGTCTCAGGACGATCAGAGTATTTACAACTGGAACGATCTGCGAACCATCTGCTCGCGAAGGCCCCAGTGCAGGTTCTCCACTTCCAAGCTAACTTGTGATCAAGGCAGGTTGGAGAATCCAAGCAAGGGATTTCTGAGCTTCGCGTGTCGGTGTGGATTTGGAATGGCTTTTGGACGCAACCACGAAACTTCATCGAGGGAAGAAAGAAAGTCCCTTGTTTCGGTTTGGTTGAAAAGATTCGTACAGCAAGCAAAGATTCCGAAATCCACAACAACGTTGGTTCGCACCCTCTCCCACTTGTGGATTGATTCCAACACAAACTAGATGTTGCATTGAGCCTTTATCCAACCAGTTTCGCCTATCTTGTTCCGAAGGATTGAACCCGTCGCCCAGTGACCGGTGGACGAAACATGACGTTTTGACATGTCATATCCTAAACCCAAGGCGAACCCGTGCGAGAAGAGAGGACATCGTTTATGAAGCTAACCCTGATTGTACTATCGGCTGGAAAAGCCGAGGGACACAAACTGCCCATTCCCCTTGCTCAATTTTTAATCGGTCGGGATCCACAGTGTCATTTGCGACCAGTGAGCGAACTGATCAGCAAGCGGCATTGCGCGATCATGCAGAAAGGGGAACAAGCTTTCGTTCGCGACTTCGGAAGTCTCAACGGTACCTTCGTCAATAACGAGAAGGTCGAGGGGCAACGCGAACTGAAACACGACGATGAATTGAAAGCCGGGCCCTTGCTTTTCCGCGTCGAGATTACAGAGGTGGCTCCCTCCGTTGATGAACCAACTCCTCCTCCAGCGACCAAGAAAACCGAACAATCCTCAACCGAACAATCGTCTTCGGCCTCCGAACCAACAGACGACGAAGAAATGGCTGCGTTGTTGCTATCTTCGGTCGACGGTGACGATCCTGTTTTGACGCCGAGTACGGGAGACGATGACGAAGTTCCCGACGGAACGACGCGGATGGACTTGCCCGGGTTGGACGATACCGATCAGCAGCCCGCACCCGAAGAGAAGAAAGAAGAACCCAAACTCAACACCGCCGAAGCCGCCGCCGCCGCTTTGCAAGCCTACTCTCGACGAAAAGCCGGAGGGTAACAACGAAGGAGGAAGGGCGAAGGCAGAAGGATGAAGAATGCCTTGATTTGCCCTTTTACCTTCACCCTTCCAGAAAGACTGGAATTCTCGTTTGTCGCATCAGAATTGTTCGCTACCGGGTCCACCACTTCCTCAACCGTCGGACCCGGCGCTCGGGAAGTGGTTCCGTCGTCGGTTGCTTTCTTGGTTTGACAAAAACCAACGAGACTTACCGTGGAGAGCCAATCGAGACCCGTACGCCATCTGGGTGAGCGAAGTGATGTTGCAACAGACTCTCGTGGCTACCGTGATCCCTTACTTCGAGAGGTTCCTCGAAGCGTTCCCAACGATTGCCGACCTCGGCCGGGCTGAAGAACAAGAAGTTCTCCGGTTGTGGGAAGGGCTTGGTTATTACCGTCGAGCCCGTCATCTCTTGGCTGCTGCCAAACAGATCTGCGAAGACCACGAAGGACAGTTTCCCAAGGATCCCAAGGTCGTTCTTGGACTTCCGGGATTCGGGAGGTACACCGTTGGTGCCGTACTCTCTCAGGCTTTCGATGCGCGACTTCCCATTCTCGAAGCAAACTCGATTCGCTTACTCACGCGGTTCTTCGGATTGCGTGGAGACCCGAAATCCCATCCTCTCAATGCCGAACTGTGGACCGTCGCGGAAACGCTGCTACCACAAAAACGAGTTGGGGATTTCAATCAATCCCTGATGGAACTCGGTGCTTTAATTTGCACCCCGAATGCACCTCAGTGCGGGGAATGTCCGCTCTCGAAAAAGTGCGGAGCCTTTGGCCATGACCTCCAAGACCAACTTCCGGAGCTAGCGAAGCCGATCCAGGTGACCGAACTTCACGAGGTGGCCGTCGTCTTGCGGAAGGGTGGGGAGGTATTTCTGGTCCAGCGCCCTGCAGAGAACCAGAGCGACAAGAAAACCCAGAACGAGCACAAAACCTGGTGGGCCAACATGTGGGAATTCCCCCACGCCACGATCGAAAAAGGTGAAAGCGTTGATGACGCGGCGAGGCGTATTCTGAAGGAGTTGACTGGCTTTACGGCCGAGATTGGGTGTGAATTGACAACCGTAAAACACGGCGTCACTCGATACCGGATTGTGATGGTGTGTCTGGAAGCCAGATATTCGAGTGGTGAATTTCGATCGACATTCTACGTCGCCGGTGAATGGGTTGATCCGAACGATCTCGGTCGCTATCCGCTGAGTTCGCCTCAAAGGAAGCTCGCCAAGTTGCTCGAAGGACCACAACAGGGCAGGTTGTTCTAAAGTGCATCGCGAATGGGTGGAGTCACGGAGTGTTGGTCGTCTTGATTTGTCGGCTGTGATGAGTCGTGCAAAGACGATGGGGCAACAACAGACCAACACACCAACCAAGAAACAGTGTATCTCCGACACTCTCGACTCCAAGACTCTCTGGAGGAGTCATCGCAAACTGAACGGCACTTCGAGTCCGTGAGTTTCCATTAGCTCTTCGTTGGCCAACACTTCCGGGGCTGGGCCATCGGTAATCAATTTTCCCTTGTCGAGCAACAACACCCGCTCACACGTTTGTAAGACCATCTCCAAGTCATGGGAAGCAATGAGTTTCGTTGCCGTGAGGTTGTTGAGGACGTTGATCAATTCGCGGCGTCCTCGCGGGTCGAGCAAGATGGACGGTTCATCGAGCAGAAGGATTTCGGGAGACATCACCAGAACTCCGGCAAGAGCGACTCGTCGTTTTTCGCCTCCCGAGAGATGAAACGGCACACGATCTTCATAGCCTTGTAGCCCGACCCGTTCTAACGCGGCTTTGACTTGGTCAGTCACTTCGTCCCGCGACATGCCGAAGTTGTAGGGGCCAAACGCCACGTCCTCGAACACCGTCGCGTTGAAAATTTGCTCGTCGCTATTTTGGAAGACGATGCCGACCTTCTGGGGAAGTTCGCGACGTTTGGTTTTGTCGGCAGGGTCGATGCCACAGACTCGAACGTGGCCTGGTGAGAACGAATGGACGCCGCTCAAGCAAAGGAATAGCGTTGTTTTTCCGGCGCCGTTCGGACCAACGAGCGCCACTCGCTCCCCAGCGGCAACGCGAAAGGAAACGTTGTGCAATGCCTGCCGCCCTTGCGAGTAAGAGTAGCTGAAATCCTCGAGTATGACAGTTCCGGAATGCACCAGCGCCCTTTCCAAAGGTGAAAGGAACCAAGCAGAAGGAGGAAGGTTGCAAGTTTCCGCCTTCGGCCTTTCACAGCAGCCTATCCCAAATCAGTAAGCCACCTGATACGGACATTATTGCAAGAAAAAGCAGAACGTCTCGCCAGGTCGTGCGAAACTCAACGATTGCCGGAAATCGGTTGCCGTATCCACGGCATCGCATGGCTTGTCCCACACGTTCGGCTCGTTCGGCGCTACGCACTAACAAGAGCCCGGTCACGTAGCCAACCGTTCGGTACGTATGCGCGTTCGGTTTGCTGCGATAACCGCGGATGCGCAAGGCAATCCGCAATCGTTGGATTTCGTCGGCGAGCAAGAAGAAGTAGCGGTAGGTGAGAGAGACAAGTTGAACGAGGATCGAGGGAATTCGAAGGGCGTGGGCCGCTTGCAACAAAACGGGGATCGGTGTCGTCACGATCAGGAACAGGACGACGGTCAACGTCGCCGTCGCGCAAGCGCTCACACGACCGGCCACGAGGAACCCGTCGAGAGAAAGACGCAGCGAACCGAGTTCATAGGCTGGCCCACCTTCATCAACAAAGAACGGGAGCAACAAGACAAGGCCGATCCAAACTGGCCAAAGGACCGAGACACGCACGAGATACCACCGCCAGGAAATCCGGGCAAGGCCCAGCAGGAGGAGACTCAGGGCCAGAGCGAGAAAAGCCGGACCGAAGTGTTGAAGCGTTGCGGAAACTGAAGCTGCCAACACAACGCCGATGAGTTTCCACCGGGAATCCCAGTTTTTCAGCCTGGTTGGTGGTAACGATGGGAGTTTGAGAGAGACTGTCATGGATGTCGTTCAATTGAGGTGAGGGAACAGCGCGTTGCTTCCGTCACCTATTCAGGGGAGTCTAGGCAGCCCGGCGGGATCGCATCGGGTTGATGCCTTTGGGGCAATCGTGGAGGAAGGCCAACATTTCTTGGACGGTATCGATGTGGCTCAGCTCCGTTTCGATACGCAAGATGGCCGCAGGCAGCGTAAGCTGTGTTCGACAAAGATACCGGAAGGCGGCTTTCACCCCATCGATTTGGTCACCTTGGAGGCCAGCCCGCTTCATACCGATCAAATTCACCCCGACTACGTTATCAATTCCTTGTTGCACAAAAAAGGGAGGAATGTCCTTCGTGGACGCCGAACACCCACTCAAAAAGGCCAATCGTCCGACACGCACCCATTGGTGTAGCGCGGAGTTCCCTGAAAGAAACACGTTGTCCGCGAGAACGCAGTGCCCACCCACCAGAGCATTGTTGGCCAGGATGCAATCGTTACCGATTTGGCAATCGTGAGCAACATGCGAACCGGCCATGAAAAAATTGTGGTGACCGATCTTGGTGAGCCACGAATGGGACGTTCCTCGGTGAATCGTGACGTTCTCGCGAAAGATGTTGTTGTCGCCAATTTCGACCGACGTGGGTTCTCCCCCGTAACGCAAGTGCTGAGGCTGTTCGCCGATGACGGCTCCAGAAAACACAACGTTTCCGCGTCCCATCGTCACCTTGCCATAAAGATGGGCGTGGGCTTTGATGACACATTCTGGCCCGATCGTAACCGGTCCTTCGATGACGGCGAAGGGGCCAACCGTCACGCCCTCCCCGAGTTCAGCTTCTGGAGAAATCACTGCCGTCGGGTGGACGTTTGTGGATTTCGGGTCAGGCATGGCGACACCTGTCTTCGGGTAGGGTGGAAGGTGGAAGGTGGAAGGATGGATTTTTCTTGTATTCATCCTTCTGCCTTCATCCTTAAATGATCAACCCATCTATACCGAATCGCCCAATTGGAGGCCAGGGCATTTTTACAGGAGCGTGTTTCTCCGGATTTTGGAATTATATATTCGTCGTAGGTTGAGGCGGCCCGCGCGTACTTTTTCTGGACTGCACCAAGTACACGCGAGCCGCGTGGAGCTATGATTTCCTGGCAAATCCAAATTCCAAAATCCTGAGGAACGCCCTGAGAGGAACACGCAATTGATTTCTTATCGGATATCGCGTAAGTTCTCAGTTCTATCTTGGTCCCCTATGTTTCAATTTCTGCTCGAATTGCATCGTCGGCAAGTAAAACTTGGGCGAAGGGATGGCTGTCGGTATTGTCACGGTCACGAAGCGTGAAGCTGACGGATAAACAGGAGTCGTGTTCGACAAGGTTCAGGAAGAAAGTCGCCTGTTACTGAGTGAACGACAACTTTCCCGCCCCATCTCCCAGGCGTGACAATTCGATTTATCCATTTGCCTTGAGCGAACGCCGACTTGCATCACCTTTTTCCTCGGTATTGGAAAAGAAACCAACGGACCTCGACGATTTGAACCCACCATGTTCCGTGACCTGACCAAACAAGCGGTCGGGTACACACCTGTACGGGAATTCCTCCTATGCCGAATCGATACGGAAGCTGTTTTAACGGCAGAAGTAGGAAGGCAGAAGGTAGAAAACACTCTACCTCCCGCCTTCCTACTTCTGCCTTCTCCCTTGTCGTGCTTTTGCTTTGCTGTTGTCCAATGGGCACAAACGCCCAACAGAAGATGGGCCTTGTGGCTGGGTGGGACATCCGCGATGGCGAACTCCTTGTCAACGAGTTGAATTGTGTTGCGTGCCACAAAGCCGATGATGCCATTACGGCTCGAATGCTCCCACGCAAGTCTCCCAACTTGCAGGAAGTCGGCCGCCGCATAACGCCGCAATATCTCCAGGCTTACCTTGCCGATCCGCACGTCATGAAACCCGGGACCCTAATGCCTCATGTGCTCCACGCTCACTCGGATGCGGAACACGAAAAGATTGTCGATCTGTTGGCACATTATCTCTCGTCGCTGGGTGGTCCTTGCGATCAGAGTAATGGGGGAGCGAGCGAGTACCAGATCGACCAAGGGAAAGCCCTGTTCCACAAGGTCGGCTGTGTTGCTTGCCATCAACCGATGACCAAGGTTCCCGAAAGAAAACTGAATCTTCCGCCGGGCGTCAAACGCCCCAAACGAAAAGGCATTCGGGAGACGAAGTCGGTATCTCTGGGTAACCTGGCCATGAAAACCACGATGGCCCAATTAGAACAGTTTCTGCTCGATCCATTGCACGCTCGACCTTCCGGGCGGATGCCTGCCATGCGGTTGAAGGTCGGAGAAGCTCGAGCGATTGCCGCATATCTCCTCCGCGACCAACTCGACAAACGCAAGCGAGGGCTCGGTGTCGGTTTGGAGTACGCATACTACCCCGGATACTTCAACCGGGTTCCGAACTTCGACAAACTCAAGCCGATCCAAAGCGGAAAGGTGAAATCGTTTGCTCCGCGAAAGATCAAGCTGAAAAAATTCGGGAAGTTTCCCCGCGTGATGTTTGCGGTCCGTTTTCAAGGTTTTCTGACGGTGCCCAAGGCTGGTGACTATCGCTTTTGGGTGAAGTCCGACGATGGGTCTGTCCTTCGGATCGGAAATAAAGTCGTTGTCGATAACGATGGCGTTCACTCTCCGAAAGAAGAAAGCGGCATGATTCGGCTGGAGAAAGGAAGCGTTCCCATCGAGTTAGGATTTACTCAAGGCGGAGGTGGCTACGAACTGAATGTTGACTGGCAACCACCGGACGGACGACGCGGAGCCATCCCTCCCGGCTTGTTGCAGTCGGGAGCTTACGCGATGATCCCGAAAGGACGTTTTGACTTTCGTGTCGATCCGACCAAGGCCAAAGCCGGGCGAAAACTCTTTGCGAGTCTTGGGTGTGCCTCGTGTCACCAGGCGGACAACAAAGCTGCTGAGTTGGCCAAGACGAACTTGTATACTCCGCTGGCGAAACTCAATGTGGGTGCTGAAGGGGGATGTCTCAGTCGACAAGTCGCGAAAGGTAGGCCTCTCTACGCGTTCAATGCTGCCCAACGCGGGGCCATCAAAAAGGCCGTTGTGAACCTCCAGGGAGAACTCAAGCCGCTGACCGTCGTCCAAAAAGTTCACCGAACGATGACCACGTTTAACTGTTACTCGTGCCATCGTCGAGGCGAACTTGGTGGACCGGACGACAGTCGCGAACCGTATTTCACGAACATCGGTAAGGCCGACCTCGGGGAAGAGGGCCGCATGCCTCCCGGTTTGGATCTGGTAGGTGCCAAACTCACTGACGCCGGATTTGCTGAGTACATGTATGGTGGACCACGCGTCCGTTACTACATGTCGACTCGGATGCCTCTGTTCGGCAAGGACAACATCGGACATCTGCCTGAATTGTTCAAGAAGGCCGACTCGGAGTTGTTGCGACGACCTGTCGGAGGAAAACCGGCCAAGAAACGGGTGGAGATTAAGCCGAGAAAATACGTTTTTAACTCCAAGCTCGTTGGCGTTGGCCGAAGATTCGTCGGGATAAAGAAGGGAATGTCTTGCATCGCTTGTCACTCGTGGGGACCGCTCAAGGCGGAGGGTGTCGAAGGCCTGGACCTCCTTCGAGTTCCAGGGCGATTGCAACCAGGATGGTACCACGCTTGGATGCTCGATCCTCAGAAGCTGCGACCTGGGACGAAGATGCCGACCATGTGGCCGAACGGCATAAGTCAGTTCCCCGACGTTCTCGATGGGGATGCGGATATGCAGATCAACGCCATCTGGGCTTATTTGTCTGTTGGGACAAAGGGCGGGATCCCGGCAGGTCTTGCCCCGACGGACGAGTACATCTTAACTCCGGTTAGCGAGCCCATCGTGTTCCGGACGTTCATCCAAGGCGTCGGCGCCCACGCCATCGCTGTTGGGTATCCCCAACGAACTCACATCGTTTTCGATGCTCTGCGGATTCGTCTCGCAAAAGCCTGGACGGGTGGTTTCCTGGATGCTCGCCCGGCCTGGTCGGGACGCGCCGGACAGTATGCCAAGTTGCTCGGCGAGGACATTCTCACGTTTCCTGATGGTCCCCAGTTTGCGAAGCTGGAGAACAAGGCATCCCCGTGGCCTTCGATTGACGAGAAACGAAAGAACAACCCGAAAGGTTGGCATTTCCGCGGGTATTGTCTGGGCAAGGACCGGTACCCGACGTTCCGGTACACTTTCGAAGGAGTCGAAATTGAGGAGTTGCCTCGGTCCGGTTATTCCCTAAAGGGCAACTACCTCAAACGCACATTCGAGCTCCAAAGCGACAAAGGCGTGAGCAAACTCTATTTCCGAGCCGCAACGGCTCCGAGGATTACCAAGAACGGCGAGTATTATCAGACAGACAGCGGCGCGAAGTTTCGAATTGGTTCCACGACCACTCCAATCATCCGCAACAGCGAAGGGGGTAAGGAACTCCTAGTCCCCATCAAACTCAATAACGAACGCCCCACCAAGCTGGAGGTCGAAGTCTTATGGTAAGCCACAGTCGAGGGAACAGAGAACGAAGACCAGAGCAGAGCCGAACTCGAAAGCAAGGGAAGGAGTGTTGCCGGCATCTTCTCTTGTTCGCGGTCGCCGTGTCCTTTGTTCTGTTCCCTGTTCCCTGTTCCCTGTTCCCTGTTCCCTGTTCCTTGTCCCCTGTTTGGGCACAAGGAAAAAGGCTGCCGACGGAAGCCGACTACTACAAGTTGGTCACTTTCCCTCTACCCAAAAGTGTCGTGCTCGAAGTGGGTGGTCTGGATTGGCTCGACGAAGCTAAGACGAAACTTGCAGTCTGCACACGACGCGGTGAGGTTTGGCTTGTTCAGAATCCGTACGCAAGCAATCCGGTGCTCGAAACGAACGCCGAGACTCAAAAGGACAACAAAAACGTCGTCAGTTACAAGCGAATGCTCTTTGGTCTCCACGAACCCCTCGGAATGCTCGTCCAGCCCGATGGCATTTACATGGCACAACGAAGCGAATTGACGCGTGTCAAGGATACCAACAAGGACGATCTGATCGACGAAGTAGAAACGTTCAGCAACGGCTGGCAGATCAGCGGGAGCTACCACGAGTATGCGTTCGGTCCCAAGGTCGGTCCGAAGGGTGATCTTTGGGTGACACTGAACCGTCCGTTCGGTGGGGAACCCGAAGGAAAAGCTCTGTGGCGTGGTTGGTGCGTTCGCATTGACAAGAAGGGGAAAATGCACCCGGTTTGTACCGGCCTTCGTTCTCCGGCAGGTTTGGGAGCGAACCACCTCGGTGACATGTTCTACACCGACAATCAGGGGGATTGGGTGGCGGTGTGCAAGCTCGCCCATCTCAAGGAAGGCACCTATCACGGGAACCCGACGGGGTTGGCTACGTGCGGACATCCCTTGGCGAACGTCAAGAAGCCCGAAAACATTCCCAACGGATTGCCGATGGCCGAAGCGGCCAAGAAGATCGCTAACCTCCAGCTGCCCGCGGTTTGGTTCCCGTATCCTCAAATGGGCCGGTCGCACAGTGACGTCCTTTGGAATTCCACAAAGGGGAAGTTTGGACCCTTCGAGAACCAAATCTTCGTCGGCGACCAAGCGAACTCGATCGTCGTACGCTGTTTTCTTGAAAAAATTGGCGGTGAATACCAGGGAGCTTGTTTCCCGTTTCGGGAAGGTTTCCAGTGCGGCGTGATGCGGATGTGTTGGGGCAAAGATGGTTCGATGTTCTGCGGCGAGACCGCCCGAGGGTGGGGTTCGCGAGGTCGTGCCCAGTACGGACTCGAACGTCTTGTGTGGACCGGCAAGGTGCCCTTCGAAGTCAAGGAAATGCGGGCGAAACGCGATGGTTTCGAAGTTACGTTCACCAAAGGTATCGATCCCAAGACCGCCGGGCAACTCAACTCCTACAGCCTGCGTTGTTGGACATATAACTTGCATAGCAGTTACGGTTGTAAGCCCAGGGATACCAAGGCTCTTAAAATCACCAAGGTGACGGTGGATGAGGATAACAACTCCGTCCGGCTCACCATCCCGGAGATGCCTATCGGATATGTCCATGAACTTCGGTTCGGTGGGGTCCGATCGTCCGGTGGGGTGCCGGTCTTGCATCCGGTGGGCTATTACACGTTGAATCGGCTTCCGGAGTAAGTCGAAGGTTGAGAGTTTGCGGAAAAAACAGACTTTCAACTCTCGTTGCCGACACATCGAAGTCGAGAGTGAGCAAACTCCCCAGGCTGCTGTCGGGCTGCGCTGGGGAGTGTGTATGATTATGATTTTTTGGGATTGTTGACGGGTGTGTTTTTTGGGTCTTCGACCAATAAACGACGAATACCTGTCGTGGAAGAGCCAATTATTCCAACTTCCAGTGCAACTCCAACAAACGCCCGCGAGGAACCCAAGGAAGAGGAACCCGGCTGGGATCCGAGTTGGTGGAAACAACATTCGTCCAGCTTTTCGTGTTCCATAATCCGGAACCAGTCATTCTTTCACTTTGGCCTTGGCAAAATTTCTTTCGGGTGTATCGTGGGCTACCAATTTTGTCAGGGAATAACTCTCAGTTCACTGCATCGTCCCAGGACAAGCCGGTCGCACTTTTCTCGGCCCTCGGTCTTCCGTAGGTATCTAAGGTTGCGTCGTTTGGGATGGTGGCATGCTTCCCTTTTCTCACACACAGGAGCGAACGAATGTCTACGGGGATAGTCACCTTTCGGGAGCAGTTGCAGCTTCGACTGCGGTCGATGTCTGCGGGACCTGAGCTGCAACTAGGAAAGGTTGTGTTGGGACGCTATGCCAATTGCACTCTCGGCACTCGGACTGCGCTTCAGCTCCGTTGGTGGTTGACCCCTTATGAAGCCATCGCCTCTCGTGTTCCGACGAACGGGGTGGTACTCGAACTTGGGTGCGGGCATGGTTTGCTCTCGATGACTTTGGGCACTCAAGCATCACGACGTCGAGTCCTCGGAATTGACTCTGATGATCGCCGAATCCAAATCGCTCGTGATGCTTGTTTGGGCATGCCCAACGTCGAATTCGAAGTTGGTAGCCCAACTATCGCTCTGGCCCGACAGGCAAGACGGTTTGTTGGGATCGTAATGCTCGGCCTTCATCAGCTGCCACCCCATGACCAACGATCGTTCCTCGCTCAAGCCTATGAGCAGCTGTTGCCCGGAGGTGTGTTGTTGATCCGCGTTCTGAACTCTGTTCGTTGTCATTCGCTTCTTCCGAAGTTCTCCCGAGGAAGAAGGCGTCAGACAGGATCGACCCAAGGAAACATCAACCAGAATCGTCGTGTGTCTGAGTGGAAAGAACTCCTTCAATCCCAAGGGTTTGGTGTCACGATAGAACGTTGTGGAAGGTTCCCCTTTTTTGATCGAATGTTGGTCTGTTTGAAGGTCTAGCAGTCGAGCCACGTAGAATTGCCGGGAAGGGTAACAAGTTGTCAAACGAACCCGAAGCGCCAGCGTGGCTTTCAACCAAGTTCCTTGCTGGCGTTTCGGGTTCGTGGAGAAGCATTCAACAAATTCGGTTGGATTTAATAGCCCGATCAGGAATCTCTGTAATCTTGTTTTGCGGTCTATGAAATACCTGTATTGTTGTCACCCTAAGAATTGAGTTGCTCACGCCAGCCTATTCTTCTCCTGTTCTCCCAATATACATACTGAAAACGAATAAGCGTTAGGTTTATGAGAGCATTTCGCTTCCGATGCGCGATTGGCTGTATTGGAAGGCATACATGGTCAAACAATAATCCATACAATCGTTATAACCTGCACCATTCTTATAATCTTATCGTCCTTGCACATCTCTCCTTGAAAAGGAATTCAGTACTATTGCAATTTATCCAAATTGCCAAGAGAATACCTGCGAAGTTAGTAAAACTGGGATAGGATATTCCTCGAAACAAGAATTCACAGGAATTTCCAAATCCTGTGAATGTGCCTATTTTGTGTGGTCACATTCTTTCAACAGATATATCGACTCCACTCCTGATGTGGTCCCGAAGACTTTGCCCAATCTTCCGATGCCCCCTTCAGGAGGCAACTAACGATCCTATTGATGACTTGTGGACAGGTGCAACCAAATATCTGAATCGATACGTTTTCGTTGGGAATCGTGTTGGTTGCGAATACGGTCTTCAGTCAAAGTGATACAGAATGTCCAGAATTCCACGGTGATCGTTCTGGTTTTCTACCGAATTCCATCAGATGGACCGCCCGAAAAATTCCGAGTGCACTATTGATGACTTTTTGCGAACGGCTGGATAAACCCGACTAATCGTGAAAAGCCGTTGGCAGAGTGTAGAGATGCGACTTTCCGCTTTCCGCCGGATTTATCCGGTGCATAACCAGCGGAAATGTATGGGCCCAATGATAGACCTTGACTCACAACTCTGTGGGTGAGGGAGAAGAATCATCGGTCGGAGGATGCGACTGACGTACTACGTGCGCACAGGGCAAGGATTGGCTTGTAAATTGATTCGCGAGACTGGCTTGGCTTGGTGCTATCAGGAGCACTTTTACTTAATTCCTTGTTCTGGAGGTTCTGTCCATGAGTTCGAAGAATCGAACCAATTTGCGTGTAGAGCGGTTGGAAACCCGCTGGGTTCCAGCTTCGTGGAACTGGACAATCGCTAGCGGGTCGCTCACAGTGACCCAGGCAACGCCAGCGATTGGAAATGAGATCCAAATCGACGACGCTGGTAATACCTTCACCCTCATCGACGATACTGGTGCGGCGTCAACGACGACGACGACCGTGATCAACACGACCGGCATTTCCAACGTCACCCTCAATCTGTTGGGTTCGGACACAGTTCCTGTCGATTACGATTTGAGCGGAACTCGTCCTGGCAACTTGACGATCAATTTGAATAATGGTCTTCCTCGTGCGTTCGATCTCAATGACGACGTTAGCGGCACAGTTGGTGGCAACCTGCGTATCACCGATGGGCTGGGTTCAACGAGCGTGGCCATCGGAGGTGGTGGTACCTTCGTTCAAGTTGGTGGAAACCTCTCGGTCGATCTCGGCTTGGGTGCTGATTCGTTAACGATCCAAAACGCCCAGACGTTCGCTGGTGGTAACCTCGATGCCCGTGGTGCTGAGTCGATTACCATTACGTCGTCTTTCATTGGTGGTAGTACGAACATCAATAACTTTGGGGAAATCAACCCTGGTGCGGCTTCGTTCAGTGCAACGACCTTCGGTGGTGGCTTCACCTACCTTGGTGGAAACGGTGCTGACGACGTTACCTTCACGGCTGGTACGGCTGTCGGCGGCTTCACTTACCTCAACTTGATGAACCAGATCGGCGCGGACAGCACGAGTGTGGTTTCGGTTGATACCGGTTCTTCTCTCAACGGTGGGCTGTTCCTGAGCGGTGGTAACCTTGGGGCTGAGACTTTAACTCTCGACTCTACGAGCTTCATCAACGGTTCGAGCGTTAACGTGAACTTGATGGGTGGTGACAACGTCGTCAACATCGAGGGAGCTTTGGGTGGTGGCTTCACCGGACCTTCGTTCAGCTACAATGGTGGTGCTGGAGCCGATTCGATTAACTTCAATCCTGCTATTGGTTCCGGTCGACCTCGTATCTTCGTCAACACGGGCGCTGGCAACGACATCTTCCGCCTTAACACGACGAACGCTTTCCCGACCTTTGTCTATGCCAACATGGGTGCTGGTGCAGACACCGTTCCGCCCGTAGTTGGTCCAATTGGCTTCCCGATGATCGTCATCAACGTCTAAGCTCCGGCTTTTTTAGCACTTCTTTCGATGGATAGGCGCTCGTGGAGACACGAGAAAGAAAGCCTGGCTCTTTGCAAGAGCCAGGCTTTCTTTGTGCGCGGTTGGACTTGCTTGGGCTGGGGTCACTTTTCCCGTATCGTTTTGTTAGTTTGATCGGGCGTCAATCACTTTTCAACGTTTCCTCTGTGGAGAAAAAGTTCCCAAAAATGGGGATTTCGACGAATAATTCATACCTTCCACATATTCAAAAAACTTATCGTCAATGTGTTGATCTTTGGTTCGTGTAAAGATAGGATATTACGAAGTCGAATTACATCGATTGTATCGGTTTTACAGTCAACGTGTGAATTAATAGGGCCGTATTACTCCCCACCTTTATCACGACCTCATCTCCTCACACGGAATCTATTTTCTTTTTCACGGACGAACGATGTTGGTCATGCGCGTTCTATGCGCGTTGGCTGTGATCGTGAACGTATCCATTATGTTCGCCAGGCACATTCTGTGCGCGCTCTGCAATCATGAAGACATCTCCGCACCGTGCGGATTTGGCTCTGGGGGTGCATTCGTTCGTATCATTACTTGTTGGAGGCTTAACGCATGACTCTTCGGAAACGGACACAGCTGCAGGTGGAATCTTTGGAAACCCGTTGGGTTCCCGCCACGTTCAACATGTTGATGCCGGGAAACAATTCGCTCACGCTCACTCAAACCACGCCGTTGACGGGCGCCGACAACCTCTTGGAAATCGATGACACCGGGACCTTGTTAACGGTCACCGATAGTGGTGTGGGAGGCACGACTAGATCATTCAACATCACCGGGATCGCCAACATCACGATCAATCTGTTTAGTTCGGACACCGGTGCTGTTGAGTACGATCTGACCGCCGCTCGTAGTGGAAGCTTGACGATCAACCTGAATAACGTCGGCAGTCGAAGTTTTGGTTTGAACGACGACGCGGGTGAGATCGGTACGATCAGCGGGGGTCTGACCATCAATGACGGTGGTGGGGATACCTCGGTAAGCATCGGCGGCGGTGGTTCCGTGATTGTGGGCGGGAACGTGGACATCAATCTGGGGCTTGGTGCCGACTCGGTCGCCATCACGAACAGTGCATCGATTACCGGTGGTAACCTGACAATTAAAGGCGCCGAATCGACCACGTTGACGGCTCCCATTGTTGGAGGAAACACCACGATCGACAACTTTGGCGACATCAACCCAGCTGCGTTCACAGCGACTGGGACATTCATCGGTGGTTCGTTTAACTATCGAGACAGCAGTGGTGCCGATAGCATTACTTTCACGGGGGCTTCTGTAGGGGGCTTTACCAACATCAACCTGATGACTCAAGTCGGGGCTTCGTCCGTTAGCGTGGTCAATGTCGTATCTGGGTCGGCACTCAACGGTGGGCTTTCGTTGATGGGCGGCAGCCTCGGAGCAGTCAACTTTACCCTCGATGACACCAGCGCGATTCACGGTCCGAGCATCAACATGTTCATGATGGGTGGTACGAATACCATCAACCTTGATGGCCTCATCACCGGTTTTTCGGTAACTTACAACAGTTTCGGCGGCGGAACGGACTTCTTCAATTTCTCGCCCGCAGCTGGCTCGGCACCAGTTTTCCTCAACGTGAATTTGGGCGCTGGGAACGATACGATGGTTCTCGATGCGACAGATGCTGCCCCACGTTTTGCGATGATTAACCTGGGGGCCGGAGCCGACAGCTTCCCGCCCATCCTGGGGATACCTTTCTTCCCTGTGCGAACGATTGATTTCTAAGAGCGATTGGGGCCGGAACATACGAGCAGAGGTTGACGAGTTCTGAGGAAAGCTAAAGCCTGGGTCTTCGAGGAGATCCAGGCTTTCTTTTTGTCCAACGGTAGGGCAAGAACTCTTGGAAAAAGTCCTCAAACGCCCGATGGCGGCTCGGGCAAGTTCATGATCGGGGTCGTCAGGGGGCTGGGTTGAGGTTGGACCGGTTGGCTGCCCGCTGTTTCCTCGAACAGTTCGACAAGTCGAGTGATGCACTTTGATTGTTCATAGCGTTCGAGGACCGTTTCGCGAGCGGCGTCTCCCAGATGGCGAAATTTCTCGGGTTCTCGAAGCACTTCAAGAGTTTTCTCGGTCAACGCATCGACGTCGTAAAAATCCAGCAACATGCCATTCTTTTCATGGGTGATCGCCTCCTGAACCGGAGCCGTGTCAGAACCCAAGACGACACACCCCGTCGACATCGCTTGGAGCATCGACCAGGAGAGAACGTAGGGAGCTGTCAGGTAGATATGGAGGTCACTCAGGCGGAACATGTCACGTAAGTCGTTGAGGGGAATGAGCCCCAACAAATGGATTCGGGACAGGTCGTAGTCGTCCTGGTTCAACACCCATTGCTTGAACGATATGCCTTTTGGTTCGATGTGGTGTTGTTCGTGTCCGTAGAACGTTCGTTCTTGTCCGGCCACGAGGATAATGACGTTATCCATCTGGTCACAGATACGTTTGGCAACCTTCATGAAGATGTCGAACCCGCGTGCCGACTCGAGACCTCGAGAGCAATAGGTCAACACACGCGTACCTTCGGGAATCGTGATTCCGCGGAAAGTCGTTGGGCGCGTTGCCGGCTCAGGGCTGAAAAACTCTGTGTTGATGCCATCGAAGATGACACGAATGCGATCCTGGAACTCTTTGGGTGCCGTACTTCGCTGGTACTCTGTTGGACAGTACATCGCGTCGACGTTGTGCATGTGAAGGTAAGTCAAAGCGTGGTAAGTCGCATTAAATAGACGGATGTTTTCCGTAGGTGGGAATTCCTTGCGGAGTACCAGGCCATCGCTCCAAAACGCGGCTGGGAGCATTTCAAAGTAGCCGATGAACGGGCATTGATATAGGTTCCGCAAGTAGAGCATGGTCCCGTACGACATATGTCCGACGACCAGGTCGGGCTTGATTCGGTCTCCGACTTGCCTCATTCCACGGTAAATGGCCGCCAAGTGTTGCATGAGTCCGTCGAGGCTGTTTGGATTGTAGAAGACCTTTGGCTGGGGGGCGTTGGGATCGATTCGGTAGTTAATGTGATTGAAAGGCAAGTTTTTGTGGTGTGTGGTGTCGATCGATGTGATGAACGTACAAGTCCACTGCCGTGTTGTCGCAAGGTAGTTGGCAATGTGTCCGAATTGCGCGGGGAAATTCGGATGAATAAACATTACGTGCATAAGTTCCACCTAATCCCTAGAAACGAGATACCGATTTGGAGAAGAAACTCTGTCGTTCGATGCCAACAGAACGAACGGAGAGGTTACGCCACTCTTGTCACTTTCATTCTGCTCCTGATTGGTCTCGACAAACGTCCTTGTCGCTTGTCTATCGTTGGATCTTGACGACACAGGTTGCTTCGGTCAAGCGAGAAGGGCCGGTCCCTGACATTTTCGCCAGTGGCCAGCCCTTCTCGCAAGTTTTCCGTTGGTCGCGACCGACGTCGCCGCTTTGGCGTGACTCCGCTGCCGTTAGAAGTCGTTTCCGATGGCTTGTCCGTCGTTGCGGGAACAAAGGCTCTTCCAGCTCTTGGCAGAAACGGTGTCGGGAACGAAGCGGACGCTGCCATCACACATCGCAATGTGCGTACCTCTCTGGAGTGACCTGAGCCCGGACAATCCACCCATACCGCCACAATTGACATCGGGCTTACTGTCATTGATCAATCGTGTTCCAGTGAAGGTACCCTTCAGAAATCGGCCATCCATCCAGTTCGAACAACGGTCAGCTGCGACGTTCTTGTTATTCTGAAAATCGGCCACACCGCTTTTCTTGTTGAGTGTTTTCATGGCTTTTTCGTCGTAGGCGATATGCTGCCGAGCCACAGTTGCTGCTTTTTTCTGATTGTCACCCACGAGGGATTCGCCAGCCATGATGGTGTTGCTTGTGCCGTCGGTGATGTCTCGGATTTGGGTTTTTGATTCCAGGTAGAAGATCCCATTATTATCCTTGAGCGAATATTTCGATCCGGCATTGAAAAGATAGTTGTTCGTTCCAGTTTTGAAAGTATCGCCCGCCATCGGATCGAGTGGACTGATGAAAACTGTAATTCGGACCTCGGCCCACTTGGCATTCGCCTGGTTCGTGATTGGCTTTTTGAGGTCGAGTTGCTCGGCCAGGGCGGCCTGTTCGATGTACGGCAATGTTTGTGCCAAGGCCGAGAAATGTGTCTTCGTGACCCCTGCCGGGAATCGCCTTGTCGCGTCGTGATAGTTCCACATCGCGAGTGCAATTTGCTTCATGTTGTTCGCCGACTGCGTCCGCTGGGCGGCTCGGCGTACCTGAGCGATGATGGGGAACAACAAACCGAGCAAGACGGCAAGGATCGCCAAAAGGAGCAACAAGTCAAAGACGGTGAACGCGGAACGGGGTTGTCGTTTCATGGTTAGTCTCTTTTCAGATGGGTAACGGTCTAGGAAGATCGTTGGTTAGAAATCGAACGGAACGGCTTCCTTTCCGGAACGTGTGGCAAGTTTGCGCAGGACCTCGAAGGAAACGTTTTGGTTTATGAACCTCACACTCCCGTCACACATCCCGATGTTCGTACCGTTGATATTGGTTCGGAATCCGGAGAGCCCCCCGGCCCCACCGTAATTGACGTCCGGTCGTGGGTCGTTGATCTTGCGAGTCATCGTAAACGTACACTGCAAGAATTCAGGATCGTACCACCGCGAGCAGCGGTCGCCCACGATGTTCTGACTCGCCTTCCACTCTTTGAGCCCACTCTTGGGACCGGCGTTCCTGAGAGCTTTTTTCTTGAATGCGATGTGTTGGCGGGCCACGTCGACGGCCTTTTTACTGAAATCGCCGACCAACGTTTCCGCAGTCATCAGGGTCAGGCTCGTTCCGTCCGGAATGTCGTTGAACTTCACTTTCGAGTTTTCGTACACGATTCCGTCGTTGTCTTTCATCGAGTACTTCGACCCGGCGTTGAAGAGATAGTTCATCGGGGTCGTGTGTTCCGATCTACCGGCGACCGGATCCAAGGGGCTAATGAACAATTGGAGGCGAGTCTTTTCGGCAACCTTGATGCCGTTATTCTGGATGAGTTGGTAGAGGTTCTGTTGTTCGAGGTAAGGCAAGAGGCTGACGGTGATGGCGTATCCGTTGCCGTCTTTCAATGATGGGAATTGTCGATTGACGTCGTAGTTGGCGTGCATCGAGATGCCGATTTGCTTCATATTGTTTTGGGATACCATTCGAACTGCCGCCTGGCGAACCCGAGCGATGGCGGGCATGAGTAAGCCCAACAAGATCCCAAGAATTGCCAACAAAACCAACAAATCAAAAACCGTAAATCCGGAACGTCGTCGCATGATCGTGTCCTTTGCAGAAAGTTCCAAGGGGTTGTTTTAGAAATCGTTTCCGATCTCCTCGTTCCCGTTCCATGTGCTCAGGGCTTGGAGTGTCTTGAAGTTCACGGTCTGATGAGCGAAACGAACGCTACCATCACACAACCCGATGTTCGTCTCCCGATCGACGCTCCGGAGTCCGGAGATACCACCTTCGCCACCGCAGTTCACGTCCGGCCGTGTGTCGTTGATCTTGCGGGTCATGGTAAACGCGGTTTGCAAGAAGGTCGGATCGTACCAGCGATGGCCACGATCAAAGCTGATGTTCTTGTTGTTCTTGAAGTCGGCAATGCCGCTCTTGGGACCGAGTTGGTTGAGGGCTTTCTTGCGCAACGAGACGTGTTGCCTTGCCACGGAGAGATTGTCTTTTGCGGATTTTCCGACGAGGGTTTCACCGGTCATGATCGTGTTGCTAACTCCGTCGGCGTTAATAAGTTGTGTTAATGTCGACTTGGACTTTAATGTGAACACGCCATTGTTTTTGGTGAGCGAATACTTGGTCCCGGCGTTGAACAGGTAGTTATTGAAAGAGCGTTTTTCACTCAAATCCATCGGATCACGAGGGCTCGTGTAAGTGCGAATGCTAGTTCCCTTGAGAGCCTTGATGCCGTTGTTTTGGAATTCGTTATACAGGTTCGCCTGTTCGATGAACGGCAGGAGACTCACCAGTACTGAAGCGTCTTTTTTGCCTTTCAATGGTGGCAAGGCACCATACGTGTCGTGGTAGCTGTGGCAGGCAAGCCCAATCTGTTTCAAGTTGTTTTGGGATTCTACTCGTGCCGCTGCTTGCCGGACCTTCTGAATGGCAGGCAATAGCAGGCCGAGGAGGATGCCCAAAATCGCGAGGATGAGTAGCAAGTCGAACACCGTGAAACCGGAACGTCGTCGCATCGGTTGGGTACCTCACGCGCTGGGAATGGAGATTGGAAGCAGAGAAAGGTCGTTTGCGATTATATAGATCCTACGGACCAGAACACCAGCAAAATCTGAGCCAGTGTCTTCGTGGGTGCATCGCCCCCTTTGCACGGCAAATCGAATTTGTTACATTTTATGTAGA
>CAYRFQ010000021.1:0-106101 GCA_964423615.1 uncultured Alcaligenaceae bacterium | reverse complement strand
GTCAGAATCAATCCCGTACCAATAATTCAGGCAGACTTTGATGCGTAGGCCCTGACCGCACTCGACCGTGCTTGACGTGCTCCATCGCTTTGTAGGCGCTGGAGCGATCGACCACCACGATGCCACGCGTTTTCTCGCCAAAGTCGTCCTGGGGTACGTCGTGGGCACGTCCCTTGTCCAGGGTGAACACGACGCTCTCTTTCGACTCGAATAGCCACATGTACCAGCGGTATCCCACTTTCCCAGAGACGATCTGGAAAACTGGCCAGCGGGTCTCGTCGGCATTGCACAATCGTTGCTGGCGACTGCGTTGGGTGAGCTTTTCGTAGATCGGCTCGAAGAACCGGGACAGTCGTTTGAGCCCGCCGATGACCGTTCCCGAGGCCAGGTCCAGGCCATGATCACGCAAGTCCTCGAGGTGTTTGTGGTTGGCTCGAGAGTAGTTATACTTATCCAGTAGAATCTGCACCCACACCGAGATGCCCAAAGGACTGCGAGCAAACACCCGCGGCACAATCGGTGCGGCGAGGACTTTGGGTCCCTCAGGGCAAGAGCACGTGCGCAGATAACGTCGGCGGCGAATGCGTCGGCGATAGGCTTTGACATCGATTTCGATGATTGGGGAGTCTTCCTCATAGCCACCTGCAGAAAAGGGCTTGCCGCAACAAGAGCAACGAGCCTTGTCCTGGGGCAAGAAGCGTTCTTCGGTGATGACGGGCAAGTGGGAGTAGTCGCGTCGTTTGGGAATGGGGTTGGTTTTCTGTTGACCTCTTTTTCGCCGCGGCTTGGGCGTGGTGTCGCAACTGGGCGAGGACGCCTGGTCTGGAGCAGCGTCCTCAGCGAGTGGGTCGGAGGGCACAGGTGTCTTGGGCCTTTGGGCAGTGTGACGGGACTCGTTCTTTTTGCCGTAGAGTCGTTGCTTGAGTATGCGGTTCTCGGCTTGGAGTTGTGCGATGCGGGCCTCCTTGTCTGCCTCGCGTTGCTTGGCTGCTCTGAACATGGCTCTGTAATAGTGGGCCTGTTGTCGAGCCTGAATGAGCCGATGGCGATCAGGACACTGCGGGCAAGAGCCAGCAGCAAGAGGCTCCAAGAAGTCAGGTTCGTCATTGTCGGCGGTCTTGGGTTCTGAAGAGCCGTCGGTGCTAGGCAGAGCGTCGTCGGGCTGGTCAGGTGTGTGTGCCTGATCGGCCAGAGCAGTTGTCGGCGTCTGAGGAGCAATGGTTGTGTTGGTAGCCTGAGCCGAGCACGAGTGTTGCGGTTGTGGGTCATCGGCGGCGAGTACGCGAGCGGGCGAACCAGGTGCTGGAGTGAAGGTGAGTTTCATACCTCCACTCTGGGTCATGTTTTCACTCCGTGAGGGATGATTTTACCGATTTTTCGATTATTTACACGAAAACAATTAACGATAGGAGTTACGCAGTTGGGCCATTTTGGCCTCACCAAGGTCTGAAACTCCTTGGTTTTGGGGCGACCAGGCAAACTGGGCAGCCAAAATTCAGACAAAGTTAGTGTACAAAACCCATCAACTGCGTAACTCCTATAACGAATTGTTTTTGTCCATTTTCGCGGAAATTTTTCGACCATCGAGGTAAACTGGACCGTACGGCAACGGAGAATGTCGCATAAGTTATATGGTTAATTAAATAAGAAAAAAGACAGAAGAGACGGGGTGAAGGCGGAGTGTACCAAAGAGAGGATGGCCGCTGGCAGGCTACGGCCTCGATGGGAACCGATCCCGTGACAGGCAAGCGGTTGCGGAAAACGGTCTACGGCAAGACGAAGACCGAGGTGCTCAAGAAGCTCCGCGCGGTGCAGGCCGAAGGCCCGTCGGCTTTCCGCTCATCGCTCGAAATGACCATCGCCGACTTGCTCACCGAGTGGCTTGCCAGCACCAAGCCCACCCTGGCACCGAAGTCCTACGACCGGAACGAAGGCGTCGCGAGGAATCATGTGATCCCAAAACTTGGAGCCGTGAAGCTCGTGGATCTGAAACCGGCCGACGTATCGAGGATGTTGGCCAAGCTCGAACAAGAAGGCAAAAAATATCGAACCTTGCAGTTGGCGAGGTCGACGCTGGGCGCGGCCATCGAACAAGCTTTCAAGGCCGGAGTCGTGGGCGAAAACGTCGTTCGAAAGGTGGCCAAACCGAGAAGCGAACACAAGGAGATGGCCGAACTGGATGCAAGCCAAGTCCAAAGTTTGGTAAGGGCTTGCGAAGGCGAGCGTCTCGGCCCGCTGTTTGTGTTCCTGGCCGACTCCGGCTGTCGGCTGGGTGAAGCCTTGGCCTTGACGTGGAAGGATGTTGACTTGGAAAAGGGCACGGTCCGCGTTACCAAAAGCTTGTCGGACTCGAAGACAGGGCTCGAAGTCAAACAAACCAAAACGAAAGCCGGCCGGCGGACGATCCACTTGGCAGCGACAACGGTCGAATGGCTTCAAGCACACAAACGCCGGTCGGAATCGGAGGACCACGGATCGGACATTGTGTTCTGCTCGAGGAACGGGACGCATCTCAGGCAAAGCAACGTGTCACGGGTCCAGTGGAAGCGGATACGCAAACAAGCCGGACTGCCGGAGATCGGACTCCACGGTTTGCGGCACACATCGGCCAGTTTACTGCTCTCATTGGGGATCCCGATCGTGACGGTTTCGCGGCGTTTGGGGCACGAATCCGTGAGGATCACGCTCGACATTTACGGGCACTGCATGCCCGAGGACCAGGCCCGCGCAGGAACCATGATGGATAGCTTAATCTCCAATGGCAGTCAATTGGCAGTCAAAGAGGCGTTTGGGGCATCGAAGGACGGTCAAGAAGATTGACGTAAGTATTGGTCAGTTTTGGACTTGGGAAAATACACCCGACAGGGTTCGAACCTGTAACCTTCGGTTTCGTAGACCGATGCTCTATCCAGTTGAGCTACGGGTGCTTGAACATAGTTGAGATTGTAAAGGTTGCAGGAACTGGTGTCAACGGGCTCAGGAAAACGCGTTAACGATTCTTGATTTGCGAACAACAACAGAATTTGCGGGTCGATTGGGATTGTTTGGTGAGGGACCTATTAAGCATTGCCTGGATTGGTCCGTTGTCGGCCAATGAAGTTATGGATCTGGCAAACAAACTCATTTGACGCCACACCACCAAGCGGGAAGAGTATCGTATGGTTTGGTATTTCGATTTGTGAGCTAATGTTTCCACCAGCTTATCCAATGTCTTCGCAAAATACACCTTGATTTCCATGTGGTGAGCTGGCTCAGTTCAATCGAAAATACCCAACCTCAACTGTGTTTCACGCTAATTCGTCAGGAGGATGAACACATGCCTTCGTCTCCCCGTTTTATGATTGTTTCGGTCACTCTTTGTTTGGCAGGAGGCTGGACAACCGTTGCATCGGAACCTGCCCCCATTCCAGATTCCATTTCACCCATACCACAGGTCAGACACTCTGAGTCGAGCTTTGAAAAGCGTAAAGATACTTCCACTAACCAAGAGCTAGCTGAGGCCATCGCTCAAAATCTTCGCCAAAGCACCATGGAACGTTTTTTTGTCGACATCACTACTCAATCAGGAATTGTCTATCTGACCGGAGAAGTATCTGATCTCAGGCAAAAGGCCGACATAATCCGTCTTGTCAAACTCGTTCCTGGTGTCCAGGATGTTGTCACTCAATTGAGAGTACGGACAGAACCGCTGCAGCCAGTCCAAGCCATTCTCGAGCCAAAAGATTTGCTTCCTGGACCTCAACCCCGAAAAGAAGCCCCCAAACCTCCTCCTTCACCTCTGACTGGCCAGCAACAGGATCCAACTCCGCTGTTCCGTGGAGTTCACCCCGGAGACATACCCCAAGGGAGCGGAGTTCCCGGCCCCGACCCTAAGACATACAATCCACCTCGCATGCCACCTTATGCATGGCCTACTTATGCCCCGTACAACAATTACTCTCGGGTAGCCTACCCCAAACTCTACCCTTACAATGCATGGCCATACATTGGGCCAATGTATCCATTTCCCAAGGTACCTCTGGGCTGGCGATCAGTATCGCTTACTTGGGAAGATGGTTACTGGTACTACGGGCGGAATGCGACAGGTCATGATTGGTGGCGTGTTCGATTTTGGTAGCCTTCCAAATTGCATGGCAACACATGCTCAGTTATTGTTACAACAACAAACTCCTCAAGGTCTTAATCTTGAGGAGTTTGTTTTTCTGTAACAAGCCAGTTTTTGTCGTAGATATTAATTAGGATTTAGTGACTCAGTCCGAAAAGTAACTTATGATAGACGATACGCAGTTAGTTGACACTTGAACACGTGGCGTACAGAAAAATGTTTGACTCTGAGTCGTCAGCTCAAATTGGTCAATTCACTTTTCGGATGTCTTCTTGTACAAAACCCATTAACTGACTCTTATTCTGACCAAAATTTGGAATAGCTAGTCCGAGATGTAAGTAAAGCTAAAATGTTCCCAACAAAGAAAATCCTAGTCAAAATATAAAGATGTCTTCTGACGGCTTTTGAGAAACCTTACCACCTCTCGACCCACTTTTTGGGGTTGCGTCACAAATCCAAGATGCCCTGCGCCAGTTAGACTTACCAGATCCGCTTCTTCGATCCCGTCGTGTAACTTATCGAGACTTGATTTAGAGACGAGAAGATCTCGGTCCCCAGCAAGAATCAAAGTAGGGGCTTGAATCTGGTCCAATCTTGGTCCAATATCAAACTGCTCAGCGAGTTGGAAACGGTGAGCCATGACACTTTGGTCAGTCTTCCAACATTGCCTGACTACGAAGCGGAAAAGAGGCTGGGATTTTTGGTCTCCAGCGAAGAGTAAGTTGAAAAATTGGTTAATGAAAGGACTGTCCGATGGTAGAGGAATCCGTGACAGCACCGTCCCTGCAACCCTTTGAAGGAGAGTCCGTTGGAAAGTGGCTCCAATGCCTTGCAAAATCAAATTATCCACCCGGTAAGGAAATCGGGCAGCAAATTCGGCAGCCAAGAGGCCACCAAAAGAAACGCCAAAGATGGTCGGATTTTCCAAATACAACGAATCGAGGAATTCCGAGAGATCGCTCACGAGACTTTGGAGGTCGAAAGGACGTCGGAGGACAAAGGGGTCTTCCTCACCACGAAGTTGGTAACTGATGACCCGATATCGAGTCGACAACACTTTCGCAAGCGGACCGAGAAGATTGTACCCCCCGGCTAATCCAGGAATGACTACCAAAGGTGGCCCTTCCCCCCACTCACAGAATTGGGCAGTGTAATGAGCCAGTTGGGCGCATCCAGACCGTCCAAGACCTGGACTGAAGGATGCTCCCGTTGCTGTTAGCCAAGTTGGGGAAGCGTGCACGATGCGTCTCCTCGAGTTCTCATTCCGGTAGTCCTATTGAAGCGGCATTATGATCAGCACACCCTGGGCCAATCATGACGATTGAATCCAGCAATTGTCCCTCATCAGATAATCCTGTAACGAAAATTGTTATTGACAAACGAGTTAGACCAAATCTGTCGACTCGACTTTTGTCCTAAACTTGTTTGGATCACCGTTCCGCAGTCCCTTCTTCGCTGACGAAGCTTAAGTGAATCAACACATCGGCGCCGAAATTTCGGCGCTCATAACACAACATACACGTTTTGGAAAGAGTGGTGTGTTTCCTCAAAACAGAAAAGATAATCGGGTTTGGTGATTGAAATTTTCGGCCTAACGAGGGTCATAAAACCCGCATTTTTCTCGATTTTCAGACTTCTTAACAAACATACTTGGCCTCTCTTGGCAAAGCTATCTTCGTTGACGCCCTCCTGGAAAAGAATTACACTGGTCTCTGTAAAGATCGTCAGGATTGCCAGATATTCGATAGATTTCCCTGATTAATTGTTCACAAAGTATTGAAATGAAAAACTTTGTGTCAATCGTCGAGATTTCGACACTTTGACGACAGCAGACAACTTCCTCCTGAAGAGCCGACGAAACAAGCCAAACTCGTCTGAGAACCGATGAATGAATTCCTTACTCCTTACCTTCCAACTCTTGTCGCGATGGCTGGGAGGTTTGCTTCAGAAGATCGCAACAAAACGCAACTTTCTCGTCCTAGCTGGGATAATTGCTTGCTTCTATGCTGTCGCCGTCATGTATCACGTCTCTACCGTCAATGACGTCGGGATCAAGACACTGCTGACTCCCAAGGTCTGCGCTTTTATACGCTCTCCCTCGCCAGAAGAATTAGAATCAGGACCACGACTGCCTGACAAGCACGACATCGTTGTCAAGATCGGACCTAAACCAGTTACCAACTGGCCTACTTTATTGCGAACTCCACGAGAGATCCACCAGCAGATCGAAGACGCCGGTACAGTACCAACTCAACTAAGACCCTTCGTCCGACTAACGACCGCAAACACCATCGAAGTTCTCGTAGAATTTGCCGCTGCAGAGGACGTAAACGGCGAAAAAATCAAAGTTTGGCGGGCTCTCGAACCTTTGCCCTTCGAAGAAGTCGTCCCCACGATCCTTTGGTTCGTGTTAAAGATTCTCCTTTTCGGGGTCGGGGTGTTGGTTTTTTGGAAACGCCCGAACCAACCAGCTTCCGTTCAGTTTTATCTGTTATGCGTAGTGACTCTCATGGCGTTTATGGGGGGGTGGCACTGGTCACATATTTGTACCGAACGGCATCTTATTGTGTTGTTCATGATTTCATCCGTCTTGCTCCCCCCGGTGACTTTGCACTTCTATTTGCTGTTTCCACGTCCGAAAGCCTTACTTCAACGTCATCGACGGACCACTCTATCTGTTGTCTACGTCATACCTTTGGCATTCTTAGTTATCTTGCTAATCTGTTATTACCAAGTACGAAGTGCACCATCCGAAAAAGTGGAACAAGCTCTTGACTCCGTCCGATTAGTAGCATTGATTTACGTTGGTGTGGCGACTCTGTGGTATTTGGCGAGCGTTGTCGCTTTGGTACACAGCTATTTCGCAGCACGCGACGTCACCGAGCGGAACCAGGTGAAGTTTATAGCTCTGGGCGCTTGTATCGCTCTGATTCCAATTGGTTACTCTGGCTATTTGATTCTCTTTGATAAGCTCGCTTTTGGGGCTGGTCATGCGACTTGGCCGATGTTTGGAGCCTCGTTGTGCTTTACAGCTGCATTCAGTATCAGCACAACACGCTACCGGTTGATGGAGCTGGATCAAATCGTTAGTTCCAGCGCGACGTATTTCATCATAAGCTTCGCTATAGGACTGGCTTACTACGCCGTTTTACTCGTCGTTGCTCTCATCTTTACGACATTTTTCAATGATGCCAGCCAAGGGTTAACAAGTCCATCGACCGATGCCATACGAGTCGGTACGATAGCGTTGGTCTTGATGGTGTTATTGGACCTTGCCCGATCTCGTTTTAAACGGGCCCTTGACCAGCGTTTCAATCGGGAAAAATATCATCTCGACCGAACACTCCAAAAGATGGGAGACGCTGTCCAGCAACTTGTGGATCCCCAAACCCTTGTACAAGGATTGTTGCACGCCACGTCGGATTTGTTGGGGGTCTCACGAGGCGCAGTCTATCTCCGAAGTGAGGATGGAACGTTTCGACTAGCTGGATGGGTTGGTCCTGCCCCAGCCCAGATGGAAATTCACGGAAACAGTCCCCTGATCGAAGAACTTTCACAACACGGAGTAGCCATCCTTCCTCGGCGCGATGAGTCCGAGAACCCCGTGCACCGAATTCTCACCACAATCGATGGAGAACTCGCACGAGCTTTAACTTTGGACGGCCGACTGTTGGCCTTTTTGCTCCTTGGAGCCAAAGCGACACCACCCTACCGCCAAGAAGACCTGAACCTGCTCGAAGCATTTTCTCAAATAACAGCTTTGGCACTCGGCAATGCCCAAGGGCACCACACGATCGAAACACTCAACAATGAACTACAATCCAAGATCGAAAAGATTGCTGAGCAGCAAAGAAGGATCATGGCTCTCCAAAGCCAACTTCGTCAGCAACGACTTATCCAGGAATCAGAAACTCGTTCTGTTTCTTCAACTCTCCTGGAAGAGAAATCTCAAGTCCAAAACACCGAAAGTTCGGTTTCATCCGAACCTACACAGTTCACCAAGATAGTTGGGTCAAGTTCACAGGTCAGGTCGTTGTTGGGAATGGTACGCAAGGTCGCCAAGACAGATTCTGTCGTGTTGATTCGTGGCGAAAGTGGAACTGGAAAAGAACTCTTTGCCGAAGCAGTTCACCATGCGAGTGGGAGAGCTGACAAAGCATTCGTGAAGGTTCACTGTGCAGCCTTATCTCCCACCCTGCTCGAGAGCGAATTGTTCGGCCACGTCAAAGGAGCATTCACGGGAGCCCACCGCGACAAGACAGGGCGATTCGAGTTGGCCTCGGGTGGAACCCTGTTTCTGGACGAAATCGGTGACATCTCCCTCGATGTCCAAACCAAATTACTCCGAGTGCTCCAAGAGCAGACATTTGAGAGAGTTGGGTCGAGCGAAACGATCAACGTTGACGTTCGGATCATAGCGGCAACCCACCAACACCTTGAACAACTGATTGAACAGGGACGATTTCGCGAGGACTTATACTATCGGTTGAATGTCTTCCCGATTCAAATCCCACCACTGCGACAACGCCCAGAAGATATCATCGAGCTTGCTGTTCACTTCTTGCAGACTGCAGGCGCTCGGTGTGAGAAAACAAACCTCCGAATCGACGATGACGCCTTGGAACTGCTCAGAGCATTCCACTGGCCAGGGAATATTCGGCAGCTCGAAAATGTCCTCGAGCGGGCTGTGGTGTTAGCCGAGGACTCCACCATCACTGCCGAGAGTCTACCCGAGGAAGTGCGACAGGAAGTTGTAACGCAGTTCACACGCTTCGAGACCGGTGATTCCCTGGATAGACGACAACGCTCGGACACGGCGGGATTCCACCGAGAGGGAGCGAAACGAAATCCGCCCACAAAATTCCAACGCCGACGGGACGAATTTGACAAGGTAGAACGGGACGAATTGTTGCGAGCCCTCGAAGAGGCGGAAGGGAATAAAGCCCAAGCAGCCAGAAATCTGGGAATTCCACGGAGTACGTTTCTGAGCCGTCTAAAAAAGTACGGGGTGATGTAGTTAAGATGAGGTTGTAGAAGCTGGCTGGCCGGAGATGCGACCAGCCAAGTCTGATTTTCCCAAATGACACTTTGGTAGTCCTGTTGGCGGGCGAAGCGAAATCCGCACCGTTATTGGGTTTGGAACCTTCTCTTGGCGACGGAACCTAAGGCTACCTCATCACCATTTCAACCATGGTCGAGGGGACATGCTTTCGTATTTCAACGATAGCTGTATCGAGTTGGTGATCGCGTCCATCCATCGATCCAACGTTATCGACTTTCTTGTGCGGAACGATTCCCGTTCCAGAATAGGGCACGCCTGATGGGGAATAGAACTTGGCGATAGTAACTCGCAACATCCCCTCGAGCGGTTTGCCCCCATGTCGTGAACGCAACGGCCAAAGTTGTTGGACACAGCTTTTGCCATAAGTCGTTTGCCCGACCAAAATCGTAGGCGACGGTCTTTCGTTCCCTTTTAACGCTCCTGCCATGACCTCTGCTGAACTGGCCGTCATTCCATCAACCAAAACGACCAACGGAAGCGTGCAAGCCTTGGGATTGTCTGCTGTAAAAGTACGATTGAGTTTTGGATCGTAGGCTTTGGTCGAAACAATGGTTCCTGATTGCAAAAACAATTCAGCCGCTTGAATGGCTGGATTGAACAGACCACCACGATTCCCACGCAAATCGACAACGATGGCTTTAACATCGTGTTTTTGAAAATCGGCGAGGGCTTTTTGCACCTCCCGAGCGGTATTGGCTTGAAAACTTTGGATCGTGATGATGCCAATATCGGCATCATTTTCGGAAAAATGAACTAACACGCTCGGCCATCGCACCCTTCGGCGAGTTAACGTCTCGACGCGACTCTCGATGTCACTCGGATTATGAATTTCGATCATGACCTTTGACCCTGGAGCACCTTGGAGTAGCTCGACAGCAGTTTCAAGAGCCATATCCTGAGTAGGGCGGCCATCTATCTTTACGATTTCCTCACCAATAAGAAACGGTATAGCCGCATCCTCAAACGCTGGCCCTTCGCCAGCCACACGAGTGATGACAATCTGATCTCCTCTCAGTCCTAATTTCACGCCAATCCCAACCGTTTCTCCCTTGAGGGAGTCGACAAGATTTCGTAAATCAGCCGGAGTTAGGTACATCGTGTAGTCGTCTACTGCGTAACAACTTCCACACAAACACTCTAAGACTAACGGAGTGGCCGATACATGGAAAGTCCTCATGTAGTAGCGTGAAATCCCACGGAGGGCTTTAGTAGCTTCTCTGATTGTCGTGACGTTCTTCATGGCCCAGACTGTGGTAAGCCTTCGTCTGAACGATCGGAGTTGTTCCGAAGAGGCATTCGGGAGATGAGTGCGCAGAAATGTGGGATCCATCAGTGCGTACTCACATTCTTTCAATCCCCATTGATACAATTTGCTTGGTGTCGCTCGTTCTCGGTCGAGGGCATGCTCAGAAAGATGGTGTATCAAAGCCTCGTAATACTGAAGTGCTTCGCCGTAACGGATAGAAAGAACTTTTTTCTTGTACGAATTATCTTTATGTCGGTGTGTTTGAAAATACCGGCGTAAGCAGTGCCAGTACCTTTCTTGGGCCTCTGGATAAGCCCGACGAAAACTCAATATTTTCCCGTAAATCGAACAAGCTTTAGCCCACTCAGATTGCTTTTCGAATGCTAGAGCTTTCAGATAGAGAGATTGTAATTGAGGAAGAGTGCCGAAGGTCTTTGCCGAGGATGTTGGAACATCGGAGACAAAACGAAACAAAAGGCAAAAGAGGGGAACAATGGCTAAAAGGCGAATTCGACGTAGTTGCAAGGATCTTCCTCCCCCCGGCAGTAGTCAGTCGGACAGGGCATTCCATTGCGAAGATACCCACAAATGATAAATCTAGCAGAAATCTTCGGTTCCGACGGCTACGATCAGAAAAGATTCTCCGGAGTATAAATTACTCAAGCACTCCAGTCAAACAGACGGTTCGAAAACTCGTAAAGTTTTTCAAGTTTCCGAATTCTCCATGTTCTACTCTCGCCAAACTCGTAAAAGTTAGTTGTTTAAGGTAGCAAGACAACGGATGGTCTTCAAATGCAACAAAAAGCCCAATTACTGCGCCACTAATGGACTGTTCGGACAAACCCCAGTTAAAAACTTGAGTTTGCAGTCTACCCTATCAAGCGAGAGCCAAACTACGAACCGGAAACAAAATCCGCTTTTCTCATGAATTTAAGGACGGGTCAGCGTCGATCTGTCGTCTGCAATGCCCCCAGGTGTTTTGCCGCGAGAAATCCAATGACCGATCTAGTACGGGAAGAAGTCATTCGAGAGTCGCAGACAATCGTCGTTAAAGTAGGTACCAACGTCCTGACTGACGATAAAGGGACTTTGGATCAAGCTAGAATCTGCCGGATCGTTGATCAATTGTACCGCGCGAGGCAAACTGGACGAAAGGTCTTGCTGGTGAGTTCCGGTGCCGTTGGGGCTGGCGTCGGTCGCCTCGGGATCGAAAAGCGTCCCATTGACCTACGCCAGTTGCAAGCGTGTGCTGCCGTGGGGCAAAGCGTCATGATGCGGGCTTACGAAGTGGCTTTTGGACGCCACGGAATTACGACCGCCCAAATCCTCCTCACGGCAGGAGATTTTGACGACCGGACTCGGTATCTAAACACCCGCAACACGATTTTTACGCTCCTCGAATGGGGCGTCGTCCCCATAATCAACGAAAACGACACCGTCAGCGTTGATGAAATTCGTTTCGGAGATAACGATCAACTTGCAGCGATGGTCACAAACTTGATCCAAGCTCCTTTACTCGTCTTGCTGTCCATCGTCGATGGGTTGTTCACCGCCGACCCAAAGGTCGATCCAGCAGCAAAGTTACTTACGACAGTTCCTCAAATCGACGAGAAAATCCGAGCCATGGCAGGAGACAGCCAAAGCTTGCTAGGCACTGGAGGGATGCGGACAAAAATCCACGCCGCCCATATGGTCACCAGCGCGGGTGAATCGGTGATCATGG
This sequence comes from uncultured Alcaligenaceae bacterium, assembly GCA_964423615.1. Taxonomy (GTDB): domain Bacteria; phylum Planctomycetota; class Planctomycetia; order Gemmatales; family Gemmataceae; genus CAYRFQ01. The sequence continues at coordinate 93,965 of CAYRFQ010000021.1, read as the reverse complement.
CCAACGGGTCATCACCCCAAATCTTGGATCGTCTTTTCCAAGCAGAGCCGGTTGGAACGTTATTTTTGCCTCGGCGAGATAGCATCGCTGCCTGGAAACGTTGGGTCGGTTACACGGCCCGTGCGAAGGGAACTTTGGTCGTCGATGCGGGAGCGAGAACAGCCATCGAGCGCAACGGAAAAAGCCTCTTACCCATTGGAGTAATCCGCATTACAGGCAAATTCGACAAAGGAGACGTCATCCAATTGTGCGATCCTGACGAACAAGAATTTGCAAGAGGGTTGATCAATTACTCCTCCGCGGACACGACCAAACTCGCCGGGCTCCGAACAGATCAACTTTGGGAGGTCTTGGGAGTAGTGCCGTACGCCGAGTTGGTACATCGAGACAACTTGGTTGTTCTGGTATAATGAAATGACCTTGGTGAAAAGTCGTTTTTTTCGAATTGACGGCCGTAGTGAGAATTTTCAGAGTCCAAACAATTTCACCGGATAGGCCATTCGGAAATGGAACCCGAGGGTATACAATTTCTTCGGGGCCGCAAAATAAAACAAAGCCCAAGACAAGTCTTGAGTTGCGGAAGGGAATCCAATCGCTTTGACCCGTGAGTTAGTGTCAATCAAGGCGAGACATACGATAAATTCATGAGCCAGTTCTGGCTCGTACGAATATATTTCGATTGTTAAACGCGAGGATAGTGATTCCAGGCTTTTGTGTCCGATCTGTCTCAAGGTTCCTTGCTTGGACTGGACATTTTTAGAGGAACAACGATCACCCTAGTCTGCTATTTTAGTTTGTTTCCTTCCGTGTTAGACGGCAAGAAGGAATTCGTCATTCTTTTAGAATCGGTAACGATTCCTTGCCGGCTGCCGGGGTGGGGATTGGCATGAACCCGAACCCAAAACCGAACGACACTAGCCGCGAGAAATTCGAGGCGTTGTATCAACAGCATAGCCGCGAAGTTTGGGCACTCGCATACGCTCGTTGGCTGAACGCTGATCTCGCTTCCGACATCATGCAGGAGTCATTTTTGCGGCTCTGGCGACAGTGGCAGAGTGGAGATCCCATTCACAATCCCAGAGCTTGGTTGCTCCGAGTTGCCCGAAATTTGGCCGAAGATTATGCAAAGAGTTCTTTCCGCCGAAATGGAACACAACCACCCCAAACGATGAACGGGGTCCGATCGTCCGAACCGCCACCGATGGAGTCTCTAGAACAACAGGAAACATTTGCCCAGCTTCGTTCGCATCTACAAGAGTTATCAAGTCAGGATCGAGAAATCCTAGCCTTAAGATACTCGCTCGATTACAACGCGAACCAGATCGCTGACATGCTCGAGGTCAATGTAACTGCTGTACACATGCGACTCAGCCGAGCAAGAAAACGTTTGGAGGAAAAGCTCAAGGCGGCTGGCGTTGCCCCTGTACGAAACTCTACTAGAGACGTTGAATAAACCTTAGGAGGTTGTTTCTTGGCCAACCTCTCCCGGCCAAGAAAAATCTATCAGCCGGGAAGATCGAACAACCGGATTTCATTGGTTTCAAGCAATTGCTATTCTTCGTTAAGACTTACAGTTATCCTCTCCATAGACTTGAGCCGGTACAGAACATGTTTCACAGGACACAAGTAAAATTCGACGACGCCGTGGAATTGGATTCTCTTCTCTGTGATTTCTTCCAAGCAGAGTTGCCTTCTCCATGGCCCGACTCTCCTCTTGCGCGAGAGGAAGTACCATCCACGATCCCCTCGCACTCGCAGAGCTCCGAGACGACTCATCCGCGGTCAGTGGTTGTCAGATCCCGGACCGCGGCTCCTACCTCCCTTCAAGGTGGAACAACGACGACGTTGCACCGAGTTCGGCGGTACTTTACGCTTGCCCTTACTGTGGGCATCTTGGTAACGGGCTTGTGGATGCTCCTCGAGACCTTCCCTGGGACCATTGAGAAGCAACTTCCAACTCCAGCATTCAGCAACAATGTAGTGATTGGTGGAGTTCCGGAGGGTCCTGAAATCCTCGACGTCCTTGGGAGCGAACCGAAAAAGACAACTACTATCCCTGCCGATAAGACTAAAGATCAGAACGCCAGCGTCGATTTGGATACCCAACTTAACAACCTTGGCACATCTCCTAATCTCACAAAGCCCAATCTCAAAAACCGCTAACCGCAGTTTTGCTGCACGCTAATCGTTGTACAAGTAAGCCCTCGTGAGAAACAATCCTATGCTCCACGAGGGCATTTCTACGTTGGTAAAACATCGAAACAATTCGTAGTCCTACTTCAATTCCTTGACGTAGATGTTTCGGAACTGTACAAGGCTTGGTGGGCTTACCCACCGCCCCTCTTTTTCGCTCCAGCGCCCGTGGTGTTGCAGTGCTATCGGGCCAGAAGCTGGTACTCCAGGTAATTTGGCTTTCGTGATGACTTCGACGTCGTTGAGCTTGACCCACAAACGGTCCCCGATCATCTTAATTTCAAAAGTGTTCCACTCACCAACTGGTTTGTCGGCTTGCTTCTTGGGAGTCACCCCGGCTCGAACTTCCTTGGACATTTTCTTGTCCGTCCGATAGCCCCACACTTCGCCCGAACCTACCGGCCAGCACCAAATGTTGACCTGGCTCTTCGGCCTGCCACGAAGATAGATTCCTGAGTCGACATCATTGAGTAGGATCTCGATTTTACGACCCTTCTTATCAGTACGATAACTGCCATCTGGTTCGATATACGGAACTCTGTGCAACATTCCTTTTTCGGGCTTCAAACGCCAATCAACTCGAAGGATGAAATCTCCAAAAGAGTCCTTCGTCCAAAGCGGATCACGACCCTTCGCATTGTAATCGATAACGCCCTTCACGACCTTCCAGTGGTTGTCCTTATCAGGAACCTTCCACCCGGTAAGGTCCTTGCCATTGAACAAGGACTTGAAGCCCTTGGGTGGACTGTCTGCTAGAGAGACAACGCCCGAATTCACGAACACAAACAAGGCCAAAAACCAACCGATGCGATGCATTGGTGTCACTCCTCTTCAGTAGTAAGAAATCTCACAACACTCTGAATGTAAGAGAATTGCACCTCAGGTCTAGAAAAAAAGCTCCAACTCAGTCGGATGAGTTTCGACAACAAGGCACGCACCGCATACTACCCGTCTTGCGAATCTCCAGTCATCGGTTAGCATGAGGAACATTGGTCGAAAGGTGCTAGGCAGTCGAGGCACTGGTTTCTCTATCCTGTTGAAAAACATGCTTCCGGCCTTTTGAGAGGAGGGTTGAACGTGAAACTCCGAGGCTTGTGGATCTGGATCCTCTTGTTGGCGGGATTGGTCGGATTCCTCTACTGGGAGAATATTGGAAGCCAATTGGAACAAAAGCCGTTCAACCAACTCGTTCAGGACATCGAAAAGGCGAACGTTGCCAAGATCGAAGAGCAAGGCAGGACTCTCATCGTTCAATCGACCGACGGACAACGATACATCACCACCGGTGAACTGAACAAGGACCTCCGCATCCAGTTATCCCACAACCGAGCCACGGTCGTAAACGCTCCAAAAACAAGTTGGCTTTGGACGGCTCTGATCGTAGCCGTCCCGATCCTTATCTTGTTATTTGCCTTGATCTACTTCCTGCAAAAACAAGGCAGCAGTGGCCTCAACATCCTGTCTTTGAGAAAGAGTCGGGCGAAAATTCTGGAAGACACCCATAAGGCCAGATTCGAAGACGTCGGCGGGTGTATTGAGGCGAAAGAAATGTTGGGCGACGTGGTCGATTTTCTGCGCAATCCGAAGCGGTGGCTCGACGCAGGCGTTCGCCTTCCTCGTGGCATCTTGCTCGAAGGAGCGCCTGGGTGTGGGAAAACACTGTTGGCCCGTGCCGTCGCCGGCGAGACAGACGCGAAGTTCTACACCGTATCGGCATCCGAATTTGTGGAAATGTTTGTCGGTGTTGGGGCAGCTCGTGTCCGTGACATGTTCGAGACGGCGGCCAAGGATGCACCATCGGTGATTTTCATCGACGAACTCGACGCTGTGGGTCGTCGTCGTGGTTCCGGAATCGGTTCTGGGCACGACGAACGCGAACAAACACTTAACCAACTGCTCGTGTGTCTCGATGGCGTCGAGGCGTTGGAGCGCGTCGTTGTGATCGGTGCGACGAACCGAACAGATATCCTCGACAAAGCACTGCTGAGACCGGGACGTTTCGACCGCCGGATTCCGATGCCCGAGTTGACCCGCAACGATCGTATCGAAGTTTTGCGCATTCACACCCGAGGCAAGCCTTTGGGTCAAGACGTCTTGTTAGAACAAATCGCCGACATGACGGTTGGGTTCAACGGTTCACAGTTGGAAAACTTGGCTAACGAAGCCGCCCTTCTGGCCGTACGTCGTTCGCGCAAGTCGAACGACGAGAAACCCGTGATCGGCAAGACCGATTTCCTCGCGGCCCTTCAACCCACCAAGGATCAGGAGACTATTTTCAACAAACTCGACGAGGTCCTTGTCGAGTCAGCTACTCAACTCGCCGAACCGACCGGGAAAGCTTTCGTCCGACTGAACCTGCTGGAAAACACAACCGTCGAAGGCGAAGTTCTCTGGGCCGATGGCATGTTCATCAAACTCCTGCAAGAAGGGGGTAAGGAAGTCCTTGTGCCGAAGTCACTCATCAAGACCATCGAGCCACTTGCTGGAACAGACGTTGCCACTCGGGAAGAGATGCGGTTAGATCAATGGGCCATTCAGAAGCCCGAACTGGCTTGAGAGTTGAGGGTTGAGAGTTGACAGACCTTGCTGTTTCGTCGAAGGCCAAACTCATCGGACGTAGGCATTCTGCTCAGGTAAAAGAGAACTGCAAAGAATCGCTTTCTTTCTCTCAACTCTAAACTCTTAACTCTCAACTGCCCTTGCAACGGATTGCGATCCGAGTATATTTCCCCCGCTTCAGAACGAACACAAAAGATCGCGACCACGAAACCGATTGGCCGGAAGCAGGTCCGACGAGAACTAAGTTCCCTTCCGGGAAGGGGTGCGGGGAAATGGCGTATCATTGGCGATTGACATTTTGTCTGATCGTCTTGGGCTTGTGTTGCTCGGCAACGCTCGGCCAGGAACCTGCGGACGCATTCCCCGACGTGACGGCGGAACACCAGCCCACCGACAAAGACAAAGCCGACGCAGCCATCGTGGGGATGATGCCCGACCTCACGTTCGAAGAGCCGTTTCCTGGGGAACCGCCTCCAATCCTTGAGGAGGAACTTGAGGAGCTGGGTCCGGTTGCCAAACATGGTTTTTTCGCGGAAGTGGACCTCTACGTGCTTCGCCCATTCATTGCCAACAACGCGGCATTCCAAACGACGGTATTCCGCAACACAGGCAATCAGGAGCGGATCACTGAGTTCGATTACGACTACGGCTTGTCGCCAGCGCTTTGGGTCGGGTGGATGTACCCCGATGCCCACCTGGGATTTCAGGTCCGGTATTTCAACTTCGACCAAGAAGCCAACGAACTTCGGAGTTCACTGAATCCGACTCAAGCCGCAAACATGAAGATCGAAGTTCCCCCAGCGTTGCCGGGAGTGGAGCAACGAATGGACCTGAGCCAACCGCAGGGACTCGATCGAACAGTTCTGTCACCTCGGATTTTGGTCGGGCGAGGGAATGGACAAGACATCCTCCGTTTCGAGAGCGATTTAACCATCAACACGGTGGAGATCGAGGCGATCTGGAAAATCCGGCACAACTGCTTCCAACTCGACATGTACGGGGGCGTCCAATATCTCCATCTTGAACAAACGTACTTCGCCCAGGTGTCGAACCAAGCAGCTTCACCTGCACCTGCAGCTGCTGGTCTTCTGTCGACAGAGCTGTTGTTGTGGAATTTCCTGCAGACCTTCAACGGGGCTGGGCCGACAATTGCCTTCGAGGGGAAGTATTGGGTTGGGCCGAAAGGACTTGCGTTTTACGGTGCTGGGCGAGCGGCGTTGCTGGTGGGTACATTAACCCAAGAACTCCGAGTTTTCGAGTCCCTCGTTGACCCCATCGGGTTCATCGATGTTGAGTTGGAAGACCTGGACACGCGTGACCAAACATTCGATGACTTACTGCCTGTCTTGGAACTCGAAGTGGGGATGGAATATGGCTTTCCTCTCGGCTGGGGGCACGCCTTTCTTCGAGCCGGGCTGGTCTCCAAAACATACTTTGGGGCGAACAATGCTACCGGGCTCGATACCAACTTGAATCTGTTTGGAGCGCAGTTCGGGTTCGGTCTCGAGTATTGATCCTCATCTCTTCGCGCTTTCGCGTGGTTGTCTCTCTCCGCTCTCCACTCTCCACTTCCTCTTTTGTTCGCTATACTGACGGCTGTCAGCACGCTCGGATAACATTCAAGAAATCCCATGACGACCGAACTCCTACGAACGATCATCGAACGACCGGATGAGGACGCACCTCGCTTGATCTACGCCGATTGGCTTGAAGAACGCAGCGGTGAAGTGAATATAGCTCGCGCCGAGTTCATCCGCATCCAGTGCGACTTGGCAAATTTGCCATACGACGACGATCGATGTAGTGACTTGCGCGTCAGAGAATATCGACTCCTTTCAAAATATCATTCACAGTGGAAGGAAGGCTTCCAGAACGTTGGTTTTCGTCGCGGATTCCTCGAAGTCTATATTCCCGAAGATTCGCATTCGTTTCTAGAAGAGAGTCCCGAGCTCTTTGCCAAACATCCAATACGAGACCTGAAACTCGAGTTCGACGAAAAGCCCGGCTGGGGTGAAATCATAGCTTCCTCTCCGCTGTTGAGCCGTGTCGAAACACTTCGACTCACCTACCTTGGCATCGGAGAGAGCCTCGCCCTCGAAGATTTCCTTGCCGTGGTTTCGTCCAAGCAATTGACAAACTTGGAAACCCTCGATGCTAGTGGCGGCAATCTCTTCTACGACCGAGCCATCTACGAAATGCTTGGCACCCGGGGTCGAGCGTCCCCGATACGTCCCGGAAATGGGATGCTCCAATCGCTAAAAAAATTGCGAAAACTATCGATCAGCGAGATGGGGCTGTCGGACCAAGGCGTCGAAGCGATTGTGAAATCGCCTTTGGCTCGACAGTTGACGCATTTGGATTTGTCCAAGAATATTCATGATCCATATCGCGACGAAAGCATGACACCAGCGGGGATAAATACCCTCATACAATCGCCCTTGTGGTCTCGGCTCCATGAACTCCATATCGGCCATTTGGAACTCCTTGAGGCAGACCAAACCATTCTTGCCCTCGCTGAGGCCATCTCGGAATCGCAAATCCGCAAACTCGGAATCGGAGGAATCAGTTCTCACGAGTCTAATTCGACGAGCTTCATAACCTCGCTAGCCGAAGTCGCCTCGTGGGGAAAACTCCGAACGCTTTCGTTTTCGTTCGAGACCTCATTGAACTCTTGTGGACTTCGTGCTTTCCTGAATTCTCCCAACTTGAAACAAGTCAAAAATTTGAGCCTGGATCACTGTCAACTCGAGGCTCCAGACATCGAAGCCTTGGCGGCGAGCGAAAATGTTGCTGGATTGACACTCCTCAATATCGCAACAGCTAAATTCAATGCATCCACGATGGAAGCTCTTGCGAAAGCGAAACACTTGAACAACCTTGTGGTCTTGGACTTGAGTGGCAAACACCTCACCGACGAGACCCTTGAACTGTTCGTCCAATCTCCAAACGCTGCCAAGCTTCAGCTCCTGGCAATTCCCGAAAGCATCGGCGACCGAGGCATACAGGCCATCGCAAAGTCGCCCTACCTCTCGAGACTCAACCATTTAGAGTTCTCATGGCTCTCCGACGACTTCGAACAACCAGGTGATACTGGCGCTCTTGCGTTGGCAAATTCTTGCACCCTACCGAACTTGGCGTTCGTTGATGCCAAGTGGGGGAATGCGACTGAGAGAGGCATCCACGCTCTACTCGATTGTGAACGCCTGGCGTGGTTTTCGGGCCTGGAACCAAACCATGATTTTCCCGAGTTGGAAGAACTCTACGAGTCTCGATTCAAAGAATTCCAAGTGGATGAATTTGAGTGGGCGGACCCGGAACCACGTTTTTTGTTCCCTTGGGCGAGTTCATCTTTGGATTGACCCAACTTCGTAGACCGTTTTTCTCCAACCCTATCATTCATTGCGTCAACAAAGTAAAGTACAACTCAGTACCGAACCTTGTTTCCGCTCCCAGGTGTCGTGATCAGAGGCAGTCTACAGTTTCCGAGCTCATCTATTCATTCAAGGGATGAGAATAAAACCCATGACCGACACAACACCATCCTTTCGGTATCGCCCGCACGAGCACTTGAAAGGCCGCGACGACTTCAAGCGAGTCTACGGCCACAAGCGTTCGGTGGCCGACGAGTGGTTGATCATCTATGGGTGCAACAACAACCTCGAGTATTCCCGGCTTGGGCTGTCGGTGTCCCGCAAAATCGGAGAGGCCCACCACCGTAACCGAATCCGGCGGCTGTACCGCGAGGCCTTTCGTTTGACGAAGCACGAATTACCTACAGGCGTCGATCTGATCATGATACCTCGGAAACGAGACGAACCGGAACTCGGACAACTCCAAGAGTCGCTGCGTAGCTTGTTGCCTCGGCTCCAACGCAAACTCAATTCCGACAGTCGTGATTCAAAGAAACAAGAGCATGACTCGAAAAATTCTCAGAATCCTCGGTAGCATCGTTGCTTTTTTGCTAATCGTCCCTGTGCGAGTCTATCAAATCTGCATCAGCCCGTTGCTACCGAGGGTGTGTCGATTCACACCGAGTTGTAGTCATTACTTCATCGGTGCGGTACGAAAATACGGCCCCCTCATCGGGACATGGAAAGGCATTTGTCGAATCTGTCGTTGCGGACCTTGGCATCCAGGCGGCCACGATCCACCCTAAACGAAATCGTTCAATTGAATTCCCTGGTCATTAGATTTTTATCAATTTGGTTTTTCTTGAGCGAATTCATGACGACTTTTCTATGCAAAAACCTGGAGAATACGCCCTTTTTTTGAATTAAACGCATGTCGGAAGGGCCCTTGGACATGCTGTTAATTGTAAAACCCTCGGAAAACACGGGTTTTGGAGCCGAAATTTTTGCGAACGTTCAGCTTCATCACTGTCCACATTCACTGACCGGAGACGCCACCATCTGTCAGGAATTATGCCTGAGCGCCATCTTGGCTTCCCGTGTAAGCAACGCCTTCTCCCATCCTTTGGCCAGTTGGGAAAGCAACCCTTTTGCATCCTGCGTCCCGATTCGCTGCAACACCTCAACAGCGCGGACGACACGGAGTTCTTCCGCAACCAACGGGCGTGCTTGCATCCGAGCTTTTTGTAGCTTTCGCAGTATTTTCCTCACACGCAAACCGCACTCCAACGACGGCGGAGATTTCTCGACAGCTTCGAGGACGCTCCGGGCCGCTTCCCCTAAAATAAATAGCTTCCTCGTTGCTCGAGTTCGGATAACAAACCGCTCGCTGTTGAGTTGATGCACCAACGTTCGAATTTGTTTTTCCGACATTGGTGGGACGGGCTTCATCACCTCATTCAAGTACCCCACCGTTTTTTGTGGTGCCAGACTCAGGAGACGAATCGCCGTGTATGCCCTCCTAGGATCTTGACTCATAAGATCAGACCAACATTGATCGAACGCCTTCTTGGTCAAATCGACGGTCTTCGTGGGAGTCAGAACTTTCGACACGTCCCAAACCAACGCCGTGGTGTCTTCACTCCCGGTGCCGAGCATCTTTCCATCGGGCGAAAACTCCAGGCATCGAATCCATCCCCCGGACGCTTTCAATTGGGCCAACTTCTCACAAGTGCGTGGGTCGAAGAGCGACACTTCGTCACCTTGGGTGAATCCAACCAAACGTTCATTAGCCACACAACAAAGAGACGGGGAGCTACCGTCGAACTTGAATTCTGCCTTCCATCGTTTCTTGCCCGACGCCATCTCGTAAACATGAATGATGTGTTTCCGACTTGTTTTGGAGTTCTCAACGGTCAGTACGAACAACATCCGGCCATTACGAGAGAACGAGATCCGGCGAATCGGATGCTGAAAAGTGGGGAGGCTGAACAACTTCACACGCCGGTTCCAATCACAGGCAACGAGCTTGCTAAAGTGATTGACACCAACGAGGGTTCGTTTGTCAGGCGATAAAGCAATCTTCGCAAGGTAGTCCAGATCGACTCGGTACGATTCCACGACCTCCCCTTGACGAAGATCGAACACGCCAACTCGATACCACCGAAGGGGATGAATGAAATGAGCCCGAGGATTCTCCGGCGGCTTGAACTGCCCTGGAAATACCACAAGGAAACGGTTTTCGTCCAAGCTGCAGTTGGGAAAAACAACGCGGTCCTGGATACTGTTATTCTGAGTCGTGTCGAAGGGGCCTTTACCCTTCGTTTTATGTAGGAGTTCACCACTTGATAAATCCCAAACCGACAGCCAATGACGAAACCCTCGCGCCAATAATTTGTCTTTCGCCAAAAAGGCCAACGGTCCATCGTTGGACTGTCCCAGATAACCGAACGTGGAAAACCGATGAAGAACCTTACCTGTGCGAGAGTTCCAGACCGTGAGCGGAGCTCCCGGTCCATGAGTGGCTATTTGCTTCCCGTCATTGTTGAAAGCGATTGCGTCCACTGGCGAGCCGTTGACACCGGGCGGAGTCATCTCCTTGCCGGTCGCAATGTCCCACAACCGTGCGGATTGAAAAAACCTGGCCTGGCTGATGAGTGTTTTGTTGTCCGGCGTGAAATTCAGAACGTAGACCGGGAGCCCATGTCCGGCATCGAGAATCCGCTGCACCAGCTTCCCTTGTCGCAAGTCCCAAACATACAAATTCCCCGAAGAAGTCCCCGCAGCAAGATACCGCCCGCTAACGCTAAAGGTAATCGTGACTGGACTTTCTTTGCCTGTTTCCAGCCGAGAGCCCAACTTGGAAACTCGCCTGGGCTTTCCTGTTGTGACGTCCCACAACGTCACTGCGCCCGTTTCTGTGCAAGCGACAAACTTTGCATCCGGGGAAAAGAGAAACTTCTTGCAATGGTCGGACACTCCCACGTTGGGAGAACGGCTCTTCCAACGACATCGTTCTTTTCCATCCGAGACGTTACAAATCTTGATAGACTTGCTATTCCGAAAGGCGACGATTTTCCCATCTGGCGAGAGTAACGCTTGTCCCCACGGAGATGTCCAAGTCTGCAGGACCTTCCCCGTTTTCAAGTCCCAAACTTTTACCAGGCGACGACCACCCAACTCACACCCGACCACACGCCGCCCGTCTCGCGACCAAGAAAAATCATATCCGAATATCCGAAAGTGACGCACGATCTTTCCCGTGTGAATGTCGAAGCATGACAACCCGTCGAAGCTCGAGACGTCTTTCGAATCGCGAATACCTGCAACAACAAGGGTTTTATCGTCCGGCATCAGAAAGGACCCAAGCGACGTGACGTTCAACATCCGCACAGTTTTGCCTGTGGCCATATCGATCACACAAGGTCGCCGGGCATCGGTAACCGCCAATTTGCCATCGGACGTGAACAGCATAGGGCTCTCGTGCAACAGCCATCGGGTTGTTCCCAGCCTTGCGATGGCACCGCGAGGCAATGGTTCGCCGAAAACATCGACCCGTCTTTTCTTGGGATTTTCCTCCCCACAAACCAAAGATCCTCCGACCACCGCAACGACCAAAGCAAGAGTCCTGGCAAACCGCATGGTGTCCTCCTGGGCTATGGGAAAATGCAAACATATCGTACGGTATCAAAGCTCCTCGAGATTTCCAATTATTTGCCTGAGTTTGACGAATCACTACTTCCCCGAATTTTTCGCAATTCTACCCGACGCAAAGACGCTTGGGCTTCGCGAGTCACCATGGTCGGTGGCAGTCCTTTCGACAAACGACCCAACAGAACGGCAGCCTCCCGATTCCCAATCCGCTCCAACACTTCCACAGCGCGAACACCTCGGAGTATCTCCTTGGGCAGTGGGATTGGTGATCTTTTTCTGGCTTCTCGAATACCTTGCAGAATCTTTCTCGCACGTAAGCTGGTTTCTAACGAAGGTGGGTCTTTCACAACGGCGATTAGCGCCTCCTCTGCCACGAAGTCGAGAACCAACAATCGCTGGCTTGCTCGGTCCCGCACGGTAAAGCGCTCGCTTCCGAGTTGCTTGACCAAGGTGTCGATTTGTTTCTGAGAGATTCGCTTTTTGACTTTTAATTGCTCGTTGAAATGGCTCACGGTTTCCTTCGGTGAAAGTCCCAACCGACGCACGGCCTCATACGCTTTGCCCGCATCAGTATCCGCCAGGTCGGTCCAACACCGTTGCAGTTCTTCCTGAGTGAGTTCAAGTTCCTTCTCACGACGTACCAGCCTGGAAACGTCCCAGACGAGAGCCGTCGAGTCTTCGTTCCCAGTCACAATCGTTTTGCCATCCTTCGAAAACGCCAAAGCTAGAACTTGTCCTCGCTCACCCGAATCGTACTCAGCGAGTTTCTTTCGAGTAAGTAGATCGATAAGGTAAATTTTTCTTCCTCGTGTGATCGCCACGAGCCGTTCGTTGGCGATGGCAATCGTTGTGAGCAAATCGGGCTCCCAGGGGAACTCCAACTCGGCGCGTTTCTTTCCCGAAGCCAGTTCGTAAACGTGAACGATGTGGGTTCGCCTATTGGTTTCTAACCGTTGGGTAGGCACAAAGATTTGTCGTCGATCGGCAGAAAAAAACACTTTCCACACACTCGTGTTGATCCCCGCAAACCGGAATAGTTGGCACTGACGCTTTAAATCCCAAGCATACAGTTCAGACGGCGGATTGGTAACGCCGACGAGCGTTCGTTCATCAGGAGAGAGCCAAACCATCGACAGCGGATAGCGACGGTTGGTCCGGAACGACTCGACGATTTTCCCCTGTCGGATGTCGAAAATGCCAAGTCGGCTCCAGGATATCTGTGTGCGTTCTGCACAACCGAAGCCTCGCAGTCCACCGAGCACCTCCTTGACTTTACCTTGGAACCGAACCACGATCCGGTCATGATCCAAAGCACAATTCGTACAGAAAATCCGAGACCGATCAGCGTCGGGAATCATGGGGTCGTTCGGCCCACCGCCCTTGGTTTGATAATGCAGTTGGCCCTTCCTCCAGTCCCACACTGATAAAAAGTGGTCATAACCACTCGCGAGAAATTGACCACTCGGGAGGAAGACCATGGGAGTCTGACTCGAATGCCCGAAGTCCTCCTGTGTACGAAAACGCTGGACCAATTGCCCAGTCCGAGCGTCCCAGACGGAAACTGGCTCCTTCCACCCAAGTGTCGCTATCCATTGGCCGTTCGGACTAAAGGTGACCCTGTTAACACCTCTGGCATTGGCTCCTGGCAAGACTATCTCTTTGCCGGTCGTAATGTTCCATCGTCTCGCTGAAGGAACTCTGTAGGACTGACTGACAAGCATTTTCGCATCGGTGGTAAAGTCGAGAACGGTGACTGGCTCCCCTTGGCCGACCTGAGTTCCCCAATCCAGGAACTTCCCGCTGCGTAGGTCCCACAAATACACATCCCCTCGACGAGTACCGGCAGCCAAATACCGACCATCACCACTAAACCTCAGTGACGAAGTTGGTTCCGAGCCCGTCTTCAACAAAGGCCCAAGCCTTCCCACAGAGAAAGGATGTCCCGTCGAAGCATCCCAAAGCGTGACCCCGTTTCGATCCGTACACGCCACCATCTTGCCATCAGGAGAAAAAAGAAATCGCCTCGACCGATGAGTTCCAAAAATCTTCGGAAGCGTACAATTCCACCGACAAACTTCAGTTCCGTCACCGACATCCCGGAGGATCATCGTCGTCTTCGTTCGCAAGCCTATCGTCTTCCCGTCCGGCGACAGCCAAGGCTCACCTTGGACTTTCTTCCACACACGAATAACCTCGGCAGACTTCAAGTCCCATACTTTCACCTCAACCCAACCACTTCCAAAAAGTCGGGTACCGGAGAGGAACCGTTGACCATCAGCAGACCAGGAAACATAGTCAGCTTCGAGCCTCACCTTTCGCACCACTCGACCCGACTTGAGATCGAGACAATACAACCCGTTTATGGAGGACTTATTGGAGTCGGCATTTCCAGCCACGAGAAGGGTGCTATTGTCCGGCATCCAGAAAGCAGAGCGGCAACCAATGTCAAACGTCACCAATGTCTTGCCCGTGACTCCATCGATCAGACGAGGTTTGCGGCCAACAACGATTGCTTTTTTTCCATCCTCAGAAAACAGCAAGGGACTTTCGAACAACCGCCAACGAGTGGTTCCGAGTCGCGCAATGGCCCCTCTGGGCAATGGATCAGCGAAGACATCGAGACGAGCTGTTTTTGCCGGTCGTTCTCCGCCAACGACAACTGTCGATACCAACAAGCTGACAACCAGCGTCCCTATCCTGATAAAACACATAGCGTTCTCCAGTTGGTTGACGACTTCAGAATTCCACTCGGGCAAACTTGAATTGTCCGTTCTTCCGAGCGTTCCAATGGAAACGGAAGCGAGCCACTCCAGCAAAACTTCCCGAGCACGCCCCGACCAAAACTAAGACGAATGAAAACCCCTTCAATGTTGCACGATTTCCAATTCTTCTTGCGATAGCAACTGGCGACAGTGATTCCACATTGGTACTATGAGCCTTCGTCAACCATTTTTCTTACAAGGAGATGCATCAATGAACCGCTGGATTTTGGGTGTTGTGTTGGCTGGTGTTGTGTTCGTAGCTGGGCCTGTTGCCCAAACGCATGCACAAGAAGGTTGGGTCAAGCTGTTCAATGGTAAGAACTTAAAAGGATGGAAACAACGCAACGGAACTGCTACCTACAGTGTCGAAGACGGCTGCGTCGTTGGCAAAACGATGAAAGGAAGCCCAAACTCGTTCCTTTGCACGACGAAAGATTATTCCGACTTCGAACTCAAGTTTGAAGTCAAGGTCGACAACAAGTTGAACTCCGGCGTCCAATTCCGTTCCAAGACACGCGGCAGTTTCACCGGTCGCGTTCACGGACCTCAATGCGAGATCGCCACCAACGGCTCGGCAGGTTGGGTATACGGCGAAGACTTGGGCACCGGCTGGCTCAGTCAAGGGGAACGCCACAAGATCTTCAAAAATAACGAGTGGAATAGCTACAAAATCCGAGCCGTTGGTCCTCACATCATGACATGGTTAAACGGCGAGAAGATCGTGGACTTCAAGGACATGCGGAGTCTGCAAAAGGGTAAAGGCAAGAAAGGGAAATCCGCCGGCTTCATGGCTTCTGGTTTCATCGCGCTTCAGGTCCACAGCATCCCTGCAAAGCAAGGACCATACGAAGTTCGCTGGAAAAACATCTACCTGAAGGACCTCACGACCAGCAAGAAGAACTAACTCGGAAATTGATTCATTACACCTCACGTCTAAAGCGGAAGGCCAATACTTCAGCGTGTTGGCTTCCGCCTTCTTCCCGCTGCCTGAGATCAATTCCCGCTTGTATTGGGTACAGGTTTTTCGTTTTCAAAGTCCTTATCCACACACGGGTAGTCCGGTTAAACAAGTTTCGTGTTTTAGATTTTCAGCCCCGAAGGGGCGATAGATCCTGGTCGTGGGTGTGAACCTACGGAACTCCAGAACGATCACGACTCCTATTCATCCGACCGCTCCAGGGGAGTAGGCCCCAAACCCGAGCGAAGCGAGAATCATAGCGAGCGAAGCGGGAAACGCAGCGGCGTTGGAAGTATAGTGGTCCTATCTCGAGAAGGGCTCTTGAGCTTGAGAAGTTCTTAGCCTTAGGATCTCGGCGGCTTCGAACCGTACCCAACACGAACGTGAACCGCTCTAAACGCAGAGATATTGTTTCACCGTTTACCTTTTCACCGCTCAATACCCAATATACTTTGCATACAGCGTTCGAGCCTTCTCGATATCGTGCGTGCCTTTGATAATCGCCCGCCCATCGGGGAACACGGTAAACTCGTGACCATCGGTTTCGAACTTGAGCATGAATCGGTTGAACTTCACCTCTTCGCCGCGGATTTGAACCTGCCTGGCCATCTCTTCGAAATTCAATTTATTAGATGACCGATGAGCAATCTGGACGGCGTTCCGACCACAAAGGCTCGTCGTGTGCGAGCCATGTTCCCCCTTGAGCCATTCAAAGTTATTGTGCTGGCAGCACGGACAATCGACTTTGCCGAGGAGCTTGGCAATCTTGATCCGACGAAACGTGTTTTCCCAGACGTCGATGTTGACCAGCTCGCGATTGACCTTGTCCAGATTCCCTGTCAAAATTTTCATAGCTTCTGCCACCTGGAAGCTCGCAACGATGTTAACAATCGGTCCGAGAACCCCAGCCGTTTCACACGTCCCGACTTCGCCAGGGTTCGGGGCCGCCTCGAAAACACACCTCAGGCAAGGCGTCTCTCCCGGCAGGATGGTCATGGTCATCCCGTGACTGCCAATCGATCCACCATAGACCCACGGCTTGTTGAGCTTCACAGCTGCGTCGTTAATCAGATAACGAATCTCGAAATTATCTGTGCCATCGAGAACGACGTCCGCATCCGCAACCAATTCTTCGATGTTCGTGCGGTCGATGTCCGTGACGACCGCTTCGATACTAATCTCGGAATTGACCTTGCGCAACTTTCGAACCGCAGCTTCGGCCTTCGGCAAGTTCTCGGCGATGTCTTGCTCGTCAAAAAGCACCTGGCGTTGGAGATTATGGATCTCGATGAAATCACGGTCCACAACTCGCACATGACCAACCCCGGCCCGCACGACAGCATTCGCAAGCACGGTTCCAAGGGCGCCACAACCACAGATTGTCACGCGGCTGTTCCGTAACTTTTCTTGCCCTTCCTGGCCGACGCCCGGAAAACGCATTTGTCGACTATATCGTTCCAGTGGATTCGCTTCAGGTGTCGTTGCTGTGCTCATGATTAAGTTTTCTCCGGGCCAAAATGGCTCAGGATTTCTTTCAAAAAACGCACTTCCTGCTTGGTCCAACCCTCTTGCTTGGCAAATCCAAAAAGTGTTTGCACATCTTCCTGGATTCGTGTGAGTTGCGAACCTTCCAATCGTTGAAAGTACGTCAACATATACTGCAGAACTTCTTCGGATGCCGACGGTTCGACTACACGCTCCGTCGATCCGACGAGAAACACAACCGCTTGCAAGCTCGAAAGCAGCAACGGGTGTACCCCGAGTTCCTCTGGAATCAAAGGGAAAAGCGCGGCTCCGTCGGGAACTTGTTGTTCGTCATCTTCACCAAAGTATTCTTCGTCGGAGAGGGCTTCCTCGGCAAATCCTTGGTCCGAAAATTCGTTCTCGGAGTCGTTATTCTTCTGCGCCATAAACACTCAGCCCCCAGCGACAGCGGGAATGATACTGACCTTATCACCATCTTTCACTTCAGTATCGAGGTCGTCGAGATAACGAATATCCTCGTCATTGACAAATAAATTGACGAATCGACGAAGTTTTCCATCGTCAAACAGTCGATCGGTAATGGACGGATACTTCTCACCCACGTTCGCGATAACTGCAGCAACGGTCCCACCAGTAGCCTCGACGATATCCTGTCCATCGGTATGCTCTCGCATCGGAGCAGGGATTTCAACTTGAATCGGCATGATCGGCTCCGGAAAAGAAGAAAACGAGCCTCCAAGGAAGCTCGTGGATCGGTAGAGTCAAATGAATATTATAGAAATCTCAAGAAGCGGCGTCAGGTCCTCTGCAAACATAGCCAAAAAGACAGTCAAAGAACTCCAGGACGGTGTCCAGACGAACGAAGTCGGGCGGAACGAGCGTGCCCACAGGAAGGTCAACAGCCCGTGTGGCCGAGCCAACACAATTCAGTTCCTTGGGAAGCAAGAGCCGATGCTACTTTAGGTGAGCTGGCAGCACCAACCCAACTACGATAGCAACAAATGCGATTGGGACAAGTTTTTCTGTTGAGTGACCGTGTGTCCCCAGACAAGAATCCCTATCTGCATCAAGAACCAGCTGAGCCGTGCTACTTTCCAAAATCAACGACCATATCGGCCTTAGGTTCGAGCAGCGGAGTCGTCGGAATTCTGACCAAACAACCGACCATAACAAGCCAAACACAAGCCGAACGCATCTTCGTAATCAGGAGGATGAGCGACCCACCACTCCTCGTCGGGAAGCACTTTTTCATAGCACAAACAACAGTGTTCGTGGTCCCATCCTCCCCCTACTATGCGGAACTTGGTCTCATCGAACGGTTCTCCATGATAGACCCTGGAAACGATAAATCCGGTGTTATCTTCCGGTTCCAAGGACACCAGCATATCTCGGTCGGTAAAGACTTGGCGAACAAATCGTAACGTTCGAGCAAAATCTTCCAACTCGCGCAGTTTTGCTTCCGATCGCACTTTCTCAGCCCGTTGAAAATCCTCGGAATGAATTGCAATCACATATCTCCGCCGGCCTCCAGGACCCTTCTCGATCCTTTGCCGAAAACCAATCCCAACGCCAGCAAGCAAGTCGACAGTCTTGTCCGTCAGTTCCCTTGTACTCACATAATCAAAGTCGACCCACTCCATTGCTTTTCCCTACAGTGTCGAATTCGATCATCCTCTGACAGTCTACTATCAAATTCTCTCCCGCATCTCGGAGCGGTAGATTCAGATGTTAGCTGCCGATCGCATAGGGCTTCGATCCTGTCATCGATCAACAACGGCACAGTCATCCACTTCGATCTATCAGAAATGTAGGTTAGGTGCTCCAAGCCGAGCAGCGTTGTTACAGCTTAAGAATAAGACTGGGAAACAAAACTATTTTTTGCATCTTATCATGTTCCAAGCCTGACCGGCTCGACAATTGTCTTTTACAACAGCTCAACGTTACGGTCAGGAATCCTTGTACCAGTTCCAGATGACGAGAAGAAATCAACATGATCCGGAGATCGGTCAGAAAGGTCCTCGGGCATACGCAATGCGAAGCCTTGCAACAACTCACGCAAGAAGTCAGGAGCAAGATGTCGAACGCAGTCTTCGAAATTTGGAGTATATGCCAAAAGAGCACGCATTAGCACTTCTGTTTGCGTGAACACTCCATGTTGATATCCAAACAGAGCCAATCTAAACCACTCAAATTGATCTCGATCGTCGTCAAAATCAGGCTTTGTACCTCGTGACGTTTGTTGTCTGTCGTCTAGTTGGATATTGTGTATACCAGTTCCAAGTACCCACAATTCAACAAACGATTTACCAAATAAGCCGCCATCAGGATATACCCGACCGAAATAGCCACCTACATTTTTTACAGATGGTTGGTAATTGCAGTAAAAGAAAATCACATGCTCGTTCACGTCAAGTGCAAGTGTGAAGTCACGCATCTTTGGTCTCGGAAGAAGGGTAGATCACACGGATATATCCATAGGAACCGTCAATGGTCCGTAGTTTCCTCGGCGTTAGCTTGTTCCTTTATCACTCGGGAGGTGGAGTCGTTCGACGACAACTGACTTGTGCTGACTAATAAAGCTGTTTCCCCCACGAAGCCGACAAAACACGAGCAAGAAAGGAAACAGAACAACTCCAGCAACTTGGGCCGCAAGATGAACCTTCCCTATACCACCCGGACCTAGCCAACGGTGCCAGGCAGGATGTCCAAACAATAGGCCAACTAACACGATTGCTATCGCAGTCATGAGAGCATTCAGCAGAGCTCCCAGCCAAACCACCAAAATTAAAACAGCAACTACATGCCAGTTGCGTAAGCACCAGATGAACCCAAGAAGTGGGAAAAACAACGCTCCAACAACGATGGCACCAATTGGTATTGCCTTTACCATGGGAGCAAACAACGCTTCTGCACTCTTGTGGATGTACCAGGAATGGAGCCCTGTGATCAGTGCAAATGCCGCAACAGCACACAGGAAGCCAAGCAGACCGATAAAACTGCGATTGATGTGTAGTTGCGTTGAGTCTTTAGGCTGCAGCGGATGTCCGCAGTGAACACAGAGCGGTGCTTCGACCGAAACCTGGCTCTGGCATGCGGGACAATTTTTCAGTGGCATTCCCATCTCCATAAACAGAAACCAAGACACCAGACGGTTTCGGTGAAGTGAATTGGCCGTACACAATTCTCTCCGACGCGACTCGCTCGTCCTCCTGTAACCTTCGAAAACTCAGCACTTTGGCGTGTCTGATACATACTGCTGTCACTCGTTGCTTAAACCTCACGGGCCATTCCTGCTCACGTCCACAAGATTCCGGAGTCCGAGCGAGCCAGTGGAATACCTCAATAGGCTCACCAGCTTCTATGTCCACCAGGTCATTTGTCCTTATCTCATCCCCGGAATCCGAAATCCAGGTTTTAGCCGCTGAAAGGTCTCAAAGTGACGCTTATACGCCTCCATTTGGTACCATCTTTCGTGCCGCCGTGGCTGAATCACTTTACCTTCTGGATAATCCTTACCTAACGCGCTAGCCTCAATCGACTCGAGGATCTTATCCGCCTCAGCCTTCATTTTCTTGAACCGTTCAGGATGCATCCCAGAGACATCTTTCGTTTCGCTGGGGTCACTCTCCAGATCATACAGCTTCCATTCGAGCTTCCTCCTTCTACCAAAACTAAGAAGTTTGTACTTCCCGTCGATGAAGGCACTACCCTTGCCTGTAAACGGAATGAGCCGTTGTCGCTTGGGGGTTTTTCCTTGGAAAAGCGGCACAATACTTTCCCCATCACGCACGGCGAGTTGAGAATTTTTCGGGAGATCAAGCAAATCGACAATGGTCGGCATGATATCCATCGTCGAAGCTGGAAAGTCGGTGACCAGCGGTTTGATGCGGCCCGGCCACTCGATGATTCCAGGGACCCGGACACCACCCTCGTGAAGACTGCCTTTGTGCCCCCTCAGCTTCCCAACAGAATGCGGATCGATTTCAAGTCCTCCATTATCGCTGCAATACCACACCAGAGTCTTCTTCTGGATACCTATGTCTCGCAATCCCTTCCTCAACATGCCGATGCTGCGATCGATCGCCACGATCTCTCCGAGATGGTTGGCCAGTCTTCCTCGCTGTCCTTGGGGTAACCCCTTCGTATCTTCATCGCTGGCAGCGAACGGGAAGTGTGGAGAGCCGTACCATATCACAGCCAGGAAGGGAGTATCGCGTTGCTTCTTCATGAAACCAAGGGCCTCGGTCACCATTAGCTCGGATGATTCACCCTTCAGAGCCACAAATTTACCTTTGCGGCTCATCAAGGGATCCAAGCCGAAAAAGTTGGTGGCGCCAAGCCATTCATCGAAACCATAGTGGCCCGGATGGTTCGGATCGTCGGGCAGAATCGGAACGCCCGGTCCACCCACCCCGTTCAGATGCCACTTGCCGAAAAAGCCGGTCACGTAACCTGCTCTTTTCAGAGCTTGAGCGAGCGTCTTTTCTTGTAGGCAGAGTCGATTACCAATCGCGGGCACACCGGTTCGCTTTGGAGTTCGCCCGGTCAGAACCGAAGCCCGCGTCGGAGAGCAAGTCGACGCCGCGGCATAAAACCGGTTGAAGCGAATGCCGGCTGCGGCCATCGCATCAAGGTTAGGCGTTTTCAAGTGTGGATGGCCGTTATAACCAACCTGGCCCCACCCCTGATCATCCGCCATCACGAGCACGATGTTGGGCTTCTTCTCGCCGCCGGTTGCGCTACAAGCACCCGACGCGAGTCCCAGTATGCAAGCCAAACAGATCGCAAATACCTTCATGATCAACGCTCCTCAACTTGTATCGATTACTTGGTCAGATGCTTTCTAAACCGACGTTTTCGTTTTCCCATTCGTCACTGCGGTCGTTCCAGCAGTCTTTTTCCACTGCGAGGCAATACCGTCAGTTGGGACTCCGATGCAACCAACAAGGCAACAGCCCAACACCCACTTTGAAACCGCACTCATTCCATTTTCCTGTGTGTGGACTGTGCAAAAACCAATATCTTACGCTCCAAATCGTTATACGGTTCTGCCGAAGATTATCCGCCGTCTTTCCGACTTGGAAGACCGTCCACTCGAGAAAGAAACCCCCAATGAAAATCTCTGTTTTAGCAGCGTGAGTTAGTCCGCCGTAGCTTTCGCCGTCGCATACACGATAAGCCTCGGATTTTTGGAAGCACTCGAATACAGATAAATTGTGTCATTCTCGCGATAGAATTCCGCACCACGATAACGATCGTTAAGTGGTGGACCGGATGGAGGATCCATCAACACGAAACGCTTCCCTTTAGTCCCAACTGGACTAAACTCGCTGTCCACCTCGACGTATTTAATGTTCCCACCCCGCCATGATGTGTGATCCTGGAAGACAATATAATTCTTGCCCTTCCACCGGAAAAAGGAAGGACCGTAGAGATCGTTCTTATCTTCCTCGATCGGCTCCACCAACGGGCTTGTCATTTGGACCCAATTTTCGGCATCCTTGGAATGAGCCAACCAAACACATCGAATCCCTCTTTTTACGATGAACCCTGAATAGACCATTATGTACTTGCTACCGTACTGTTCCTGTGGATATCTATAAACCCTGGTATAAGTGGCGTTACGAGTTCCAATCTTCTTCGCAGTGATGCTGACACTATGGTACTTGAATCGAATCCCGTCTTCGCTGGTCCATAACTCGGTTTGAGAGTTTTTCTTGTGCCCCCACATGTAGAACTTGCCCTTCTCCTCAATCCAACGGATGTCCGGAGCTGATGGTCCCTTGATCACTGGGTTATTCTTATACTCCGTCCAAGGCCCCTCCATGCTATCAGAGTAAGCCATACTGATCGCAATGTGTCTGTGCGGTGCAAAATACATGTAGTACCTGCCCAAAGGATTCTTGATCCGTCCTTCTGTCTTGATGATGGTCGGATGTATCAAATCATTCTTGGGAGCATACGCGAGGTCCTTGGGATGGAGCACAATCCCCTTGAAAGTGAATTTCGGTAGAGGGCCTTTCGACCACGTTTCAGTTCCTGTAAAGAGAAGGACGGCCAAACAAGATAGCGTGAGAGAAAACCAATGCGTTTTCATGTGCCTGTTGTCCTTTGGAAAGATAGAAAGGCGGACGAACATACGTCCGCTCAATACGCAACGTGTACACATAACCTTGTTAGCCATCTCGCTCGTCGCCTATCGCATCTTCAAGCGGAGGCTCTGGGAATAGACATGATTCAAACTACTGGGATTTGCCCAACCAACTGTAGGTCGGCTCAACATCTCCAAAGGGCTAATCCTCAGTTCCACAGTGTCATCTACTTTCCTGTTACCCTTTCTTTTCTGCTTTTTGTTCTTTCGCTTCCCACGCAAAGACGGCATCGCAGGACTCATTTCGTCAGGCTTCGGTAGCAGTCCATTCAATTTGGATTTGATCGAGGCAGATTTCGGATCCGCCGACAGGTTCTTCCATTCGCGGGGATCTTTAGCTCGATCATAGAGTTCATCGGAGCCGTCCTTGTAGCGAATGTACCTATACTGACCCGCGCGAACAGAAATGTGCTCATCAAAGGCCATTATCGCGGGCTTCCTTCTGGCGGTATCCGGATTTTTCAACTGGGGCACAAGGGAGGTTCCATCCAGATGATGTTTTGGCGGGGCGACACCCGTTAACTCGACCAATGTTGGATACACGTCCAACAGCGACACTGGGCTCGTGCAAATTCCCTTCGCCTTCGTCATGCCTGGAACGCGCATCATCAACAAGCTATGAGTTGCTTCTTCCCAAAGGGTGCCCTTGGCGACGTGTTGCTTCTCACCGACATGAAAACCGTGGTCACTGATGAGAATAACAATTGTGTTGTTCGCGTAAGGGCTATTTGCCAGTGCTTCTAAAACTCTTCCGATCTGTACGTCCGCGTAGGTGGTACTGGCGAGATATCCCTGGATCATCTTTTTCTGCTGACCAGCCTTCACCGCCTTCTCTAACAGTCCCGATCGAATGAGCTTCTTCCCCGCATCGGGGATGTCCGCTTGATCTTTTGGGTTGATGGAGGGGATGGCGATCTTTTCCAGTGGATACATATCCAAATATTTCTGAGGCACATACCAGGGAAAGTGTGGATGAAAAATGCCACACGATATGAGAAAGGGTCTATCATGCTTCTTTTTCAACTGCTCGATGGCGAAGTCGGCATTCTTGGTATCCCCCATTTCCGATTCAGGCTGGGCTGCTGGTCCCCAGTCCTGTTCGGTTATGCGTTTGTTTAAGCCATTGAGCGGCGCACCCGGCGGCGGGGGAACTCTCCAACCGTGCCGCACGCTTTTGTGCCACCAACCTCGGTCAGGGTAGCCGTGGGATATTTTTCCGGAACCGGCTGTGTAATACCCGGCATTCTTCAACAATAGCATCAATGGAATCACATCCTTCAATGCAGGGCTTGCTGCGGTTGAGTGTCCGTTTTCATAAACCCCAGACTTCCAGGGTGCAACGCCGCTGAGAAATGCAGTTCTGGAAGGGCTGCATTTGGGGGAAGCGGTGTAGGCATATTTGAAATTCACCCCACTTTGGGCGAGGCGAACAATATTGGGAGCAATGACCTTTCCCGTGTAACGGTCGGGATCAGAAAGCAACCATGTATTGAGATCATCCACGATCAGAAACAGTACATTCATCCGTTCGTTCTTGTTGCCGGGTTTGGCATCTGTTGCGCATGCTGACCCGCCGAACAGGGACAATGCCATCATCACGAGGGCTGCCGATAAAATCTGCTTTCTCATTATTCAATTCTCAGTTTTCTACTTCCGGATTTCGAAACGCTGGTAACTTCCAAAATATGGTTCCTGCTCCACGGAGTTTCTCGTCTAGAGGACGCGTATGATCGCCTAACAACTCGAGGAGCGCGAGAACATTGTAAGGCTACGTTTCCAACGCGTCCAGCATTCGACCAGAGCTACGAAGAGGAACGTCGCAATTTCCTTGGGTGGGGAAATCACGGGGAAAGAAAGTACAGGAGAAGAGCCGAAGCCCTGGCAGCTCCGCACCACCAACACCAAAGTGAAATCGAACTTGTTTTCGTTTGGGTGAAACTGAAGCGTCTGACTGAACTTGAACTGGAGTGAATAGAATTTGCAAGACCAGAAGGTCCCGCCAGTTGCGAGCAGAATTCACTGACCAGGTTCGGTTTAAGTCCAAGCAATGTCACTGAAAGTCTGGGGGATTGTTATGAACTGAGTTGTGTTGACGATTCAGCTCGAAAATGGCTGCAATCATGAGTGAAGCATCATTCTGATCGGTTTCTTGTTGTGCGTCGAACGAAGAACCCGCCTTTGGTGCACTTAGGATTTTCGAAACGCTTCCACAAACAGCTTTGGCTTGCAAGCGCCGGTGCGGTAAACGCACTCTCTCTGCCCTATCATAAATGCACCAACAACTATTGAAAAAAGCTATATCATGCTCTTCTGAGGGTGACTATGTCTGCAGCTATTTTCATGAAGCCTTTAAAAGCAAAGTTTATTAGCGTAAATGTGAAAGGGAACCAAGAGCCGAAAGGACTCTTGGTTCTTGATGGTTCTCAGGATTCCTGGCTTAGGGTTTTTGCTTCCTCAGGCGACGACGGCGGAAAGTGCTCAGAGAGATGGTAGCAATGCCGATGCCCACCATGGCTAACGACGGTGGGACGGGAACCACACTGGGGCTGACCAATCCATACTCAGCATGATCGAAGTAAACGTTACCAAAGCCTTCAGCATCGAAGGTGATCGTATTGAAACTATTGTGCGTATCGATCACGCCAAAGAACGTTGGTGTTTCCACTATCTGGGAAGGGGCTACACTTCCCCCGATGGTGACATCGACGTGAAAGCCCGTATTCAGATCTACACCAAAAGCATTAATTTCGGTATCGAAACTAAAGAAAGTACCGACACTATTGCCATCATCAAAGTACCTAATGGCACGATCCCCGTCTGTCACAGCGGATGGCCTTATACTCCTAGTCACAATGTCGAGCAATCCGTTGGTTTCTGAAACCGAGAAGTCCTCAAACTCAAATGTGGAAGGCCCCTGACGTCCGAAGGAGCCCTCAAAACTCTCCGAGTCGAGGGTCCCGTTGTAGAAAGCCACGGCTTCCCGGAACGAATTCCGGTCGGAGTAATAGTACTGGACTGCACTTACAGGAGCTGTCGTGAGCCAGTAAATCAACATTGTTGATAGTCCAAGTTTTAAATGTTGCATTCTCTTTCCTCGTACGTTAACTGTAGATCAAAAGATCGCGCTCTCAACACAATGCACAACTGTAGGTTTGCCTTTAAGTCTGCATTATCACTTTGGCGAGTAAACCCTTATCAAGCACATTGTTTGACCTTACAAGCCGGAGGTAATGCTCGGTTGGTGGATTGAGGTCATTGTGATTGATTCTTGACCTGTTTGTGAGAAGAGAGTGGGGAAGGAGAATTACAGGCAGGTTCAATGCGCATCTTATTCATTTCCCGAACTCCGGGTAAACAGTTCAAATAAGATGGGCACTCCACAATTGTACTCAAATTCAAGGACCGTGCAAGGATTGATCAGATTTAGCAAGTTGTTCCTGCACATGCCTTGTAACTAGCCCGGGTCAAGCCGTCTAGAACGAAGGAGGAATCTCGAGCATCATCCAGTCTTAATTTTGGTGTAGAGTCGCTTGAGTTTTCGTCTCGCCTCGTCGATTCGAAATTTCCAATCTACCCCTCTTTGCTTTCCATTGATTTGCTCGGTCCACGTTCAAATCTCCGAATCGAGAATCTCGGTCTGTCCAATCCGTCGATCACTCAAACATTGCCTTGTCAGGCAACTCAGTTCGCTTTCGGCTATATTTGACCAACTACCGTGCTTTGGCGTGTAATAAAACTCAATTCGACGGACATCATTTCTCGCGACCGATGGCTCAAAGGCTTCGCGGTGGAATTACCCAATACCAACCACGCCTTTGGTCATGCCGTTTTTTTAAAACCTAGCAAACCGTTTCTTGGCTGATCGAGGCGACGACTTCCAACATCACGAGTTGGTCGGCCAAAAGACGCAGAGTCCAACGTCGGTAGCCAGCAGGTGGTTTGCCCAACCGCAGGGCAATGAGTTTGGCTTGGCCTTGTCCATCGAGCTTGGGCAATGTCGGTAGGTCGGTTCGTTTCTTTCGTTCCAAAGCCTGCTCGAATCCCTGGGTAACGAACCGTTTTCGGAGATTTTCGATGGTTTGGATTCGGCAGTGGGAAGCGTCAGCGATTTGGGCGTCGGTCCAGGCTGGTCCTTTGGCATCGGCTTTAAGCAGGATGTGAGCCCGTCGAACTTTCTGGGACGTACCTTTGAGTTTCTTGATGACTTCGTGACACGTTTCTCTCTCTGAATCGGAGAGCCGGACAATATACTTTTTGTTCATGGGAAGCCTCCTTGGTATAAGGAAATCTTCCCAACAACACGACCAACAGACAACCCCTATCAACCCCTATTTTTAGCCTGGAAGATGCACTAGCTTTGCTTTTCTAATCATTTGTCCAAAACCGGAAACTCTCCAAGCGGGGCGAAGGACTTTGAAAACGAAATGACTGTACCCAATACAAGCCTGAATCGCTCGAGAACTCCCTTAATTAGTGGTCCGATCCCCCTTTTTCCTCCCCTATTCGACCGTCCACATGTTGTCGGATGTTCTGTAAAATTTCTTTCAAGCATTTGTTCATTTTTACCAACCACTCTTTCCCCGGTCATATATACTTAGTGCAACCTGTCGCCTCCAGTTTTTCCGGTGTGCGGAAATTGCAAGTCGGAATGCGGCAGAAAAGTCGGATTATTTTGGAAAGCTAAATTTCTGTACTAATTTCGGGGAATGCAGGAGTCCTGAAGTCATTGCCTGGAATAGATTTATAGAAAAAGTGAATTCGACTGTTGATTTCCCAAGTCGTTGGCACCTATATTGCTCGTGTTATGATTGTGGGCGATCAGCCTCGGATCATTTTGGATCACATTGAATTTCGAAGTGAAAGGTGGTGAGCCATGGCTCGGCGAGATGCTCTGCTTCGCTTACATAAAAATCTCTTGGCTCGTCGGGACGACCTGCTCAATCGATTGGGTGGCGAACTCGATGAACTTTCTGGTCCGAACAATGGTGAAGGCGACAGTGCTGACCAGGCCTTTGGAACTGGAAGCGATGAAATTGCATCCCAGCTTGCCGAACTGGACTCGAAAGAACTCAACCAGATCAATCGAGCCCTGGCGAAGTTGGAACAAGGTGCTTATGGCACGTGTGAAATTTGTGCCAAGAAAATCCCTGTCGCGCGATTGAATGCTTTGCCGTTCAGTACAACGTGTGTTCAGTGCCAAAGGGAAATCGAGTTGCACGGAGAACCCGAAAGCCGCTTGACGGGCGATTGGGAGAAGGTTTCCGACGGTGACAAGGAAGAGCGTGAGGTCAATTTGTCAGACATCGAGATGGACATGTCCAACCCTCGATAAGTCGACCGCACCTTTACGCTCACAAAGCCCGCGGTAATCGCGGGCTTTTTTATTTCCCTTGCCAGAGTCCTTCCTACCTGAACAAGACGTACTCATGGCACAATCCAAGAAAAAGAAACGCAAATCTAGCAAGGCTCAGAAAAACAGCTCTGGCTCTTCCAAGAAAGGTACTGGGGCGATTTCTTCAAGAGAGACATCGTCGGACCAGCCGCCACCAGTTCAACGTGGGTTTCTCTGGTGGGTCGTTCTGGCCAGTATCTTGTATGGTATGGTGACGCTCGTGACGACCCACGCGGCCGAGTTCAATCGCGTGCACCAAAAGACCACGTCGGAAAACACTCTGACTCTGGAACATTTCTCCGGACAAACGACGTTTGTCGGCTGGCCGATTCGTTGGCTTGTCTTTCACCGCGAAGCTACCAAACCGAACGAAGATGCTCCTTTTCGATTCGCGTGGGGAAAAGTGAGTGTAGTAGCACTTGCACTCGACATCCTGGCAGTCGTCGCAACGGTGGTGGGTTTTCGACAGACGAGCGCTTTGGTTCGTACTAAAAAGGGAACCGGGAAACGGGCCGTCGTTTTGTTCTTGTGTTTGGGGTATTTGGTGGCAATGCCGTATTTGGCAGTCAAAGACTACTTCGGAGAACTGCCGGGTGGGATCGTTGAGGAGAAAACGTCAACAAAATCCAAGCCATGATGGTTTTCATGCACGAATTCAAGGCTTCCGACATCGGATGAGATAAGCTTGCTCGGCGTACGTGAGACGGTGTTCGGCCTCAACAAAGCCGAAATGTGAGAGCTTGCCAGATATAGTCTGGATGGGCAGATAGTGAAACCGTCCGCGAGCCGCTTCTTGCTTGACCCACGTTCCGAACTTCCACATTCGAAAACCGTCGACCAAAAAACGAACCGGGTCATCGGTTCGGAAGATGGCTGTAAACGATTCCCATCCGACGCGACTCCAGGACGGATTGGGTACGTTCACGGAGAACACGAATGTTCCACCTGGCCGGAGGATGCGGAAGATTTGTGACAGCGTGTTGTCGTAGGCTTCTGTCGTCCATCGGTTGGATTGCGAATCGTACGAATCGGCATATTGAATCGAAAGCCCCGAAACGACTCCGTGAAACGTATCGTTGGGGTAGCGGGGGAGTCCGGTGGCGAAGTCGGCAGCCCAGAATTCGATCTGCCCAGGTCGAGGAGTTGGCCTTAGCTCTTGTCGAAGCTGGGAGTAAGCCTTTTCGTTGAGAGGTGCACAGTCCATTGCCACAACTTGTGTGATCGTTCCTGCCGTCCTCTCCCACAACGCCCGGGTCAGTTGGCCGCCGCCACAACCAAGATCAAGCCACGTTTGGCCAGACTGTGGCTCGAGCCACTCACGCGTATCCCGCAAGAGTTCCTGGTAGGTCGGGAGTTCGTGTTGACTCCAGTAGGCCTTGGCACAGATGTTCTGCGGCCAGTAGTTGATGGTTGACATGAACCTCTGTGAATCATGAGACAAAAGACAAGGTCAAAAGTTGAGAATTAGGAAACCGGAGATTACACGGAAGTTCGAGGTCAGAAACACAGTGACCTCGAATGATGCCGACGAATGCGGATTATTCGTTTTCTAATGGTGTTTCGTTTTGGAGAGGTCTGGGCTAGACAAATCGAGACCAGAATCGCTCAATCGGATCGTAACTCTCGGGTGTTCGTGATCAACCGGGCAGATCGATTCCGCGTGAAGTAGTTCCACCCCCACTGAATGAAGACCAGAACGCGGCTCTGGAATTCGACCAGAAACATCAAGTGGACAAACAACCATACGAACCACGCGAAGAAGCCTGTGAACTTCCACCCACGAATGTCCCCAATGGCAGCTGCCCGCCCGATGACGGCCAACATCCCTTTGTCGGTATATTCGAATGGAGTTTCGGTCTCTTCTCCGATGACCTGACGATCAATCTTTTTCCCGACGTAATACCCTTGTTGCATGGCGACCGGAGCCACTCCTGGCAACGGCTTTTGCTTTTTCTCATCAAGGAAGAGGACCATGTCGCCCAGGGCGAAGATGTTGGGATGATTCGGGACGCTAAGATCTTTGTTGACGCAGATGCGGCCACTTCTGTCTAGTTCCACACCAGTTTTTTCGTGGAGTTTTCGAGACAAACTTGACGCTCGCACTCCCGCTGCCCAAAGCACCAGGTCGGCTTCCAGGAATTCTTCTTCTTGTTGCTCATTCTTGAACTTCACACCGGACTGATCAATGTTGGTCACGAAAGTGTTAGTGCGTACGTGAGCCCCGAGGTCTTCCAGGTCCTCTTGGGCCTTGTTCGAGAGGGATTCGTCATAGTTAGCCAGGACGCGTCCTCCGCCCTCGAGGAGAAGGACTTCGGCTTTCGTCGGATCGATTCGTTTGAATTCGCCTCGCAGGGTGTGGCGAGTCAATTCGGCGATCGCACCGGTCATTTCGACGCCGGTTGGACCACCACCGACGACCACGAAGCGTATGGGGCGTGGGTCCTTTTCCGTTCCCGCCAAGCATTCGGCTTCCTCGAACGTCCCGTAAATTTGTTTGCGAATGTCGATCGCTTCTTCGAGGGATTTGAGTCCGTGGGAATACCCCGCCCATTGATCATTGCCGAAATACGACGTCCGTGAGCCAGTTGCCAAAACCAGATAGTCGTAGGGGACGCGTGATTTTCGAGTGATCAGGGATTGTCCTTCGATGTCGAAATCTTGAACTTCGTCCTGAATGATGGTGACATTCTTCTGGTTCTTAAAAATGCTCCGGAGCGGAGACGAGATGTCCGCCGGGGAAAGTCCGCCCGTCGCGACTTGGTAAAGCAACGGTTGGAATAGGTGGTAGTTTTCACGGTCGATGAGGACTACCTGGACTGGGGAACGGGCGAGGGCTCGCACGACCTGCAAGCCTCCAAATCCGCCGCCAACTACTACGACTACGGGTTGTGTTGTCGCGGAAGGTTTTGCTGGTGATTCTGTCATGTGATTCCCTGGGCTCCTTGGCTGCGTGACGGATTGGTCATGTTATTTGTAGGAGGAAGATCAAAGGAGCGTATTTTCTTAGTTAAAAAAGGTGTCCTTCGGTGCCGTCAGACATGCAAGGATTGCCCAGGGGCGGGCGATTTCGAGCTAAAACGCGGAAGGCTTTGCCTGAGCATGAGAAGTGGGTATTGTTCCGATTGGAGGATCGTCCAGACGAGTGACCAAGAGGTAACGAGGGACTTCAAAGTAGTTTTCCGTTGACCTTTAAAGCAATTTCAATGGTAGGCCGAATGTATTGGGTGTGTCTTCTGCGGAGGGCTTGTTGAGTTCATGGATTTGCAGCAACACGACGTCGTTGACCAGCTCCGTGGAGATCAAGAAGCTGATTTTGGTTGCTTGGGCCTTCCTTTGTTTGTCCAAATAGGCCGGGATCAGGGAGAAGGCTGTTCCTGTTGCGAACGTGGATTCCACGGTTTGTCTGATCGTGCAGGTCTTGCAGTGCATTGTATTACCACAGCCACCGGGACGACGAGAGTACGCGCACTCCAGGGCATCGCCCCCAAGATTACCCTCGACTTTTTCGGGCGGTGTTCCGACGAGAGCACTCGCTTTCTCGGTAGCGATGAGGATTCTTCCATCTGGGTCAACAACGAAAATAGGAAGGTCGAGGGAGTTGAGGAAAGTCCGAAAGGTATGGTCTTCGTTGGTCAATCTGACCATGCAGGCTGGACAGATGCCATGTGAAATAGGTGTGTCGGGTGGTTCTGTTGGGTTCAGGAAACCCAATTCCTTGTTGCACCATGCACAGATTCGTTTCATGGTTTCTTCCTCCCGAACTTGCTTTGATCGATCAGTTTTTTCCTGCAAACAGTGCGTGGTGAAGTTATGGGATTCGTACCGAAAGATCGTGTATCGTTTTGGAGAAAACGGACCGTCATCTGAGTAGGTACTTGTCCAGTAATCTTCGTTTTGCTCGGCAAACGACGTCGGAGGAGAGGCGTGTTCATGTCGGCCAAGAGTCGCGACCGATCGACGCTGCCCGTGTTGGCAGTGAAGGAAGGTCGTTTTGCAACATCGACCGTTCGAGTTCATTGCGAGTCATGATGATCGTTCCGAACAATGACGATCGCTGTTATTGAAAATTATAGCCGAGAAAGGTCGGCGTGTCCCGGAAATTCTGTGCTGCTGCAGCACGGAGCAGTGGTTTATGGGTCTGGTTTTCCCGTTGTGAGTAATGGTTCTCGCAAAAGGCCATCGCTGATTACTTAATGAGCAGCTTGATGGTTCGAACTCTTGGAGGAAGCGACAATCGGGCTATAGTTTTGCGACGGGAAAAAAAGCGGTCTCCAAGGTTGTTATTTTTGAACGGCAGTATTAGCATGTACAAATATTCACCAAAGAGATCTATTCATGGAAGTCGAGTTAAGTTGTTGGAACTTGCCGATAATAATTCTCGACAGCCAAACCTCAAACGAACTTCGTACTTGTGGGCGTGAAGGGCCGTGCTAGAATCCCTTTGCATGACCAAACGCGGAACCAACTGTACCAACGTTGGAAGTGGCTTCGTTTACGAGTCAACAAAAAGGCGATGGTTAGACGGGATAAAACAAGGCAGAGTCGGGGCAAAGAACGAGCAATCCCGAACCGGAGAAAGACACGAGCATGGCTGAAACTATCCAAGATGCTTCGATCGTCCAGGAGACGAGACGGCGGTATTTGACTTATGCTCTGTCCGTTATTACGTCGCGAGCTTTGCCCGACATACGCGATGGTTTGAAGCCGGTTCAGAGGCGAATTCTCTACGCGATGTATCACGACTTGCGGCTCTACGCCGACGCGAAACCACGGAAGTGCGCGAAGATCACGGGCGACGTCACGGGAAACTATCATCCTCATAGCGAAGAGGCGGTGTATGACGCTCTTGTCCGGCTAGCTCAAGATTTTGTGATGCGGTTTCCTCTCATTGACGGTCACGGCAATTTTGGTTCGATCGATGGAGATTCACCGGCGGCCAGGAGGTACACCGAAGCGAGGCTGATGGCCATCGCCGAGACGTTGATGTCCGAGCTTCGTGAAGAAACCGTCGACATGCGTCCCAACTACGAAGGAACGCGGGACGAACCTGTCGTTTTGCCTGCCCAATATCCCAATCTTCTTGTCAACGGATGTTCCGGGATTGCGGTTGGGATGGCGACGAACATCCCTCCACATAATCTCAACGACACAATCAAAGCCGCGATCTTGTTGATCGACCACCCGGAATCGACGACGGCGCAGGTGCTCGACAAGCTCAAAGGGCCAGACTTTCCGCTTGGCGGGAAACTTCTGACGGATCGTGCGAGCCTGCGAAAAATCTACGAAGAGGGAACTGGCACGATCAAAGTGCAGGGCGAATGGAAACTTGAGAAAAACGGTAAACGCGAACAGATCATCGTCACGTCCGTGCCTTACGGAGTCCAAACCGACAAGCTCACCGAATCCATTGGCGACATCATCGAAAATCGAAAGTTACCACAACTGACGGACGTCGTGAATGAGTCGAGCGAGGAGGTGGGGTTGCGGCTCGCCCTGGACATCAAGGCTGGGACGAACCCAGAAATCGTCATGGCTTATCTCTTCAAACACACTCAGCTGCAAGACAATTTCGCCTACAACTTGACGTGTTTGGTGCCGGGGCCCGAGGATGCGCCGCAACCGGTCAAAGGAATCGGTCTGAAAGAAATCCTCCGGCATTTCCTCGATTTTCGCTATGAAACCGTCAAACGACGCTTCGAATATCAACTCCGGCAGCTGCGACGGCGAATCCACATTCTTGAGGGATTTGCGATCATCTTCAACGCCCTCGACGAAGCGATCCAAATCGTCCGCCAGAGTGATGGGAAGCAAGATGCTGCGGAGAAGTTGATCAAACGTTTCGAGATCGACGAAGAACAGGCCAACGCCGTCCTGGATGCTCAGCTCTACAAAATCGCCAAAATGGAGATCAAAAAGATTCGCGAAGAGCTGAAAGAGAAAAAGGCCGAAGCCGCTCGGATCGAAAAAATCCTCGCGTCTGAGAAAGAAATGTGGGGCGTGATCAAGGGCGAGCTTACCGAACTGGGGAACCGATTTCAGCAACGACGGCGGACGAAGCTGGCCTCCTCCGATGACCAACTCGATTTTGACGAAACGAACTATATCGTCCGCGAAAACACCAACGTTGTGATCACCCGCGAAGGTTGGATCAAACGCGTCGGACGCATTACAGCCGATGAAGAAGACGGACAACTCAAGATCAAAACACGGGTCCGCGAAGGCGACGAAGTTCTTGCGGTCGTCCCTGGGAATACGGTCCATAGCGTAGTCTTTTTTGCCGACGACGGAACGGCTTATACGCTCAAGACGACCGATATCCCGGCGAGTTCGGGTTACGGGGAACCGCTGAGCAAGTACATTAAACTCGGCGACGACGTCCGAATCATACAGGCGACGACGACCGATCCACGTTTCGTCCCTGAAGAAATCACGGCGCCTGATGGGGCGGCTCCAGGACCTTACGTGTTGGCAGTGACCGCCCTGGGTCAGACGCTACGCATTCCGTTTTCCGGGTACCGGACGCCATCGACGAAGGCTGGACGCCGGTACATTCGTCTTGTCGAGAAGGACAAGGTCGTGATGGCGTGTGTCGTCACGGACGAGACGGGGATCATGGTGTGTGCCACGTCTGGGCATGTTTTGCACTTTCCGATCGAGCAGATCAACATCGTTGGCAGTGCCGGAAAAGGCGTTTTGGCGATGAAACTTCGTGATGACGCGACTTGCCTTGGAGGTGCGTTGATCTCGAAAAAACGAGATTTCCTGAAGGTCCGAACGACCGGTGGTAAGGAGAAGGAATTTCGTCCAACGAAATATGAACCGGTCAGCCGTGGAGGCAGGGGCATCGAGGCCGTCAAGCAATCTGGCTTTGCCGAAATCATCCCGCCGCCGATCGAACTCGTCGATTGGGATAACATCGAGGAACTCGGACAGAACGTGAAGAGGAATTCGGCGGAACGAAATGGAAACTCGCAAGGGGAGTTGTTTTAGCTGCCCATGAAGCTCTATCCCTACGTCGGGCCACCAGAAATTCGAGAGCGATGTCGTGAGGCTCCGCAAGGAAGCGTCATTGTCTCTACGCAAGATCTAAGAAATTGGCTTCAGGCCCACTATCTCAATTTCAACGAGGAATCGGTTGCCGTCTTGACGTTTGTGATCGATCAACACGAACAACTTCGCATTGCCGAAAGGAATTCCGAACACGTCGCTTGTGTCGGTGGGAAGCCCGTGTTTTCGGCAGGTGAAATGTTCATTCGTATCAATCGACCGGTTATTGTCCTGAACCCGAATGGTGGTCCATGGTGTCACGTGTTCTGGAGAAAATCGGCATCGCACACCCGGGAGAATTTACCCTCAAGATGATTTTTCGAGTATGTACTCGATGTGGTGAACGAAATATCGTCAAAGACAGTTGGTTTGTCTGTGCTCTATGCGGTTCCGACCTGCCGAGTGAACACAACTTCGGGGATGGCGATGAACGATTGGGATCAAGCGAGTAGGTTTCTGGTCCGCCTTGATCCGCAGGCGTTTTTCGAATGGACGCTGAACCTTCCACGAAACGAAAGATTCTTTCTCGGTTGGGCCGATACTCGCAACGTACCCTTCATAGGAGAGGCCGATCGGATTCGTGACATGGTCGCGCTTTTCGAGGCTCGAGACGGCAACCAGGAACCTTGGGCCGTTGTGACCGAATTGCAATCCGAACCCGACGCTTTGATTCTCGGGCGGATGTATGTTTGCACCGGTTCGGTATGGCACGAAATCAAACCGGACGAGCACTCGGGCAGCCGGTATTGGGTTTCCGGGCTCGTCTTCAACATGACAGGGCGTGGAACTCTTTATCCAGAAGAAGAATGGGAACTCGCGGGCTTGAAATCGCTGGCGAGCCCAAAAACGATCAATGTTTGCGAAATGAACGCAACGCCTTTGCTTGACGAGATCGAGGCAGAAAGACTGGGACGGGCGGTGCTTCCTTGGGTTCCATTGACACAGGGCGGGAACCAGGATGATATTATTCAGCGTTGGAAAAGCCTGGGCGAACTCGAAGAAAATAGTCGAAAACGGGGAGCGTACCGGGATGTCGTGCTAATTTTGGCAGACAAGATGGGTCGTAGGTCGTCTTGGGAACAAGCATTGGAGGACTGGAAAGTGGAACGATCGGCTATTGCGGAAGAATGGCGAAAAGAAGCTCGTGAAGAAGGACGCGAGGAAGGAAAACAAGAGGGACGAGAGGAAGGAGTGGTACTGGGTCTTGTTGAGGCTCTATCTTTCTCTCTCGAGACGAAGTTCGAAGCGGAAGCCACCAAAATCACAGGCCAATTAACCCAAATCACCGACCGTGAGGTCTTACGGAAGTTGCTGCACGGACTTCCCAAGGCGGACACACTAGCCGATTTCGAAAAGCTGATTGATTAAGTCGCACGGCCGACCATTCAAACCAATCCCCAGAATCCCAACCGCGAGATCGGTCGGAACCACGAAAAGGCAAACAACCATGGCAACAGCAACGAAAAAGTATGGTGCCGAGAGCATTACCGTATTGGAGGGTCTCGAACACGTTCGGCTTCGTCCGTCGATGTACATCGGCGGCGTTGGCAAACAGGGACTCCACCACCTCGTTTGGGAGATAGTCGACAACGCAGTTGACGAATATCTGAACGGTTTTGCCGACACTGTGACTGTCACGATCCACAAACCCGGCAATACGGTCACGATCTCGGACAACGGGCGTGGTATTCCCGTGGACATGCATCCCAAACATAAAAAGCCGGCCCTTGAGCTTATTTTGACAGTGTTGCATTCGGGGGGAAAGTTTGGTGATGGTCAGGGCTATATCCACTCGGGCGGTTTGCACGGTGTGGGTTCGTCGGTCGTGAACGCGTTGTCGAAAAAGCTTGTCGCGACGATCAAACGTGATGGCCACGAATGGAAGCAGTCGTTTCGGCGAGGACGACCTTCGGGCAAACTTGAGAAACTCGGCGTCTCTCGCCAGACCGGGACGACGATCCACTTTGAACCCGACGAAGAAATTTTCAAGACGACTCACTTTGACCCGGAGATGATCGAAGAACGGCTGGAAGCGATGTCTTACATCCACAGCAGGCTCAAGATCATCTTGATCAACGAAATCACGAAGGAAAGGAAGGATCTGTCGCACCCCGGTGGCCTTCGCGATTATCTTCGCAAGATCATCGAACAAGGTAAGAAAAAACCGATCACCGAAGCTGCCTTTTCGCACGTGCGTGACAATGGCGAGAAAATGGAAGTCACGCTTCAGTGGACCGAATCGACCGACGAATCGATCCGGTCTTACGTCAACGGAATCTACACGTCTGGAGGGGGCACTCATGAAAGTGGGTTCAAGCAGGGCATTGTGAGCGCGATTCGTCGTTACATGGACACACACGACGTGAAGTTCAAGGGGGTGACGATAAACGCCGAAGATATCCGCGAAGGCGTTGTGGGGATCCTTTCGGTGGCCCTACGCGAACCGATGTTTCAGGGGCAGACGAAGGAAAAACTCAATAACCCGGAGCTAACCAACTCCGTCCAGAGTTTTGTCTTACCCGCCCTCGAATCTTGGCTCAACAACAACAAGACGGCCGCCGATCAGATCCTCTTTCGAATCAAACAAGCCGCCGAGGCTCGGCAAGCCTCACGCGAAGCCATCAACGAAGTCAAACGGAAATCGGCTGGCTCTCGCCGTACCAAATTGCCCGCGAAACTCAACGATTGTCAGACCACGGACCTCGGTAAATCGGAGTTGTTCATCGTCGAGGGTGATTCGGCTGGTGGGTCGGCCAAACAAGGGCGGGATCACAAGACACAGGCGATTTTGCCCCTCCGAGGTAAGATCCTCAACGCCGAGGGCCTCAGCGCGAAAAAGGTGATGTCTAACGCGGAACTGTCTGACCTCGTCTCGGCCATCGGTACGGGCATCGGTGAACAGTTCAACCATGGACTGCTCCGCTACGGCAAGATCATACTGCTCATGGACGCCGACGCAGATGGTCACCACATCACCACTTTGATGCTCGACTTCCTGTTCCGGCACATGAGGCAACTCATCGAGAAGGGTCATGTCTACCTGGCCCAACCCCCGCTTTATCGTCTTGACGTTGGGAAGGAAACGCACTACGCCAAGGACGATGCCCATCTGGAAGAACTCAAAACGGACCTCCGAGCCAACGCCAAGTATCAAATCACCCGCTTCAAGGGACTTGGCGAGATGAACGCGAAGGACCTCAAAGACACGACGCTCGATCCCAAGAACCGTACCCTTTTGCAGGTCAAGATCGATGACCAACTCGTCGATGCGGATCAGACGTTCTCGGCCTTGCTAGGAAAAGACCCCAGCGCTCGGTATAAGTTCATCATGGACCAAGCCGCCAAGGCCGACGCCGAGGAATTGGACGTTTAGAGCGTTGCCGGCCATACCGGGTACGTTTTGGAGTACCTCGACGTGCCACACCTCCAAAATCCTTCTCGAGACAGGACCACTTCGTGATCCTTCCTGTTCCGCTGCGTTCCCCGCTCCGCTCGCTATGATTCCCGCTTCGCTCGGGTTTGGGGGCCTTCTCCCGACAAGCGGGGCGGAGGACTTTGAAGACGAAACCGCTGTACCCACTGCAAACGGGAAACGCTCTCGACGAGAGATGTGGGCCAAGCGAGTCAAATCTGATGCCTTCCGAAACCACCAGATCGACGTTTGCCTTTTTTTGCCAAACCCAACTTCCTTGACTACTAGAAATTCCCTCTGCCTCTTGCTCTTTCCGCCTTCGTCTCGTATCGTTGGCTGGACACGTTGATACGCGGTTATAATTTGCGGACTGCTCTCCCGGTTCGCAATGGAATCGATTGGAATGGGAGGACCGCAGCATGGCCGATGCGGAAAGAACAACGACCGAGGACAAAGGCTTTCTGGGTGACGTTTTTCAGACGCGATATCGCGAAATCACCCCCAGTGCTATCTTGTTCGGTGTCGTGTTTGGGATCATTCTGAACGCGTCGATTACGTATGCCGGGCTGAAGATTGGTTTCACGATTCCTGGGAGCACGGTTGCCGCTGTGGTCGGTTTTGGCTTCCTGCGGGGGCTGCTTCGGCAAGGATCCATTCTCGAAACGAACATCGGTCAGACCATCGCGTCTTCGATCAATGCGGCAACCCCCGGAATCATTTTTACCGTTCCAGTTGTTTACCTTCTCTTTGCGGGTGACCCCAGCGAAGCCATGACGACCGAACGGTTTTGGCTCATAACACTTGCGGGTGTTGTCGGTGGACTCCTTGGAGTCGTCTTCATAGTCCCATTGCGCAAGCAGATGATCGATATCGAACGCCTACGGTTTCCGACGGGCACGGCCGTTGGTGCGATCTTGAAGGCACCTGGAGCAGGTCCGAAAAAAGCTCTCGTGTTACTTGCAGGTGCCATCGTCGCCATGCTGATTTACCTTCCCACGGAGTTGCCGGCGTTCAAGGTTAACGGCGAAGAACTCCCTGGCTACGGGAGTATCGGTTGGACTGTTTCGGCTCCAGAACTTCAGGATGGGGAAACACTTTCCCGGGAGTACGACCGTGACGGAGACAACAAGCCGGATCCGATACTCACAGATAAAAGCGTCGATGTTGGTCGGTGGCTTGGCCTTCCGCCCACGATCTTGATGGTCTTTGCTATTGCTCCGTTCGCGTTCGGTGCTGGATACTTGAGCGGCCGAGCAGGTCTGATGGTGTTAGCTGGTGGGGTCCTTGCGTTTTTCGTCCTCAACCCCACGGCCGAATGGCTTGGCTGGACGCCCACGACAATTCACCCCGACGAAGTCCCCAACTTTGGATACAGAGGATTCAACCGGCCCTTGGGAATCGGAATGTTACTTGGTGGTGCTCTGATGGGAGTACTCGCGTCGATCCCGGCGATCCGGGCCGCGTTCGTCAGCATCTTCTCGGCGGGATCGACGAAACGAGGGAAAGACGAACTCGGGATATTACCCCTGGCGGGCCTTGCAGTCGTTGGCATTGTCGGGCTGTTTGGGGCGGCTCAACTGGTCATTCCGAACAACGCGGATGGCGGCTTGCTTGGGGACCTTCCTGCTTACGGGCGTAACGTCATTTTGGCCATCGTGGGTGCGGGGTGGATTTGGTTTGCTAGTATCATCATCGCGCAATGCACGGGGATGACCGACTGGTCGCCGATCTCCGGGCTCGCGTTGCTGACGGTCGTGCTCATCATGTTGTTGGCTGGAAAAGACCAGGTCGTTGCAGCAGTCATGTTTGGGGCTGCGTTGTGTGTCGCCTTGTCTTCGTCGTCGGATATGATGATGGACTTGAGGACAGGCTACATCGTGGGCGCCCAACCGAGGCGTCAACAACTACTTGAAGTCGTTAGTGTTCTCATCGGTCCTTTGGTAACGATGGGGACTCTTGCACTCATCGTGTGGCGAAACTTGAACTCCACCGATCCACAAATCCCGATTGGTCCAGGAACCGACACGACGGCGCCTCAAGCTCAAGCGCTCAGGGACATCATTGTGGGAGTTCAAGGTGGGAATTTGCCATACGCACTCTACGTTTGCGGTGCCATCCTCGGAATATTGCTTGGGCTTAGTGGGTTCCCCGGCCTTGGAGTGCTCGTTGGGTTATCTATGTATCTCCCGATCGAATACATTCTGACCTACGGTGTCGGATGTGTGGCCAACATGGTTATGGCCCGAATCAAGGGGAAGCAG
Organism: uncultured Alcaligenaceae bacterium; assembly: GCA_964423615.1. Lineage (GTDB taxonomy): Bacteria > Planctomycetota > Planctomycetia > Gemmatales > Gemmataceae > CAYRFQ01. Next base: position 52,744 of record CAYRFQ010000021.1, on the reverse strand, counting down.
TGGGCTGAAGAATGGGGTGTTCCGTTCTGTGCTGGTTTAATCGTTGGCGAAGCCATTCTTGCGATGGTCATCACGATTATTATTACTTTGGTTTCATGACATCGGACAACACGAAACAACACTGATGGTCGGCTTGTGCCCAATGGGCATTACAGACCGACGGACTGGTCATCCAGAGATCGAGAGATATTTCGGAGTCGATTATGTTGAAACTCCTGGGCAATGTCCTGCTGACTGCGTCGGTGGTTGTTGGTGCGCTTGCCGCGGCAACTGCCTACCACGTGCCCCTCGATGCGCCCGAATCGGATTTCCAAAAGGGGGATGGAGAGCGGTTGACGATTAAATCGTCGAGCGGTGTCGTCCTTCTCTCCGAAGACGAATTCGCTAGAGTTCGACAATCCGCAAGAACCAAGCAATTGTCAGTCGATCGTTCGGCCCCCGAACTCTACCAACAGCAGGTGAAGGCTCTCTCGCGGTTGAAGCCAGCTCAGCTTGAAAAAGTCACGCGGGACGAAGAAACAGGACTTGTCCTCCTTCCGAATGGACTGCCCGTCTCTCTCGCAGCCAAAGACGACATACTTACACCGGAACTACTTGCGGAACTCAGGAAACAAGGAAAAAGCGTTGATCCTCGGGTAAAACAACGCTACGTCATCGTCCGAGAATTTTCGTGGAGTCGATGGCCGGGATTGATCTATTTCATTGGCAGCATCGGCGGGCTTGTGCTGGGGGCGGTTTTGATCCGCATGGGGAACAAGCCAAAAGAAACTAACCAGGTCGATCACCATACGATTGGCCCGGAGGCCACTCTCGCGAGTCTGCAAACCAAATTGGTTGCGTTGCACAAGGACGTGACCGGTTCGGACCAGAAAACGACGGACTCAGTGGCCCAAGATGGTCTCGATTTACCGGACGTGGATGAAAAGGTCCACGCAGAAGCTCCTTCGCCCATTCCTGACGTTCAAATCGCAGGGCAACCCATTAGGCGAGAGGGCGAAGTTGGCATGGCGAACGAAACCGTGCCGTCGCAGGTCGAAGTCTCGGAGGTTCCTAACAAGTTGAAGATGATTCTCGATCGGCTTGAGGATGCCCAGAAGTTGGAAGTCGCTGGATTTATTGAATCACGAACGGAGTTCATACAGCAATTCGGATTGGGGCGGTATGCCGAAGTGATGGATCGATTTGCTGCGTGCGAAAGACAGATCAATCGATCTTGGTCGGCAGCGGCGGATGGGGTTTACGAAGAGTCGCTTGTCTGTCTTGATGCGGCCATAGAACTTGTCCAAGAAACGCAAGAGAGGCTTCGTGCCGTCATGGCTCAGGGGTGAGCCATACGAGGCTTCTTAGAAGTTGGTATATTTGAGTAATGGCGCAGGTAGAGCGCAACCCAACTGGGTGTAGGCTTTGTAGAGTGACGCCAGTGCAGTCGTCAGCACTGACCGACAACATCATCGATTTCGACGATCGAGTGAAATATTCGCCAGTCTACGAGCACGTCCTTTATTCTGTGAACATGCGTTTGTGTTGCCACAAATCCGGAAACGTGGTTCCATCTGATGTGCGTTTAGCCTGACTTCATGAACCCTCAATCGGGTTCCATTCGAAACCGCAACTTCTTTGCGAGGCCAAATCTCGCCAACTTGCCCACCCCTGTAGAGACTGGGAACGATGCCCTTTTGTTGTCTCCGGGCAGTCGTCAGCCAGAAAACACACTTCTCAGTGAACTCCTGAGTCCGGGCTTTGGGTTGCGTGAGCTGGACCGAAATCTTGAGAATTTTCTGGTAGATTGTTCATTTTTGTGAAAATGAGATGACCTCAAATCCTATTGTATTATGAGGAGACACGCTTGAAGATGTTCCTGGGGTCCCGAGTCACGCTGAAAACCATCAATTTGGCGAGTTTTTGGGATCGTCTCACTAGGCAATTGGCTGGTTGACAGTCTGTCGATAGCTCGGCACCGAAATGTCGACGCTGGAAGTTGTTCTCGCAAAACGAGTTGTAATTTCCAGACCTGTTTGCGCCGACTATACGACCGTCAAACGACGTTCACTAGTTTGTTCACGTCGGTTGAAACAGTCGTGAGTTTTTGACAGGTCGTTTTACGTAAGTTGTTACATTATACAGAGATGCAAAAAAGGCGCAGGTTTAACACCAAAAGTATGCAGTTTAGTGTCAATTTACTGTCGTTTTTTGCGCGGAAAGTAGTAGTTTTTGGGGCATCCGATAGTTGTCAAGCCAACCGACATCGATTCACCAAAAGAATTTTTCCTGTCCCACTTCGAACGACAGAAACCGGCCCTGGAGAAATCGAGATGGCCCAATTTCAGCGAGACAACTTGTGGGTCGGACGACTCTCCGAAGACGTGTGTATTCTCTACTTCGATGTCGTTGATAACGAAGCCAACGTGTTGTCGTTGTCGGTTTTGGAAGATCTCGAAGGTGCCTTGGATTACATCGAAAGCCTCGACGGACTACGTCTGGTGATACTGCGGAGTGGAAAAAAGCATTCCTTCTTGGTCGGCATCGATTCATGTGAATTAACGAAACTTCAGGGACCCGAGGAGGCTCTCGAACTTTCTCGGCGAGGCCAAAGAATTGGGCAAAGAATCGCTGCCTTTCCCGTGCCGACAGTAGCCATGATCGGCGGTTCGTGCCTGAATGCTGGATTCGAATTGACGCTCTTTTGTGACTACCGGATCGTTATCAATCAAGCGACGACCACACTCGGTTTACTCCAACTGGACATGGGATTGATTCCGGGGTGGGGAGGGACCCAACGACTTCCGCAACTCGTTGGGCTCGAAACTTCCTTACAAATGATCCTGGTTGGCCGACGTATTGGTGCTGCCGATGCTGTTCACCTGGGGTTGGCCGACGCTCTCATCGAAGTTTCGGACGAGGAACCTCCGGAACTGTTGGCTTCTCCCAAAAAACGCCGACCGACAGGACTTCCGTTGCAAAGCTGGAAACAACTTTTCGTTGAGGGAAATAGCCTCGGGCGATGGCTTCTGTTCCGCGGGAGTGAGCGATTCCTTCGCAAACACGCCCGCGAAGACGACCGGGCTCCCTGGGATGCTTTGGCGGCAGTTCGTACAGGGATCAATCAGGGGATCGACGCCGGATTGGCCTACGAACAAGATGCTTTTGCCCGTCTCGCGTTGACACCGGGTTGTCAAAATGTTGCCCATCTTTCGATTTTGCGAGAGGAGGCGAGGAAACCGCTCAAGCCCATCGCGGGCGAATCGGCACCCATGCGGAAGGTCGGCATACTCGGGGCAGGAGAAGTTGGAGCTGGGTTCGCGCAGCTCGCCGCCATGCAAGGCTGCGAGGTCATCCTGCACGAAAAGAACAAGGACGCTCTTGGATGGGGAATTCTTCGCATCGTCACGTTGTTGAACCAAGCGGTCGAGCACGGCGTACTGGACAAACAAGCACTCGAGACCATCACGAGTCGAATTCGTGGGTTTACTGGTCCCAATGATTTCGCGGACTTGGACCTCCTCCTAGCTTCCGTGCCAGACGATACCGACACCAAGATCGCCACACTCACAGAACTCGAAGAAGACCTCCCGAGTTCTGCCATCATCGCCACAATGACAGTAGCTTCGCCAGTCGGGGAAGTGCAGCGGGCTCTCACATATCCCCGACGCATGGTTGGGCTTCACTTCTTCAGTCCAATGCACCGGATGGCGTTGGTCGAACTGATCCAGACGCCTGCGACCGATTCTCGCGTGCACCACCGGCTCCACGAGTTCGTTCTCAAACTCGGCAAGACTCCCGTCATGGTATCAGACCGTCCCGGTTTCTTGGTGAACCGCGTGTTGATGGGCTACCTTGGCGAAGCTGCAGCGCTTGTTGGTGAAGGCACGCGGATCGACCTGATCGACATGACAATGAGGTCTTTTGGAATGCCGATGGGACCGCTCCAATTGATCGATCAGATCGGGGTGGACGTCGTGAGGAGGATCATTGATGTCCTCGACCCGGTGTTACGAGACCGCGAGGCGGCCAACCTTGCTCTGCAAACTATGGCCGAGAAAAAATGGCTTGGTCAACGGACGGGGACAGGGTTCTACCGATGGGGGAGGGGAAGACGCAGGACGAATACCGCTGCCCAAGCTGCCACGACGGAAGCCTCGCAGGTTTTGGGTCGAACAGCCAAGGAGAGTTCGGCACGAGAAGTGGTCATGATTCAGGTCCGTGACCGTTTGCTTGCGCTTGTTGTCAATGAGTCTTTGGCATGTCTGGCCGAGGGGGTCGTGGAAGATGCCAACACATTGGACTTGGCGGTGGCCCTTGGGATCGGTTGGCCAAGTCATCGCGGTGGACCGATTCGATACGCTCAGCAAGTCGGTCTCGAAAAAATCCAATCGACTCTCAACGAACTCGCCGACAAGTGCGGTACGCGGTTCACGCCCCACCCGGAATTCGACCGACTCGCTTCTAATTAATTTGTCCGTCTGCTATTCTGAAAAAGTAGGATTCGTCTATCCGAAGGAGGACGGACACGCACGAACGACCGCACTCAAGGAAGAACGATACGACACGGTTGTGGAGTGAAAACTCGTTGGTTTCGTTTTCGATCATCGAAAAGCTGAATCATTTTCCAAACACACGACTGTTCACAAGATAATTCCAACATCTCAGTAGACCCTGGTTTTAACTGCGACCTTTCGGGCGAATCGCAACTCCTCCCAACGACATAGCCATCTTCTTTCTTCGCCACCCCGGCGCAAGGAGACGCCTGATATGAATTTCAAACATTACGACGTCGTGATTGTGGGTGCTGGTGCTGCTGGACTCGCGGCGGCGATCGGATTAGCCCGGGCGGGTTTCCACGTTGCGGCCATCGAAGCCGCTCCGTATCCCGGTGCCGAAAACTGGTCTGGTTGCGTCTACTTCTGTGAATCACTTGCGCACCCAGACTTACTTGGTCCGGAAGGAGTCGAAACGCTCGCCTGGGAACGTCGGCTCGTCGAACGTGGATTCTTCTTGACCGATGGTCACGGGCTCTTCGGCATGACCTACCGGGATCCGGATGCTTTTCAGAACTGTTACACGGTACTGCGTCCGGTTTTTGATCACCACCTATCACAGATCGCTCGAACTTACGGTGTCACCCTGTTGACCAACACGACCGTAGAGAGCCTGATCCGCGAGGACGGGCGGGTCATCGGAGCTTGTACAAACCGTGGAGCCGTTTACGCAGACCTCGTGTACCTTGCTGAAGGAGATGCTTCACACCTGGTCACCAAGGAAGGATACGAGAGGTTCACCGATCCACGACGTTCGCCCAAATTCCTCCAAGGCATCAAACAGGTCCTGGAGTTCCCTCCACACGAGCTGGACAAACGGTTCCACATCGACAACGAGGAGGGAGTGGCTTATGAGATGGTCTTGCGTAATGGAACTTTGAAAGGAAAGGACGTCCATCTCAACGCTGGAGGCTTTCTATACACGAATAAGCAGAGCTTGTCTGTTGGGCTGGTGCTTCCTGCAGATAATCTCCAAGAACATTTCGGCGGTGACCCTAACTTGCTGATGGAGTGGTTCGAAAACTTGCCTTCGGTTCAACCTTGGTTCCAGGGGGCTAAGCGAGGTGCCTTCGGAGCCAAGCTCATTCGTGGTGGCGGGGCTCGAGAGATTCCCACTCTCGTTGACCACGGACTTGCCGTTGGAGGAGCTGCCACGGCAGTTGGGATCGATTTTCCTTACCCAAACTTCACTGGTCCGGCCACTGCGATGGGACTTGCCCTTGTGCGAGCTGCCAAGCAACTCCGCAACGAAGGTCTCCCCTTCACCAAGGACAACTTAAGCCGGTGTTATGTTGAACCTTTAAAGCACAATCACTATTGGCAAGATGTCGAGTTCTTGAGTCGTTGGCCAGGGTATGTCAAGAAAACGAAGGCATTCTTCGGCAAGAACGTCGACCTTGCACTCCAGACATCGTATCTCTGGACTCGTTCGAATCAGTGGGTCCTCAAGAGATGGAGTAACTGGCTGCGGCTCATGTTGCGGATCGCAGGTCCTTCAAAATGGAATGAACTACGCGATGATGCGACCGAGTTAAACCAAGCCTTGCGGGTGAAAGAAGTCTTTCCGAGACTGGGGTTCTGGCAGCTCATGCTCGATGGATGTGTCAACGCTTGTCGTGATTTCTTCAGGAGTCCACGAGCTAACCTCCCTGATGCGGGGACTATTAAACTCCATTATTCCGTAGCCGGTGGACAAGAACCAAGTGGACTTCCTCCGGCCGCCAGTCGACGGTGGTTCGAGAGATTCGCTCCAGTGCTTGCGTCGGCAGCGAAAATCGTCTACAGCAACAACGATGTACCGCTGTCACGAAAACTCCCTCAAGCCTTGCAACTGCTCAAACGACAGATCAATCTTTGGGACGTTCTACAAGCTGGAGTCCTGGCCGTTTTGGGCGGTCTGTCCACAGGATTCATGATTGCCTGGGATCGGTTCCGAAAAGGAGGAGGGGACGACAGTGTCGTCGAAGACGATCCCCAGAAGGACGAACTTGCGTTCCGGTACAGTGCCAGGGTCAAGTCTGCTGGAGACCTGACCCAGCACTTGGCTGGATCAACCCAGAAGTGGGAAGCGCGACTCGCCCACTTGGAGTACAACACCATCAAGGAGTCACACATCAAGGTCTTCTGGCCGACAGATTTGGCCAAGAAGGATGAGGTCAAGAAGACAGGCCTTTGGCATGTTTGTCCGGCCAGCGTTTATGAAGCAAGGCAAAGTCCGACGGGGCAACTACAAATCGTTGTCAATCATGAGAACTGCATCAAGTGTGAGACGTGTTGGCGAACGAGCGACCTGGTTGATTGGGGTCGCGATGGAGAGCATACCTTTGTTTACCCCGTTGAGAGTGATGCTGTCGAACGACTCCTGGCAGGGATGGAAAAGGCGGCCAAAGTGAGGCCATCACCTGTTTGCGGTGCTGACCCGTGGAGTTCGTTGATTCCCGCTTCCCTTGAAGTCCTTGGTGAGACACACTCGCAGCTAGCCTCGCTGTGTCATAGCCTCGATCGAAAGCTGGTCGAGTTCGAGGAAGCCTTGAAAGAAGAACCAAGAATTATGGGAGTCGATCGTGGCGATTACCTCCACGGACTTGCCCTCTATGCTCAACAACTCACCGTGGCCATTCGGGATCTCCTTCGAAAGATAGCCGAAGAGAAAGAAGCAACAAGAACGGACACGACGTTCCGCGGTGTTCAGGAACTCGTTGAAGATGCCGCGAAAAAAGCCCAGGCGCGGACTTCCCACATCAGCAACGGTAAGTTGTCATGGGCAGCTGCCGATGGTCGCCAGTTGCGTTTTCACCACCTCGTGGGACTCATGCGTTGGCTCGGTACCGAGGATACCTCGGGTGAGCCTTGGGCTGAGTGGCTCAAAGTCGAACGGAAGCTGGAAGGACTTGACGCTTTCGTTCTTGAATGGACATCTCGTCTCGACGATGTGCTGCCGAGCAATGTTTGGCGGAATCTGGACCGCGGACAGGAACTCTCAGATGATCAAAACGATGTCCTGTTAGGCCTGATTAGAGCGATTCCTCAAGTCAATTCCGATGACCTTCTAAATACCTTGCACACACGGATTCGTAAGTGGGTGCTCGCCGAACTGGGGCAGCGTGATCCTTCGTTGGGATACCGTGTTGCTTCACACCTTTGGGCCAGGGATCTTCTGACTCTGGCAGGACATGATGGGGACAAGGAAGGCCTGCGTTGGATGTCGTTTGTTTCAATTGTTGAAGAGTCCCCAATAGCTTCGAGTTTATTCGTCCCTGCCGCACATGCCGATACCCTCGTTGTCTTGCAGGGAGACCAATTGAGTATTGTCAAATCCGAGGAATGTACCCAACAGGGGCTGACTGTACAACCTGTCGCAACCCTTGGGTTCCGGGGAGCTGGTATTGCCAATGTCAGTGGTAACATTCATGAACCCAAAGAGAGCCTGACTATCGATGCTGAGTACCTTTTCAGGGCCTACGAGATTCTTGCCTCGCCGGATATCACTTCGATGGCCTTTGGGATGGTTGACCTCTTGTGTCGCCGAGCGATCGGGCACGCGACCGGACGAGTGCAGTTTCCCGGACTTTTCCACGATGAAGAGTCTCGAGACGCAATTGGTAAGTTCGGGGCTGTGAAGAAACTGGTGGCTGAGATCGCTACTCATCGTTATGTCATTGAAACGCTCGACCAGATTCTAAGCCCGACCGACCTCGGACCGGACACCCAAGAGCGGATGGGGCTCATTAAAGCCATCGTGGGGGAACTCCTTGGGACAGCTCCCGGAAGTGTGTCCTACAATGCCGGGCAGGTATTTGGAGGGACGGGATATTCGGAAGACGATCTCCTCGCCAAATACTACCGTGATGCTGCGGCTTTCCGGTTCCTCGTCCGCGATAACCCAAGTATTTGTCGTGCTCGTGGGAAGACGATTACTCAAGAGTGGGACCATGAAGCTGATCCACTCATCGGGTTCACAGACGAAGCCAAGATGTTCGAACAGGTAGCCCAGCGGCAGGCGTTGCAGACCGAACTCGACGAACTCCGAGTCCATCGCGCGCACATCCGGAGGAACGTTAACGAGTGGGTCCACGGAACGAAATCCGACGCACTTCCTACAAGTATGACATCGGAGTTCATGGAAGAATTGGGTCGACAAGATGCGTACTTGTTTGCCAGCAAAGCCTTACTCCTGCGAACTCACGCCAAGATGGAAGACGGACACAACTGTGAAACGGAGGTTGCCTTACTCAAGGTCTGGTTGGAGTACACTGGGGGCGTCGTGGCTGACCTCGAACGCTTGATCCAACGGCGAGAGATCATCTCAGTTCATGGGTCTACCAACTCTCAGTTCCCAGGGGAATCAATCACCACGTATTCAGAAATTTTGGAAGCCCCCCTTGAGTACAATTCTGGGGACTTTCTGTGTAAACCGACGGACATGATCACCCCTCGACTCGTTCCTGAGGTCATCGAACTTGATCCACAACTCGCCGCCAAAGATGTCGAGATACGGACGGAACTCCAGAAACACTTTGGAGAGACTCGTGATGGGCTGGTGTACGAGCGGTACATCGAACGAGAGCACCGGCCAGATGACTCGGACGTCGAGTTCCTTCGTCGGAACGCATACTTCCGCATGCCGATACCCGAGGCTCAGGGAGGTAAGGGAAGTTCGAAGGCCGAATATTATTTACTGACAACCCACTCTCATCGGCTAGCGGACGGGGCTGTGTCACTGACGATCCAGGTCAATAGCAGTCTCGGGACTACACCCGTTTTGGTGGCCTGGAAGAAGGACCTACCCAAAGCCGAAAAGGAACTGACGCCGTTCGTTGAAGATACCACCCTTCAGAACGATATTGAGGACAAACTCACAAACCTGCTCGGCCTATTCGAAAAGGGAGATGGCCGTGATATCGAGAAAACCTTCCTTGCACTGAATGAGCAACTCAAGAAAGCCGTTTTCAAGCCAACCTCACTTCGGGTCCTTGGTCACTCGTTTGGCAAACATTGGCAAGCGGCAAGTGTCGAAGGACAACGATTCAATCTGAACGGAATGCAGACTGCCCTCCGCGCCGCGATGAGTTGTTGGAAAGATGTGTGTAGTCGAGCTCCAGAATACCTCGATGAACTCCAAAGACGTCGACGAGCAGCCGAACTGTTTTTGCGATGGGTTTCTAGTGGGCAGATTTCTGCATTCGCGCTGACGGAACCATCAGCAGGTTCTGACACCGCGCGCGTGGGAACCCGAGCCCAGCTTCACTCCGTACCGGTCGATCAAGCTCCAGATGGAACACTCTCCTTCGTTCCGAGAGGGAGTGATCAGCGTCGAACCATGATCGACGCAGACCGTCTAGTGTTCGAGATGCACGAGGACAACGGTCACAACGAATACAAGGCGTATTATAGGTGGTCTGAGGATGCCGAGCCGGGTCCTATCTGCTTCGACGAATATGACTACCAGACCGATGACCTTGCGAAACGTCGGTATTATCTCAAGGGCTTCGAGAAGGTCTACTTTACCGACGTTGCACAACTGCGTGAACGGAATGGGTCCCTCTGGTATGACTACTGGGAACTCCATGGTGCGAAAATGTGGATCACCAACGGTCGTATTTGTGGCATCATGTGTCTCTACGCCAAGACAGAGGAAGGCGTTACCGGTTTCATTGTTGACCGGCATTGTGAAGGACTTGTCGTTGGGAAGGATGAGGAAAAGCTAGGACAGTGTGGGTCCCCGACCAATGAGTTGTCTCTGCAGGGTGTCCGTGTCCCTCGTGAGAACGTGATCGGTCTAGAAGGTCGTGGTCAGGTCAGTGCGCTGGAGACACTGAACATCGGACGAGCCGGGATTGCGATGTCCGCGATGTGTCAGATGGGATCCATTACCGATTGGTCTCGGAAGTTTGCCGCAGAGAACAACGTGCCAACGGCCACGGCATCCTGGAGGCTCGAGAGTATGGAGGAAATTCGCTTCCTATCCGAAGCGATGTCCTGGGACATCATCGGGAGGTTCGAGCACAAGAAGACTCGTTCGGCAAGGACGGAATCTGCCGCTGCCAAAATGTTGGTCAGCGAGTTGCTCCACAGTCTCATCGAAAGCGCAGAAGACATTCACGGCCTTGCTGGCCAGACCCAGCAACATCTTGTCGAGAAACGCAAACGGGATGCCCGTGTTCTCAATATCTACGAAGGGACGAATGAGATACAACGATTCTTCCTCCTGAAGGACCTGGCCGGTGAAGTGGTACAGCGTTGGTCAAAGGAGCCTCCAACTGCTGATCTCACCGACGTTCCCAAGGAAATCGAGCAACTCGAACAGCTCAAGTGTCGCCTGAGGTCATTGGCCGAGACTATTCTATCTCGGTTTGGACAGCAACTATGGCAGAATCCAAATCTGCAAGCAGGTTGTTTCTACCTCTCCGAGGCCATCGCATGGACTGTGGCTGCAGACAGTACGTTGTACCGATATGTCTGGCTCGTTCGTCGTCCGACAGTAGAGGAATCCCCGGAGTTGGAACACGTCATTTCTGTTGGACGTCGGGCGTTCGTTCGGTGTCTTGTCGAAGCTCGGGGGCGTCTAGATCGCTTCGAACGAGCACTGACATCTCTGGAGCGAGGTCTCTACGATCCGACCGTTCGAGCCGCCAACCTCTTGTTCCAGCGGACTGGCAATAACAATTTTTTGCGTGCTTCAAGTAGTACCATCACCGAGCCTTTCTCGATCCTTGTGGTTGTCGAACCTCCAATTCCCGGTGTCCCAGAACCGGTCGTAAAAAATGGCAGGATCCTGGCTGACTATTTGGTCATTCGGGAAGAAGACCGGATGGCCCTTGAAGTGGCCTTGCGAATTCGAGATCAAGCAAGAGGTCTTTGTCGGATGGAGATCGTCGCCGTTGGACCTTGGAGCACAGTGCCTCCTTTGCAAGATTTGTTGAGTCTTGGGGTGGATCGAGTGAGACTGCTCGTCCCACCCAACGAAGGTGTTTCGTTCGACATGGCGTCCTCGGCGTTGATCAGGATCCTCAAAGAGGAACCTTCGTTCGACCTCATTTTGGGAGGTGGTTCGGGAACTTTTGGTGAAGAAGGCACACTCGCAATGTTGGTTGGAGAGGCGCTTGGGACGCCTCACCAAGGGGAAGTAAACACGGTCGAGGTTCGTTCCACCGAGACCGAGAGGTCGGTCCTGCTTGTTGCCAACGAAGCTGTGAACTCGCGGGACCTGCCTGCAACTCTCACGGTCATCGATGGACAGCCACTTCGACGATTCGCGATTGAGGGTTACATTGCGGGGTTGTCCAAACACGTAGAAACTCTCCCCTGGCCGGAGGAGATCTCTTCGGTTCCGGTTCAATTTGCTCTCCAAAGTGTAGGTACCCCTGCGAATGATTCGAAGCTCCCGGAACGATTACTGCCGTTGGAAGCCAGTCATCTGCTTCTTGACACAGTTGGTGCGAAGAGTGGCGGTTCGTATCATGCGACTCAGAATGGAACTCGCACCACTGCGGGCTTGCAAGTCGAAGAGGTGAGTGTCCCATGTTTTGCACCGGAAGCCGCTTTTCATCCATGGACACTGGCAGTCATCTCGACAGATGAGGCGGGACATCTCGAATCGACCGCCAAGATCACCGTTGAGGCAGCTCAGTTCGTTTCCCTCGTAACACAGACACCCGTTGCTTTGGTTGTTCTGATCCCCTCCGATAAGACTCACTCGCGAGAGGTGGTGTCCGAGGTGGCGAGTTGGAACGTACCGAGCATTGTCTTGGTACCCTGCGAGAATTTGAACTCGCGAGCCTTTCGCCGTCGTATCATTCAGGAGTGCTGGGCGCTCCAAAACCCTCGCGTCCGTGCTGTTGTGGGAGAACCCTGGACGGAAGGTGTTTTCTCTACTTTGGGTGCGCGTCGACTCCCGAAGGATCGTGTGTGGCTGCGGGTCGCGGAACTCGACCGTCAGGAAGGTGGGCTTGTGGTCGAGACATTGCGGCTCAAGGGAAAAGTCCGGAGTCAACAGTCCATCTTTAATGGCACAGATGGCGTCTGGTGGGTATCCCTCGCGAGTGATGCGCAAGTAGGAGCGATGTCTCCTGCTCCTCCGGTTCACACTCAAGTCCAACTGTGGAAGCCTGATTTCGAGAGAATGTTCAACCAAGATGACATTCAACGGCTACTCGAGGAGGTCCGTCAGGCAGCCGATGTCATAAGACTGACCGATGCTGAATTCATCGTGGATGTTGGCTTCGGAGTTGGTAATCGAGATGGTTATGAAAATGTGATCACTCCGTTGGTGGAGACTCTCAAAGAGCTGCGTGTACGTGGGCTGATCGTCGGGGGATCACGAAAGGTGACCGAGGAACTCCACTTACTTCCCGTCGATCGCCAGATCGGACAGTCTGGTGTGAACGTTAACCCTCAAGTGCTCCTTGCCATCGGCGTCAGCGGTGCACCCCAACATCTGAACTATATTGGCCCACGAGCTACGATCATTGCTTTTAACCGAGATCCTGAGGCTCCCATCATGGTTCTCAACCAACGGCAGGCGGAGCCTCGGGTTTATCCAGTTGTGGGGGATCTGTTTCAAACGGTTCCGGCGTTTACCGCAGGGTTGCGGGTGAATGGGGAGTGACGTGTTGAAAGTTGTTGTGCATCCCATTTGCCGTGATCCTTTTACGACACTACAAGAGGGCTCACGGAGGTTGTTGGGAACTCTCAATGCCCTTTCATTCGTCGAGATGCACTTCAACTCCTCGACACTCTGCGGCTCGTTTCAGAATTCGACAAGCCTTGGGAGGAATCGGATTGCCCATGAGACAAAGTAGCCGAAGATTGGGTAGATACTTTTCCAAAGCCCTGGCGAAGGCTCGAGCACCTTGGCTCCCGATGTTGTTCTCGCTCAAGTCGAGGATGGATAGCATTCTCAATTTGGTGCTGCGAGCTAAGGCCGTCGCGCCCCGGTCTTGCATCGCGTTACAGGGACAGACGAGTTCTCGCAGTTGGCCGAGGAACTCCGATTCGGCGAGTGCAGCTGCACCTTTTGCTCCTAGCCCTACTCGCCACGCGTGTAGCTTTTGGAGCTTTGTGAGACGAGTTGAGTGCGCCAGAGCAATGGCCCCGTCGTCTCCAATGGTGTTGTAACTCATTTGCAGTTCTCGCAATTGGCCAGGTCCGCCAAAGGTCGAAAAGGCATGAAGACTTGCCGATGTGATGTCGTTGGCCCAAACATTAAGAAACTGCAATTGGGATAGCTGTGTTGATTCCGCGATAGCACTGAATCCAGTGTCACGAAGGTGAGCCCACCCAAGATTAAGGGAACGCACCTTTGCAACGTTTGGAGATTTGGTCAAGGCACTTATCGCCATGTCATCAAGTGAGGTGCGAGAGAGGTTGAGGTCCCGTAGTTGAGTGAGGTGTCGAGACACCGCTACAGCATAAATGACTGTCTGGCTATCGACACCACCATCAACGAAATCGAGTTTCCGAACGCAGCGACTGAGGTCGGATTTCAATAATTTCGCCAATTTTCTTGCGGGCACTTTCGACCCTTTTATGGCGAGGCTCCGCAATCGAACGACACCATCACCTTTCACAATCTGTTCGAACTGGTCTTTCCTCTCGCACATCCACCTCGGTGAGCCAATCGGGATAATCCAACGTACCATTGCTAGGCGAGGCCACCACACTTTGTAGGGTGTGAGAAACTCTACGAATCCACGTTGGAAGTGATAATTTAAATCCGAGGCGTCAATTCCAATTCGAAAGAGTTCTTGCCGAATTTCGTCTGTCCATCGTGAAGCGTGGCTAACGAGCAGCTCTTCTTCTCTCTCCTTGAGATCGAAATACTGGTCGTCGTATTCGCCAAGGTCTTCGAGTTGGATCTGTATGCGGATGAATTCAGCACGTTCGGAGTCGTCATTTTCATCGCACCAGTCGGCGTAGATGAGACGCAACTCGTCGTTGTCGGGTTCTTCGAGAATCCCTTGGTAGAGGTTGGCTTTGGTCGTCATGAGATTTCCTGTTGGTTTGGTTTCTCAAGTTATTGTAGCGGGAAATTGTTCCAGTGTTCGAGACGATGACGGCTCCGACCAAAACGACAAAACTTGATGTATTTTCCTCAATTCTTTTGATTTCCGTATCGGTTCCTTGACCCTACACTAACAGTGCGATCTACTAGGGTTCGCTCAACATTCATTTGTTGAGCGTTGTTGGTTTTTTCACTACCTAGAAACGTAGTTTAGAAGACGTTTTTCACTTCGATTGCGTTTCGGATTGGTGGATTATTCCCAATCCAGCGTGATGCTATCGACGAGTGATCTCGTCCTATTTGGCCCAAGTGAATTGGGCCATTGTTCAGCCTTAACGCGAGAAAAGGAACTACTCATGCCTGCCGGAGCAGACGCCCGCATCCAAGAATTGAATCTGACACTCCCGCCAGCTCCCAAGCCCGTGGCCAAGTACGTAACGTCCCTCCAGGTCGGCAACATGCTCTACGTTTCGGGGCATGGTCCTCTCCAGCCTGACAAGACATTGCTCAGTGGTCGTGTTGGCGACGATATGACCCTGGAACAGGGCAAGGAAGCAGCTCGGGTTGTCGGGCTAGCGATGTTGGCGACGTTACGGGACAAACTTGGGACGTTGGACAAAGTCAAGCGTATTGTGAAAACGTTGGGAATGGTCAACTCGACGCCCGATTTCCAAGATCATCCTCAAGTCATCAACGGCTTTTCGGAATTGATGGCGGAAGTGTTTGGAGAAGAGGCAGGCGTCGGAACCAGAAGTGCTGTCGGAATGGGTTCACTCCCTGGGAACATCCCGGTCGAGGTCGAGTGTCAGTTCGAACTCGAGTAGTTTCACCGATCGTTGGGAAATCCCAGGGAGTCGTAAAAAAGGTTTCAGGAACGTCAGGACGCGCAGGCGATTCTCTGGGGCCAATTGGAAAGCAAGGCAACCAAGTCTTCTCGAACCGACTCGACTCGCACACCTACGAACAGTGCCCTCTTGCGGGTCTGAGCAGTGATGTGGTCACATAATAAAAGGACTTCTGGACGCGGTTCGACGAACGATAATTTGGCACAGGTCAACCAGCCACTTTCCTCTGGAAGACGCTCCTCGACTATGACCAGTTCCGGGTGCCCTTCCTGAGCGAGCCGACGAGCAGCATAACCTGAACTGGCCAAACGGGCCTCCCAACCTATCTCCTGCAAAGATCGCTGGTGATCAGATGCCAGTTGACGATTGGCAGTCGCCAACACCAGGTGCCGTCGATTTGCATTTTGAAACAAATGAGGAGACATTATGGGCCTCGGTAAAAAGGGCAGTTAAGGGACAAAACTACAAACTTGTACTGCACGGACAGGGCCATTTGTAAAGTGGTTCGTCGTTTCGTCGCAATTCTTTAAACTTTTACAGTCCGGTTTGATCTTTAGTGCGGGAAGCAACTTCGCTTTTCTAAATCTAGACGACATTCGCGAGCCGTACTTGCGCGTGAGTTTGATGGATAGACAAGATTGCACAAAAAAGTGGGCTCACGTGCCTCTTTGGTCCTCCGCATTTTGACAAACCGATATTTTTCCTGAACATCACCACATAGAGTTTCAGCAGGAGAGTCCCCAGATGGCGAAAAAAAGCAGCGCTAATACCAAGACGAAGAAGACTTCGAGTTCGACTTCGAAGATCGGCCTCCATCCCAAAGAAAAAACCAAAGCCAGCGTTATCGAGAAAGCGATCGACGAAGGCAAGGGTATCTTGCGGCTTGCTCCGACGTGGGTACCACGGTCGTTCTTGATGCCTGGTCGGCGGCTCAAGCTTCATCCGGACGATCTCTACAAGTTCGGCGCACACCGTGGTGGAATCGACGAGCGATGGTTCTCGTCCACAACAAGGGCAGAGAACGGACCAGAGACCCTCTGGGATGAAGGCTTGAGCTACGTCGTGGTGGGCGGCAAGAAGAAGTTTACACTTCGTGAGGCCATTGCCGCCGAGGAACAAGGCGAGCGTTTACTCGGACCGATTTTCGAAAACTATGGCCGTTGGCCTGTTTACAGTAAGTTCTTTGACAACATGGGGCCAATCCCGCACCACATGCACCAAAGCAATGAACAAGCCAAACTCGTCAACAATCAAGAGGGTAAACCCGAGTCGTATTATTTCCCCCCCCAGCTAAACAAGACCCTCAACAATTTCCCATACACGTTCTTCGGGCTCGAACCTGGAACGACGAAGGAAGAGATCAAGGAGTGTTTAGCCCGTTGGGATGAGGGTGATAACGGAATCCTCGATTATAGCAAGGCCTATCGCCTCAAACCGGGTACGGGATGGTTGGTTCCGCCTTGTGTTCTTCACGCACCCGGATCTCTCGTTACGTTTGAGCCGCAATGGGGATCGGATGTCTTTGCCATGTACCAATCGATGGTCGAAGGGCGATACGTTCCGAAAGAACTTCTCCTCAAAGATTTTCCCAAGGGCAAGCACAAAGATCTAGATCATCTGATCGAGGCTCTCGACTGGGAAAAGAACGTCAACCCCAACTTCAAGGACAGCCATTACTTGGAGCCGATCGTCCATCACGAGGAAGAGAACTGCTACGTTGATCATTGGATCGTCTATGGGACGATCGAAGGCGATCAACTCTTCTCCGCCAAAGAACTGACCATTTATCCCGACCAAGAAATCACGATCGAAGATAACGGAGCGCATGGCTTGATCGCCGTCCAGGGGAGCGGGCTCATCGGAGATCACCCAATCCAAACTCCAGCCATGCTGCGTTTCGAGGACCTCCCCGAAGACGAATATTTCGTGAGCCATGAAGCTGCGACCGCGGGCGTCACGTACAAGAACACCGGAAGTGAGGACCTTGTCATACTCCGGTATTTCGGCCCAGGAGCCAATCCGGATGCCCCCGAAGTCGGAGACTACAAAAAGTAAGACGATGATCCCAAGACCTTCCAACCGAATGTGGAAAGTCCTTCTGTTTTTTGGCCTGAGTGCAAACCGACCATAGAAAGAAAAGACGAAACAAAAACCAAAAAGATGAGACGGGCATCGAGCCGCCGCACATCAACACAAAAATACGAAGATATTGCGAAAACAAAAACACCAAGAGCTTGAACAAATGGAGTGAACGTCATGGCGAACACATTTCCGAAATTGCACAACGCAGCCTGGCCCGGAGTCGTCGGGAAAGAACCGGGAAGCGACCAGCCTCCCATCGACCTCGACACGATGCTCGACCTTACAGCCGCAGCCGAGGTAGACGGTGTCAAGTTCGACGGGTTCGACTTGTTCCTCTTTGCGCCACACATAAACATTGATGCGACCGAAGACGAACTGAAGCAGTTGGCCGAGAAGGCCTCCTCGCGTGGTTTGGTGATTGGGTCCGTCGTTGCTCCGGTGTGGCCACCCACGGACGGGGGCTCGGCCATGGACGAAGGCGAAGGCCGTACTAAATTCCTGACCCAAGTACGCAAGGGCTGTCGGATCGCCAAGTTCCTACGAGAAAACGGCATCCGGCCTTACGGTGTTGTCCGCATCGACTCGGCGTGTGGACCCGCCGACTGGTCTGCCGACCCGGAAGCCAACCAAACGAAGATCGCTGAAACGTTTCGACAAGCGTGTGACATCGCTGCTGACCACGGCGAGCAACTTGCTGCTGAAGGCGAAATCTGCTGGGGCGGCATGCACTCGTGGAAGAAGATGCTCGACTTGCTTGAGAAGGTGAATCGTCCCAATGTGCTTGGCTTCCAGGCCGACATGGCTCACACCCTGATGTATCTGCTCGGCGCGAATGCTCCGGAAGACGCCCTCCTGCCTCAAGGGTTTGATTGGAGCGACTCGGAGAAGTTCGACGCTGCATACAAGCAGATGACCGACGCTCTTCGTCCGTGGACGATCGATTTCCATATTGCCCAGAACGATGGGACTGTTCACGGTACCGGATCGCACGACAAGACAGGGAAGCATTGTCCAGCAAACGACGAGAATGGCAAACTCGAAATCACCAAGCACGCTGGGTACTGGCTCCGTGACGAAAACGGACAGCCTCACAAGAAGTATCAACACATCTGTTGGGACGGTTGTATGTTTCCCAATGAGATGATGATGAAGCCAGAAACGTGGAACAATATTCTTGCCGTGATGATCGACGTGCGAGAAGCACACGGCTGGAATTAGCCACCAAGTGAATGGATAACGAGTTTCGTCGGCACACCAGTTTTGTCATGGTGTGCCGTGTTTCCTTTCTCACCCAATTCGTTCGTCGCCATAGACACTTTCTCATTTTTACTCACGCAATACAACTCTCGCAGTCTGTTTCTCCCTCGCATGTCCACTCAGAAACAAATATAATTACATACGTCCAATCATCATACCGGGCACCACCAAAGAGGAGAGATCATGTTCGATCGTCTGGGGATTCCCCAACGAATTCGCTCGATGGCTCATGCACTTTCGGTCAGTTTAGTGGCCTTGTGCCTACTCATAGCTTTGGGCGATATTGGGGCAAAAACGCCCCTTGGAACCGATGCTCCACGAGAGAAGAAACTCTGGGATGGTTTAGGGAATCACGAATCGAAGGTCGGCTTGCAGGTCATGAAGTCCCTGTTGAAATCGCCTGATCTCGCTGTGAAGATCATTGGGAATCATCTCCGTCCGGCTTCTGAGAACCGTATCGGTTCAATTCAGAAGTTGATCAACCAACTCGACAGCAAAAGGTACGTTGCTCGAGCCCAGGCTACACTGGCTTTGAAACGCCTTGGGTCGACAGCTCGCCCACAACTTTTACTCGCCAAGGAGGAGAACATTTCCCTTGAAGTCCGATTGCGGATCGAAGACTTGCTTTCCAATCTCCAAAATCGAGCGAACCCGAGTGAAATCCAAAGGAATCGGGCCTTCGAAATCCTCGAGCAACTGGCAAGCGCCCCAGCTCCATTTCCCGGCAGGAAGCACCTAGCCCATCTATTATTGCGAAAGCTGAGTAAGATCGAAACTGACAGGTGGCTTGCTCAACAAGCCAAAGCAGCGCTTGTGCGAGTCGAAAAAGCCCGATCGCTTCCGCAATTGCCAGCCCAGATACTGCAAGTCGCCTCTCTCAACGGACACACTGGAGCGATTTACGCCGTCGATATCAGCCCTGACGGAAAGTACTTGGCTTCTGTCGGGAGTGACACAACGGTGCGCCTTTGGGACATGAAAACTCACAAACTTTTGCGGGTCATTCAGGGGCACACGCGCAGCATCTGGTCCGTCAAGTTCACTCGTGATGGGAAAGAAGTTGTGTCGGCAAGCTCGGACCAGACGATCCGATTTCATGATGTCGAAACGGGCACACTAACACGAATTTTCAAAGGTCATACCGGAAGCGTTTACGCTCTGGCAATGAGCCCTGACGGCACATTGATGGCCTCCAGTGGCCAGGACCAAACCGTTCGTGTTTGGCGGTTATCGACCGAACAACTTGTCTCGACCTACCGCGGACATACGGGGAGCATTTGGACCATCAATTTCAATCACGACGGAACGCGGCTCGCCTCTGGGTCCTATGATCGCACGGTAATAGTTTGGCGTCTTGACACGAATGAGCAGGAGATGGTGCTTCAGGGTCACAGCACCAACGTCCGCGCGGTAGCCTTTTCCCCCGATGGACGGACTCTCGTTTCGACTTCGTCGCAAGGCACGGTACGGCTCTGGGAACTCATCACGAAAGGAGTTCGCTGGACCTTTCCGGGTCATACTCAGAGCGTTCGTGGGCTCGAATTTCGTCCGTATGGCCGAACGTTCGCCACCGCCAGCAGCGACAAAACTGTGAGGGTTTGGAATTCTTACACGGGGACCAATGTGGCCGTCCTTCGAGGCCATTCGCAGTATGCTCGTGCTGTGGCGTTTAGCCCCGATGGAAAGTGGCTCGCCTCCGCAAGTTATGATCGAACGATCAAACTCTGGCGCCTGTTCGACCCAAAGAAAGAGAAGCAAGAATAGGAAAAGAGCGAGAGTTACGAGATCGTATTCTGGTGCCAACCGTTGGAGCAGTAGGAAGATATGGACCAATCGAATCATGGGCACACTCCTAGCCACGAAACTTGGGAAAATCGTCAGCACCTCGTAAAAAGAATATCGCAGAACTGCTTCGTGAACTCGAGCACGAATGGCAAGATCACCCATGCATACAGACTCACAACAACAGGCCTTTCACTATTACCAGACTGGCAACTTTACATTGGCGGAAACATCCTGTCAGCAGGCCTTGGAAGCCAATCCGGACAATGAAAATGTGTGGTGTCTTCTCGGAATGGTCTACAGACAAATGGGCCATTTCGAGAAGGCCATTACCAGTTATCGTGAAGCAATACGCCTAAGGCCTGAGTTTCTTGAGGCTCAATGCAACCTCGGAAACATCTTGAATCTCCAAGGTAAGTACCAAGAGGCGATTCACGTCTACCAAGCCGTTTTGCTCCATCATCCCAACTCCGCCGAAACTTACAATCTATTGGGGGTAGCCCTCCGGCAACTCAATCGTTGGCAAGAGGCTGTGGACTGCTACCGTTGTGCTGTTCGGCTGGACCCTGGTTACGCTCCAGCACACTGCCACCTTGGCGATGCTCTCTTTCATTTGGACAAATTGGTTGAAGCGGAAGCCTGTTGTCGGGAAGCGTTGCGATTGGCTCCCCACGAAGCGGATGCTTACAACAACCTCGGGTCGATCCTACAAAAACAGGGACGATGGACCGAGGCCCTTTCTGTGTTTGAACACGCCCTGAGTTTGTCCCCAAACAACGTCGATCCTCGAGCTCAGGTGAGCCGTGCCTCTGTCCTGTGGAACCTTCGACGTTATTCCGAAGCCGAACAGATTTATCGGAATGTCTTGAATACTCAACCAGATTATGCTGATGCCGTTTTGGGTCTAGGAAGCACTGTCTTCGAGTTGAACCGTCCCGAGGAAGCCGTACGACACTTCGATCACGCCATTCGACTCAGCCCACAACACGCAGACACCTTTGCCAACCGTTCGCAAGCCCACATCGCTCTGGGAATCCCGCAAGCAGCTCTAGCGGACCAAGAGCAAGCTGCGGCGTTAGCCCCCAACCAGCCAAAACACCGATTGGGTGTCGCTCTCGCGAAGCTGTTGCTTGGAGATTACGAACGCGGTTGGGCCGAGTACGAATGTCGGTGGGAATGCGCGGGGTTTAGCCAACGTCCTTACCAACAACCTGTTTGGGACGGCAGCTCTCTTGAGGGACAAAAGATCTTGCTCTACGGAGAACAGGGATTAGGAGACACGATTCAATTTGCTCGCTATGCCCAGATAGCCCGCGACAACGGAGGCGAAGTGATTCTCCAATGCCAGAAACCGTTGGTCGAGTTGATGGCGACTTGCTCAGGAGTCAGCCAGGTCCTCGCAGAGAGCGAAACGGCTTCGTCGTTTGACGTTCACGCCCCGCTAATGAGTCTTCCCTATATTCTGGGAACGACGCTTGAGACGATCCCGGCATCGATCCCGTATCTATCTGGCTCCCACGAATTGGTCGATTCCTGGAAGAAAGAATTGAGCCAATACCCTGGTCTCAAAGTCGGCATTGCTTGGCAAGGAAACCCTGACCACCCTTCCGACCGCTACCGCTCCGTGGCAGTAGACCGGTTTCGCCCCTTATCAGAGGTCATCGACGTTTGCTTGCTGAGTTTGCAAAAGTTTCATGGGACTGATCAACTCTCCAAACTCTCAGTTCCGTTTTCGGTGGTCGACCTTGAAATCCAATCCAAGCTACCCTTCGAGTCGTTTACCGATACGGCAGCAGTTCTTAAGAACCTAAACTTGCTAATCACCGTGGACACGGCGTTGGCTCACCTGGCCGGGGCTCTGGGAGTTCGTGTCTGGGTTTTGTTGGCGAAACTCAACGATGCCCGGTGGCTGCTAAATCGAGAGGACAGTCCGTGGTATCCCACGGCTCGGTTATTCCGCCAAGTTCGCATGGGAGACTGGACGGAAGTCTTCGGGAGGGTTACCGCTGCTTTGCAAGAATTGGTCAGATCCGATCCCACGACGAGCGAAGCCGAGTAGAGGTAATATTCCTATCCTGGCGCGTGAGACCTTCATCTGGTTTTCTCTTTGGCTCCGACGAACATTCCACAAGACGCCTTTACGTCAAAGCCGACTCGTGGAATCACACGAACTCGTGCATACGGCAAGCGCGACCGATAAATTTCGGCATTGCGTTCGATCACCTCTTCGGATGGTTCGACGCCATGCCGCCGTTGGTCCTGCGGATTGTACCGAACGATGTTGATGTGGGCCATCAATCGCCGGTTCTCCAAGGCGTCACAAATACTGTGAACGTCGGCTTCGCTGTCGTTCTCTCCCTCGATGAACGCATAGTGAATTTTGCAAATCTTGTAGGTCTTCCGTTGCCAACTGACGAGGCGATCCAAAGCCTCATCGACTGGTAGAGCTTTCGGAAGCCACCGTCGACGAAACTCCTCTCGGACGCTGTAAAGAGAGTAGTAAATCTCGGGATGATAGGTGATGAAGATGTCTTCAAGACGGCGGTCGCCCAGTTCTTTTGGAAAGATCGTCGAAACCAAGTAGCGTGGCCTTACGTTCAACGCTACCGCGCGTCGAGCGAGATCACCTAACACTTCGTCTGCTCGAGAAAGCAATACTGGATTCGCCAGTGGTTCTCCACGAGCCATAAAGTTGAAATGCACGGAATCCGCTGACAGCGTATTCTCTCGATAGTGAGCGAGCACGATATCTGCCTGTTCGAGAAGCTCTTCATACGTCACGTTGCGTAACCGAGTTTGACCTGTGGATGTGAGATGACACATGCGACAACCTTGGTCACATCCCGTTTGCGACGACAAGTAGACAACGAAATATTCCTGGCAACGGCGGACGTATCGCGCCTCGATCCGGCCAACGTCAGCGGGCTTGTCCCAGTTGACCGACGCGTCTTGATCGCTGAGGTTTTTGGTGTAAGCGGGCAAAGTAGTGTCGGTTAGAACAGATTGTTCCATGAGGAGCCTCCTGATACGTAATTTTCCTGTATTGTCGGAGTTCACAGAACTGTTTCAAGCGGAGTTGTTGCCAAGGCAAGGAAAAGCGGTCGCTTCGTTTTACGACTTGAAGCGACGTGGAGAACGGTGAAACACTATAATCAAATAGCCAAACCACACGACAACGATTCGTTGGCTGAGGGAGTCTGATGTTGCATCCGTGGTTGATGTGAAAAGTGGGACGTCCTCAAACAAGCTTTCCAACATCGAAAGAACCCTACTTCATCCGAGCCGCTACATTGCCTGAACGTGCTGGTTGCAATAGAGAAAACAAAAACAATCCGGCGTGGGCGAGGTGGCCAACGAATTTCGTTACCGTAAATTGATAGAGCATCACGCTGGGCACAATTGCTGGTGCGGAACTGCTGCCGCGTTCCAGTCAACAGACAAACTCGGGAGTTCATTGCCTTGATCGTCACTTGTCCTCACTGCTTAGGCAAAAGTCGTGTCCCGGATCACCTCCTAGGACAGCCACTCTCGTGTCCTCACTGCGGGGGAAATTTCTCTCCTCAAGCGAGTCCTCCTGAACAACAGCCTGACCCACAACCGCAGCCAACACCAGAACCCCCGATCCAGCAACCACCGGTTCCAGAACCTCAACAGCCTTCGATGCCTGATCCATTTGCTCCCCAGCAAACGCCTATCCCAGCCGACCTGGAAACTACCAACCCAAGTCCATCTTCTGTTGCCGCTGCACCTCAACCACTGCAGAGTCCACAACCTTCCTCCTTCCCAGTTTCTCCCGAAGCACCACCCCAGCCAGCCCCAGACCAACCGGCTCCTCCGTCCGCTCCGTCGTCAACTCCCCAAACCCCACCAACTCCAGAGGAGTCAGCCCCCCCGACTTCACCAGAACCCGCGACCAAGCCCAAGGAGGCCCCGAAAAAACCAGAGCCTTCCCCCATTGAGCCGTTCTTAAAGGCACAACCTCCGACACCCAACCCTGAGGAGCAAATCGAGCTTCCGCCGATGCCTCCGCTTGAGCAACCACCTTCCCCCAACATACCCAAATTGTCGGCGCCAGTTGCCGATACGGACTTGCTTGATGAAGGGCCAACGTCCAACACATCGTCCGAAATGGGCAGCTCCGAACCAGCCCAGCAATCATCCAACACAATGATGTTCTTGATCATAGCAGTCGTCGTGGTGCTGATTCTCGGGGGAGGAATCTGGTTCTTTCTGTCGAGTGGAGGGAGTGAAGACAAGGAAAGTAAAGCATCTGAGAGTGCGAAGATTCAAGCCGCCCAGGGGATTACGATTCTCGATAGCAAGTAGGGCGAGACAAGGCTCACCCTACGTCTTTGGAGGGTTGGATAATCTCACTTTGGATATTGCGAAATCAGTTCTGTGTAACATCCTTTGTCCAAGTGTATCCTCGAGCCGACGCCTGTCCTCGCACAATTCGAGTAAGAGCCTCTCCCCAAGCTTGAGACGCATTTTTCTCCCCATTAGCTTTATCGTTCATTTTTTGATTCAAAAAACGTTGACGATTCGCAATGACGGTGGCCATCTTTCGGCGGATTTCGTCGCGCCGTTTCGTGAGCTTTGCGACGAATCGCTTCCGTTCTTGTGCAGTCATCCGTTGAAGACTTTCCGGCATTTTGCGCTCGGGCATGTTGTCGAGCTCGACGTGACCATGTTGGATGGCATCGATCAAGTCGCTTTGGACGTGGATGTAGAGATGGCCAATTTTTGTCGCCATTCGTGAAGCGAAGGCTTGGTCAGACATTCTCGCGGCGTTCTTGTCTTGCTGTTCTTGGTTTTTCTTTGCCTTCCCAGCGTTGGGGCCATACCAAACAAACGTTTCACTCATTTGCCGATTGAGTTTGCGGAGGTCGGGGTCCATCGGTGTACTGAGGTTTGGAATTTTGTGGTTGTGGTTAATTACGGTGTAAGTTCCCCCGGCAGCCTTTGCGGCGGCCTCCCACAACTCTTTCCCGGAGTATCTCGAACCACAGTAGGTGGCGTTCAAAACGATTGACTCGTTCCTGAGCTTAGGTAGCACAGAACCGAACGTCACCGCCCCTTGATCGAATTGCTCATTCCCGGCGATAAAGATCGCTTTGTACACCGAGGGTGACTGGTCCCAGTTCAACTCACCGACCGCATCACGGATGACCTGACCGCAATACTCTTTTGAACCACCCGCGTGCAACGAAAAGAGGGCTCGTGACACTTCGTCCAGGTCGTCGGTGAAGTTAGTTACCTGGCGGATGTATCCATTGGATTGTTGTTGTCGACCACTACCGTATTCGTAAACGGCGACTTGCAATGTCACACGTTTCCCACCACGTCGGGCGTCGGCCAAGGTGTTTACGACGTTCCAAATCTGGCAACGAGCTTGGTCGATTAGCCCACGCATCGATCCACTGGTGTCCAACAAGATAGCAATCTGGACGCGAGCAGAGCCTTGGGGGTCGGCCTTTGGTGCATTCGATCGCGGAGCACGTAATAACTTGGTCGGCATGGTCTGCGCGTTCAAGTATGGAATTGAAATGCTAAACGCAAACATCAGAGAGAGAGTAGTAAGGGTAAACCGTTGCATGCGCATCTCCTTGTTATGAATTATTCTAGGTATACATGAAGCGAGGGAACTGGAGTTACCAGTTCCCTCGTCTGGGAATACGATCTCGGGACTTCGCCTTTAGACGTCTTGGGGCACTTCCAATGGCCTCTATCTCCAATGACCGAGAAGAGGCCGGGCAGCGATTGTAGGCGAAGTGCCCAAGGATCGGATGACTTAATTTTGCGACGACATGATGCTGTAAGTCATGTCGATGGCGTGGCGAAGTGCCCAAGCCCTTTGCGTCGCATGGCTCATGTGGCGAGTACGGTTCAGCGTGCTTATGAGCATTTGGCGAGCACGCGAATCCATCTTGGGCATCATGTCGACAAGATCACGGCAAGCTTCTTCATAGACCTGGGCACATCCAGCGTGGTTGTGATTGTTGAACATTTTCGCACCACGAGCAACGGCGTTTTCCAGCATACGGCATGCCTCAGTCGAGGTAAAATCTTTCGGAATGAGGACCGTGTCAATGGCGTGGATCACACCATTCGTCGTGTCGATGTCTGCAATAACGACTTTTGAATCGTTGATCTTGATACCATCGGCACCGAAGTTCACGCGAACTCGTTGTTTGGCCAATGTTCGAGCTTGGCCAGCCTTGACGGCTTGGTCGGAGTAAACTCGGCCAGACACGACGTGGTAGAGCAGGATGTTGGTGAGTTTCTGTTTGTTCTCAGGCTTGAGCAGGTCAGCCAGCACATGCTTTGGCAGTTTATTGAATGCTGCGTCAGTTGGAGCAAATACAGTGAAAGGGCCTTTGTTCGACAGCGTTTCGGCCAAACCTGCAGCCTTTACTGCGGCTATGAGAGTTTTGAAACTACCAGCCTTGACTGCCGTCTCCGGGATCGTATCGAAACTTGGGAGCATAACGCTGTCGATGACGTGAATCACACCATTGCTGCATTGGATATCAGTGATCACGACCTTGGCGCCGTCGATCGTGAGCGTGTTTTTCTTGAACACTATGTCCAGTCGCTGGCCATTTACGGTTGGAGCATTGGAAAGCCCCAAGGCTTGCTTAGCCAAAACACGTCCAGGGGTAACGTGATACGTCAAAATCGAAGCAAGCTTGCCTTTGTTTTCAGGTAGAAGAAGCGTCTGAACAGTGCCTTTAGGGAGTTTGTTGAAGGCAGCGTCGGTTGGGGCAAACACCGTGAAAGGCCCACGACCTTGAAGGGTCTTGACCAATCCAGCAGCCTTCACAGCAGCGACCAGAGTTTTGAACTTGCCAGACTTGACGGCAGTGGTGACGATGTCGTCGTTGGCAGCCTGGGTACTCGAAACGCTCAGCAAAGCGACAATCGCTGCGGCAGCAGCATACTTACGGAACAGCTTCATGGAATCATCCTTTCGCGAGTAAAGCTGAGTAATTCTGAACCGGCCCATCACTCAGCAACCAATCATCTCAACAACATGTTGGGGGTGAATGTCAAACGTGCTTTCTGGTTAATGGCCGATCACTGTACTATTCGCGAGTGTTGTCGAGACGGATTCAAAGAAAGTAATATTTCCAGGAGAATGGAAGTCGTTGGGATGTTCTGAAAGTGAGTTGATGGGAATACCTGTGGGTCAATTTCACGTTATTGATTTGTGGAAGTTCCAAAGCTTAATCCGAGGCCCAGACGTTAGAATCTTGAATTGGGGCTTGTCAAAATCCACCACTTGACAACTCAGTTTCCCACTGCGGAGAGAGCTGTTCTCGTGCTTTGATTGGGTGTGAGACCAGGTTTGAAACCGTCGAGAGTGGTGTTTGTCAGCGTATTCCAATATAAGAACCCTCAGTCACTTCGAGTCGAAGAAGTGAAATCCCGTTCCAGAGGTTCCGGTTATGGATCGTGCGAAAATTGAACAGCTCATCAATACGTTTTACGTTTGCGACAAGCGAGCGATTCTCCAAGTGATTCAAGAATTACTATCGGCTATTGAGGCAGAAGAGTCACTCCCTCCCGGCATCTTGATGTCTCGAAACTACGAGACGGCCCAGGCCAATCCGGAGATACATACTCTCCCAGGAAATCTTAAAGACGCCCGCGATGCTATTTTTCCGTATTTCTGGGGGACGGACGGGTGGTTTTCGAAGCTCCACCTGGAAAACGTGAAAGGACCAGCGAATTATGCGTCTTTGTTGGGTGCTTTTGCTTGTCTTCTCAAAAATCCGAACTTGTGTACCGACACGTATAGTCAACGAGCCAATGAACTCGAAGTGAAAGCAATTACTGCTCTCGCGAACTTGTTGTTCTATTACACCGACAAGCCGTGGGGAGTATTCACTATGGGTGGCACAATATCGAATTTGTATGGTGGAAAACTCGGAATCGAAAAAGTGATACCGGGAGCCATGCACACTGGTTTGCAAGGAGCTCGTTTGGCCGGATTAGTCTCTGAAGCAGCTCACTACTCCAACGCAACGCTTGCTGGTTGGCTTGGAATGGGCACAGAGAACCTTCATTCAATTACTACCGACTCCACGCTGGCCATGCGTCTCGAATGCCTTGCCGATAAACTCGAAGAGTTGTATTCGGATGGAGCCAAGGTCGCATTCGTCATCGGGACATTCGGGAGTACGGATGCTTTTGGGATCGATGATATTGGGGAAATCCGACGAATCATTACAGAGAAAGCTAACGCACATGGTGAGCCAGTGCCACAGTTTCATGTCGATGCGGCAGTTGGTTGGGCTCTCTGTTTCCTCACGGAATACAACATCGAGGTGAACCCTTTCGGACTCGAAGAAAGAACTCTTCCACTGATCAAGCGCGCACAACAACACTGTAATGAACTTCGTCATGCGGATTCAGTCACGATTGACTTTCACAAATGGGGGTGGGGTCATTATCCGAGTAGTGCGTTTATAGTCAACCGTCGTGATGATCTAGTTCGCCTCTTCCGCACCAAGGAGGAGCTGCCTTATTTTACTGAGGCCGATTATCGACGTGATCCGGCTTTATTTACGCTCGAATGTTCTCGCCCTGGCATCGGCCCTTTCTCTGTGATTGCTTCACTCAACGCCATGGGTCTAACCGGGTACCAAATGCTCGTTGCCAACGCCATAGAACTTGCCAATTCACTCAAGCACCGTATCGAGGCACTCGATTATTGCAAAATCTTGAATATGGACACGATTGGTCCAAGTGTAGTTTGGTGGGTTCTTCCGAAAGGACGCGATGCAAAATTAATTTATAGTCGTATGGTCAAGGGAGAACTCGATGCTGAAGAATGTTCTCGGTATCTCACGGAGGTCCGTCGTTTGTTCGACAAACGCCAAGCCATGCTTAACTCCGCAATCGACGCGAGGCTCAGTTTCACCTCCGCCATGGGTTTTGAGCCGAACGGAATCCCAGTACCCGGTTGGAAGGCTGTGTTCTTCAACCCAAAGACCGATGAATCTGTCGTCGAGCGAATTGTTGACAGTATCGAAGAGTTGATGTGACGTTCACAAACCTCGCCCCAAGGGTTGTTTTGGATTCGTATCTCGGCGAGTCTGACGCTCCCAGACACAATGGTTCCTATCTATAAAAAAACAACAAACGATAAATCTCGTTGCGTTTCGGAAAAGCACAGCGTCTTACTTTTCTCGATGGTGACAAATCCATGTCTGACGTTGAATCTTATCTGGCCGGATACCCAGTTGTAATCACACAAGTCGTTGCTTGGGGAGAAATGGATGCCTTCCAACACGTCAACAATATCGTTTACTTTCGCTACTTCGAAAATGCTCGCATCGAGTACCTCAACCGCATAGGTTGGGAAAAGTGCCTGAAAGACTTTCGAATTGGCCCCATCGTCTCGTCCGTTTCGGCTCGTTTCAAACGACCTGTCACGTTCCCAGACACACTCTCGGTCGGGGCGAAACTTAAGAACCTCGGTGATGATCGTTTTGTACTCGAACATATTGTTGTGAGCCACGAACAAAAAACGATCACCACAACAGGAGAGGGAATGATCGTGACCTACAATTACGACGAACTTCAAAAAGCACCCGTTCCACATGTGATGCGAGAACACATCGTTGCGATGGAAACGGCCGCCGGAAACACACCCGAGTAAGACCGCAAGAAGTTCCTCAACTTTTCGGGAGAATCCAGCTCCATACTCGTAAATCACGGGTCAATGAGAATCCACCGAGGCTCAGGCAGCGCTTCGGTATATCCCCAACGGACGTTGTCGAAAGTCGGATCAGGCAACATCAATCGGTTGACGTCGGCGTTGGGATGAACTTGAAGGATACTGTTGATCAACAGTTCCCGGCTTTCTTGGCTGCCCCTTGGGAACACATCAAACACACGCTCACGTATGAGCCATGATTTTTCGCTTTCATCGGTCCCCAAGTTAAATACACGTGTTGCACCAACTCCCTTGGTTTCCTCAAGAACGGCCGACAGAATTCGTTGTTCCAAATGGATTCGATTTCGTCCCAACCGGAAGGGATGGTTCATGTCCTTGATAACCAACTCCGGGTGACCCTCGACTTCGACGACAATGCCATCGGCGCCACGGCCGAGTTCGACTTCGCTGCCCAACGGTTTCACGCCCAACTCGTGTTCGAAAGTCATTTTCTCGGCTCCGGCTACTTTCGTCTCTTTCCAGCAAGGATCAATCGCACCATCCTGTTGTTCTGAAAATGACGAGACAAACAAAATCAAAAGTACCAAACCGACGTCTTCTAATCTCGTCGGCCTACTTCCATCACCACGAAGAAAGACGATTCCGTTTGTAGTCTTTCACCCAGTAAGAGTTACTGTGTGTTTGGCAACAGTTGGTGCCAGAAAAATGCGTGTTCGAGGAGTTAATGACCGCGATAGACGCAAATCCGTTGTGATTCCTCCCAAGGAAACCACATCGGACTTGCGTCCGGAAAAAATCGACAAGGTGATTCATTCGAGACGGAACAACTTAAAAGTCAATGATCTTGGCCGCCTGGAGCACCAAATCTGGAAATTCCCCTACCGCTGCGATGGACGCGCCTTTGCGGAGCATTTTCGACGTCAAGCCGGTCGCCTTAGCACAGTGCGGACACACCAAAATCTTTCCTCCTCGCTTCACGAACGAGTCGTAATAGTTTTGCAATGGGTTGTTTCCTGGCCCCCAACGGAGGTTGAGGGGCTGTCGTTTATCGACAATGCGGACTCCTTCGAGGTCCACGAAGATCGTCACGCTTGCTCCCTTTTTCTGCAATCCGTCGGCGACTTTCACAGCCATGAAAACACTATGTAAGTTGTCGAGTCCATGGCTCAGGTGCACCACGATTTTTTGTGCCTTGCGAGTTTGGGCGTGAGCTGCGGGAACCGCGGACAACCCAAAAACGAACGAAACCACGACGAAAACCGCCAGAATGTGTCGAGTTTGTTGCATCTTCATTTTCGTTTCCTCTCCGTTGTTGAATACTACATTTTAATGCTTACTGGCCCAAGATTTCTCTTCCATCCCGAGTCGACATTGCTCTCCAGGTAGTCAACGCGATCGTTTCCTGAACCATACGAACGCTCCCATCACACCAAAGCACGTTTACTCCACCAGGGTGGTTGCTTCGCGCCGCGTACCAGCCTTTTCCAAAGAAAAAGCAATCATGCGTCGGACTGTTGATCGGATAGTAGGTATTAAAGCCGGTGCGGAACAACCGTCCCCAAATCCACGACCCACCACGGTCACCACGCCACATGGTCGCCTTCGCGCAGTTCGCTTCACTCATCGTCAAACTGGCGTCCTTGGGGATCTCTGCGATCATTCGTTCGTGGTCGGCTTCGTTCGGGTTGGTGGTGTTGAACCCAAAACCGAGTAGCGTCTCAGACATCATGATTGTGTTCGAAGTACCGTCGCAGACGTGAAGGAGACTCACCCGAGACCCTTGCCAAAACATCCCATCCGTAGGTAGGCTGTCGTTCCACTTGGTCCCAATCCCAGTACCTTCGTTGACGACGTAATTGCCTCCTGCCCACGTGCCTTTCATGTAACCGGTGAACATTGGGTTTTGTCCGTCACTCGGGCACAGAAGCAGGGGAACTTGAGTACCCGCCGCTGTCGCTTGGGCTGGATTCAAAGTGTGTTTGCCCATTGTCCCAACCATCAAGGGTTGGTTGAAGTCGACAAGCCGTCGCAAGTTTTCTTGCTCCACGTACGGCAATAACTGGGCCTGTGTTGAAAACGCCCATTCAATGTTTGGACCGACGCCGGGCAGGCATCGATGCGTGTCATGGTAATTGTGGGCAGCAATGCCAAGTTGCTTCAAATTCGACTGACACTTCACACGACTAGCTGACTGCCGAACCTTTTGAACAGCGGGCAGGAGAAGCCCAACAAGGATAGCGATGATGGCAATCACCACAAGCAATTCGATGAGAGTGAAACCTGAACGGCGCGTACCAAGAACTGAGCCCATGAGAGTTCTCCACGCAGGAGCAATGAGTCTTTGGTGTGAGTGGACAGTTTCACCACTCGGTACCCCTCGCCCTCACAAGGAGAAACTCCGTGGCGTTCTCGTTCCACTGTTGTGATCAGAGGGAGGCCAACCACACAGCCTCCCCGAACCCAGACAGGGCGCTTCTTGTTGGTCGTTCAACCAAATATGGCCAAGGACCTTACGTCCAGCTGACCATCGAAGGAAGACCGAGTTGGGACTCTCTACGCTGATGCAACTGCCTTGCCGAACCAAGGTCAGAATCCGCAGAACTCCAATAGCATGGCTCGAATCCACTCGGAACTCGCTATCTGAGTCGAGGCCGAAGAGAAGATACGTGGGGAAACGAAAACCAAGGGCAGATCCGCGTGGGAAAACGCACACATTGTGTAATATTTCGTCCCAGGAGTCCAACTCAGGGGCCACTCAAGGCCAGGGCATTAAGCGGGATACTCACCCCTCGGTGCTCTGCTGTCCGTTGTCTTCCTTTGGAACCCACCTGGCACCAGTTTTGCACAAAATAGGAAAAAAGCTGCCAACAACGAACTTCCCGAAAGAGACGGAGACTTTGACATGCATTTACTCACGTGCCTTCTGTCCTTCAGCGTATTTGGTTTGGGTGTGCCACTGGAATTTTTCGATTCGTCGGCTGGACAATCGTCCAAGGAAGGAAAAGTCCGATGGATCGGAGCTATGATGAAAGTCAAAGGGCTGGGGGATCTCAAAGGATATGCAGATCTTGGCAAGTTCCGCAACCACCCTCATCTTTACGCCGTCGGTCCAGTCGAAGGGCTCCAAGGAGAAGTTACGATTTTTGACGGAAAACCATTTATTGCCAAGATGCACGGCAAAAAGGCTAAGGTCCATACGAAATCGTACCCCAAGGCGTGCTTCCTCGTCTATGCACAGGTCAAAAGGTGGAACAAGACTGTAATTCCTGACTCTGTGAAGTCAAAAACCGATCTCGAAGCCTTTATCCTCATGGCCGCGGAAAGGCAGCGGCTATCGCCGAAAGAACCATTCGTTTTCTTGGTCAAGGGCACGGCGAAGCGAGTGAACTACCACATCATTCATTGGACCGGCAAAGGAAAGTTCGGTCACGAACAACACGAAAAGGCCAAAGTGCAACTACGGTTCCAAGACAAACCGGTCAAGATAGTGGGGTTCCATTCCGACCATCATCAAGGTGTGTTCACATGCATGGGGAACTTTCACATGCATGTCATCACCCAGGACAACAAACACTCCGGCCACATGGATGATTTGCAACTCGGTTCAGGGTGTCGGCTTTTCTTACCGGCTCGGAGATAGATCTTGACTCCTGGCCTTCTCATTCGAGATGGCAAACTTGCATTGTGCCCGACTTGATGAATAATTCTGGTCTTTTCCTGATTAAACTGAAGGTCGGACCAATCGGGTCGTGACGTCCCAAACGGACTACTTCGCTTTGTCGTTAGGACGGGCCAGTAACACTTTATTGAAACTACATAACGCTCTGATCCAGCTTTTTCTCAAACTGCATTCAACGTATTCTAGATGTGTCAAAACGCACTCACTTTTTTTCGGGTTACACTCCATGAAGATAGTAGTCTTCCCCTTGGGCTGTGTCATAACATTCGCATTTAGCATACCTATCGTGCTCGCAGAAGTAGGACCACTCTCTTCGAAGCAGAAACAGGAATATGCGACACACATCGTGACCGGTACAGTTCAAGCGATTTATTCTTATGATGACACAAGACGCGCTGGGACTGTTGTCGACACGCGTTACGTTCTTGAAATCAACATCACGGGTATCAAGAAAGGCAAAGGACTCAACAAAGGCGAAATAGTTTATGCTCGCGGATGGAGAGCAAAACGCCGACCTCCAAACTCTGTGGGAGCAAGCGGTCACTATATTTTCCCGACAAAAAGGGGCATAGGGCGACCTCATCTTCTCTCTCGCGGTCAAAATATACGGGCTTTTCTCCAGCACAGAAAGAACGGCGGCTACGATATCGTATTTCCCAATGGAATTGAAGTGTTGGATGCAAAAAACACAAACTGACAAGTTGGTGACCTCATCTTTGAAGTCTGCTATTTTCTGGAATATAAACATGGAAGACAGGGAGCATATCCTGACCAGATTCTTCAAATGCAAAAAGTCTCTCGCTCCATAGGCTCAGGAAGGTTTAATGTCCCATCCTAACAACGTCTTGCTTGAGGTGGCCATTACGTCGGTCGATGACGCCCTTACCGCACAACGGGCAGGAGCGGATCGACTGGAATTGAACTCGGCCTTGGGGCTTGGCGGACTAACACCGTCGCTCGGTACACTCATCGAAGTCAAAGCCAATGTCCAGCTCCCAGTCATGGTTATGGTTCGACCGCGTCCTGGCGGCTTTCATTACTCCTCAGCGGACTTCGCTGTGATGCAAAGAGATGTCGAGCTTTTGCTCGAGTATGGAGCCGACGGGATCGTGTTTGGAATTTTACACGAAACCGGAGAATTGGATTCCGACCGTTGTCGCCTGATAGTCGAACAAGCTGGCGGATCCGAAGTGATTCTGCATCGTGCATTTGACGTGGTGCCTGATCCCTTCGTCGCTCTTGAGCACGCCATCGACTTGGGCTTTCAACGCATCATGACCAGCGGACAAGAAGCAACCGCCTACAACGGTGTGGTGCTTATCTCAGAATTACTCCAACTGGCGGGCGATCGGATCGAGATCCTACCCGCTGGAGGGATCAATCGATTTACAGTTGCGGACGTTCTATCGAGAACAGGATGTTCTCAAATTCATGCGTCGTTGCGTGGACGCCGCGAAGACCGGTCTGTGCGGGCCCGTCCGGAAATCTCCTTCGGTGGTGCCGTTCGGCTCCCTGAGGATCGTTACGATAGGACCAGCCTGGAAGCCGTCACTGCACTGAAGAAGGCGACCCAATAGTATCGCGACCGGACTGTTGAGTCTTTCTTCCACACCCTGAGGCACGCAATGATCAAGATAGAACACGTCAACTTTGGCTGGCTTCATTCGCCTCCTTATCCGCCCGCTTGTTGTCATTGTTTCATTGTTCAAGACGGTGATCGCTATGTTTTGGTGGATGCTGGAATCGGAATGGCCGACGTCGCAGATCCAATTCAACGGATTGGCGAAGAGGCCGTGACCGCCGCTGGTTTTCAATTCATAAAATCTGTCACTGCCATTGCCCAGCTAACAGAGCGTGGTGTCAATCCCGCTGCAGTGACCGACATCGTTTTGACACACGGAGATCCCGACCACGTGGGTGGATTGGCCGATTTTCCCAACGCCACCATTCACGTTTCGTCGGAAGAATTGTCCAACATCCATTCGGAAAATCCACGATATTCGCTCTCACAGTTTAGCCACAAGCCGAAGTGGAAACCGTTCAGCGAAAATGATGGTGATTTCTTCGGGTTGCCCTCGCGAGGCGTCAAGACATCACTTGCCACCGAGTTTCGCCTTGTACCATTGTTCGGCCATACACTCGGCCACTGCGGTGTCGCAGTTGCGAACGGGGAGGTCTGGACCTTCCATGTAGGCGACGCCTATTATCTCCGAGCGGAGCTGACGAACTCGAACCACCCAGTCGATGAACTTGCATCTTTGCGTGCCGATGACAACGAACTGCGTCGGCGTTCGCTTGGACGAATAAAAGCATTAGTGTCTCGTACGGATTTGCCAATTGTCGTTTGCGGCTATCACGACACCACAGAATTACCAAACACTGTTCCAACGTTTGACCAAGTCAGATGACTTTCCTACGCCGAGGGACCGCAGTCGCTATCATGGAGGCCTTGCAGACCTCTTACAGGACAATTTCGATAGCCATAGTTTCGCGATTGGTTCAACGAGTGTCCGTTCATGGCCTGTTCAGCTCCGAAGCGGCGTTAGTCTGTCGCCACGCAGTGCCCGCAGGCGTGCAACGAGAACGAAAGAACTGCAAATTTTTCTTGAAAAAATTTGCCGAAATTCCATCCCCCAATTTCCTTCAGGCCAACATCCCCTCAACTTGGCAACAAAAACCGGTCCAAAAATGACAGAAACCTGCGCTAAACCTGCGCTAAACTTGTAGTAAACCTGCGCTAAACTTGTAGTAAACCTGCGCCTAAATTGCACCTTTTTGACACCTCTCGATTTCCTCATCTAATTGATATTAAATGACTTATGGAAAACGGCTCTCGAAAAATGGTCGTTTTGGTGTTTTTTCGAGTTCTCCGACCGCTCATCGACGCATCTACCCATAATATAATAGGATTCGAAGCCGCGTCATTTTCACAAAAATGATCAAACTTCCAAAATTCACCAATTGGAACTCCAACTGGATTTCAGTTCGGTTTTTGTAAGGTGCAAACCCACTGAAACGAGAAGGATCTTCTCGCCTCCCCATGACGTCATACCTGCGGCCAATATCTGAAACCGCCGAGCAGCTTCAAACACCAAGACAAACGAGACACCTGTTTATCCGACAGCCCTTGCGTCTCCGAACAACAACATGCAATAGCGACCGTCTTGTCCTTCACCGCCCGTGGAGAGAAAGACTTTAAGTCTCGACCCTCCCGTAGATTTCGAAGTCCCACTCCTCACCCGGTAGGAAGACAATTGCGAGCGGAGTCGGCTAAAAAGTGGGTGAGCAGAACAAAGGTTCGGTGGAACCGAAACACGATTTAGAAGTCCAATGTGTTACAGAAGTGGAGAATTTCCTCATGACCTCGGGAATATCTTTACTCGAGTCGATTTCTAAAAATCACAATGATTACCTGTGAAGGTTTGATGAATTACTCGTAGGTTGTGTAAGATGGAATCGTATTATTCTTAGACAGAAAAATTTCCGTCAAATCAGAATTTAGCACCTTCGAGATGAGCAGGATGCGGTTTCTCTGGGGTGCTGCCCTCACCGTCAATACTCGGAGAAGCACGCAATGACATTGGAAGAAACGTTCAAGCAAGCGGAACAACTCCGCAAGGCGGGGGATCTCGGCCGCGCCGAGTCCCTGTGCCTGGAGATCATCCAGGCAGTTCCGCAACACGGTGATGCGCTGCACACGATGAGTCTCCTTGCCAATCAGACTGGGCGTCGCGCGGAAGCCCTGGACTACGTCGGGCGTGCGATCATTGCCGATCCTCGAAAGGCCAGTTATCATCTCACCCTCGGTAATCTCCTCAGAATACGGGGGGACTTGGTCGGCAGTCTAGCCTGTTTCGAGGAGGCATTCCGACTCCAGCCAGACCACGCCATTGCCGTGAACAACATCGGCGGTGTCCTGCTCGCCTTTGGTCGGTACGAAGAGGCCGTCACTGCGTTACAGAAGGCCACGGAACTGAACCCCCGTTACGCTGCGGCTCATGCAAATCTCGGAGTCGCCTTGAGGCATCAGGGAAGGATTGAAGAGGCGGCCCAAGCCTACGCCCGGGCGTTGGAACTCACTCCGCACAATCGAGACTTCCGGTCCAAGTCTTTGCTTTGTGAGCAGTACCGAGTGACCAACGACGCGGCTGCCCTGGCTTGCGCTCACGCGAAATGGGAGCAACACATCGCAGCACCGCTCCGCTCCACCTGGCGAGAGCACCAGAACAACCCTCACCCCGATCGACCGCTACGACTCGGAGTGGTCTCCGCCGACTTTTACGTCCATCCGGTAGGCGGTCTCTCGATTCGTGGGTTGGAAGCACTGGACCGCAGCGAATTCAGTCTTCATTTCTACTCAATGACGCAAACAAACGACCACATAACCGAACGGTTTCGCAACCTTGGCAAGTGGCACGACATCCGTGGAAAGTCCGACGAGGCCGTCGCCGAGAAGATTCGTCTGGACCAGATCGACATCCTCATCGACATGTCCGGGCATACCCGCGGAAACCGCTTGCTCGTGTTTGCTCGGAAGCCAGCACCGATTCAAATCGCTTGGCTTGGTTCCGAAGGGACCCTTGGGCTCGCCGCGTTCGATTGGCTAATTGCTGACGAGTTCGTGATCCCCGTCGAAGAAGACAGGCACTACTCGGAGCGAATCTTGAGGCTCCCCAACGGATATGTCAGCTTCGATCCGGGCGAATATTCGCTCCCGATTTCTCCCCTACCGATGGAAACGAATGGGTATGTAACATTCGGCAGCTTTAGCAACCCGGCCAAGCTCAACTCGGGTGTCATCGACCTTTGGTCTCGGGCCCTCCGACAATTGCCAGAATCTCGACTCCTGCTCAAATACAGAGGTTTCGACGACGTCGGCACACGCGACCGTTTCGTCAGACAGTTTGTGGCCGCCGGAGTCCACCCCGAACAACTTCTATTCGCCGGTTGGTCCTCTTACTACGACATGTTGAAGACCTACGGCCAGGTCGACCTTGCTCTGGACACGTTCCCGTTCTCCGGAAGCGCGACCACGCTGAACGCCTTATGGATGGGCGTGCCAGTCGTGACGTTGGTAGGCTCGACGTTTGCCGGCCGTCACGGATACAGCCACTTGAAGCACATCGGTCGACCGGAGTTCGTCACCCACAACACCGCCGACTATCTTTCGTTGGTCCTGGACTTGGCCCGTGACCCCAGGAAGCTCGCTACTTACCGAGCGACCCTACGCCAAGAGTTGTGGAATACACTTTGCGAAGGAGGTCGGTTGGGAGCTGACCTTGGCGTTGCACTACGGAGGGCTTGGCGGGAGTGGTGCGCTGGAGCAAGGGCAACGGAAACGACGGAATTGGAGCAGCACTCAATTTGAGCCGTGTTCATAGGAAAACGAGATTTTTCTCTTTATCTCCGATCCCACCTTTTAGAGCCTTCCACGGTTGTATTGGGGACATGTTTTTCCTGTTCAAAGTCATTCTCCCCCCGGTTGAGGGGCGCACTTGGGCTCAGAAGTTCGGCGACTGCGAACTGTACCCAACACGAACGTTAACCGCTCAGGTTGTGATTTCGTTGGGCGAGTTGTTCGGCTACAATAAAACACTCTTGTGCTGTGGCGAAGGATGGCCGCAACTCCCAAGCCCGAACTCTAATGATTGCCCGGAGAAGGCATATGCAAGAACTCACATCGGAAGGGCAGCAAATAGCAGCCAACCTGGCCCAACGCTATGGCTTCAGCACAGACGCCATCACACACATGCTTTTCGCCGTTCTCAACGGTAACGGCACCATGGCGCAATTCAACCATCCCGAATTCGCCGGTTCTGGTCAGTGGATGCAGGGCGGAATGATCATGTTGGGAGACATGTTCAACAATGTCCTGAAAGGCAACGTCGATGCACTTTGCAACGAAATCTCCAACCTCCTTGCCAACCAACCTGGACTGCTGCGCTCGGGCAGTTTCCAGTCCCAGAGCCAGAGTGGCGGCGGACAGCAAACCCAAGCCAGCGGCGCTCCATTGGGACAATCAAGTCTTTTCGTCCCAGATCCTCAGGACAATTGGTGGCCGTCTCATCTCGGCACACCCAGCTCAACAGGCTCTCAAAACAACATCCGATACGCCTACTTTGCGAGTGCCCAGCGTTTGGCCGTGGATACCAACGGAGACGTCTGGGTCTACGACACTTTGGATCACCACATTGGCGGCTTCTCGCAGCAGCAAGGCATGGGCAGCTCGATCATCTTCACCAGTCAATACGGGACGGTGAATCTGGCCAGTCTTCCCGTCGTATCTCGAAATGGTCAACCGGTCCAACCGACACCCGCTCCGTCACCCAATATTACCCCGTCGCTCGTAACTCCTCAGACGACCGGAACAGAAAACGAGGCCGGGATTTTCGATGCAATCGCCCGGTTGGGCGAATTAAAAGAAAAGGGATTTCTCACAGACGAGGAATTCACTTCGAAGAAAGCCGAACTCCTCGCGCGGCTGTAGGCTTCTTCAACGATCTTGCCGCATTCGCGTGTAACCCTGGAAAACACAAGAGTGGAGATGTTGGTCATACCCGCAAGCCGGGAGAGCAAGTCGTGAAAAGAACTGCAAACCTGTTGCAAAGCTTCATTCTATTCATCCCGTTTGTTACTGGTTGTTCCTCCGGGAACTCCATCCTACTGAGAGACGAGAGTCGGTCAGAAACTCGATTCGAAGACAAAATGGCGTCGCAACACGCCGTTTTCTTCACTCAGTTGGGCCATTCCGGTGGTCCGGGCGCCGCTGACGTTCTGCTGGACCCGGTGGCGGCGCCAACTGGCCGAAACGCAAGGGTCAACGGAAGAACTCTCCTGTTAACCCATGAATCTCTCAGGTTAATCGAGAGTAAATTACCGCGACCAGCACCGAAAAACACCAGTTACATTTTGGTCGAAGCCAAGGTCCACGTCGAACAGAAATCCGGTAGGGTCTCGACCAACCCACCAAGAACTCAGTCTTATCAAGGTGTGGTGATTGAAGAATTAATACGTGTTTGGTGGCACAACCCTTCTCGATGAGCGAAACCAGACTGGAGTCGTGCCCCTTGGTGGGCTGGAGGCAATTGGATGACTGAGCCCCCACGAATAACCGAAGAGGACTGGCGCATTTGGGAAACCGATTGGTTCTCAGCGGAACAGTCCGAGTGGGAGCCGGTCACTCAAATGTGCAAGACCCTCGGCGGGTTGGAACATCTCGCTGGTATCCACATCAGCCAACGCAAGTGGCGTTTATTCATGGTGGCCTGCCTTCACCGCGTTCGCCACATCTTCCAAGACGAACGCACTCGCAGCTTGATTGACGCTCTCGAAGAGATTGCAGAGGGGGAGATGACCGACGAAGAGTATTGGCAACTGGAACTTCGATCGATTAATCCACCAAATCCAGACTGTGTCGAGGGTTCGGATACGTGTCCACCCGAGAGGCGACCAGTTGGGTGTGCTTGTGAAGCGTTGGGATTCGCAGCGAATTCCCGCCTGGATTCGTCTGGGGTACACACAGGAGCAGCTTGGGCGCGGAATGCCTTGGGTGATGAGGCAGCAGAAACGCTATTCCAGGTGAAAGCACTACGTGATATCTTCGGTGATCCTTTTCGTCCAGCGACAGTCGACCCCATGTGGCTGAGTTGGAACGACGGAACTGTCGTTAAACTGGCTTCAACCATCTACGATCGACGCGAATTCGACATGTTGCCAATTCTGGGAGACGCCTTGGAGGAGGCAGGTTGCAGGAACGAAGAGATCATCAAGCACTGTCGTGTGCCAGAAATCCACGTCCGTGGTTGTTGGTTGCTGGATAGCCTGCTGGGCAAGGAGTAAGATTGTTGTCCTTGGGAGGGACGTATCAATAAGTGGCCATGCTTGCCTTTGGAAGCCCCGCGGATAGTCCGATAAACAAGTGTCGTGTTATGCCTTCTAAGCCCGGACGGACCGATAGACCCTAGCCGTTAGTGGAAACCCACGGAACCCGCGGAACCAGCACAAACACGACACTGATTCATTCGACTACCCAAGTGTCAAGAACCAAGCTCTACTCCACTTCCTTCCGTCGTGCCAAGCGCACCAGAGCCAGCTCTGCGGCCTTGACGACCTGGGCTTCCGCCGCGCTATCGACTATCTTCCCGAGTAACTCTTTCGCCTCGGGCGTACCCGCCGTTTCGAGCAACGCGACGATTCGAAGAAATCGGCAACGTTCTTGCGCTCGAGTAAGAGCCGACGGACTTTCCAACTCTGCCAGAAGGTCCCGGAGCCTCGAGTCCGTCTCCAAGTCGTTCGTCGTTTCCAGGTACTCTTCGAGCAATGGCCGGATCGACGCACCAACTTTGCGGATCGAAATCATGGCCCGGGCTCGAACTTTGTAATTCTTGTCGCCGAGGTCCACGAGGAACTGCAGAATCGTCTTACGAGGGAATAGCCCCAATTTCGATTTGAGAAACGCCACCGTGGTCATCCGTCCGGCGAGAAAAACTTGGAACGTCCGGTAACCAGTTTTGGGATCTTCCGAAGCCAAGTCTTTCCACCGCGACGTGAGTTGCCGCCGTACCTGGTCCTCTGGTAGAGACTGAACGTTCGTCGGAACTTCCAGCTTCCAGCCAAGAATGGTCGTATCTTCGCTTCCCGAATAGACAACCTCACCTTTGGAGGCAACAGCCAACGAGTAAACCGGTCCTTTGTGTCCTCTCCTATCCGCAAGAAATTCCCCGCTCGCGAGTTCCCAAAGGATGACCTTTTTATCGAAGCTCCCCGATACAAGCAACAAACCCGTTTGGGAAAA
The DNA here is from genome assembly GCA_964423615.1 of uncultured Alcaligenaceae bacterium. GTDB lineage: Bacteria > Planctomycetota > Planctomycetia > Gemmatales > Gemmataceae > CAYRFQ01. The sequence goes on along the minus strand of CAYRFQ010000021.1, from coordinate 10,082 downwards.
AGCCAACGCGTAAACGGCTCCCTCGTGCCCGATCAACTCACGCCGGAGTTTACCCGTGGCGACATTCCACACTCGGATCTTTCCGTCGAAGTGGCCCGATACCAACTCACCGCCCGGCGAAAAAGCCAACGCCGCAGTCCGGCTCTCGACAGAAAAGGCACGAGTCTCTGTTTTCGTTTTGGCATCCCAAACGATAATACCCTTCTCTCCCCCTGCGGCGATCATCGCCCCATCATTCGCCATCGCGACCGCCAGACTCGGCGAAGGCGTCTTGAAGCTATCCGCAGCTTTTCCAGTTTCAGCATCCCAGGCCAAAACCCCCGACGCGGCAGCAGCCAACAACGTTTTGCCATCCGGCGAAAAGCGACAACGACTCGCCTCTACCTCTTCGGTGGCGAAAACTCGACCCGGTTTCCCAGTCTGCATGTTCCATGATCGCACAGCCCCCGAAACATCGACCAAACCGAGCGTCTTTCCATCCGGAGAAAATTCGAGACTGACTGCCCTGCCGCCACGTAACGGCCAAAGGTGCTTCTCGGTGTTCGTCTTGAGGTCCCAGACCCTGAGGCGTGCCGTCTCGTCACAGCAGACAAGAACGCTGCCGTCAGGCGAGACGGCGACCGTCTTGACGGCACCGTCGAAACCGACTTCTTTTTTGATCTCGTTTCCGGTGGCCAGGTCCCACAATCGAATCACGCCGGTGCGTCCACCGGTGGCCAAGAATTTGTTATCGGGTGACAACGCGATGACACTCGATTCCTGTGGAGGCGTTTGGATGCGGCGAACAGCTTTCTGGGCTTTTGGGTCCCAAACGAGAACTGTTCCATCGTAACCGCTCGAGACGACTTGTCCCTGTGGTGTCACCAACACGTCCATGACGATATCTTCGTGAGCTTGCCAAGACGCGATGGCCTTCCCCGAGTTCACACCGTATGCCCGGACCTTTCCATCTTGCCCACCGGCGTAGAGAACATCGTCGGAGGAACACGCCAAACAATTCACTTGCGTTTTGGGATCGAGAGCACGCACAACCTTCCGAGTCTTGGTATCCCAGAAACGGATCGCCCGGTCGTAACCAACGGAAATCAAAGTATTCCCGTCTTTCGATACCGCCAGCGCCGTGATTTCTGAGCCTTGAGTTGGAAAGGCCGCCATGCGCTCTCGCCAGGTCAAAGACCACGCGAAAATCGAACCGGCGTCGTCCGCAGTGTACAGCACCTCCTGGTCGCGAGCCACGATCATGGCGGTAACCGCTCCGTCGTGTTTCTCGGCCCCAACGACCCGTTTTCCAGTCTTCGAATTCCAGAACGTTACCTTCCCAAACGCACTCCCTGTGACGATCGTCGTTCGAGGTCCCGACGTCTCGATCCGTTGGACCCATCGATCTTTGAGTTTACTGATGGGCAGACCATCTGGGACGCTCCACAGTTCGACCGGTCCTTCGCCTCCTCCCGCCAGAAGACCTTTACCGTCCGGACGAAACGCAAGCGACGTGACCGATCCAGCCCTGCGGAACCGAAGCGTTCCCAGTCGTGCCACAGCCTCTTTTGGCAACGCAGCGCTCCCCTCGCTCGGTGGAGCTTTCCGTGGATTGTTGTCGCTCTGTGACCTGGCCAAACACGGAACGAACATTACACAAGACAACGCGACGAAGACACTGGACAAGTAGGAACTGGCGTGTGGCATTTTTGACGGGGCTCCTGTCGTGGATTAGCAACCCTTTAAAGACGACGTGGAAGGCAATAACGTTTGGGCAAAATCTGTAGACTAAGGTAGAAGGTTAAAGCAAAAAGGCGAAAAACTGGAGAGTTCTTCGCCTTTTTGCTTTTGCCTTTCAATTTTCGAAGCCCAGTCACGCCGATTGTCGGAGAGTGGGGCCAGACGCTTGGTGGTTTTGTGCGTGTCCAAGGAACTCTTCCCATACATCCGCATTGTCCGAGACCTGATCACTCACCGCGTCGAGGGCCTGCAACAACTCGCCCGAATTGACGATGCGCTGTTCGGGCTCATCCGTCAACAACCGCCCCAAGATCATGCCGACACAATCCGGCAAGGATTGACCACCTTGTCCGTCCGATGCTGCCCACTGGCTCGCGATGTGACCCAACGCCCGAAGGTCATCTCTGGGATCATCCCAGTAATCCGAAGAGGGCGGAGTAGCCAACCACGGGGGCTCACCGACTCCACACAGCTTGACCGTTCCATTCGCCGTGAGCACGAAGTGATTGGGGTGCAAATGCCCGTGAACGACCCCAACATTGTGGATCGTGTGCAGCCCTAAGGCGGCTTGGTTCATGACTCGATACCAAACTCCCGGAACACTCACCAGGTCCGGCCATTCCGAACCCGGCAGACCAACGACCCACGATTGCAACACCGCCGGGCGCCCAGAGATGTCCAACACTTCCAGATTGGATTGTAAATTCTGGTGGGAAACCAAAGCGTGTTCAAATCGCTGTCGGAATTCGTCCGGATGAACGGCGTCCTCCAGTTCCTCCTCGTTGAGGATGCGTAATGTCGCCTCGTGTCCTCGTGTCGGATCGAACACTCGATACACAGTCTCGTGAGGCGTTCGCGTCAATCGATCGACGACACGCACATGCCCCATCATGAGTGCATCGACGTTGCCCGCCTCGATCAACGCCATCTGGTAAAGCGAAACAGTCCCACCTGCCAGTAAAACTTGTCGCAGTGAACGTCGCCTCTTCTGGGCCTCGACGAACAACGCTTGCAAAGCATCCGAGTCAATGAGGCCCAACGAGGTGAGCAACTCACCGAGTTTTTGATCGACGGGGTCCAACTCGGCCTCCGAAACACCAACCGGAAACTGGAGGATTTCATCGGTTTGGTCGTCACTCGCACCCGGCTCCCCATGGCCTTCCGTGTCGATGCCAGACAAAGCTCGTAATTTCTGACGATACCAATTTCGCATGTCGCTCAAGTGATTCGTCATCTCGTCCTTTTGGGATTCAACAAACCGCTGTTGGTTCTCGAGTTCTTCGGCCTGCTGAGCCAGACGGGTCGTTTCCTCGCCGATCTGCCGGACTTGATTGGCCACCTGAGCTTCTCGTAAATCGAGCCGCGTTTCACTGGCCGACAGAATACGCCGCATGTCTGTCAGTCGACCTTGCCACTCCAGGAGTTGTTGGCGAAAAGCTGCAATCGCGAGCCGTTGTTGGTCTTGCTGGGCGACCAAAGCCTGTTCCCGACATTGTACCCGCTCGCCCTCGCTCTGAAGACCGTCACGCAACTGATCGAGGTGTTCCTGACATTCCTGGGCATAGGCGTGAACCTCGTTGATGTGTTCCTTGAGTTGTTCCCGGGCATGACTCAAGCGTTCGAAAGCCGTCCCGGCACGCAATTCCAATTCGGGCAACCTTTCCTGGAGTTCCACGGCTTCCTGTTTCGCAGCTTCGAACTCGGCGCGGGTCTGGGCTGCGGCATTCTCGGCCTGTTCTTTGAGGGTTTCGAACTGCTCCTTTTCGATCGTCATCTGCTTGCGTTGCTCGGCGATGTGTCGACCTTGTTCCTGGAGCTTGTGCCAACCCTGCTCCAGGGATTGTTCTCGAGAGTCGAGAGTCGAGCCTTGAGAGTTGATCGTCTGGAATTGAGACTCCAACTCTCTCTCTTTCCCTTCGAGTTCCTCAACCCGGCTCTGCAACTCTTGTCTCTGGGCATTCAAGTTTCCTCTCTCGGCCTTCAACTCTCGACTCTCGACTTCCACAGCCTGTTGTTTCTGGGTCAGTTCCTCGCTGCGGCGACGGAGTTGTTCTTGCAGGGTCTCCCGAGCTTGTTCGGCTTGCGAGAGCAACTGCATGCGTTCGAGCAAAGCCTCCCGATCGAAATCGATCCGTTGTTGAAGCTCGGCAAGTTCTCGCGATTTCGCTTCGAGTTCTTCCGACTTACCGCCGAGAGTGGCTTCTCTTTCTTGGACCTCTTGGGTTTCCTGTTCGAGTCGTTGCTCAGCCTGTTCGAGCTTCGCTTGTGCCTGGCGTAACTGGGACACGGCCGTTTCCATGACCTGGCTGCGGTCACCCATCTTCGAACGTTCTTCGATGAGAGACTGTCTTTCGGCTTCGGTCAGACGCCTGAGTTCTTGGAGTTCCTTTTCCTTTTCCTGGAGCTGCCGCTCTTGCTTGAGTATTTGCTCTTGATCGTGGGTCAGCTGCTGTTCGGTCGCGCGGAGTTCTTCTCGCGTCTGCTCGGCCCGGTTGCGAAGCCCGGCCATCATCGTTTGCTGCGACTCGAGCGTCTGAGCCTTCTCCTTGAGCCTGGCGGCCTCTTCTTCCTGCTCCCTGTGTTTCTCTTCGACCTGTTGGGACCTCGTGGCGAGTTTCGTATGCCACTCGTCGAGTTGGACGGCCTGTTCTTCGAGTCGCTTTCGCTCCGCTTCGAGTTCTTGTTCTCGCTCGCCAAGCCCGTTCTCTCGAGCCTCTATCTGGGCCTTTTGCTCTTCCAGCGATGCCTGGGAGCGATCGAGCCGAACGAGGTCGTTTTGATGTTGGACTTTTTCCTTCTCCAGTTGTTGCCGCAGACTAGCCAGTTGTTCTTCTTGTTGCTTACACACCTGCAAACGGTTAGAAACTTCGATTTCGAGCTGTCGAGACCGTTCGCCCAGCATGTCTTTCTGTTGCTGCAACTGTTCGTCGTAGCGTGACAACTCCGCCATGCGATCTTCGAGCTGAGTCGCGTATTTAGTCTGTTCCTGGAGTTTAGCAGTCTGCCCGAGCCTATCGGCTTCGAATTGCCGCTTCTGTTCCTGCACTTTCTTGGCGGCTTTCTGGACGGACTCTTGCATGTCAGCCAATCGGTCACGTCGTTCTTGATAACGATCGTAGAGTTGCTTGCGAATGTCGGCTAGTTCCTGCCGAACCTTGGCGACCTCTTGGCGTTGTTGATTCAGGGCCTCGGTTTGCGTTTGTAACTGGATTTGCCTCTGGTGCAGTTCTTCCTCGCGGCCCTCGATGAGTCGTTCCCGCTCTTTGAGGTCCTGGGGGATGTTGTCTTGTTGGGCTCGTTGGATTTGGTCCAGACGCCGGGTCAACTCTTGTTGTTGCCGCTGGTATTCGAGTTCGTGTTGTTGTTTTTGTTCTTGGAGGGCTTGTGCTTGCCTTTGGAGTAGAAGTCTTTGTTGGTCGAGCTGCTGGGTCTGCTCTTCGAGTTCTTGGTGGAGTTGGTCCAGTTCCTGGTGCCGGAGATCACTCGTTTGGTCTTTCTCGGTTCTTGCCTGTTGTAAGGCTTTCTGGGACGCCTCGAGCTGTTGTACTTTGGCGCTAAGGGCTGCTTCCTTGAGTTCGAGTTGACCACGAACTCTGGCCAACTCGGCATTCAAACTATCCAGTCGATCGGAGTTTCTCTTATCCGATGAGATCGATCCTCCTGGTGTCCGTTCCTCCGCAGGCATGGTAATTTGGACCACGATCTCGACCGCCCCCAGGGAAATCACATCACCGTCCGACAGCGACATGTGTCCCGCCGTTTCCCCGTTGATCTTGACCGAAGCAATCGGAGCGAGCTTTCGAAAACCGACATCGCCCGGCCGTCTCAAGATCGTGCAAATGACCGGAGCAAGCCCGGCTCCGGGAACGCGCAGATCACACCCTGGGACCGTACCCATCAGGAAGCTCACGTCGGCCAGAGAATACACCACAGGACGCGTCGTCCCGTGACGGACTTCCAGACGCACTTCGGGCAACGAAGACGACGGTGTCTGGAGTTTAACCGGCGAACCGGAATGTGGAGAAGCTGTTGACATCCGAGCAACCTGCACAGCTTGGGCCAAGGGATCTGGAAAACAGATCCCGGAAACTGGAGCGATGCCGCGGATTGGAGCGTATTTGGTCGTTTTTTGGAAGGGGGATTTGTCCAAACAAAGCAACTCTGGATTTTCGAGAAAGCAGCACGCACGACAACCCAAACAACCGAGAACGTGCCCGCAGCTTCTCGCGCCCTGTCCTACTTCTTCTCAAAGATAATGATGTGCTGTCGCGGCAGAATCCCAATCGTCTTGACGTACTTGGCTTCGGGATGAATCGCCATCTCCTTGATGACTTGTTTCCTGAACATCTTGTGAACCAACAGAATCGGTACTTTCGGATCTTCCTTGCGGTACTCGACGAACACCAACCGACCGCCCTTTTTCAGAGACTTCAACATCTTTCGCGTCATCTCGAACGGGTGCGAAAATTCATGATAGACGTCGACCATCAAGATCAAGTCGATGGCCTTGGCAGGAAGTTTCGGATCGTCGATCTTCCCCTGAACGGTCACGATGTTGTTGACCTGCCGGGCCTTCATCTTGGCCCTGATCAGCGCGAGCATTTCCTTCTGGATGTCGACAGCATAGACCTTGCCCTTCTTGCCGACCATCTCCGACATCCGAAACGCAAAGTAGCCGCTACCCGCTCCAATGTCCGCAATCGCCATACCCGGTTCGATCTTGAGGGCCTTCAGGAGCTTCGACGGCTCTTCCTCCTCTTCCCGAGACTTACGTTCGAGCCACCGCCACCCTTGATGCCCCATGACTCGAGCAATTTCCCGATCCATATAGAACTTGCCGGTTCCATACGGGTCGTGGTCTTCCTGGAACGAATAACCCGGATTCTTCGGTTCCTTGTCGGCCTGTTGGGCTTCCAAACTTCCGGCCCAGTGAGTGCCGAAGAGAACCAGGGCAACCAAAACGATCGAAAAGCGGTGCATGATGATTCCTTTGTGGGATGCGAGCGAGTTGTTGGCATTACGTCATTATTGTGGTCGATCCTGTTCTGTCGAGTCAAGCGGCTCGAATGGCCAGCTGGACCGAACCCGTGGCAAGAACGGGGTTCACTCCGGAGGGATTTTTGGCCGAACGCCAAGCCCATCGTCGCCTCGCCAGAATGGCCACGTATTGACTTCTATTCGGGCTGTGTACTTGTCTCCGTTGGGTCGGACTCACCTCCCAAATCCGTTCGAATCTTCTCGGCCACCTGATCCCAGATTTGGCCAATCACGCTCTTCGCAGCCCCTTCGATCAAACCCTTGGGCACAGCCTTGAGGAGCCCCCCGAGCTTGGTGATTTCGGCGGTCCAGTGAACCCTCGTTCCACCGGAATCGCTACTCTCGAACATCAGCGTCGAGAGAATTTCATTGCTAATCCCTACACCCTTGCCACCCATTCGATACTCAAGCAGCTTCTCAACTTCGGCCTGGACACGTTCGATGCTGACGTTGAGAGTCGCCGACGCAAATGAAAACGACGGCTTGACTTTACACGCGGCGGTCGTCTCCGAGACGTCTTTGAAATCCTTCGAGTCCGGGATGCAATACGCCAGGTAAGTCAAGTCGCTGAGCTTGGGCCAAAGGGTCGTGATGTCCTGCGTGAACTCCATGTCTCCTTCGAATTTCATCTCGATTCTTCCTTTCCAAAATCTCGGTGTTATGGTCCTTGCACGTGGCCGTGCGATGGCCTACGATGCCGAGTTAGTTTTCTCTGATGATTATAAACGTATGTGGTGGGATTCCGCACCAACCCCAACGACCGTTCCACCAAAGGCCACTACTCCAACCGGAACAGGAACGAATCACTCCCGTTTCGAGCCCAGACTCCTAAGGCCGACCATGTGTGGAATCCGGTTTCCCACGTCGATAAGGAAGTCAGAACCCACCACGCCCACGTTCGGATCAAGAGTGTGACGTACCGCCAAGCGAGAAGACCACACCATTTCAACGAAACAACGAAGGAGACCACAGTGTCACTCATCCGCTTTGCATTGGTAGCCCTGGCTTGCGTCTTCGCCACCACGACGGCCGTGGCTCAACAGAAAAAACCGAACGTCCTTTTCATCTCGATCGACGACCTCAATGACTGGGTCGGATGCTTGGAAGGACACCCCCAGGTCAAGACGCCGAACATGGACGCGGTCGCCCGTCGTGGCACCCTGTTCAGGAATGCCCACTGTCAGTCCCCCTTGTGCAATCCGTCGCGGACGAGTCTACTAACGAGCCTCAGACCCACCACGACCGGCGTTTACGCTCTCCAGCCTTGGTTCCGCACGAATCCCGAGTTACGCAACTTCGTCACACTCCCTCAGTATTTTGTGGCCAACGGGTACATCACTCTGACGACTGGCAAGATTTTTCACGACGCCTATCCCCCCAGAAAGGGCCGAAAGAACGGCACAGAATTCAGCGTTTGGGGTTATCACGGCGGCTTCCAACCCCGTCCCAAAAAACGATTCGTCCAGACGCCCGCACGGACCCCTTTGATGGATTGGGGCATCTTCCCAGAGCGAGACGAACAACAAGACGAATGGAAAGTCGCCGACTGGGCCATCGACCAGATCAAAAAAATGCCCAAAGACCAACCGTTCTTTCTCAGCGTCGGATTTCGCCGTCCCCACGTGCCCTGTTATGCCACCAGGAAGTGGTTCGACCTCTATCCCACCAAGACACTAAAAATGCCACCCGTCAAGGCCGACGACCGTGACGACACGCCCCGGTTCTCGTGGTATCTCCATTGGAAATTGCCAGAACCGCGTTTCAAGTGGATCAACGAAAACAACCAATGGAAGCCACTTGTGCGAGGCTACCTGGCGAGCATCAGTTTTGTCGATAGTCAAATCGGACGTGTGCTCGCCGCATTGCAAGCTCGGGGGCTCGACGAAAATACGATCATCGTCATTTGGTCCGACCACGGCTGGCACCTCGGCGAAAAAGGAATCACCGGCAAAAACACCCTCTGGGACCGGTCCACACGTGTCCCGCTCATCTTCGCTGGACCGGGCATCGCCAAGAAGGCCAAGTGTCGTCGTCCGGCCGAGTTACTCGACATCTACCCCACGCTCGTCGAGTTGTGTGGCCTCCCCGAACGCAAGGGACTCGAAGGCCACAGTCTTGTCCCTCAACTGAAAAACGCAAAGGCACCGAGGCGTTGGCCAGCCATCACCACCCACGGACCGGGCAACCACGGCATCCGCACAGAAGATTGGCGATACATCCGTTACGCCGACGGATCAGAAGAACTTTACGACATGAAAAACGATCCGAACGAGTGGACGAACTTGGCCTCGGAGACGCAGTGGGAAAAAAAGAAAAAAGAATTAGCGAGGTGGCTACCCAAATCGAACCGAAGAGCACTCCCGGGAAGCCGGAGTCGGTTGATCGAGTTACGAGAAGGGACGGTCTATTGGGAAGGAAAGGCAATCCCTAGGAACGCAAAAATTCCACAATGATGTCTAGCTGGGGAAACGGTCAAGAAACAAGCGGGCAGAAGCAGTCGTCCAGGGGTATAAAAGGTGAAACGAACTGGTAACAAGCTGCTTCTGGCTCCGCTCCCGAAAACCCAGCAATCAAGATGAACTACTCGCCGAGAACGAATGAATTCGATTCCACTCAAGAGATTAAATATCTACAGATAATTATTGCAACCTTGGTCAAGAGCTGACCAACCGACTACAAGGAGAGAGAGACTGATTCCCCTCACTTGGTCCGTGAATCAACCATTTCAGCTGTCCCAACGGAACGATACGAAGAAAGTGCGCGCAAAATCCTCATTGGCAAGAAAACGACCACCTCTCGCCAAGGACAATCATCCTTTGCGAAAATTTCATCAATCCTACAAACGAATCTCCATCCACTCTGGTCTCGAATTCCTATGAATAAAGACATAGGTTGAACTTGAAGACACACGACAGCTCGCCTTTCGCCCAATTTTTCGCTGTAGCCACTATCTTCACACGGCATGGATTGTTGGAGAATCACCTTTCCGTAGGGGTTTCCCATCAAAGTATGTTCGTGGCCAGTTCTAACCGGACCGAACAACGTCACAGCGATAAGAAATCATTATTTTTGAATTTCTGACAACGAGGCGAGAACCTGAAGAATCCTCGGTTGTCCATTTTGTAGGCAACCAGTACCTTGACTACAATTACACGACGGTTTTTGGACGCGCCGAAAAGTGGTTTCGGCCGACCGTACATCACTGGTTCCCCGAGGCGTCTGCCCTGTGTGGAATAATCCCATCCAACACTGGCAGAATCCTTTGAACTGAAAACTCGGAGGCTCACGATAGCCTGATGGAAAACCTCCAACTGCTCCGTAACATT
>CAYRFQ010000020.1:0-108566 GCA_964423615.1 uncultured Alcaligenaceae bacterium | reverse complement strand
GGGAGATTACGTGAATTTATTGTTGACAATGACTTACGGATTTTTGTATGATCCCACAAAGAGATGAAGAACAGCGTCCCCGCAAAAGTCAACTTTTTTTTGTACAACTACTTGAAATTTTTACAGAAATTTTTCGTACATACCTTTTGCTTGATGGAATCCCCTTCCGATTCGGAAAATCTTCCATTGAGACTGTCCTACAATGCAAACTAAAAAGAGCTGACTTTCACAGGCATTCGCCCCGATGCTTGTTGGACGAGCGTTCTCGCCAAGACGGGACTCTCAGCGCCCGAAACTGACACAACGCTCCATCAGTGTTGAAACGCTCTCTTCTTCTTAGTTAACCACGCACAACGATCCAGCAATAACGATCCGACAATAACGGTCTCGGAAAGCAGAAACTAAAGACCCTCTAATGGCTCCGTTTCCGGACTCAGACAAAGCAAGCCGCAGAATAGCTAACAAGTTTGCCGGATGACGCCGAAAACGCAAAGACCAACTCGAAGTGGATGAATCACTCGAGGGGTATCGCACTCGGTCTAGGTTCCTGAGCCCCCGAGAAGATCCAATTTGTTTGATCGAATGTTGATCGATTATTGGGAAGGATTTTCACTCGGCGAATGTTCCTCGACAATGGAACTACTCGGTGAGTGTAATGGAGATAAATGGATTCGGAAAAAGTCCACATTCCCACGCTTGGACACACTTGTTACTCGCCCAACCATTCTGTAATTTGCTAGTGTGTCTTCTGATCCTCTCTTCTTCTGGAAAGGATTCCCGGAAGAATCAATAGTGGTCACCGCTCGCACGGATGCACTCCCCCGTTGTTGTTTCAGCTTGCCACCAATAGCAAGTTTCCAGGGAGTCGTACCGCATGACACGTAAAGAGTTACAAGACTGCACACGGAAAGAATTGGCCGGAATGGCTCGAGACCAAGGAATTGCTGGTTGGCATGGAATGCGCAAAGACGAACTTGTCGACGCCCTCGCTGCCCAATCTCGCAAACGTAACCGCTCTAAGCCGAAGCCTGGCTCACAAAATTCTTCCACCGCCACGAAATCGAAATCTGCGACTGAGAAATCTTCGCAAGCGCGAAAGATGTCGCACCCACGCCTGCAAACGGCTGCCCGAGACACCACGAACAATACTGGTGCATCGGCAGAAGAAACCATCGAATCGAGCAAGTTCGAATTGGGGATTCCAACAAAGGATCTCTCGGCAAGCGTGCCCAAAGACTTGCCCACGGGCTACGGCAAGGACCGAGTCGTGTTGATGGTCCGGGACCCCTATTGGCTACACGCTTATTGGGAACTCACTCGCCAAACGATCGACCGAGCTGAGGCCGCTCTGGGCCAAGATTGGCACGCCGCCAAGCCCATCTTACGGTTGCTCGACGTGAGCACTCGCGACACGACGGCGACCACCGAATCGATCATCAAAGATATCGAAATCCACGGTGGTTGCAACAACTGGTACGTCGAAGTTCATAACCCCCCTTGTTCGTACCGCGTCGACATCGGTTACTTATCACCCAACGGCCAATTCTACGTCCTCGCCCGGTCAAACACAGTCCAGACGCCTCGCGCCGGAATGAGCGACCTGATCGACGAAAATTGGGCTGACATCGACGCCAAGATGGCCGAACGCATTTACGCGATGTCCACTGGTTTTGACCCAACCGCCAGCAGCCTGGAGATCAAAGAACTTTTCGAAGAGCGTCTCCGCCGCCCGATGGGTTCACCGTCCGTGACGAGTTTTGGATCGGGTGCCATGATGCCGCACAAACAGCGGTCCTTCTGGTTCCAACTCGATGCCGAATTGATCGTCTACGGAGCCACCGAACCGGACGCACGTGTGACCCTCCAGGGAGAACCGGTCAAGCTTCGTCCTGATGGGACCTTCACGATGCGATTCAGCTTGCCCGACGCTCGCCAAATCATCCCCGCGGTCGCTGCTTCGGCTGACGGAGTCGAGGAAAGGACGATCGTTTTGGCCGTTGAACGAAATACCAAACATCTCGAACCGATGATTCACGACAACATCAACGACTAACCATTCGTGTTGCGGTGTCCTCCGTATGAAAGACCAAGCTCACCCCTATATCTTCCGGGGTGGGCTTGTCCGTTACTCCCCTCTGTCCGCCCCTTGATTCGCTGTTCTGACCCCGACACGAGATGTTTGAGACGGACTCACAAAGTTGGAAGTCACGACTCTTCTTGCCGTCCTCGTAACACTGGGCGGCCTATTCCACCATCTGACCTCAAACGAATTCGCACGACAGCCAATTAAACTTAAACTCTCGACAATCTCCAGCGTCACGGAAGGATGCGGACGAGAGAGTCTACATGCTGTGTTCAAAGCGAGTACGTTAACGATTCTCGCCGACGGAACTACACGGAGTTTGAAGGCCTCAACAACCTATGGGGTTTTGGCTGCCTGAATTAATCCCAAGGACAGGTGAGATTTGTGCATCGAAGCCATCGGAAAGGCTTGTCGTCGTAAGTCTGAACTTCGAGACGAAAATCATGACCCACACGAAATGGTGTTGTTGTGCGTTGGCGGTGCCGTTGTTCTTGGCTACTTGGGCCCAAGCGGGAGTCGGCGATCCTCAAATCCGCACCAATCACCCGTGGTATCCAGGCGAGTTGGCTTGCTCTACCTTTGAGCGTTTGTTTGCGACTCAAGCGGAGATTTATCGAAGAGTCGTCGGAGTCTATCCGAAAACGGATCAACAAAAAGCACTTGCGGCTTGGCTTTGGCGGAACACCCATTACTGGCATGCAGAACAAGGCGGGGAGAATTATTGGGGGCAAGGATTCAAAAAAGGAGGCGATCCCCGTTCGCGAGAATATTGGACCGGGATGTTTGCGTATGGGTTTGGCATTTGTGGGACCACCCACTCACAATGGATTCCCGAGATGGAAGCCCTTTTTGGTCCTGGCCGATCGCGGGCTATCGGCGTGAATGGGCATGTTGCTTTTGAAGTGTTTTTGAAGGGAGGTCCTTACAAGAAGGGAAAGTGGGTGCTTCTTGATCACGACCTATCCACAGTAATCTTCAATGAACAAGGGACTGCTCTTCTATCAATGGAAGAGATTTATAAAAACTGGAAACAGCTCGCAAAACGAAACAAGAATGCAAAACACCAACAGGGGTGGCTTGTATGTGGACTTAGTCCCAAGGATGGAAGTTCCTACTCCGCGTATCGAACAGCGGAATACCTCGCGGGCTACGGTGGTCCTCCACCGATGGTACACCTTCGAAGAGGGGAGACTTTGAAGAGGTACTTTCGACCAGGATTAGCCGATGGAAAAACGTTTGTTTTCTGGGGTCGCAATTACAACACGAGAGGAATTCCTGGGCCGGAACGTTCCCACACCTGGGTAAACCAACCCGAACGAATGTATAAATCTCGGACAGGCGCGGGTTATAAACCAGGACAAGCCCGTTACACCAACGCCGTTTATACATACAAACCCGACTTCAACACAAAAGATTATAAAGAAGGTGTGATCGAGGAGAGCGAAAACCACGTCATTTTTGAATTTTACACACCCTACATCATTGCAGCGACTCCGCCGAATAAAGATAGTTGGGGAATCTATGACAAAGGGTGTCGAAATGGTTTCATCTTACGCGGCAAAGTTGGTTGTCAGGTGTCCGTCTCAGTCGATCAAGGGGCTTCTTGGCAGGAGTGTGGACAATTCAGAGACGCCATGGATCTCACAGATACTGTCAAAGGGCACCGACAATATTTCATCAAGTTCTGGACCAGCGCCAAAAACTTGAGGAACTCAGGTTTAACCATGATCACTGTCTGCCAAACCAATTCCTCGATCTTACCTCGACTGAAAGACAACAGAACCAAGATTTCTTTCGCCGCCAGTGGCCAAGCTGTGGTGTCGGCGGGACCAAACTTGCCGCAGGCTCAAACACACATCGTCCCCGGCAAATTCAATACGCCCAAAGTCACGTTGGAACTCACGACTCCGAGACGTGAACCTATCAAACAGATCTACGTTGCTGCTCATGTTCGGTCCGGCAGTCCGCCAAATCCTGCCACAAAATACTCTATTGATTACTCGACTGGTGATGGGAAGACGTGGAAACCCCTGATCAAGGATTGGCGAGTCATACGGAGAGGTCAAGAACCCAATGACTTCTGGTCGCAGAGTTTTTGCTGGGGATCAACCAAGATCAAAACAAAGAATCAAGCTCGAGTGCAAGTTCGTTTTCATAACACTGGCCGCCGAGACTATGCACGCTGCGAGGCCCATTTGATCTATGATGTTTCTCAACAAGACGACACTCGAGTGACTTACGCCTGGTCAGATACCAAAGGGAAACGTCAAGCGTCCTATGTATTCCCGAGCCAGCGTTCGTCGCAGGCAGTTGCCACATGGACAATACCAACTGGACAAGAAGTTCGAACACATTGGGTTGAGTTTTCTCCAAGCGTTCGAAAGTAAAAATTGTTGCGCGTTTTTCATTAACTTGAAGCGTGAGAGAATCACTTTATCCACGTCCCTCGCTCACGCCTCAGATTGGTAAGAAAAGACATTACAGTGGTGCCGGTATGTCCCGCGTCTCGAACTTCCACAACGCCAGACCATAGCCCACAAGACCCACGCTCAACAGAATGCTGAGGTTGCTCCACACAGTCCAATTTGCATACCATTCCGGCGAAGTAATAATCGCTTGGGGATTGTAATAGTAGAACACTGTAAAAGGTCGGAACATGTTCACATCGGCCCATATTTGACCAATCACATCGACTAAAAATTGTAACAACGTGACGACGACCGAGATGCCCATCACTCGATTGCGCATCCTCCCGGCAGCCGAGAGCCAAGTCGTGTAACCACTCACGGCGAAGAGCAACGCCGCAACATGAATCGACGCTGCCGGGAACCGAGTTAGATAGACATTGGCATCCCACATCGTTCGATCCGACAACCAGTCCATGAGGCCACATCCAGCAAGAGCCCCAAACCACATGGCCAAACACAACACAGGAATGGTGAGCCAGTCGGCCAGAAAATGCGAATAAAGGATTCGCCAGCGAGGAATTGGTTGGCCAAGTAGTAACTCCATGGTTCCCCGGTCGATTTCGCCAGCGATCGTGCCCGCAGCGCGGCCAATGGCCCATATGCACAACATGATCTGGACGAGGGGGTGAACATAACCGATGGATAGAATGTGCGCCGTCTGGTTGAGCTGAATGTTATCCCCACCTATGAGGGCTTGTACTAATTTGCCCGAACCTTGTTCCAAAAACTTCTTTTGAAACTCTTTCACGAGTCGGTCAAATTCCTCCTTTTGCTTGGGCGAAGCTAGATTCGTTGTCAACGTCTTGTCTCCGAATCCGCCTTTGGCCATGAGTTCGTTGGGGCGCGGACCGATCGCCTCCATGATTTCTTGAATGGTCTCAAGCGTGAAAACCGTTTTGATTTGTTCCCACTTCTCCGGAGATAGGTTTTCCTTCACTCTCTGGATCGTTTGGAGCAAATCTTGCTCCTCCACCTTGCCAGCTTTGTTGGCTTTGGTGATGAGTCGTTCGGCTTCTTGATTAACGAGTTGGCCCAGTTTGTCGAAGTCTTCATAGACTTGGTACGTAACCCGAGCCCACAACCCCTCGAACGCAAAAAGTAACAGACCCACGACCAACAAAAAGGACCAATTGTCTCGCAGGATCTTGCGAATCAAAATCGATGTCATGCCTGGGTTCCGTGATAGTGTCTGTAGATCGAGGAGAGGCCCACTGGTTCAATCGTCATGTCGTCGACAGGTTGGCTCGAAAGCCATTGCATGATGTCTTGGAGGGGTCCAGGATATTCCACAACAACCTGTCGGCCTTCTTCAGAGAGTAGTTTCAGATCGGGGAGCGGTGCGAACTGATATTGTTGAGATTGAAAGTCTACGCGAATTCGATGAGCCTGGGTGAGTTCTTTCATTGTCTGATGATGTACCAAGACACCATCGCGGAGAATACCCACTCGGTCACAAATTTGTTCGACTTCGGACAACACGTGAGACGAAAATAGCACAGCTTGACCACGTTCACGTGCTCGTTCGAGTTGGCTCAGTAATTCGTCCCGCATGTTAGGGTCGAGGGTGTTCGTCGGTTCATCCAGAATCAACAACGGGACGTCCGGGGCGAACATCACAAGGAGAGCTACTTTTCGCTTCATGCCGGAGGAGAGGTGCCGGATGGGACGGCTTAAATCAATGTCGAGGGCTCGTATGAGGCTATCGAGGTGGTCTCTGTTCTTGGTACCTCTGAGGTCACTCAAGAATTGGAGAAGTTGTCCGCCGGTCATGTTTTCGTAGAGTCGGAGTTCTCCAGGCAAATACGATACACACCGGCGTGCGGCCACGCTGTCTTTCCAACAATCGTGCTCTTGAATCCATGCTTGCCCGGAAGTTGGACGAAGGAAGCCTAAAATCATTCGAATGGCTGTCGACTTCCCTGCTCCGTTGGGTCCAAGGAGACCAAAAATCTCGCCGGGAGAAAGAGTCAGATTGAGTGAGTCGAGGGCTCGCCTCTGGCCGTATTGTTTTGTTAGCTTTTCTGTGCGCAGGAGCATGTGTTTTTGTTATCTCTGGTCACGAATACGCCACAAGTGTTTGTAAGACCGAATGAACAAATCACCGTTGGAAATTGCGATTGATCCTCGAACTACCTCATTGATAGAGTTTTGGGCAAGCACTTCATATTTCGGCGAAGCCTTCAGCACATAGCACGTGCCCTTGGTGTTTACGACATAGAACCGACCATCGGCATACACCATGGAACTCCAGGATTGAGCTTCACTGAGTCGTTTCTGTTGCCAAAGGTCTTTGCCACTCTTGAGGTCAAAACACTGGGCCACGCCAGGCGTCGACAAGAGGTAGTAGTTGTCACCCACAATGACTCCGGTTCCGATTCGCTGCGGGTTCTTTTTGCGAGAATGTCTCCACAAACGATGTGTTTTGGTGACGTCTCCTTTTCCTCCTGCTTGAACCGCCATCGCCGGTCCACCATAACCCGACAAAGCCACAACTATGCCGTCCTGCGAACAAACTGGCGAAGTGTACACGAGTGGCCCGAGTCCGTCACAGTGCCAGAGGACTTTGCCCGTGTTGGGATCGAAACTCTTGAGTTTGTAAGGCACGCTCAGGAGTAATTCATCACGTCCCTGGACATTCGCAATCACCGGCGTGCTCCACGATCCAACCCATTTGCCAGCTGCATTTCGGTTCCTTGCTCCGCCGGGCTCATTATATTTCCAAACTTGCTTGCCAGTACGTTTGTCCACGGCTACAAGGAACTGGCGATCTCCCGGCCCACACCACAGGATAACCAAGTTTTTGTAAAGGATCGGTGAAGAAGCCGTCCCCCAAATGTGATGGAGTTTGCCTAACTCGACGTTCCAGAGTTGCTTCCCCTCGAAATCGTAACAATAGAGTCCCGCCGACCCAAAGCTGACAACGACTCGTTCTCCGTCCGTTATTGGCGAAGCTGAACAGAGCGGATTTGTGTTGTGAGTCGGTTCGGTCTCTTTGTAGTTGACCACACGTTTCCAAAATAGCTTGCCGTCCTTGCGGGCCAAGCACAACAACGCACGTTTGTGAGCCTTTTTGTCGAGGGCCTGGGTCAAAAAAATCCGATCACCCCAAACGACCGGCGAGGAATTCCCACCGTTAGGTAATTCGATCTTCCACTGGACATTCTTCTGGCGATCCCAGCGAACGGGAATGTTCTGCTCTGCACAGTGACCCGTGCCCTTGGGGCCACGCCAACCTGGCCAATTATCTGCTCGTACAGGACCGACCAGAACTACAGCCACGAAAACGAACAGCCAACGAATCATCTTGCATCGACCTCCCAAAAACGGAGTGAATTACTCCTATTCATACCAAGCCTTGTTTCGGTGGACAGGAAAAAACAAAAAGAGAGCCAGAGTCAAAAGACAAGAGTCGCAAGACAAGAGGGAACCACAGGTCGCTCCGATGTCACGGCTAACGCCCTGTCTGATGTGTCCGTGGGATCCGTGGGAAACTTCGTCTTTCTTGGGGGGTCTTTGCAAGAAGTCCTTCTGGTTCTTATGTGTCGACTCTTGTCTTTCGACTCCTGACTCAACTCCCGGGCCAAAGGTTCCTCCAGCTGCGCCCACTTTCGACGCCGTATCTCTAAATCTGGTAAGGCTTTATGTATACCTGAATGGCCTTTACCTTGAGCGACATTTTCCGTACAATATACATCAGTCAAGTATTGCCAGAAAATGGCCAAATCGATGTACTTAACTCCTTGGTATAAAATAGTTTACAAACTCGGATTTGGGGACAACCAGGACCCCACGACGGACTTTGCTATACACAAAACACGATTCGAAACTTGAACAGACGCCTGATTGGGCAGATTGGCTGGGGTGGATGAGAGGACCTTCAACCGCCATGCAAGCATCGCCTCCGGACTTTCCCCATTTTTACCAATCGCCGGAAAATGAATTCGCGCTCTTCGCCGTTCAAGAACTGGCCGAGCAGCTGTGCTCGACCAAACGGAAATCACGGACATCTTACGGTCTGGCCAACCCGCTTGTAGTCCACGGACCTACAGGAACTGGGAAGACGCACTTAATTTCGGCGCTCGTCGAGCATGTCACGCGAACTCGTCCAGACCGGATTATAACACTCCTGTCGGCCTCCGATTTTGCTATCGTTGCAAAAAAGGGCGACAAGGCGTTTTCTCGCGACGACGAAGCCCATGCTCGCGAAACCAGCGAGGAAATCGAAGAACTTTTCCAAAGCGCCCTTGCGTGTGACTTGTTGGTCGTTGAAGACCTCCAACACCTCTCCGAAACCGCCGTGGCTCAGTTTGTGGCTTTGGTAGACAAACTCCAAATCCGCGGCCAACAGATGGTCTTCACAGCCGACGCGGGACCCGCTCAACTCGAACACAGAAAGGGCCGTTTTCCAGCTCGCTTGGCGAGTCGTTTGGCTTGTGGGAACGTGGTCCGTATTGTCCCGCTGTCAGCTCCAAGCCGGCGGGAGTTTCTCAAGAGACACTCCGAAAGTCTCTCGCTTGCTGACGAAGCCTGGGAATGGCTCGCTGGGCATTTGCGAGGAAGTGGGCGCGAACTCCTTGGTGCTCTTGAACAATTGAACATCTTGGCCAAAGTCCACGACGGCCCGTTGGACCTGGAAACGATCCAGAACCAGTTTCAGACGCAAACGAACGCTACCTCCCTGACGGTCGAGCGAATTGCAGAAAAAGTTGGGAAATACTTTCGCGTCGATACGAAAGAAATCGTCTCGAAAGTCCGGTTTCGTCACGTGGTCGTTCCGCGTCAGGTCAGCATGTACCTCGCTCGGAAACTCACGCCTCTCTCGTTGCAGCAAATCGGCGCGTTTTTCGGTCGTGACCATAGCACCGTTTCGCACGCGTGCCACAAGATTGAACAAGCTCTGGAAACGGACACAGTTTTGTCAGGTGCGGTGGACCAACTCCAAGCTACGTTGCAGTAGCGTCCGTGGAGTTCTTAACCCTGTGGAAAACTCGTTTGTCATTTGTCAGGATCTAGTCACTCTTTGGCAACGGAACGGTGTGGACCCAGAAGGCAGGAAACTGATGAACACCCCAGCTGCAGTGGGTAACACGATGATGACAATTAAGAAACGAGTTTTCCACAGTCGTTGAGAACCGTTGACAACAACGAATGCCGAACAAGATAGCCTCCTGCGAGAGATATCAACAAGATCTGCGAGAACCTTACTACTACCACTATGTTTAAAAGTAAGTAGTTATTCTTTTCTTAAACAGAGAGCAGAACAAAGAAGTCACCCAAGGATGGTGATCTTCCTTTCCAGGACAGGAGCAACCTAGCATGAAAATCGTTTGCCATCGTGAAGGATTACTCGAGGCGTGCCAACTTGTGAGTGTTGCCGTTGCCCCCAGGTCAGTCAACGAAATCCTTCACAACATTAAGATGATTGTTGACGAAGAACGATGCACACTCATTGCCACCGACGAAGAAGTCGGAATCTCCATGACGGTTGGAAGTGTCCAGGAAGTGGAGAACCCGGGAGAGGTTCTGCTTCCTTCTTCTCGTGTGCTCTCGATTTTGCGAGAAACGACGGATCAAGTCATCACGATCGAAGCCGATCCCGATTCGTGTTCCATCCGAGGAGAGAAAGCCGAATTCGAAATGATGGGGCAAGACCCATCGATTTTTATGCCTGTACCGTCGTTCGAGGGAGACCAGTATCACCAGATGAGTGCGGGCGTACTCCGCAACATGATTCGCCGAACGAACTTTGCTGTCTCGAACCAAGATCAAACGAAGTACGCCGCGATGACCGGGATTTTGTGGGAATTCGATGGAGATATGGCTCGTCTTGTGGCAACGGATGGTCGCCGTCTCGCCCTTTGCGAAGGACCTGCGGCCCAGCACGGCAGTCACTCGACGCAAGATAAAATCCCGGCCGTTCCCGATAAAGCCATGACGCTTTTGGAGCGGAACCTCCAGGATCCCGAGGAAGCTGTGCGTGTGGCCATCCGCACGAACGACATCCTCATCAAAACCGAACGAGCCACAATTCACAGTCGGCTAGTCGAAGGACGTTTTCCGAATTACTCACAAGTCATTCCGAAAAACTCTGGTGTTCGGCTTCCGCTCGACATTCCTCGTTTTTTTGCAGCCGTGCGGCAAGCGGCGATCATGACGGACGAAGAGAGCCAAGCGGTCACGTTTGCGTTCGGAGACGGCAAGCTGACTCTGCAAGCCCGTGGTGCTGGAGCTGGACGATCCAAGGTCGAGCTGGATCTTGAGTACAACGACGAACCGTTGGAAATTAGCTTTAACCCGAAGTACCTGGTTGAGATGTTGCGAGTAGTCAACGAGGACGAGGAGATGACCTTGGATTTAGTCGATGGAAGAACCGCAGCGGTGTTTCGAAATGCCGATAATAATTATACCTATGTCGTTGTTCCGTTGGTGCCGAACGCACCCAAGGGTTAACACTTACTGCCGATATTACTGCGATCAGATCGAGGGCTTCGCATGATGGACGGCGAGAAAAAAGGCCCCGAAACGCTGCGAGAGATATTGAGTCGCCTTTTTGTTTCCCGTGGTTGGGGACGCAAGCAAGGTCGCATGCGGATCGAACAAGCCTGGGCCGAGACGGTTGATCCAAAGCACGCCAAGTTGACCCGCGTCGTTCGCCTCCGACGTGGGGTGTTGGAAATCGAAGTGGCCAATTCAGCGATCCTGCAAGAGCTTGCCAGTTTTCATAAACGTAAGTTGCTCGAACGTATCCGACAGAATTTGCCAGAAAAAACGGTTACCGACTTGCGCTTCCGGGCGGGAACTTGGGATTACGAAAAATAAGTAATTTGCCTTGATGTCGTGTTGATCTCGAGGACGAACATCTCGGCTTGATGTTATCTGATAGAAGAGGGACAACTTATGATTGATGATACTTCTGTAACTCCAAATGAGCCACAAACAGAAACAGAAGGTGGTCCACCTGCAACGGTTTTATCGGATGAGACTGATAATCGTCCTGGGGACGTGACGGTCGAGAATTATCAACACCTCCAAGATGCGGAACATATTCGAGCGCGCCCGGGAATGTACATAGGTGATACGACAACTTCAGGGCTTCACCATCTTGTTTATGAACTGGTTTACAACAGCATCGATGAGGCTGTTGCAGGATATGCGAAGAACATCCATGTCAAAATTAACTTGGAAGGGAGTCTCGCAGTTAGTGATGACGGACGAGGCATTCCTGTCGAGATTCATCCGAAGGCACAGATACCTGTGCTTGAAATGATTATGACGAAGACGGGGTCTGGGGCCAAGTTCGATAACCAAGCGTACAAAGTCTCTGTGGGTCTTCATGGGATGGGTGCCAAAGCAGTTACGGCCTTGAGTGAAAGAACGGTGGCCGAAATTCGCCGGGGTGGAAAAGTCTATGTGCAAGAGTATGAACGGGGAAAGGCAATCACCGAGGTCAAGGAGATTGGGGCATCGAGTGGCCGGACGGGTACGAAAATTACTTTTTCGCCGGATCCAGAAATATTCAAAGATCGGAATTTCGACTTTGCCACGCTGGAAGATCGTCTTCGCGAACTCTCCTATCTGAACAAAGGTGTCAAGATAATTCTGACAGACGAACGAAGTGTTGAGAAAAAAGAGGTCGTGTTCGAAGCGGAAGGTGGGATTGATAAGTTTGTTGAGTATTTGAATCGAGATGAGACGCCGATCCATGACGACGTGATTTACATGAATAGCGAGTTTGAGGATTCCCGGGTTGAAGTGGCTATCCAGTATACCGACGGGGATCAAGAGCGGATTCGGTGTTATGCCAACAATGGTTATAACCCAGACGGGGGAACGCATTTAACAGGATTTCGAACAGCACTTACACGAACTCTTGGTGCTTATGCTTCTCAAGCCAATGCGTTCAAGAAGGATCTCAAAGTCGAAGGAGTCGATTATCGCGAAGGCATCACAGCAATCGTTAATGTCAAACTTCCTAATCCAGTGTTCGAGTCGAACAATAAGCGTCGGTTAAACACTCCAGAAACTGAACGAGCTGTTGCCAGCGTCGTTAGCGAAGAGTTGAAACTCTACTTGGAGCACAATCCGCAGTCCGCCAAAACGATACTGCAGAAGGTTTCCTTGGCTGCCGAAGCTCGCGAAGCGGCTGCCAAAGCCCGCAAGGCTGCCAAAGAACGCAAGAGTATTCTGAACTCGGGTAGTCTTCCTGGGAAGTTGATCGATTGTACGAAACGTAATAGCGATGAAGCCGAATTGTTCATTGTGGAAGGTCAGTCTGCTGGTGGGACGGCCGCAAGTGGTCGTAATCCTGAGAATCAGGCCATCTTGCCTCTGCGCGGTAAGGTCATTAACGTCGAGAAAGCCCGCCTCGAAAAAGTTCTCAATAACGAGGAAATCAGGAGTTTGATTAGCGCGATCGGCGTCGATATTGAGAACACGGAAACACTCGACGGTCTCCGGTATGGCAAAGTTGTGTTACTGACCGATGCTGACGTCGACGGGCAACATATTCGGACGTTGTTGTTGACGTTCTTTTACCGGCAAATGCAGAAACTCATCCAGGAAGGACATATCTACGTCGCTCGACCACCGCTGTACAAGGTCACCATCAAGAAGAAAGCTCGATTCGTCCAAACGGCGGAAGAGATGGAAGAAGAATTGAAGTCTCGTGGTCTTGACGAAACGAAGCTGCATGTGACTCCGGTGTTGAATCTGGTGACCGGAGAGTTGGGCGAAACGAAGGTGTTTGAGGGCGATGAACTCCGAGCCATCGTGGACGTCCTCTTCAAGGCGGTGTTGTCCGGATTTGCGATCCTTGAACGCCGAGGCATCAACTTGGACTCTTTCCTCAAACGGGTCGACATGGAAAAAGGCGGTGCTCCGCAGTTCCATGCGTTGTTTGGAGGAAACGAATATTGGTTCTATGCTCGGGACGAAATGGAGGCGTTTCGCAACGAGCAAGCCCAGGCGCTTGGTCACGATTTGGAAGTCGGTGACGAAATGGCTGGAGACGGCGAGAACAATGGGGCTTCGCCATCGATTAACGAATTGTTTGTAGTTCAAGAATTGCGAGAAGTTCGAACCGTTAACGAGGCTCTGAAAGTCTTACAAAAACATGGGCTGAGTGCTGGTGATTTGGTTCCGTTGGACCGAATTGCGGGACGCGAACCCCCGCAACGCTTCCTGGTTGAACAGGGCGATTCGAGCAAACATATCCCGCAACTTCGTGATCTTGTCGCCGAGGTTCGTCGCCTCGGCGAAAAAGGGATGTCGGTCACCCGGTTTAAGGGCCTGGGTGAAATGGATGACGACGAGTTGTGGGACACGACTCTCGACCCAGAGAAACGTAGCCTCATCCGTGTAAAACTGGAAGACGCCCAAAAGGCCGAAGATATGTTCCGCACGTTGATGGGTGAGAAAGTCGAACCACGTCGAGATTTTATCAACAAGCACGCGATTGAGGCGACGGACGTGGATTTCCATGGGGCGTAAGCGAGCGAGGATATATTCCTTCGGCAAGATTAAGTCTCAAGGAATGAGTCTGTAGAGGGTAGCTGAACCGCCCGTTTAGGATTTTTCCACATGAGCCTGAATCTTGCCGAGGGAACGACGTTACTGTTTGGTTTGCTAGCCTTTTGACATCCCTGCAAACCGATTTTTACAAGGATGTCAAGCAGCGACGTTTTGTCCGATTAGCTGGACCACGTCAGAGCATCATTCCTAACACTGTTCTGGAAGACGAGCACAGCAAACGTGAGGTCTGCCGGGGGATCTATGTCCATGACGCTTTGTGATATCCGAGGTATCCTTCGTGATGACAGCCTAGACAATGCCAGATCTATTGAGGCTTGCGTGGTTAAAGTAGCAGGCACACTGGGAACGGGAAATCAATGATCGTTTGTTTCGTAAGCGCACGCGGCTCGCGTGTACTTTCCCTGCAATGAGTTTGCAGTCTATGTCTCTTCTACACATGCAATTCCACAACGTCTTTATCACTCAACACATGATCTCGGCCGACGGATTGCCCGTCATGCACCGCTGTCCCCCACACCTTGGCGGACTTGAGTTTCTCGATGAAGTCCTTGTGAACGAGTCCTGCCAGATCGACGACTGTACTTCCTTCGGGACATGTAAATGGTGACGTCATGTCGGCGGGCTTGCCTGGCTGTTTGGTGTAGATGCGGATGACGTTCAAGAACTCAAACATGGCCGTTTGGAGCTCGGAGATGCCTTCGTTGGCGGTGACCGAAATGACGTGGATGGGGAAGCGATCGCCGACTACTTCTTTCAGGATTTCGAGACGGTCTTCGGCATCGGGAGCGTCTTTTTTGTTTGCGACCAATATCGTTTTGACGTGCATGATGCCGGGGTCCAATTCGGGGTCTTCGTCGGGCAGTTCGCCAACGAGTTCAGTCTTGACCGAAGCCAGTTTTTCCAAGACGGCTTCGGCGACGAAAGGTCCGTCGTCATCGCCAAGGTCCACCATGAACAGGGCTGCGTCGGAACTGCGGATCATGCTTGCGACGTAGGGTTCCATGAAGTCCGCCGTGATTGGTGGTAAGTCAATGAGTTGAAGCCGAACGTCTTCCCACTCCATCATTCCAGCTTTGGGTTCGCGCGTTGTAAAGGGATATTCGGCGACTTCGGGTTTGGCTTTTGTCACGCTGGCGAGCAACGCACTTTTGCCGACATTTGGACCACCTACGAAGACATATTGTCCGGCTCCCTGTTTTGGAATGCGGTAACTGACTCCGGTTTTTTTGCTGCTTTGTTTTTCGCGTTCGAGTTCTTTACGGAGTTCGCTGATTTTGGTTTTGAGGTCCTTTTGGACCTTCTCGCTCGCCTTGTGTTTGGGCAACAGGACGTACATTTTTCGCAGGCACGCGAGTTTTTCCTCTGCCGTCTTGGCTTGTTTGTATTCTTGTTCTGCTTCGGAGTATTGGGGAGTTGCGTTGACTGCCATGATTGCTATCCGTGGTTGAATGTTGTCGCCGAGCCAGACATCTTCTCTTGTGTTTCGGCTTGGGTGCGGAGTTGAGAGAATGCGACCGGAGTCCTTCGCGAACTCTCGCTTGCCGCCGTAGAGGCTATTGATATCAATAATACTTTCCTTGCCCCGTTCAAATCCACAATACTTGCCAACGGATCAACGTCATGCTCGATATTTTCGATAAGGTCGAAGAAGCCAAGTCTTACATCCAAAGCCGCTGGAATGGGACTCCCAAGGTCGGGATCATTTTGGGGACGGGTCTGGGCAAGTTGACGGAAGAGATTACGGCAGAAGCAGCCATCTCGTATGGCGACATTCCCCACTTTCCCGTGTCGACGGTCCAGTCCCACGCCGGTCGTTTGGTTTGTGGCCAGCTCTCGGGAAAGACCGTCATGGCCATGGAGGGGCGGATTCACTTCTACGAGGGATACTCGCTCAAGGATATCACTTTCCCGGTTCGTGTCATGCGGACTCTCGGGTGCGAAGTTCTTATTATTACAAACGCTTGCGGCGGAATGAATCCGCAATGGTCCAACGGCGACATCATGATCATCGAGGACCACATCAACTTGTTGGGCGATAACCCCCTCATCGGCAAGAATGATGAACGGCTCGGGATTCGGTTTCCGGACATGTCGCAGCCATACGACCAGGAATTGATCGGGTTGGCCGAACGGCTCGCGATCGAAGAGAAGGTTCCTGTCAAGAAAGGGGTCTTCGTTGCGGTTTCTGGTCCGAACTTGGAAACGCGAGCCGAGTATCGGGCGCTCCGAACGTTGGGGGCGGATGTCGTTGGGATGTCGACTGTGCCGGAAGTGATCGTTGGCGTTCACGCAGGTCTGAGAAACTTGGGCTTTTCGATCATCACTGACATGTGTCTCCCGGATGCTCTCGAACCGGCCAACGTCAATGACATCATTGCGGTAGCCAACAAGACCGAAGCGAAACTGCGGGTCCTCGTCAAGCGAATCGTTGAGGAACTGTGAGCTGGTTAGTCCGTTTTGCTCGCAGCTAATTCGGAGTCGATTTGGTTCGCGAGTTTCGGTTGCGATCGTCTCAGGCGTTGGAACATTTTGTCTACCTCGGCGTCTCCGTATTGTTGTCTCAGCTCCGGCATCGAACGAGCCAGGTTCCAAACCATGTTTTCTTCGTATGTCTTGAGGTTCACCGATCCAATTTTTTTTCGGCTCACGTACTGGAGTTTCGTTCCGTCTGCGGAAAAAGAAACGTCAAGGATCGAACCACTTTCGGGCGACACCGTCGCAAGTTGTTCTTTGCGTTTGAGGTCCCAAAGAACGATTTTATCTCCGTCTATGACAGTCCATGTCGCCATAAGTCGTCCATTCGGAGAAAGGACGGCTTGAGGGAGCTTGTTGGCTGCCGTTTTTACTTCCCAAACGAACTTCAAGTCTGTCGCAGTATAAATTCGAATGGCCGAGTTGTCTTTCGTCAGGATGTACTGCCCGTCCGGAGAATAAGTAGGATTCCCTTCGGAGAGGCCGAGTGGCGTTTTCGCCAGGATTTTTTTCGTTTGGGTTTCGAGGGTAATCAAGAATGGAAAGTCATTCTGGGGGAGTTGATCGAGCTTCTTGGTTTTACGCGAACGAACGAGAACGATCTTGGAGCCCGTAGGGTGCAGGTCGCATTGTAGAAAAGTCCACTCTGACTCATTCGGCAAATATCGGGTCATTCGTTTGGCCGCAACGTCGATAACGAAAAGGCCTTGGTCGGTTCCAGCCAACAGTTTCTCGCCTCCCGGAAAGAACGCCAGCGAGTCAACGTTAACTGCCTTTGTCCAGTCATCTGGGTGGATTAAAAAGACATGCGTGTGGATTTTGTTTTTGCGGAGGTCGTAAATGCAGACCGACGCCCCGAACACGTTCGTCGATACGGATGCCGCATAGTTCTCGTCTGCCGAGACGCAAAGGTGGGATTGGAAGGTCCCGAACCACGATTTCCCAGCAATCTCTCTGGTCTTGCCGTTGGTCGAAATCTGCAGGCCATCGATTGCCGGGTCTTCTTGAATGACTGAACCTTTTGGGGTGACCTGAGCATCGAAGAAGATGCCGAATTTCGGAGCCAAAAGAGTCTTGTCGAGCGAAATCGGTTCGAGCGGATATATCTCCATCCGATCGCCCTGGAGTACGACCATTTGTTTGCTCTCGTCAGCCCACCCCACTTTTCCTTGAACTTCAGGAAAGAACATCCGCAAGCGAAGTTCTGGCACAGTATATACTCGAATGCCTTTCCGCCCGCTGAGGGCAAGCCATCGTTGGTCCGGCGACATCCGGGACGATTGAGAATCCGAGGGTAGGCTGATGGAGGAGGCTTTCTGGCCAGTCTTGAAGTCCCACAGAGTTAGTGTCTGCTCTCGTGAGTTTTGGGCCACGAGCCATTTCCAATCGGGAGTGATGACTGGCTGACGCAGAGAGAATTGTTTCCCGTTCAGGTTGATGTCGAAGGCTGTTCTTCTCGAAGGCTTCTGTCGTATCAAGTGCTCGTTCGCGTCGCGTTGAAGTTCGTGGCGTGAGAACAGTTTGCCCGAATCGTGGGACAACGTCCATACCTCGATTGGCCCGCCCGTCGTTAGGAGTAACTTACCCTGGTTGGCGTTGTAGGAAATCGGGCGAGTGGCCAGAGCCGCTACGGTACTGACTTGCAACGTGGTTTGGGTTAGGGTTTTCAGTGACGCCGTTTCCACTACTTGGATTTTTTTTCCACGGCTAATCCACAGTCGATCGTTTCCGAGAAACATCATTTTGGTGTTAACTCGACCGAGCATTGCTTCGTTGAATTCGTTGATGAGGCCACGGGCGAGAGCGGCCCCTAGTTTGACTCGCAAGTCCAGTTCCAAATGGGCTGGAAACGACGAGGTCGCAAGGCGTTTGGGTTCGCCCTGGAAGTTCCACAACTCGATCTCGTCGGAGGACAAATAGCTTACGACCACCAGTGGCTCATTCGGAGCGAGGGCGACCGCGTGAGGTCGTTCGTGGGTCATTTTCCAGGACGCCAGAGGTTGAGCTTTTCCTCGATCCCAAATTGTCAACTGGTCGTTTTTGGCCGTGACGATTCGTTTTGCGTTGGATCCCAGGAGTTTGTGTGTCGAGTCGGGATTGGCTCCCTGCCACCTAGCTATCTTGACGCGAGGCCGTTTGCGATACAACGCCCAGAGTTGCCAGTACGCTCTTTGGTCGTGTTCGTCGGGTCGCATGAAATGGGCTTGCCACAGGATTCGTTCGGTCTTGTTGAGTTGACCTTGGGAGAACAAGAATTTGGCCTTGAGAAGGTTACTTTCGTGGAGTTCTTTCCAGATTCGACGCTGTTGGGTGACGAGTTGCTTTGCTTGGGTCTTGGCGAGCTTGGTTTGGCGTTCGGCTTCCAGTCGAGCTTTCTTTTCCTCGAGTCGGGCTCTCTGTTCATTCTGGCGAGCTTCTTCGGCTTTCGTTCGGGACGTCTCTGCCTCTCGCCACTGGTAAAGTACGCCGATAAGACCTATGACCACGGCCAACACGCAAACGGCCGAAAGTATGGCCGTTGTTGGATGTCGCCGAACCCATTTGACTGTTCGTTCGAAACCACTCGCCGGGCGGGCGTGGATTGGTTCGTCATTCAACCACCTCAATAAGTCGGCAGCGAAAGCCTCGGCGGACCCATAGCGCAGCGCCGATTCTTTGGCGAGACATTTTAAACAAATCGTTTCGAGATCTCGGTCGACTTGGGGATTCAACTTTCGCGGCAAGACCGGTTCTTCGTTGATGACTTGCAGGATGATATCGAGCGGTGTCGGACCTTCAAAAGGCGGACGTCCAGTCAACAATTCGTAGAGAATGGCCCCCAGGCTGTAGACGTCCGATCCGGTAGTGAGAATCTTGTCGGCTTGGGCTTGTTCAGGAGACATGTAACTCGGGGTGCCGAGGATGGTTCCCGTTTGAGTTATTCCGACTTCACCTTCGACCTTTTTGGCGATTCCAAAATCGGTAACGAGGGGTTCGTTGTCGGCATCGATCAGAACGTTTCGCGGTTTGAGGTCACGATGCAAAATGCCTCGTTGGTGAGCGTGGTGGACGGCGTTGGCGACTTTGGCCATCAATGTTACGGCCTTTTTCGGGTCGCGAGAAAGGTCAGGAATTAGATCGGCGAGACTTCCGCCCTCGACCAGTTTCATGGAGAAATAATGGGACCCCTGGTTTTCGCCGATTTCGAAAATGGGGACGACGTTGGGGTGATCGAGGTTGGCGGCGGCTTCGGCTTCTTTGCGAAAACGATCGACATCGTCCGACGAGGCGAGTTGTCCCGAGAGAATCATCTTGAGAGCCACGACTCGGTTGAGCGACACTTGTTTGGCTTTGAAAACGACGCCCATGCCGCCTCGAGCAATTTCCTCAAGAAGTATGTAGTCGCCGAAGTCAGGGACGGTATTGCTGGTTTGGAGATCGGAATCTTGATCGTGCCCGAGTGTCGGTGTTCCCGCTACATCCTCGGGTGTGGAAGCCCTCGGAGGAAGAGTTGCAGTGTCGGTTATTGGGGATGGCTTTGGGTGTTCGGGGTCGATGAAGTAGGCTCGGATCTCGTGGGCGAACTCCGGGTGTTGTTCGGCCAGAGCTTCCGGCGTTGGTGGTTCGCTGTTGTCTTTCGTCCGGATGTATTCGGCGATAATCTCGTTCAATTTTTGTTTGCGGGATGTGTCGTGTTGACCCGGAAAAGTCATTGAGCCGTTCCTCAAGAAAGACGCTGAGGCCGTGTTGTGTTGTCGAGATCGAGTAGGTGGAGAAGGTGTTAAGATGCCTTATTTTGGCGAACCACTTTCTCGACGTCAAGGTGTTGAGTGTTCGAGGATGTCCATCGCGATAGAGTGTGCCAGAGACTTAATCCGCGTAGTCTTCAGTCGTCGCAGTCGGCGAGTTTGCAAAGTGAAACCAAAGCCGAGGGCAGTTGTTGTCATTGGAAAAGGAAAGCGAGTGAGAACTTTGGGTGGCTTTGTCTTCTCTTAACGATTGACTGCGAAGAAAACCTCGAGACATGAGGGTATTTCTTCTAGCTTAGGTGTTTCTTTCTCATGTACAATTACCAATACTCCATTCCAGTCGATTGTTTCATTCCACAATGAGGTCCCGCCATGAGTTGTTGTGTTCGCCTTGGTGCGGTATTTTTGGCTTTGCTCGTCGCAAGTTCTTCTTTTGCCCAACAGTTCGGATTTCGGGGTCGTCTTCCGAGAGGGTGGAGATCTGCCGGAATTACGCTCACCCAGAAGACTGCCATTTATGATCTTCAGAAAAGTTACTTTCTCAAGCTCGAAAAAGCGGAGCAAGACATCACGGGGCTCAAACAACAACAAGAAATCGATTTGGCTTGTGTTTTGAGCAAACAACAACGGGCTTTCCTTGTGACTCAGGCCAAGTTGACGAAAGAGATCGCGACCAAAGCCGACAAAGCCGGGCCGAAAAATTTTGGCCAACTTCTCGTCAAGGGTTATCGTGGACGTTTGCCAAGTGGGTGGCGTGCGGCGGGAGTGAATGCTCTTCAGAAGGCAATTATCTACGGGGTCCAAGGATACTATGCCCGTAGAATCGGAAAGTTAACAGCCGACAAAGAGAAACTCGAACGCGAATTGCTCCTGGGCCAAATTCAGCTGCTTTCGGACGAGCAGCAGCAATTCTTGGTGACCAAAGCTTACCTGAAGAAAGCCGATGTCGAAGCTGCCAGGAAGGCCAAAGTGATCGATGAAGCTGCCAAGAAGGCCAAGGTGATCGAGGCCAAACAGAATTCGAAATGACGACAGAGTTCGTGGGCTTTAGGAGGAAGTAAGGAATTCGAATGAAAACTGACCCTCTTTCAGACGGCCATCAGGTCGTTTGGAAGAGGGTTTGTTTTTTGGAGGCGGTTTAGAAATCGACCATTGGTTTCATGGCTTCCTTGAAGGCCGGGATGAAGTCCTCGGGGCCTTTGTAACCTACGATGCGTCCAAGTTCGTTGCCAGTACTATCCAGGAATAGAAGTGTCGGCATGGCCTTCACATTGAATTTTCGCGCGATCTTTGGCTGAAAGTCGACATCGATCTTGACGCAAACGGCTTTTTCGTTGAGGAATTTTTGAATGTTCTTTTGGGTGAAAGTCCTTTGAGTCAGGGCGTGGCAAGGACCACACCAAGTGGCGGTGAAATCGATCATGACCATCTTTTTCGTCTTCTTGGCCTTGGCGAGAGCGGCTTTCAAGTTTTTCGTCGAGAACAACGCATCGTGAACGGCCCATTCGATTTGGGCTTTGGCCAGTTCCGCTTGAGCTTCTTTTGGAACTCCTTGTTGGATTTCCAAGGTGTAGGAGCCAGTCTCGATTGCTTGCCCTTTGGAGCGAAAGGCTTTGAAAGATGTCACCATGATGTTGTAAGTCCCTGTCTCCGGGACTTTGAACACAAGTCGGGAGTTCAAGTTTTTGGCTCTGAGATTGACGTCATCGTTCGCACCGATCAAGTTGTTATTGGCATCAGTCACGACCAAGTACGGATCGAAGGTCTTGGTGTTTGCGGAATCGAGGGAAATCGTGTAGATTTTCCCCTTTTCGAATTTGAACTCAATTTTCTTGGAGGCTTGATTGAGTTTGCCTTTCATGTTTTTGATTGTCTCGATCGGTGCTTGACCAAAGGTCGGAGACGCAGCGACGAGTAGACCGGCGAAAGTGAGCAGGAGTCCAGCGAAACGGTTCATGAGCGGGTTCCTCGTGAGGGAAGTGGAAACGTACCAGTTTTCAGCTACACATGTTTGCAGCAATTTAGCAAGAAGTTTTTGGGATTTTGGACATTGCTTTGCGCTCTTTTCACGCCTTCAGCTTACTGTTGCGTTGGCTTTTTGGAGTTCGAGGTCTTGGGATTCGAGGTCTTGGGATTTTGGTTGAGGACCAAGTTTTCGATGAAAAACTCCATCATCCGAGAGGTCGAAATTCCGCTGTGCCCCCTGTCTGGCCCGACTTGGACATCGAAGCTCTTTCCGACTTTCTGGAGTGCCCGGATTAATTGCAGCGAGTTCGATGGGAAAACGTTGTTGTCGGCGGTTCCGTAGTAAATCATCAACCGACCTTTCAAATTCTTGACATACGTCATGGCGCTTCCGGCTTTGTACCCGGACTGGTTCACCTGGGGGGTGCGCATGTATCTCTCGGTGTAGATCGTGTCGTAATGTCGCCAGTCGGTCACGGACGAGGATGCGCAAGCGGCGTGAAAAACATCGGGATGACGAAGTAGGCACATCACTGACGCATACCCACCGTAGGACGTTCCGTAGATCCCGACTCGATCGCCATCAACATAGGACCGTTGGCGGAGGTATTTCACACCTTCGGCTTGGTCGTCAACTTCGACGGTCCCGAGCTTCTGGTAGATAGCATCAACGACCCGTTTGCCACGACCCCCAACACTTCGAGAGTCGAAGCGGGCAACGAGGAATCCCAGTTCGGTGAGGGGACTCGGGGTCAGGAACCTTTCTCGCGCGGCGTTCGTTTCGGGTCCGGCATAGACTCCGACCAACAAGGGATATTTTTTCTTGGGGTCGAATTGCGAGGGTTTGTGCAAGATTCCGTGTAGGACTGTCTTGCCGTCAGCTGCGGTGAATTGAAACAGTTCGGTTTTGTTCAATCCGAGTTGTTCGAAGCGAGTCACATCGCTCGTGGCGATCACGTCGAGCACTTTTCCTGTCGCGTCGAGTAGTTTTGTCTCGGGGGGATGGTTGTGAGTTTCGGCGACATCAACGATACTTTTGCCATCTGGTGAGATCGTTACACGGTGGTTATATGCCGGATGGGTCAAACGTTGGTCTTCGGTTCCGTCGAGCTTCACTCTGTGGAGTTGGAGCTTCATGTGATTGTCGCCGCTTCGGGCGAGATAGTAGAGGAACCCGTTCTTTTCATCGATTCGAGTGATACGCGAAACGTCGAACTTATGTCTAGTGATGGGGCATTTCAACTTGCCCGACAGGTCGTAAAGATAGTAGTTGCGCCAACCTGTCCGGTCCGACGCCAGGATGAACTTTTTACCGTCTTCAAGGAAACGGAGTTGGGGTCGGTTTTCGGTCCAACTCGGAAGCCACTCTTCTCGGACGACGACGCGACATTTTCCTGATTTTGGATTTGCAGCGCAGATTTCCAATATGTTTTGCCAACGGTTCGTTCGGTGGAACAGCAGTTCTTTTCCGTCAGGTGTCCATTTCACGGCATAGACATAATGTCCCACGACGTCGTCGGTAAATGGCTTTCCATTCCGGACATCGAGTTGGATGGTTTTCTTGGTGTCGAGATCATAAACGAAGATGTCGAGAATCGGATTGGGCTCGCCGGGTTTCGGATACGCTTCGACGCTGAGAGTGTTGCGAAATTGTCG
This sequence comes from uncultured Alcaligenaceae bacterium, assembly GCA_964423615.1. Taxonomy (GTDB): domain Bacteria; phylum Planctomycetota; class Planctomycetia; order Gemmatales; family Gemmataceae; genus CAYRFQ01. The sequence continues at coordinate 84,663 of CAYRFQ010000020.1, read as the reverse complement.
TTGGTTGAGTGTGAGATAGGAATCACGAACTTTACTTTGATCGATCCGATAGAAGGCGATTTTTTTGCTGTCCGGAGACCACCACATCGCCGTTTTTTGGTAAAGCTCTTCGCCGTAGACCCATGATGCCGTGCCGAACTTCAGTCGTTTGGTGGCGTTACCTTTGGTGGTGATCGGTATGGCTTTTCCCTCGCCTTTTTCGGGACGGAGCCAGAGGTTGGCGTCTTTGTAAAAGGCTCGCCATCGAGTGTCAGGAGACACAGCGAATTTCGCCTGGCGACCTCGCGGCACATAAGACCGCGTCGGGCGAGAGGGGCGTTTACCTTTTGGAGCCTTTGTTTTCTTCCGAGGGACGATGGTAGCCTTTCGAGTGGTTACGTCGTAGCGATAGCGTTTACCACTACGTGTATATTCGAACGACTTTCCGTCGTCTTGCCAGCGAACCGACAGAGCGCCGCTTGTGAAAGCTCTGGGTGTTTTGCGTAGCATATCAGCATATCGTTTGTAACCAGGCATGGTTTTCAAACGGTCCTGGCTCGATGCGGGTGGGACAAGCCAAGCCAACACAATGACACCCAACGTTGCGCGACAAATCGTACCCATCCGATATCCTTTGGTGTATGACTTCGATCAAGTGAGGTTTGATGATAATCGATTGTACGGCAGGGGAAAGTCTGTGTCTCGGCTTTCTTTCTACTCTGGCGCCTGGTTGGTTTCATGACGCTCAAATCCGCAACAGTTTGCTGATCTTCCGAAGGGGACGTGTTAGCATGTTGGGAAAGAGTAGAGTTATCCTGGTTTCATCAGGTAGTGAAGGAGAAATGGATTTATCCACCGCAGTAATTCTTCCTGAACCCAAAAGCCTTGATCTTTGCCAAGGATGCATCGGCTATCCTGGTGGAACAACTGATGTGGTGAATATCTTCAACGCCATCAACAATGAGCAATCCGAATCAAGACAAAACCAGGCGCCCCAATGACCCACATACAACTTCCAAACACAACTTCCACATACAACCTCCACCACGGATTTCCAAGCATTTGTGGATGTCCTGGGCGGAGTGCCTCTTGACTCAGAAGTTGTGAAAGCCTGAGAGGCAGAACGACAGAAGTGACAAGCCGAGGAGTAAGGTGAGTAGAGGCTGCGGAGTCAGCTGGGCACACAGACAACCGTGCGATGCAAACCAAAAAGATATCCCAAGAGGTGCTCTCAGATGCAATGCGGTAGCGTACACACAAGGGTCATGTTGTTCATGGCCCTTTTTCTTTTTCCACTGTTCGGAATGCCTACGGATGCCCAGGAGCAGGGCCGGTTCGGAAAAGCACTCGATGCTAGGAAGGGGCGTCTTGAGGTGCCGGGTCATGAGTCCTTCGATGGACTTCCTTTGACCGTCGAGTGCTGGGCCAAACTGTTCGGGAAGGACTCTTACAATATTCTGGTCGCGAAAGATAACAAACACTCGAGTCGACACTGGGAGCTTTTCACGGTCCGGGGAACCGGGAAGTACACCGTATATCTGCCGGGTTATTCTCCAGATCATATCAGGACCGAAGTCGACATCGTCGATGGTAAGTGGCATCACCTGGCGATGACACACACAGGTTCGCGAGTCAAGCTCTTCATCGACGGTGTCCTGAAAGCCGACAGTAAGGTCAAGCCGCGGCGGTCTCGGGGACCTGCCGGGAACCTTGCAATCGGTGGCCTGGTCGAAGGTCGGTTGTACTGTAATGGTCTCATCGACGAGGTCCGCATCAGCAAGACCATTCGGAAGTTTGGTGAAGTCCCCAAGGAAGCTCCGCAAGTAGACAAAGATACTGTCGGGTTGTGGCACCTCGATGAGATCAAAGGGGATCGGTTCGCTGACGCCTCGAATAACGGACACACGGCCATGCGACGTGTCGCTCATCCGGCGGTGACGTCTGGACCACGTTGTCTCGACGATGAGTTGACCATCGAGTTGTTCGCCGAGGCCCCTGAAGTTGTGACCCCGGTTGGGATCGCTGAGGATAAAAAGGATCGGTTGCTCGTGCTCGAGAGTAACACTCACTTCCCACCGAAGGGATACAAACGACATCCCACCGATCGAATCCTCGTTATGCAAGACAAGAACAACGACGGGAAGGCCGACAAGGTGACCGTCTTCGCGGATGGGTTCAAGGCCGCGATGCACCTGACAGTTCACCCGAGCGGCGATGTCTATGTGGCGACGCGGGGTGCGTTGATACGGTTGCGAGATAAAGATGGTGACGGCAAGGCCGAAGAACGAAAGACTGTGCTGAGTCTCAAGACCAGTTGTACCTATCCTCATAACGGCATCTTCAGTTGCACCTTCGACTGGGCAAACAACATGTACGTGAGCATGGGTGAGAACCTTGGTGCGGATTATGAACTGATCGGGACCGACGGCAGTGTCGTGAAGGGAGGCGGGGAAGGAGGGAACATCTTCGTCGCGACTCCTGATGGCGAGAAGGTCAAAAGGTTTGCGACTGGTTTTTGGAATCCGGTTCAACTCCACTTCGACGTTTTTGGTCGGATGTTCACTGTGGACAATGACCCTGACTCGCGGCCTCCGTGTCGTTTGTTGCACATCGTTTCGGGTGGTGACTATGGGTATCGATTCCGTAATGGTCGTCCTGGGTTGCACCCCTTCACGGCGTGGAACGGAGAGCTGCCGGGGACACTTCCGATGGTCGCCGGAACCGGTGAAGCACCGTCCGGACTGATGACAGCCGAGTACGGAATCCTGCCCCAGAAGTACCGTGGAACGATGTTGGTGACCTCGTGGGGTGAGCACCGCATCGACTACTTCCGGTTGTCTCGCAAGGGAGCTTCGTTTCGTGCCGAGCGGAAGCCCCTGGTCGTTGGTCCGAGCAACTTTCGACCCGTCGGCATGGTGGCGGCATCAGATGGGTGTATCTATGTGACTGACTGGGTCGATAGGTCGTACCAACTCCATGGAAAGGGTAAGGTCTGGCGGATTCGTCGGAAAGACAACAAGGTCGCCAAGAGTGGTCCTCCCGAAAAAGCCATCTTGAGTAAGAACAGGGACATCCGGGAAGCAGCGGCACGGACACTGGCGAAGTCAGACGAGGGACGAGGTGTGTTGAAACGTGTGTACCTAGAGAGTGAGGAGCCACGAGTTCGCGCAACAGCATTCGCCGCACATCTTGTGTCGGGTGATATTGTTTGGGAAAAGCCGAAAAAGACTCTCGAGGAGTTGGATCTCGAGGCGGGGTTAGGTGAGGCCGAGTTAGAAGATCCTTTCGTTCACACCGCAGTACGAAATCTTCTTGTTCAGTCACCGAAGGTGCTTCAAAAGGTGAAACCTTTGAGACTCAAGAATGCTCGCCAAAAACTTGTTGTCCTCCTTGCAATGCGTGAGGCAGGTATCAAGGCCATTGTTCCCAAGCTGCCTCAGTTCCTCAAGAGTCCCGACGAGGACGTCCAGTTCGTGGTGATCCAGTGGATAGGGGAGGAGCGACTGAAACAACATCGTGATGCCTTGGTCAAGAACCTGGACCGTCCGAGCTTATCGGGAGATTTGTTCGCCGCTTCGTTGACATCGTTGGCACTCATCGACGGAGCGAGACCAAGCGAGGCTGCGCGGGGAGGTCAGATCTACCTCGAGAGGATTTTGACGAATGACAAGTCGACAACCACGATGATGCGGCAGGCTCTGCGGCGACTGAGCCCCAAGAGCAACCTCATGAAGCTGGCGAATTTCAAGAAATGGATCGAGTCCAAGGATACCGGGTTGCAACTCGAAGCGATCCGCACGATGCGATACCTCGACAACGACGACAAATTCGAGCTTTTCGCTGGGATTGCCAGGGACAGTGATAGACCCGCTCGACTCCGTGCTGAAGCTCTCGTTGCGTTAGGAGATTCGAGTTCTCAGAAGTGGTCGAGTTTGCTCGTTGGCGTCCTCCGGGCCAAGGCTTCCTCTGTCCGTGGTGAAGCCTTGCGATCACTGCGAGGGATGAGGCTCGAAAAGGGAGAGAAAGTCGAGGTTGAGCGCGTACAAAGGTTTCATCCGGGTTCGATGGAGCTTGTAGCTCGGGTGTTGGCTCCGAACGTCGGCGACAAGCGTCCTGGGAAGACTGATCTCGATGCCTGGTTGAGCCTTTTGCAGGGGCCTGCTGACCCAGAAGCAGGCGAGCGAATCTTTTATCATGCGAAGTCCGCTGGCTGCTACCGGTGTCACCGATTCAATGGGCGTGGAAATATGATCGGACCCGACTTGAGTCGAATCGGCCAAACGATGGACCGAAAACGATTGCTCGAATCGATCCTCCAACCGAGCAAGGAGATCGCACCGAGTTATACCCAGTGGGCGGTGCAGTTGCGGAACGGCCGGTTGTTGAAAGGTATTATGCTCGGCGAGAGTCCCGAGGGAATCCAGACTTACGCTAACTCGGATGGCCGGCTTTTTCGGGTAGCTCATGCGGATATCGAACGACGCGTTATCGACCGGACTTCGTTGATGCCGCACGACCTGGTCGATCGGATGGCACTCCAGGAACTGCGTGACCTGCTGGCTTTCCTCGAAGGGACGGCCCAGAGGGACACGAGGACAACGACTCCTCGGAAAGATGTTCCAGAAACGTCCAAGGTAAAGATGTTTCGCAGCGACAACTTGGTGGCATGGTGCATTGTTCCGTTTGATGCCAAGAAGCGAGGTCCGCAAGAGCGAGTGGCGATGCTCAAGCGTCTTGGGCTCAAAAAGGTGGCGTATGACTGGCGAGCCCGACACCTTCCCTCGTTCGATAAAGAGGTCAAGCTCTACAAGAAGAACGGCATCGAGCTTGTGGGTGTGTGGTGTCCACCGGGGAACGTGAATCGGGGACACGTGAAGACCATCTTGGATGTGCTTGCCAAGAACAAGGTTCGAACACAGCTTTGGGTCAGTGCGGGTGGCAAAGACGTGAAGGGAGCTGCTAACGTCATCCGGCCGATTGCCATCGCGGCGCAGAAGATCGGCTGCAAGGTAGGGCTCTACAACCACGGCGGGTGGTTCGGCGACCCCGTTAACCAAATGGCCATCATCGAGCATCTCGGGCTCGACAACCTTGGTATCGTTTACAACTTCCATCATGGACACAGTCACATGGATCGCTTTCCTGGGTTGCTCAAGAAGATGAAGCCGTATTTGCTGTGTTTGAACTTGAATGGCATGGACCCGAAAAGTGGGATTTCGATCATGCCGTTCGGGCAGGGGAAGCTGGATCGACAAATCATGCAGTGGATTGTTGACTCTGAGTATGACGGTCCGATCGGGATTTTGGACCATCGAGGGCAGGTGGATGCCGAAAGGAGTTTGGAGCAGAATATGGAGGGGGTTGCGAAGTTACGGCGAAGTTTTGAGAAATAGGGAACGGTGTTTTCCAGTGCAGTCTTGCGATGAAGTTTTGAGAAATAGGGAGCCGTGTTTTCCAGTGCAGTCTTGCGATGGAAGGCAGAAGATTCTATGTTTCTGGAACAGGTGTGCTATGAGTCTGCCCAAGCCAGGGCGTGACTATGCGGACCAAACAATCCGCACGACCCTCCAACACCCGGAGAACCTCTGGGCCGTTCTGGAACACACCGTGCCCCAGTTCGCATCGCAATTCGATGTCGAAGAAGCCAGGCTCTTGGCTCGAGGTACGCGTCGATCCAGTTCCCTGGGTCTTCGAGGATACCTCGGCTGCACTCGATAGTCTTTCCTGGTACACCAAACTATCTCAGAAGGCACCAAGGAGTTTGAAGCTCCAGCTATTTGGATTTCTTCGGAAGACCGGGCGGGATGGCTTTCGGAGGATGGGGAGGACAAATTTTTCCCATGATCATCTCATCATTATGGGGACGGAACCAATCCGTAATTTTTCGAAAGAAATGGGATATGTGTTGGGCCGGTCGGTCGGGATTGTTTTGGGGAGGTGGTTGGGTCTGGCTCGACCGGATGGAATAAGCCAAACTCACCCCGAATAAAAGAAGTAACGTCGCCAAACCCGCTCCGATTAATCTCACCAGAAACACACCGAAGGCTCGAACGCTGCGAGGACATCGTCGGGTGAGGAACGTTCCGTCGGGACGTCGATAGAATCGTACACACAACTTACCCTCGGTTTCCTCGATGAGCCGTTCGGCTTGTGGTCTGGACATCTCCGAAAGGTTATAGACGTGGCGTTGGCACTGGGAGCAGAAGCGGACGGTGTTGTCACCTTGCATTGTGTCCCAGGGAACTTGGCAGGGGTCAGCAACGGTAATGGTTTGAAGAGAAATCGTCGATTTTGCCATCGGGATGGACCTCGAGACTGGCGTCAGATGGTATTCAACAAAACCGACGAGAAACTCCGCCAGATGGTTCGACTTTGTTTGCTCTTTCGTATTCTTTTTCGAGAAGCAGCCAACGGCTTCCTTCAAAGCCCCAACGCGGAGAAGTACACATTCGCGATGCGAAAGATCATTGCGATCATGAAGGCCGCGTAGAGGATCCAGACCAACCCGGCACATAACTGGGCCACTGCTTTGAGTTTGCGTTCCGATTCCTCCTGATAGTAGGCGGCTTGTTTCGCCATGATTTCCGGCACTCTTCCGGATTGCTCCCCGACCGCCACGATGTTCAAGAACTCTGATGGGAACTCGCGAACCAAACCGAGTGACTGGGTTAAATCTTCCCCACTCTTGAGGGATTCGGCGACGCGTTTGGAATATGTTTGGAAGGCAATGTTGTCGGTGGCTTGGAGACTCAACCGAACGGCTTTCCGGATCGACATCCCAGAATCGAGTGTGAGTTGGAGAGCAAACGTGAATCGGGTTAAGGCCAGCGCTAGCAAACAGGGACCGATGATGGGTAGACGCAAACAGAACGATGCGAATCCTGTTTTTTGACTAAGAAAAAGGCCAACTTGTCGGACTGCGAAATACAGGAGTGCGAGGCCTCCGAACACGAGACCAACAAAGGTCAAGGCTCCACCAAATCCTGATAAACCCAGCAGACCACCAGGACTACCGGGTCGTGAACCGAGTACCCCGAGTATCCAGATTACGAAGGCAACGATGAAAACAGCGAGGACGAATTGGATTGCTACCGGGGTAATTTGGGCTCGGAATTGTCGCCAGCGTTTCCTTTGGCCTTCGTAGTACTCTTGGAGGAGTCGCAAGATCTCCGGTAGGGATCCGGTCTGTTCTCCAACGCTGGCCAGTGATATAAATAGGTTCGGTAGTCCTGACTCCACCTCCAACGCCGACTTTAAAGAATTCCCCTTCTGCAACTTGAGAGCCACTCGATCGGCCACTCCTTTCAACGGCGAGGGATTTTGGCTCGCCAGTTGGGACCAGACGCGGACTGTCGGGATCCCGACATCTGTCCCGTGTCGTACCGTATGGCAAAGTACAATGAGTTGGTTCAATGGTACTCGAGGTCCTGACATTTGGCTGTCACTCCAATGAACGTTAGTGGGTCAAGATGGTAGTTTTCGACGACTGGTTCACTCGTTTCGATCATCTTGACTGGTCCTCTATCATAAATTTGAAACATCCCCGTGAGACGATTGTCTTGCTTGGAGGTACTGGGTATATGGACGAACATTTGGCGGAATATGATCCACGGTACTTGGCAGGAATAGTCTTATTCAATCAAGGGGATTTCTTCGAGGCACACGAAGTTTGGGAAGAACTTTGGATAGATATGGCAGGCCCAGAAAAACAGTTTTTTCAGGGCCTGATCCAAGCTGCCGTTGCATTGTGTCATTTTTGCAACGGAAATCTGGCAGGTGCTCGAAAGGTTTACATTTCGAGTCACAAATATATGCAGAAATACCTGCCCGAACTCCATGGTCTTGATATTGAACAGTTTTGGCAAGATATGAATGCTTGTTTCGAGCAGGTTCTTGAGGCAGAGGCATTCGATAAGCCAATTCCCATAGTCGAAGAACTCATACCCGAAATACACATCAACCCAGCTCCTGAAAGTTGGCCGGATCCTGACGAGTATTTGCCGGATGAAGATCACTAAACGCTGAGGCACCAGTTGATGAATCTAGACTCCTCTCCTCTCGACGACTTCAACGGAATCGCGCGTGTCTTCCCACTCCCTAACTTGGTCTTGTTTCCCAACCTCATGCAACCGTTGCATATTTTCGAACCAAGATATCGGCAGATGACTCGCGAAGCGCTCGACACCGATCGGCTGATCGCGATGGCGTTACTTGGACCGGACTGGGAAGAAGAGTATACAAACACCCCTGACATTCATCAGATCATTTGCGTTTGTTCGATCGTTCACAGTCGGGAACTCGAAGACGGTCGGTACGATATTCTTGTTCGTGGTCTGCAACGAGCGCGGGTCTTAGAGGAACTGGAGACGGAGAAACTTTATCGAATGTTCCGTGCCGAATTGTTGGAAGAGGAATCAGCTCCGGCCACGCTCGATACTGAGACACTACAAAACGAGATGTTGTCGTTGCTTCCCCGGTGGTTTCCCGACCAACCAGATATGATCACCCAGTTTCAGGATTTGACCAAGAACAATATCCCGTTTGCGACGTTTTGCGACATCTTCGGGTTCGCCCTTCCGTTTCCGGTCGAATTTAAACAGGAGTTGCTGGGGCAGCTGGATGTTAGTGCCCGCGCCAATCAACTGTTGACGAAACTGCGTTCGCGTGGTGTTTCTCGTCCCTTTCCTCCTGACTTTAGCAACAATTGATAAGAGTTAGGAGTCGTCTCCGGGTCGAAAAGCGAGAGATTTTATCACGAGCGAATTGACAGCATACTGTTAGAATTCTATAGTTTTTTACCGTGTGACTGCAGAGTTGAGACTCGAGCACTCACCAACATCCCCTCTTCATGTTGGAAAGTCTTGTCTCGGATCCCTTGGTGATACAACCACTCATTCCTCACGATTTTCTTTCGAGATGATTCGCCTCGAAGAGAATGATACTCGCACCTGAGTTGTATGTACCGCCGTTTTGGATGTTCCAGACATTTCCAATCAACTCGATCTCATACCCCTTTTTCGAAATCGTACTGATTACGATGTTCTGATTTCGCAGGTCGCGAGCAGTACCAAGTAAGTCCGTGCGCCACGCAAAGGAACGTGTTAACGGTTCTTCGTAGCCGTTGGGCTCTCTTTCCGAATCGAGGGAAGCGGAGCGACATTTACCCAAGTCGTGTTGGGTGTTGCGAATGGCCGAGGACGGGTCCGGGGGTCACCCTATCGGCATCTGCGAAGTCGTCTCTTTAGCAAGCAGTGAAGAATCTTTCTGAGGCTTTTGGCCAATGGGTTTCCTTTTCGTTGGAGGGACCTGGTCAGTGCTCGTCGTCCGCGCATACCTGTTGGCGTGGGAAACGGCTCAGCCTCGAAGCGTATCCAACCAGCGATGAAAAAATGCCGGGCGACGAGAGTTCTCGACCCTTGGAAGTTGGGAACTCGTCGGTCGCAAATTTGTTACCGATTTAGATACGATCATTTTTTTAACATAGCCCTCTGTCCGTCGCATCACCGGGATTCTTTCTGGCCTTTGGTGGGTTGGCAGAGGTTACATGATTTGAAGGAGCATTTCGCGATGGTCCCACATCCTAGGCGGAGCCACCCGACTCGTTCTTCTCGACTTCATCGACAATTACTTGATATCGAACACCTCGAGGACCGTAGCTTACTTTCGGCGAGCGCTGTGGATTGGCGTTTTGACGAAGGTGGCCTCAACGTTGGTGGGCACGACGTGGACTGTGCCTGTCCAGGTTGTTGTGGCGGTGCACAACATCAACTCGGTGATGGGCATTATATTGGCGACGGACATGATCATACTCACCAGCTCGTTACCGATCCTCTGGGGAATGATTTTTTCGTCGAGCCCCTTTCGGACAGGCATTACCTTTGGGAAGATTCCGGACCAGCGCCGACGGGAGGGTTTGCGACCTATTTTCCTGGATCGGACAGCGACTATGATTTGTCGGCGACGTTTCATCTTGAAAGCTTCCCAGGTGCCGACCGTACAATTCTTCTTGATTTCGATGGACACTTGACTCGGGACACCTACTGGAACGACATGGTCGATGGGGCGGATATCGATACCCCAGCTTGGAGTCGTGATGGTGACCGGAATAGCTTCACGAATTCCGAATTAGTGATGATTCAGCGTATTTGGGCTCGGGTCGCTGAGGATTTCGCGCCGTTTGAAGTGAACGTGACGACGGCCGATCCTGGTGCCGAAGCCCTTAAACGCACGAACTCGAGCGATAGCCAATACGGCATCCGGGTGGTCATTGGAGAAAATACGTTCTACAGTTCCGCTGGAGGTGTGGCTTATGTTGGGTCGTTCTCGTGGAGTTCGGACACGCCCGCGTTTGTTTTCAACTCGTCGGAGCGAGGTGTTGCGGAAGCAGCGAGCCACGAAGCTGGACACGCTCTCCGACTTCGTCACGACGGAGACAGTTCGACGAGTTATTACCGAGGACACGGGTCCGGCAAGACTTCCTGGGGTCCGATTATGGGTGCCTCGTACAACCCGAATGTCACTCAGTGGAGCAAAGGGGAGTACGCCGACGCAAACAATCTGGAAGACGACCTGAGCATCATTTCGTCGTACATTCCTTATCGGAAAGACGACTATGGCAACACTGTGAGTTCGGCAACGGAGTTGGTGCCGCAGGGAACCACCGAGGTCCTTCCGACTTATGGCATTATTGAACGCAACACCGATGCTGATGTGTTTTCGTTTTACGCCGGTGTGGGAACTCTCGATCTGGATATTGACCCGGTAGCCGTCGGTCCGAATTTAGACATCAAAGTCGAATTTCTCGACTCTTCCGGGAAAGTGATCGAGACGGCCAATCCTGCGGATCGTCTTGATGTTGATTTCACATATACGACTTCGGAATCAGGGGAATACTTCCTTCGCGTTTCGGGCACGGGGAGTGGTGACGTTGGGGATACCGGGTACTCGGACTACGGGAGCCTCGGAAATTACCGAATTCAGGGAACGATCCCAGCTTACACGCAGGGTAATCGTGCTCCGGTTGCAAATGATGACGAGGCCACGATCTCCGAGGACAGCCAAGGCGTCCTACAAGTGTTGAAGAACGATTTCGATCCGGATCAAGATGCGTTGACGCTGGCCAGTTTCACCAAGCCATCTCACGGTTCTGTCGTTCAAGACGGGACTTCGTTGGTTTACACCCCGGATAACGATTTCAACGGGACGGATACTTTCACGTATGTTGTCAGCGACGGTAGAGGGGAAACGGCCACGGCGAAAGTCACTGTGTTTGTTGCTTCGGTCAATGATCCTCCGGTAGCTCAGGATGATGACTTCACGACGGAACTGAATACAAGCTTGATAGGTAACGTGTTGACTGGTGCCGGTGCGGACTCGGACATCGACGGGGATACTTTAACTGCTGCCTTGGTTTCGGACGTCTCGAATGGGACGTTGGCTCTGAATTCGGATGGTAGATTTGAGTACACCCCGAATGCTGGTTTCGTGGGGAGTGACTCGTTCACTTATGCAGCCGAAGATGGCCAAGGTGGTTCGGCTACAGCGAAAGTTACCATCACGGTCGAAAATACCGTGGGAGTGATCGATTTCACTGGCAAACTCATTAGTTTTGGTGGGTCCCAGGACCGTACGGGGACGGTGGAGGTTGGCAATGGTGGAACCAGCTTGGAAATGGTTGGGAACCGTTGGGTGGCGATTCCCTTTGACTACCAAGTAACTTCCGGCACAGTCCTCGAGTTTGACTTCTCGAGCACCAAAGAGGGAGAGATTCACGGTATTGGTTTCGATACGAACTTGAGCTTGAGTAATTCGTATGCGTTCAAGGTTTTCGGGACCCAAGGTTGGGGCCGACGGAACTTCGATGACTATTCCGTTTCGGACGGGACGAAGCCTTATGTGATCAATGTTGGGGCGTTTTACACCGGCAAGATGAAGTACTTGTTCTTTGCCAATGACCATGACGTCGGGACTCCGACTGCTCACAGTAAGTTCAGCAACGTCCGAGTATATGAGAAGGGACAAACGAATATTGCCCCGACGGCGAATAAGGACTCCGCAACCACGGTCGAGGGTGCCCCCACGGTCATCGACGTGTTGGTCAACGACAGCGACCCCAATGGTGACAAGTTAACGGTAAGTTCGGTGACTCAAGGGGCGAATGGATCGGTCGTGATTAACTCCGACAACACTGTGACCTACACTCCCAAGTCCGGGTTTGTGGGAAGCGACGCGTTCACTTACACCGCCGATGATGGACGGGGTGGGTCGGCGATAGCGACCGTCAATGTCACAGTCAAAGAGGCTGGGGGAGTGATCGATTTCACGGATCAACTCATAAGCTTCGGCGGTTCCCAGGACCGTACGGGGACGGTGGAGGTCGGCAATGGTGGAACCAGTGTAGAAATGGTTGGGAACCGTTGGGTGGCGATTCCCTTTGACTACCAAGTGACTTCCAACACAGTCCTCGAGTTTGACTTCTCAAGCACCAGCGAGGGCGAGATTCACGGTATTGGTTTCGATACGAACTTGAGCTTGAGTAATTCGTATGCGTTCAAGGTTTTCGGGACCCAAGGTTGGGGCCGACGGAACTTCGATGACTATTCCGTTTCCGATGGGACGAAGCCTTATGTGATCAATGTTGGAGCGTTTTACACTGGCAAGATGAATTACTTGTTCTTTGCCAACGACCATGACGTCGGGACTCCGACTGCTCACAGTAAGTTCAGCAACGTTCGAGTGTATGAGGAGGGGCCGGTGAACGGATTCCGAACGGCTGTGCCTCATCATTCCGTCTCTCTGAACGGAGGAGTGGCCGTGAAGCCGAGGAGTCATTTTGCCTCGGTTAGCTCGGTGGTTCAGGGGTCTGATTTGTTCGGTCAAAGGCCATTCCATTCCTTGATCGTTCCTTCTTTGCCAGGGTACGCAGCGAATTACGCCACAGGAACCTCTTCCGTCGATTCGTTTGTTCGACCGAAGGCACCTTTCTTGTCGGTGATCGACTCGCCCTTTGGAGGGACCAACGAATCTTCGGGATTCTTAGAAGCCTGGGGTGTTGAAATCGGTGCGGAGGTTCTGAGTTCTTTTGCTCGTCGCTTCGAATTCTAGAGGAGCGGGAGGGAACTTCGATTTCTGGTGTAGGTGAGAGATGGACCGATGGGTAACCCGTCGGTCCTCCCAGCGACCCGGGGCACTTAGGGCCGTTTTTAGTCGCTGGATTTTCGTTTCAAATGTTGGTCGAAGAAGCCCGCAACGATCTGTTGATTCTCTACCGAGAAGAAGGCTTTCCCTCCGTGACCGGCTCCTTCGATCGGTTGGTATTCGACGGAAACTTGAGCTTTCTTGAGGGCGGCCACTAGCAATTCGCTTTGGTTGGGAATGACGACTTTGTCTTTGGTTCCGTGCATGATCAAGAACGGCGGGTCGTCTTTCGAAACGTAGTTGATGGGGTTCGCTTTGGCGGCCTTGTCCTTGTTCTTTTGAACAGGTCCGCCTATGAGGAGTGCTTCAGGGGAACGTGGTCCGTTGTGCCATGTTCCCATTTTTGTCAAGTCCGTCGGACCATACCAATCGACAACGGCTTGGACTCGACTGGAGTATTTGAGGTTTCCACCCTTCTCTTCCAGTTCCTTCACGTCCCCTGAGGTTCCCAAGAGGGCCACGAGATGCCCGCCTGCTGACGAACCCCATGCGCCGAACTTCTGGGAATCCAAGTTGTACTTTCTGGCGTTCGCCCGCAACCATCGTGTTGCCGCCTTGCAATCGTGGATTTGGGCCGGGAATATGGCATGTTTGGTCAGTCGATAGTTGATGCTGGCGACGGCGTATCCGTTTTGCACGAATCGAATGGCTGGACACCGGTCCTTGCTTCCGTTCCGCCAGCCACCTCCATGAACCCAAATGATGACAGGCGTAGGACCGTTGACAGGAGGGGGGAGGTACAAATCCAAACGGTGTCTTTTGTGACCGTTGGGAACGTATTCGAGGTTCTTATGAACGATTGTGCCCTCTGGGATGTTTGGTCGTTGAGGTCTTTGGGCGTTGGCTGCGGGTTGGGAGACGAACGTCAGAAGAAAGAAGGTGAAACAGAGACTGCGGATGAGCATCGGGAAACTCCGGTTGTGTGGGTCAGGTTCCATAACCTTGTCTGGGTCTTCAATCATCAGCTCTTGGACTCGGTCCGGAAAAGGGGAGAATCAAAATACTTCGCTCAACTTTTGGTTCCGAAACGCGAAATTCTTTTCCAAATCTTTTCGAACCCAGGCCGTTGTCACGGTCAGGCCAAGCAATCCTCCGGGAGGTTCGAACTCGATCACATCTTTTAGAAGTGTTCCTGCTTCGATTTCTGCAAAATGCTGTCGGTGAATCCATTGTCGGAACGGCCCTTTACGCTGTTCGACGGTAATGAGGCTCTCATTCTCGAACTCAACCACCTCCACCGTCATCTGTTGAGCGATTCCACTTCGTTTGGCCTTCCAGATCAATACCGAACCCATTTGCATTCGTTGAGGTCCGGAGACCAGCCGGAGGTTCACTTCTGGTGGAGAGATGGTTTCTAATAGCTCCGGTTGGGTTAACAACTCGAAGAGGGTGGATGGTGAAACTCCGAATTCGAAGGAGGATTGAAAGTCAGCCATGAACGGCCTCGTCGTTTCCTTTTGGTGTACGTTTGGATATAATTGAGATCGTTATGGTGAAACCCGAAGTCTTTCAACGAGCTCTGGTTCTGACTGGTCCCACGGGGTGTGGAAAAACCCGTGCGGCACTTTCCCTGGCAAAATGCATGGATGCAGAAATCGTTTCGGTCGATTCCATGGCCATTTACCGGGGAATGGATATCGGAACCGCCAAGCCTTCGGTCGAGGAACGATTGGAGGTTCCCCATCATCTTATTGATGTTCTTGATCCCTGGGAGTCGGCTTCGGTGGCCTGGTGGCTCGAAGAAGCTGCCCTACTTTGTGATGATATTCAGAATCGGGGTAAGAAGGTTTTGTTCGTTGGGGGGACGGCGCTTTATCTCAAAGCGATGATCAGCGGTTTATTCGATGGGCCCCCGGCGAGTGCAGAGCTACGCGAGAGGTTGGAAGCCGAAGCTGCAGCCGAAGGGAGAGAGTCTCTCCACCTGCGGTTACATCAGATCGATCCCGAGTCAGCAAACAAACTTCATCCCAATGATCTTCGAAGAGTTGTGCGGGCTTTGGAAGTCTTCGAGTTGACGGGAAAGCCGTTGAGTGCTTGGCAACAAGAATGGAATGTGGAGCGGAAATGGGGACCGCGTTGCGTTTGGATCGACCTTCCTCGAACGGAATTGTACGAGAGGATTGATTTGAGGGTGGAACAAATGTTCCAAGCCGGATTGGTTGACGAAGTGGTAAGGTTGCTTGAACTTCCACAACCGTTGAGTCGAGAAGCCAGGCAGGCTTTGGGCTACAAAGAAGTGATCGAATATCTACAGGGAGTCATGACTCTGGAAGAAACAGTTACAACGATTCAAACCCGAACTCGGCAATTTGCCAAGCGTCAAGTGACTTGGTTCCGTCATCTTCCTGGCTGCCATCCTGTCGATGGGGAATTGACAAGCTCGATTTGGGACAACACAATGAAATAGAGGATTGCCCAATCTTGAATTCGAGCGGACTGATCCGTACATCTACAGAAATGGTCTGAGAAATTACTCCCGTGTTTTCGTGATCTGAGGGCCTACGTAGCCTTCACCACGTAATCGGGTGCGAGCATAGCGAGGAAATGCTGATGGCAAAGGTCACCTTCCAGGTGATTGATGGCGTGGACAAAGGGAAAGTGTTCCGTGAGTTGCCCACACCAGTCACCATCGGTCGAGAAGAGGGCAACCTGCTCCGCCTCAATGATGAGAGAGTCAGCCGATTCCATGCCAAGGTCCAGCAGGATGATGATGATATCATCCTGACAGATCTCGATAGCACCAACGGCACCCGAGTCAACGGGAATGTCGTTCAAATCCGTCGCCTCCGGTTTGGTGATCGTGTGTGCGTGGGCCGATCTCTTCTTTTGTTTGGTTCCAACGAAGAAATAGCTGCCCGGATGGCCAGTCTCGACGAACAAGCTCGAACGGCCCTGCAGCATCCCCAGACCAACGAAGAAAAGAATGTCGATGAGGACGAAGAAGGTCCGGCGACCGTCCGATCACAAACGCTCGACGGGCCACTCGATGGGGATGCTGATTTTGACTTAAACATCAATAACGACAAAATTACAGTCACCCGAGATGCCATGTTCATCGGCACTCGGGCGTTGCCTCCCCTGCCGTTGAAGTTGACACCTTCGCAAGCCGCTCGGTTTTCCGAGATTCTCGAATTCCTCCACCAGGCGATGGTCGTTGCCACCGAGCATATCGAAGTCAAAGAGGACGGCAGCGACGTGACTTTGGGCTTCTCGGACTGGCAAAGAATACAAGGTGTGCAGATGGTACTGGCCAGGTACATCCGCGCCGTTGCGGAACCGGACTCTCTCGAAGATTGACCCAAAGATTGACTGGTTTCGGCTTCGAAGGAACACCTAGCGACTCTGCCAAAGAGGCTGCTTCGTGTTCCTTTTTTCGTTCGTCTCTCACCGAGGAATCCCATGGCGGAACGTCCTTTCGTCCACCTCCATTGCCACAGTCATTATAGTTTGCTCGATGGGGCTAGCCGTGTCCCGGAACTGGTCCAGACCGTCAAGGGCTACGGAATGAATGCGATTGCGTTGACGGACCACGGAAATTTGTACGGTGCCATTGAGTTTTATCGGGAATGTCAGAAAGCGGACATCAAACCAATCCTAGGGTACGAAGCCTATGTCGCTCCCGGACATCGTACCGAGCGGAAGGCCAAGCGACGGGGCGAAGCGTCTTTTCACCTGACCCTGTTGGCCAAGAACAATCAGGGTTGGAAGAACCTAATCAAGATGGCCTCCATCGCCCAGCTCGAAGGGTATTACCACGTTCCGCGTATCGACAAGGAAGTTTTGGAGCAATACTCCGAGGGCATCATTTGCTTGAGCGGGTGTGCGTCCGCCGAATTCAGCGATTTGATTCTTGGGGACAAGATCGACGAGGCCGAAGGGTTGGCGATTTGGTTCCAGAAACTTTTTGGTGAGAATTTTTATATCGAAATCCAAAACAATGGTGTTCCCATCCAGGAGGAGTGTGCCAAGGGAGCGATTGATATAGCCCAGCGACTCGGGATGCCTTTGGTGGTCACGTCCGACGCCCACTATCTCCACCAGAACGACGCTCCGGCGCACGACGTTTTGCTTTGTATCAACACCCGCAAGGCACGAAGTAATCCGAACCGGATGAAGTTCGCGACGGATCAATTCCATATTCGGCCGCCGCACGAGATGTACGATTTGTTTCCCGGTCACGAAGACGCGGTCCAACGGAGCCAAGAAATCGCGGACGGGTGCGAGGTCGAGATCGACTTCAAGGCAAGACATTTCCCGGTCTTTACTCCTCCCGATCAGAAGACTCCAGAAGACTATCTCCGAGAGCTGTGTGAGAAGGGCGTTTACGAACGATACGGAGAGGATCCCGCCGAGAAGGTTTGGAAGCGGCTTGATCACGAACTCGGCATCATCAACAAGATGGGTTTCGCGAGTTACTTTTTGATCACGTGGGATTTTGTCAACTTCGCTCTCGAGAAGGGAATTCCGAACAGTGCAAGGGGTTCCGGCGTTGGTGCTTTGGTGAGCTACGCTTTGAAGTTTAGCCATGTGGATCCACTCGACTACGACTTGCTGTTTGAGAGATTTCTCGATCCGAACAGGACAGAAGCGCCGGACATCGACATCGATTTTTGCCAGGATCGTCGGGAAGAAGTGATTCAGTATGTTCGCGACAAATACGGCGAAAACTCGGTAGCCCAGATCGCGACGTTTGGGACGATGGCCGCTCGAGCGGCCATCAAAGATGTGGCCCGGGTTCTTGAGATTCCTTTGGATCGAGTCAACAAACTTGTGAGTTACATTCCCGATCAGTTAGGGATCACGCTCGACCAATCGCTCGAGCAAAGTCCAGAACTGCGGATGGAATATGAACGGGATGCCCAAGTTCGCGAAGTGATTGATATCGCACGGAAACTGGAGGGAACGAATCGAAATGCAGGGACTCACGCGGCCGGTGTGGTGATTGCGGATGGAGACATCACCGATTACGTTCCGGTCCACCGCGTTCGGTCGCGAGATGCGAACGGAGCCAAAGACGGAGACGAAGCAGTCATAACGACTCAGTGGGTCATGGGGGATCTCGAAAGTGTCGGAATGCTCAAGATGGATTTCCTGGGCCTTCGGACGTTGACGGTCTTAACGAACGCTGTGGAATTGATCGAGAAGACACGCGGCATCAAGATCGACTTGAACAAACTCCCGCTCGACGACAAACGCACTTACGAGTTGCTCCAGCGCGGAGACGCCAAGGGAGTGTTCCAGCTGGAATCGGAAGGCATCCGAAACTTGCTCACGAGGATGAAGCCCGACAACATTCGAGACATCATCGCCATCATGGCCTTATATCGTCCGGGTCCGCTGAAAGGAGGGATGGTCGATTCTTACGTCAATCGAAAGCATGGTTTGGAGCAACCCACTTATGACCACGACATGATGAAAGCTATTCTGGAAGAAACGCACGGAGTGATGTGCTACCAGGAACAGATCATGCGGATCTTGAATCGGCTAGGGGGCATCGATTTGTCCAAGGCCTACAAGTGCATTAAAGCGATTAGCAAGAAGAAGCACGACATCATCAACCAACGACGCGGCGAGTTCATCCAGGGGGCCATGGAGAAAGGCGTCGATGAGAAGACGAGCATGAAGATCTTCGGGTTCATCGAGCAGTTCGGGAGTTATGGGTTTAACAAGTCGCACACCGCCGCGTACGGCCATGTGGGCTATCAAACCGCTTATTTGAAGACGCATTACACCGCCGAATTCATGGCAGCCCTGCTGACCAGTGAAATCGAGGACGGGAACAAGCGTAAGATCATGGTCGAGCATTTCGAGGATGCGGCACGCCTGGGGTATCCCGTGCAGGCTCCGAACGTGAACACTTGCTATCCTGACTTCACGGTGGTGGCCGACAAGATCATGTTTGGCCTTGTGGCGATCAAGGGTTTGGGTCGCGGGGCAGCTAACGAAATCGTCCGTGGCCGACAAGAGGGGGGGGCTTACAAGGATATCTTCGATTTCTGCGAGAGAGTGGACCAGAAGCTTGTACGCAAGGCTGAGATGGAGAAGCTTCTTCTCGCGGGGGGATTTGATTGTTTTGGAGCAACTCGTTCGCAAATTGAAGCTGTCCTTCAACGAGCGATTGATTCTGCTGGAGCCCTCCAGAAAGACAAACAAGCAGGGCAACTCAACTTATTCGACGCGTTTGAAGAGGCGGAGCCCGTGACCAATTCGAAGGACGTTGAGCTACCGAACATTCCGGAATGGGACCCAATGGACAAGCTGAAGAAGGAAAAGGAAGTGCTCGATTTCTACTTTTCGAGCCATCCCCTGGCACAGCATGAAGCCCAGATCAAGCGTTTCGCTAGTAACACTGTTGAGGAGTTCAAACATCTAGAACACGGGTCGCAGTTGTTTCTGGGGGGGATGCTCACCCAGTTGCAGTTTCCGGTAGCTCGCACTGGAAAAAGTGCTGGTCAGCGATTTCTGAGGGGTCGATTTGAGGATTTCAGTGGCTCTTGCGAATTCGTGATGTGGTCAGAGACGTACTCCATGTACAAAGACGACATCGTGGAAGATGCGGCGTGTTTTGTCGAAGCCAACCTGGACAAGCACCGGAACAACCAGCTGGTGCTCACGGCGATCCACGATTTGGATCAGGTTCAACGTCAGAAAGCGAAAGGGTTGAGCCTTCGTCTGAATCTCGAAGCCCATCCCCCGGAGGTCGTTGGTTCGATAGCGAGAGTGCTCGAGCGAGCACCTGGAAGGACCCCCGTTTTCCTGTTCATCACGGATCGGAAAGGGAAACGGTGTGTGATGAAGCTTGGCCAGGATTTCACAATTGACGCTTCGAAGCTTTCGAAAGTCGAGCTGGAAGACTTGCTCGGGCAGGGTGGTGTGTCTTTTTCCTGATGGTCACGAACGTGTGACGGGGTTTTTTCGGGAGGCGATCGTCTGTTTTTTCGCGGGTCCGAACATGGTCCCCAAACCCAAGTACAGCAGGACGCTGAGGGATCGGATCATCTCATACAAATTGACTTTCGAAGCTCCTGCTGTTCGATTCTCGAAAACGATGGGAGTCTCGCCGATCCGGCAGCCAGCCTGATGACAACGGAACAGAATTTCCTCCTGGACTGAGTATCCGTTCGAGATCATCTCGGGGAGGTTGGCTTCGCGTAGCCAAGGGACGCGGTAACAACGAAAGCCGCCGGACGTATCTCGCGCTGGGATTCTCATCAAAGTGCGGACGAGAGTATTCACGCACCGACTGATCACTTTTCGGCTGAGGGGCCAGTTTTTGGTTCCGCCTCCAGGGACATAGCGAGAGCCGATCATCACATCAACAGTCGACATGCCACGGAGAAGGTCCAGAAGGTATTTCGGGTGGTGGCTGAAGTCGGCATCCATTGTGATGACGTAGTCGTACTTTTGCTCGATGGCGAATTGGAGGCCCTCGAGCATGGCCGTGCCAAGTCCAAGTTTTCCAGGTCGGTGAATCACATGCCATCGGGTGTCGTTGGCGGCTCTTTGGTCGGCCACCTTTCCGGTTCCATCGGGCGAGTCATCGTCCACCACCAGGATGTCAGTCTGAGGGAGGGCTTGATGGATTTGGTCTGTTAGGGAAATCAGATTCTCACGTTCGTTGTAAGTGGCCATGAATGTGAGAATTTTGAATGGGATACCTGTTTCCTTCACGATTGCTCCCTTCCATCGAGCAAGTTTCAGAGGTGGACAACGTAGTATGTACAATCGGAACGAGGGTAGAGCCGGTTTTTAGGCGTCGAGTGCACTCGTCCTGGTTATTCGAGCGGTTCGTGTTTGTCCCAGTAGAGGTTGGCAGTCCCCGAACGTCTCATCCTAAGTGTTTCCCTCTGCGCTGAGGTTTGGCCTTCTTCCCACAAGAGGGACACAGGACTTGGGAAACCAAAAACGGTCTAACCAATACAACCGAGAAACGCTCCGATGGCCGAGATGGCACGACCCATAATCTCGGATTGTGTGACTTGAACAGTTTGGTTTGTCAGGCCGTTTTACACAAGGCCGAAGTGTGCCGGAGACTGGAATTTGGTGGTCGGGAAGGTCTCGAAAAACAAATTTCTCACAAGGTCGGAAGTATTGACTCGGATTTTGGCATGAACAGGGCAGGGTAGTAGAACATATCGCAAAACTCTTTCCTGACGTGAGGGCCGAACGGAGAGAACTTTCTTGGTGACATTCTGAGCCTCGATATCCGAACTTTGGGAATTCCCACGGCTCACCCAAATTCCTTGAACTGTCATTCCACTTCCGAATATCCTGGTAGAATATCATCTGATGCCTCTTCTTTTTGTGGGTGACCGTGCAGGAGACCAGCGGAGGGATGTAATGGCCAAGGCTACTGCAATCCATTGCCCGTATTGTGGCAAGGGTTTCAAAGCAAATCCCAAGATGTTTGGGAAGAAAACGCGGTGCAAGGGATGCGAGGAAATATTCGTCGTCGAACCTCCCGAGGAGTTCGAGGAGGAGGAAGAGACTTCGGTTCAATCGGCCTCGAAGAAGCGAGCGTCTTCGAGCGTTCGTACTTCCAAGGTTTCCTCAGGTATTCTTCCGGAGGACGAACCGGAAGAGGATGATGACGATGATGAAGGTGGGGATCCCTATGGCGTAACGACCCTTGACTTGACGCCGCGATGTCCGAACTGTGCCAACCCACTCGAGAGTGAAGAGTCGATCATCTGCTTGTATTGTGGGTACAATACCCAGACACGAACGTGGGGAAAAACCAAGCAGGTTTATGAGTCGACCGGCCAAGACTACTTTCTTTGGTGGTTGCCCGCATTCATGTCGTTGTTCGCGATCATCCTGATGATGTTGGTGATCTTGTGGTATTGCGTTGTCGTTCCCAGAGTCCCTTGGGTGGTAGGGAGCCAGTACTACAATTGGATGATCCACGAGTCGTTACGAATGTGGTCGGTGATGATCCTCCTATCGATTATGTGGGGTCTTGGCCTCTTTGTGTACAACCGGTTGATCGTGAATCCGATCCCACCCGAGAAAGAAAAGAAATGATTCTCTGACTCAGGGTGTCTCATGCTGGCCAAACTCAACACGTTCACGCTTGTGGGCATCGATGCGATCCAGGTTGAAGTCGAGGTGGATGCCGCGTCGGGGATGCAGAAGACCTTTCTCGTTGGACTTCCGGATCAGGCTGTTCGTGAAAGTACCCACAGGATCGACAGGGCGTTGAGCAACCTTGGGTACCATCCTCATCGAGGACGGACGGTCATCAACCTGGCTCCCGCCGCCATCCCGAAGCAAGCCGCGGGTCTCGACTTAGCCATAGCTGTTGGTATTCTGGTCGCGACTTCCCAGATTTTACCCGAACAGCTCGAAGGAGTCGCGACGGCCGGAGAACTGGCCCTGGACGGGTCGGTCCGGCCAATCAAAGGCGTCCTGTCCATGGCGATGACGGCTGCCGACAATGGCATCCAGCGATTTCTGGTTCCTGCACCCAACGCTCAAGAAGCGGCTGTGGTGGAGGGAATTGATGTTTACGGGGTCAGTAACCTTTCCGAAGCTGTTGGGATTCTTTCGGGGGAACTGGAAGCGGAACCAGTCGTCTGCGATGTGACGAGTATGTTCAATAAGCTCGGAGTGTATGAAGACGATTTTGCCGATGTGAGGGGGCAAGAAGCGTCCAAGCGAGCGCTGGTCGTCGCTGCGGCTGGAGGTCACAACGTTTTGATGATCGGGTCTCCCGGCACTGGGAAAACCATGTTGGCCCGTCGGGTTCCGACCATTCTCCCTTCGTTGACGTTGCACGAGAGCCTGGCCACGTCACGGATCTACAGTGCGATAGGCCAACTTTCGGCGGACGAACCGTTGAAAGCTCGAAGGCCCTTTCGTTCGCCCCACCACACGATCAGCGACGCCGGGATGGTCGGTGGTGGGCAGATTCCCTCGCCTGGTGAGATCAGTCTGGCCCACAACGGGATTCTGTTTCTCGACGAGCTACCGGAGTTTAATCGGCGCAGCCTCGAAGTTCTTCGGCAACCTTTGGAGGGAGGGGAGGTGACGATCTCTCGAGCGACGCGGTCCACAACATTCCCAGCGAGGTTCATGCTCATTGCTGCTATGAACCCCTGTCCTTGTGGGTACCTGGGAGACTCCCGCCGGGCGTGTAGCTGTTCGCAAATGCAGGTGGAGAGGTACATGGGGAAGATCAGTGGGCCGTTGTTGGACCGGATAGATATGCACATCGAAGTGCCGAGCGTTCCGTTCGAGGAGTTGTCGGCGAAGTCCGAAGGGACGAGAAGCGAATCGATGCGAGAGACCGTTCATGCGGCCAGGACGATCCAAGCGACCCGTTTTGGAAAAGACTCGGGGATCATCAATAGCAGGATGAACAGCCGTCACATCCAGTCGTTCTGTCACCTCGAACCGGAGGGACAAGCGTTGCTGAAACGAGCGATGGAGGAGTTTGGATTATCCGCACGGGCTCACGACCGAATCTTGCGAATGGCCAGGACGATCGCAGACATTGGAGAATCCGAATCGATCCTAACGGCTCACATCATGGAGGCCATTGGTTACCGGACCCTGGACCGAAAGTTGTGGTCTCGGTCGTGACACGGTAGTGGAAGGCCGACCGCTGAGAGGTTTGCCGCAGTGGATTCTTCGGTCAGGAGTTCGACGGGTTGGGCT
Source organism: uncultured Alcaligenaceae bacterium (assembly GCA_964423615.1). Taxonomy (GTDB): domain Bacteria; phylum Planctomycetota; class Planctomycetia; order Gemmatales; family Gemmataceae; genus CAYRFQ01. The sequence continues at coordinate 60,828 of CAYRFQ010000020.1, read as the reverse complement.
CGTCTTGGTGGAAACTCTACACGACCACAGACCGCTACAGCCGGTTGGTAAGGGGTTCGAAATTCCCGAGGAGACGTAATGGGCTTCGCTACCTTGGTGGACAATGATGGTTAGATAAACATATCGGGATCGGTCCGTCTCCGACTCGGTTGTGGGCTCGTCCTACCGGCAGATCCAAGACAAGTTCTCGAACTCTCACCAATATCGATACAATGCAACTAATTGAGAAACTAGTACAAAGAGGGATCATCCAATCTCACGATCGTGAGGCAGCGATCGAGGCCATCCAGGCTGCTCCGGACAAACCCATCCACTACCTGTTGATCGAGAAGGGATTTGCCTCGGAAGAGGACCTGCTTCCAGTGATGGCAGCAGAAGTGGATATGGATTATGTCGATTTGAGCGACTATGAGTTGGATGAGGAAGTTCTCAGGTCGGTCCCATCCCAGCTGGTGCATCGTCGAGGTTTGCTCCCGATATCAAGGGATAACGGGACTCTCATCATCGCCACGGGAGATCCGTTCGATTTCTACTCGATTGACGAACTCCAGACGGTCACCGGACTCAATGTGCAACCGGTGCTCGCCAGTCCCAAAGAGATCAACCGTCTGACCAAAAAACATCTCGGTGTCGGTGGTGAGATTGTCACGAAATTGATTGCCGAACGAGGTGAGGCGGAGGTTGAGCTTCTCGAAGACATCGAAGCCGACGATAGTGAGCAAGCCAAAGAGGCCCAAGAAGCATCGGTCGTTCGACTCGTGAACGAGATTTTGATCGAGGCGGCTCATGAGCGAGCGAGTGATATTCACATCGAGCCGGAAGAGACGGGCTTGCGTGTGCGGTATCGTATCGATGGGATTCTTCATGCTCAGCCCATGCACGAGGGCCTCCGACAGTTTCAGAATGCCATCATCAGCCGACTGAAAATCATGTCGCGGTTGAACATAGCCGAGAAGAGATTGCCTCAGGACGGTCGTATCAAGATGCGGGTTCAGAACCGAGAGATCGACGTTCGGGTGTCCATCATTCCGATGATCCACGGTGAAGGGATCGTGCTACGATTGCTGGACAAGGGGAGAATGGTCTTTAACTTGGCCAACGTTGGAATGCTTCCGGACGTTTACGACAAATTCAAGGGACTTATCGAACGTCCTCACGGTATCATTCTTGTGACGGGTCCAACGGGTTCGGGCAAGTCGACGACTTTGTACAGTGCGCTCAATGAAATCAAGTCGGATACGAGCAAGATCATCACTGTGGAAGATCCGGTAGAGTACCAACAAGAACACATCAGTCAGATTCAGGTCCATCCCAAGATCGGGCTTTCGTTTGGTTCTGCCCTCCGGAGTATTCTTCGTCACGACCCCGATGTCATCCTGATCGGTGAGATGCGAGACCTCGAAACTGCCGAGAGTGCGATTCAGGCTTCGCTGACCGGGCACCTGGTTTTTAGCACGCTGCATACGAACGATGCTCCGAGTGCATTCACCCGACTGATTGATATGGGAGTGGAGCCGTTCCTGGTCGCCAGTACGGTTGATGGCGTGATGGCTCAACGACTCGTGCGGACAATTTGTAAGGATTGTAAGGTTCTTCATGTTCCAGAGCATGGTGAGCTCCCTCCTGATTTTCCAGGGGTAGATGATGCCAATCCGCCGGAGATTTACCATGGGCAAGGATGTCGCTCGTGTCGAAACAGTGGCTACCGGGGAAGAACGGGAATCCATGAGTTACTGGTCACAGGGGACAACATCAAGGATTTAGTCGTGGAACGGACGAACGCAGGGGTCATCCGTCAGGCGGGACTAAACCAAGGGATGCTCACACTGCGTCAGGATGGATGGCGGAAAGTGCTGCAAGGAGTCACCACCGTCGAAGAAATTAGTCGAGTCACCGCGGGTGACATCATCGCGTAGCGTTCGGTGTCCTGACGGGTCCGTGGTTCCACACCTTTTGGGGCAAGGATGTTCCACGTAGAACATCGATCGAGGCTGGCGGTTCGTGGGACAGTTCCGCGACTGCGAGAGCGATTGTTGGTCGTGTTGGTTAGGTGACAAGTTTTGTCGCGAGATACAGGTAGAGGCTAAGAGAAGTACAAGCGAGCCGCGTGTACCTACGACTGGATTTCCTTCTTCATTCCTTCAGGTGTCTCCAAAGCAATCTGATCTTTCTCGAATACAAGCCAATTTCGACTTGAGGGAAACCGATTGGTGGATAACTAAACCGAAGTGGTCCTTCGTTTAACTAGGGACCGCTCGGTGGATGCGAGTTTCAACGTTACTGCGAGATCACGATGCCAGAGTATCGATATACGGCAGTTGGTAACAGTGGAGCCCAGAGTGAGGGCATTTTGACGGCCGGGAGCGAGGCTGAGGTGATGTCCTTGTTGGACTCCAAAGGCTTGTTTCCGGTGCGAATCGAACAGTCGAAAGCTCCAGGAAAGGGGTTCTTCGGTGGGGTCGGGGCTCGCCAAATGGCGGTCTTCTATTCTCAACTTGCTGACCTTCTCCAAGCGGGTGTGCCCTTGCTTCGATCCCTTGAGATTCTGGAACGGCAGTCGTCGACGGCCAGTCTAGTGATGATCGTGCGGGAAATCCGCGCTGATGTGGCTGATGGAACAACCCTTGCCGACTCGATGTCCAAGTATCCCAAAGCGTTCTCTGAGCTAGCCGTCAGTATGGTGCGAGCGGGTCAGGAAGGTGGTTTTCTGGAAGACGTGCTCAAGCGGATCGCGATCTTTACGGAACACCAGGAAGAGCTCAAATCGAAGGTAATGGGAGCGCTGGCTTATCCGATCTTCCTGTTGGGCGTGGGATCTCTGGTCTTGATTATTTTGGTCATCGTATTTGTTCCGATGTTTCAACCCATCTTCGATCGTCTGGAACAGCGTGGAGAGATGCCGCAACTCACGAAAATGTTGATCGGTTTCAGTGAATTTATGATCGGGTATTGGTGGGTTGCCCTGGCTGGCATTGTCCTAGTTCTAGTCTTGTTTGTTAGGTGGTCATCTACTGAATCCGGTCGTAGGACGGTTGACGTCTGGAAACTCAATCTTCCCGTCGCTGGGAAGATCTACTTGAACTTGGCCCTTTCGAGGTTTACTCGCATCCAGGGTACGTTGTTGCAGAACGGGATCCCGTTGCTTCAGGCTTTGCGTATTGCGAAGGATTCCACGGGAAATAAGGTTCTGACGGATACCATCAATCGGGCGGCGGATAACGTTACTGCTGGGGATTCTTTGGCGACTCCGCTGCAGGGATGTAAGTACATCCCGAATGATGTCGTTGAAATGATTGCCGTGGGTGAAGAGAGTAACAATCTCGAGAAAGTGTTATTGGATATCGCGAATGCTCTCGAGACTCGTACGGCCCGGAACCTTGATTTGTTTGTAAGGTTATTGGAGCCTTTGATGCTGCTTGTGATGGCTGGATTTACTTTACTGATCGTATTAGGACTGCTGCTTCCGATCTTCAAGATGAGCAGTACGATCCAGTAATGGGTAGGATGATAAAAAGATCGGGGCGAGAGGATTCGAACCTCCGACCTCCTGCTCCCAAGGCAGGCGCGCTGCCAAACTGCGCTACGCCCCGATCGATGTGTTAGTAGTATACGAAACCAAGTATTTTGAGCCAAGGCCGACTTCGCCGATGATTCCGATTTTGGAGTTTCGATTGGAGGTGGTTGGATGGACTCATTGAGGTCCAGCCCCCCTGAGTCGGAACGATCGAAAAAAGACTCGAGCTTCGAAGCTCTCGAGTTCGGCTTTCTTCCCTACCACCAATAATGTGAAAACGTGTTTCCGCACTGCCACGAATCGCACTTGGGCGAACCTTCCATCCGGAAGTTTTAGGCGGATTTCTTTTCCTGGGTGTTCCCGAAGTTGGAATCGTTTGACGCTGATCACTCTGCCTTTCAATTCCTCGATAGTAGCTTCCTGTGCGGCGTCGATCCTGGCTTCGCATGCTTCCTCGGCCGGAATTGCGGTTGAACAAGTGGAGTGACTGAAGTGCATGAGTGGGCGAGCTTTTCTACTTTTCAGAACCCAATCGTTGAGTTCGACACGTCCCTCCTTGCCGTTCAACGTTTTGGTTGAGAAGGAGGGGTTCTCGGGGAGTAAGAAGGTGAACGATTGATCGGGAGGAAAAATTCGTTTCCACTGGGATTTTCGCTCTTGAGTCGACGCGACGGATGTGGAGGTGATAACTAGAAGGATGAAGACGCGCGAGAACATGACTTGATCTCAGTTTCCGAAATTGGCTTTTGGTTAAACAGCTGTGACCAGAACGGAGCACAAGTTCAGTCCTGGTCGCTATTGTAATGGGCTACCTAGGGCGGTGAACGTTCGTGTTGGGTACAGTTCGCAGTCGCTGGACTTTTGAGCCTGAGAACCCTTCTGGGGATAGGACCAATTCGTGATCCTTCCGGTTCCACTGCGTTTCCCGCTTCGCTCGGGTTGGGGGCCTTCTCCCCTCGGTCGGTCGGATAAATAAGAGTCGTGATTGTTCTGGTTCTTTGAGTTCCGTGGATTCACACCCACGGCTAGGATCTCGCCCCTCCGGGGCTGAAAATCGAAAACACGACATTTGTTTAGCCGACTGCCCCGGGTGAGAAGGACTTTGAACACGAAAAACCATACCCAATAGAAGCGTGAAGCGCTCTACGCAGCCGTACTTTGTCGAATCCATTCGAGCACTCTTTCGAAGTCGTCGTTCGATTCGAACTTTAGCACGATTTGCCCTTTGTCTTTGTCCTTGAGTTTGATGTCGACGGGGATTGCCAACCGCTGGCGTAACTCATCCTCGATGCTTTGGACGTGGGGGGTTTTCTCGACTGGTTGGTTTTTTCCAGCCCCTTTTCCGCCGGTCGTATCGTCGCCTTTGTCTTGCCGCAATTCACGAGCCAAACTTTCGGTGGCTTTGACGCTGAGTCCCTGAGACACGATCTGGCGGAAAACAGCCACTTGTTGATCGTGGTCTTTGATTCCTTTGAGGACCTTGGCGTGGCCCTCGGAGATTTGGCCGTTCCTCAGTCCGTTTTGTACATCTGGGGTCAATTCCAGCAGGTTCACGAGATTGGTGATCGTGGATCGTGCTAGGCCCAAACGTTGGGCGAGTTGGTCATGATTGAGTCCAAACCGATCGAGATAATCTTTGAACCCAATGGCCTTTTCTATCGGGTTCAGGTCCGACCGTTGAATGTTTTCGACTAAAGCGGCTTCGATCGTTTGTTGGTCATTGAAGTCGACAAGTCGGACTGGGACGTTGGCGAACCCTGCGGTCTGAGCCGCTCTTAGTCGCCGCTCGCCAGCAACCAGTTGGAAGGTATCCCCGACACGACGGACCACAATCGGCTGCAGGATGCCGTGATTTTTGATGCTCTCGCACAGCTCGGCGAGGTCGTCCGGATCGATTTCCTTTCTAGGCTGAAACGGATTCAATCCAATTTGATCGACTGCGAGTTCCATTTGATCCACCTCACTCCTCCGTTCTTTTCCGCCAAGGTTCTTACCCCTGGTACGATTCTGTTCGTGGCGGCATTCTAACACCAGCCCCAGATTTCAGACAATCGAGGTTTGAGAGTGAAGAATGTGGCACTCTGTGGACATCAGGAAAGTTCCTCATGGAACAAACCAACCCGCATCGGAGATGTGATGAGGTACGATGGTGGACCCATTTTTGGTGTGCTCAGGGTCAACCGAGCATTCCTCTGTCACGCTATACGACAAGACCGTAGACGACGTGACCGAGGCTGATTGTCAGAACCATTCCCTTGAGAACTCTCTACAGCGCATTCACGATGTCTTCCAGGAAGCGTTTCCCAACTTGGACCTCCTGGAGTACGTTGGGTCCATGCTCACGCTCGATAATCCACGGTCCCTGGAAACCGTACCCCACTGCATTCTTCAGGAGAGTGGGGAAATCAACTTCCCCTTGACCGAGCGGCATTTCTTTCCCGAGTTTTCCCGGTTCGGTTGTTCCGACTCCGTCTTTACAGTGAAATCCTCGGACGAAAGGACCCAGGACATCAAGGGCGGCTACCGGGTCCGATGTCCCATAGAGGACAAAGTTCCCACAATCGAAATTGACTCCGAGATTCGGCCGATCGACGTGTTGGATGAAGTCTCGAAGGTGGTGCGGAGCTTCCTGTCCAGTTTCCAGGTTGAAGAGTTGATTATTCTCTTCGCACTTATCAAGTATACGCTCCATCGCGTGCATTAGGAAAGTGTACTCGGCGATACTTTTGTCCTCTGGGATGCGGCCGAGGTGTATACCGAGAGAAGTCACTCCAAGTTCTTTGGCGAACGAGGAATATTCCAAGACGTGGTTGACTCGATGTTCGCGTTTATCCCGGAGTGGTAGGATTCCAACGGTCTTTTCCACGGAGTGGATGTCGGCATAACTTTGGCCATCGAATCCGACAAACATGGTGTCGATGGCCAGTCGGTTCTTTTGGGCTTCCTGGATATATAGGTTCCTCTCTGGCCCCGACAGCCAAGATTCATGGACAGTATTTGCGTGGATGACATCAAATCCGGCTGCCTTGGCAACCTGGAAAGCTTTCAATCTATCCTTCTCTAAGTTGTTCAACATTACACCTATTTTATTCACTCTACATTCCTTCCGAGTCAGGATATCAACGGAGAATGATGATCCCATTTCCCCTTTTCCTGTGACAGTGATCTGATGTAATATCCCCCCATCGTAGGACGGAACCCTGCGATGCCCCTTTCAACCTTGGAAGGGAAACGAGAGACGAGGAAGGAATGAACGGAATCATCCCAACCCCAATTGACAACGCATTGTCAATAAGCGGAAGCCGATCGAGGCAATCTCTGGTGACTCGCGCCGCCTTGATCCCGTCTAACTTCCCCATGATTTCCTTCCCCTATTGTATCCCACGCGTAACCTGTCGTCTGAAGTTCCATTTATGAAACCTCAGAAGCCGACCCATACGGAAAACTCGATGGGTGTTGTGTGGGAGGACTTTTGCGGGTGATTTGAGGCGTCACCCGTCATCATCTAACTCTCATCAGGAACAGAGAATTATGAGTAGAGAACCCGTACTGTTTCGGGTCGATGCGTCTCCGCGCACAGGGTATGAGCAACTGGCTCGTTGTATGACGTTTGCCGCGGCCCTTCAAAGAAGGCGTCGGACGGCGTATTTTCTTTCGGGCTTGGACCCTGCTTACCTTGGACTGAACATCAAGCGGACAGGAAACGAATGGTTATCCGCCGAAAGTCCTGTTGGGACCGAAGATGATTTGATCGAAACGGTTCAAGAGATTCGACGACTTCGTCCGGCTGCCGTGGTCGTAGATAGTCCCGATGTTACTGAAGATTATCTGGCTGCCCTGCGAAATACTGGAGTTATGCTTGTTTCGTTCGATCATGCTGCAGCCATTCAATTCCCAAGTCATTTGTTGATTAATCCGTTGCTGGGTCCAGATAAAGAAGTCTATGAATTTTCTCCTTGCACGCAGCTATTGATGGGCCCTAGGTATGCCCTAGTGCGTTCTGAGGTGAGACGGTGCCGGGCAGCTCGGGCTCAGGAACCCGCTCCACTTCCTCACCCGAATGGGAAGTCGCCACCGAACCAGTTTCGAATATTGCTATCCCTTGGTGAAGATGATCCGAATAACAAGACGATGGAGTTGACGAAAATCTTGCTCAACATTCCTCGCGTAGGAAAAGTAGATGTCGTAGTGAGGACTCAGCATCCGGGGTTAGAACAGTTACAAGCCTTGGCAGAATCGATGCCTGAGCGCGTGGAGATAGCAGTTGAGCCTTCGGAAGTTTCGGCCCGCATTGTCCGCTGTCATTTCGCCATCACGTCGGGGAATGGTTGGTCGGTAGAACTTGCTGCGGTTGGGCTTCCTCAATTGATGATCGTTCAGTCCGAGGCCTACTGGCCCACAGCCCAACGTCTCGAAGAGGAAGGTGCGGCCACTTGCTTGGGATGGCATGAAAGTCTTTCCGCGGGAACAATTCGAACGGCTGTTCACAATCTCATGGTTGAACCGATTGAGCGTCAAGCCATGAGCCGGTGTGGTCGTCAGTTGATTGATGCCCGTGGACCGGATCGACTTGTGACGGCATTGGAAGTAATGTTGCATTCGACCGGTCTTTCTGGATTCCGAGTTGCTGCGTAACTGTGATTTATTGAGAACTGGGCGGATGAAGTAGCAGGCACAATTTGTATGCCCTTTCCAGGGCATACAAGGAGTGGACGGCAAATGGGAGTGTGTCTGCTTCTTTATCCACTCAAGTCTCGATATTGGAAGTTGGTCAGAGACGTGGATTTCAGGACCGGTTCCGACCTGTCTTTGTCCATGGGTCCGGACGGAAAACGGTCGCGGATGACGTGATGCGAGTGTTGGTGTTCTTTGACGTCCCGTTTCCACTCTGATGCTGTCAACTCTGCTGGCCTTGTCGATCCACCCTGGAACGAATTATCCTACCGATAGACATCCAGAAGCAATTCTTTTCTCCACAGGAGCCTTCCATGAACAAGAATGATATCGCTGCCATTCTCGACGAAATGGGAACGTTGATGGAACTCCATGGTGAGAATCCGTTTCGGTGCAAGTCGTACAAAAACGGTGCTCATGCTCTTTCCAATCTTGACCGTGATTTGGCCGAGGTGATTTCTGCTGGTGAACTTGGAGACATACCCGGCATCGGATCATCGATGCAACGAAACATCTTGTCGTTAGTGAAGACTGGAGAATTGAAAGAGTATACAGATCTCAAAGCGAAGACACCTCCCGGGCTTCTTGAAATGTTGAGGATTCCTGGACTCGGGCCCAAGAAGATCAAGGTTCTGTACCAGGAAATGGACCTCGACACGATTGACAAACTGAAGGCGGCTTGTGAGGACGGAATCGTTGCCAAGAAGAAAGGCTTCGGAGCGAAGACGCAGCAGAAGATTCTTGAAGGGATCGAGTTTCTTGGGCAAGTGGGAAATCGACTTCGGATCGACCAAGCCATGTATATCGGCGAAATGATTCTTGAGGAGTTACGGAAGTGTCCTGAAATAATTCGAATGGAGGTTTGTGGGAGTCTCCGGCGAAGGCGAGAAACGGCCAAGGACATTGATATTTTGGTCAGTTCGAATGAGCCGGAACCGATCATGGAAGTTTTCGTCAACATGCCTTTGGTTATGAAAGTGACATCTCATGGGGAGACGAAATCGAGTGTGATCGTTTCTGAAGGCGCGGGACATAGCCAAATCGTTATGAATGCGGATCTGAGAATCGTGAAGGACGAAGTTTTTCCCTTTGCGTTGCATTACTTCACAGGAAGTAAAGAACATAACATAGCAATGAGGTCCCGTGCTATCGAGTATGGTCTCAAACTCAATGAGTACGGTTTGGAAGGCGAAGGAAAAAGTGTGACGGCGAAGGACGAAGCCGATATTTTCAAAGCTTTGGACCTTTCGTACATCCCGCCTGCCATGCGGGAAAATACTGGAGAAATCGAAGCCTCCCTTCAGGATGCTCTCCCCACTTTGTTAACCGAGAAGGACATCACCGGAGTTTTCCACAACCACACAGTCTACAGCGACGGAAAACATACTGTTGAAGAAATGGCTTTAGCTGCCAAGAAACTCGGAATGAAGTATTTGGGCCTTGCCGATCATTCCCAATCACTAACTATTGCCAATGGTTTATCCCCTGAACGTGTCCTGGAACAACAGAAAGAAATCGACGAAGTCAATAAGAAGCTCAAAGGAATAACTGTATTCAAAGGAATTGAATGCGATATTCTCGAAGATGGTAGTCTCGACTACGACGATGAGTTGTTGAGTACGTTTGATTATGTCGTTGCCAGTGTCCATACTCATTTTAATCAATCGGAAGAAGCGATGACGGAGCGAGTCATCCGTGCCATGAAGAATCCCTATGTGACGATGCTCGGACACGCCACGGGTCGATTGATTTTGCGACGAGAAGGCTACAAGATTAACCTGGAAGCGGTTCTGGAAGCGGCTGGGGAAACGGGAACGATGGTTGAGATTAATGCTCAACCATCACGCCTGGATTTGGACTGGGTTCATTGTAAACGGGCCAAGAAGTTGGGAGTGCCGTTGGTGATTAACCCGGATGCTCATTCCACTGGTGAACTCGGGCTGTTTCGGTTTGGAGTATATGTGGCCCAAAGGGGCTGGTTGGACAAGGCCGATGTTTTCAACACGAAGACGCTGGCTCAAGTCAAGAAAGGTCTTGCCGCGAAACGGAAAGCTATGGCTGGTTGATCGGGGAGTTGGGTGGTGAAGTCCGACGAAATATATGTCGCCCATGAGTTATGGAACGAATGCCAGTGTCGGCGTTGACACAACGGAGGTGAAAGTGATCGAGAAGTGGCATAGTCGATGGTCACTTGTCGAGAGTTGATTCACAGATCAGAGGTAGGGACCGAACTTGATTCCACAATCCTGGAGAAACGTCGAGCGAGGCGATAGTTGAAATCATCGCCAACACTCGTTCAACCGGCTCACCCTTCACCAAGCTCAACGCTGCAGAAGCTACGACTGGGCTTCGGCTTGCCCCGTTCGAGCAGTAGACGAGTGTTCTCTTTTCTTTTCGTAAGCTCATTGTCAACGCAGAGATGGCCATCTCTATAACATCCACTTCGTTATTCTGGTTGTCGACGAGTGGGAACCGACAATAAATGAGTTCTCGGCCAAGAGTTGGGATGGGTTCGTTGAGCGCAAGATCGAAAAGAACGCTAATCTCTTCCGAGTAAATGCGGGAGAGATTCCAAACGTCGCCGACGTTTCCGATCCAAAGAGTAGTATCGGGGATGTGATTCACGCGTCGAGAAAGGGGAGAAGCTGGTGGGCCAAGGCCCACCGTTGTTTTCCGTTACTTGGTTGGAACGTCCCAAACTTTCACGGTCGAATCGATTCCTCCAGTTAACAGCTTGGAGTTATCTGGAGTGAAAGTCAAAGCGATAACGCTCCCGGTATGTCCATTGCGTTGGTAGAGTTCTTTTCCGGTGCTGGCATCATAGATCTTAATGGTGTCGTCGTATCCCCCAGCAGCGAGATACTTCCCGTTTGGGCTGTACTCCAGAGCCCAGATGGCTTTGGGAGCTTTGATTTTACGGACTTCTTTTCCGTCGAGGCCCCAAATGTAGATCGTGGAATCCATATTGGCCGCTGCGATAAGTTTCCCATTCGGGGAAAAGGTCACTGAGGTGAATGCTCGTTTGGGTCCTTTGAACGTTTGCAGTTCTTTTCCGGACTTGGCATCCCACAGTTTTGCGGTGTTGTCGTAGGAGGCGGTTACGATTCTCTCGCCGTTGGGGCTGATGGCGACATCCTGAATTTTTCCTTTATGGCCTTTAAGCGTCTGGGTGGCTTTCCCTGTTTTCACGTCCCAGATGATGGCTGTTTCGTCTTCGCCTGCCGTCACCAATACCTTTCCATTGGTACTGAAAGCCATGGCCTTCACGATCGCGCTGTGACCGGTGATGGTTTTTACGACCTTCTTCGTTTTCGGGTTCCAGAAGCGGACTTCCCCGATCCATTTTTTCGCCTTCTTGTTCCATCCACCAGTTGCCGTGACGACGGTTTTTCCATCGGGAGAGAATGCGGCTGCGTATAGATCTGTCGGCTGCTTTTCGAGTTTGGCAATTTCCTTTCCGTTCTTGGCATCCCAGACTCGGAGAGAACGGTCACGACTCGTCGTTACGACATATTTTCCATCGGAACTTGTGGTGATGCTCGTCACCCAGTACTTGTGGCCCTTGATGACCATTTTGGGAGGCGTTTTATCTTTGGGGATTTCTTTTTTCTTTTCTTTCTCGGGCTTCTTGCCTTTGTCCTTTCCCTTCTTCTGCTCTTTCTTGCCGCCACCATGAACGAGTGTTGGCGTCCCGACGACTCCAAAGACGAATACGCTGAGGGCTATCACTCCGAGCCAAGTGAGCACTGTTTGGTGAATTTTACTTCGTTGTGGATTCATAGGTGAGATTCTCCGAGTTCAAAGACAACATGAGTAGGCAGGATTCCTCGAAGTTATCACAACCGATACTCAAACACAAAGACTCAATCGAAGGCCGATGGTTTTTCTACGTGCAGAGCTTTTAATTCGTCTTTGTGGCGGAAGATTTTTCGGATGGCTTGGGAAATTTGGGAAACGACGTTTTCGGAGTGAAGTAGGACCGGGTGGTAAAGGGCCACGACGCCGTGATGGGCGCGGGTGGCTTCGGGCAGGGCATCTATGGCTCGGTATCTCTTGGCCGAACGGCCCACGTGCAAGGATCGAAATCCTTCGTCGAAGGCAAATCCTTCGGCCCGAAGTGCAGCCACGAAGACTTGTCGAGGGATTCCAAAATGCTCCTCGTCGAATTGAAATCCGACCTTGTAGTAGGCTGGGGTCCACTCGGAAGCCGAGTTGGAGAAGATTCTGAGGCCTGGGATTTCGGAGATGCTTCGGGTGAGGGCAAGAATTTGTTGGTGTCGAAAATGATTCCTTGCGGGAAGCTTCTTGAGCTGTGGGAATAGGACAGCGGCTTGAAGTTCCGAGAGAGGGGAAATGTGATTCCCGTGGATGAAGTGGAGTTTTAGACGCTGTTGGAATTGAGGTTCGTTCGTGAGGACGGCTCCACCACGGCCAGCCGTGAGTAATTTGGAACCTCCGAAACTGATCACGCCCAGGTCGCCCCATGTTCCGGCGGTCCTGCCATCGATCAAGGCGCCGGTCGCTTGTGCTGCGTCTTCGACGACGGGAATCTTTCGATCTCGAGCCAAGTCCATCAATTGCTGCATCGGGACAAGACCGCCGTGGATGTGAGAAGCCAGGATGGCTTTCGTTTTGGCGGATAGGGCAGAATCAACTTTGTTGATATCGAGGTTCCAGTTCTCTGGATCAAGGTCCACCAGGACTGGATGACCTCCGACGGCGTGGACCGAAAGAAAGTTTCCAGGATAATCATACGCCGCGAGGATGACTTCGTCTCCCTGGCCAACTCGCAGGGTGCGAAGGGACGCTTCGATCGCTGCGGTTCCGCTTCCGCAAGTGACAGCGTGCGCGACTTGGTGGAAGTCGGCCAGCTTGGATTCGAGTTCGGGAACGAGACCCCCGTGGTATTGTCCCCAAACGCCACTTTCATAGGCGTGCTGCAGCGCGGCCACGACGTCGGGGTCGTGGACCGGCCAGGATGGAGGTCCGTCGGGATTGATGGGTTCACCATCGAGAATTGCAGGGAGTGAGGTTGTCGATGACATCCGAAAGTTGGGTGTTAGGGGTCAGTGTATCGTGCATTTTTTGGGGGAGGGTGAGCTGATCGAGTTTTTTATTCTACTCTCGAAAGATGTGGAGGAAAAGGTGTTCGGTGTGGCAAATGGTTGACGGGTTTCTACCTTGGGCACTGGGTCAAGGTTGTTTCAAGAAATTTTCCTCGACGAAGGCCGTTGGGCTCGTTAGAGTTTACACCTGGTCCACCCGCAATCAGGCACCGAGGCAGGGCGTTTGTTTGGGGAATCTGCTGATCCACTTCTGGCAATCTTGTGAAAGGACCAGTTTCGATGTCTGAACCTAATCGACTTTCTGAATTTACTGTAGAAAACAAATCCCCAGGGGACACCTACGTTTTCCCGCAGGTTCATCCGTGGCTTCGTGTCATCGTCTTGTTGTTGTTGTTGCGGTTGGTGGTTCCCCCGCTAGCCAATGGGGCGGCTAGTTTCTTTTCCCCTTGGCAAGTAGGAGATGACCAAAACCAAGCGAGTGCTGTAACCGTCGTCCAGCCATCCCAGCAAGTTTTTCTGAGCTGGGATCCAGCGACCAAGACCGAGAGCCTTACTATTCAGGCTAACTTCGAGACGAAGAAGAAAGACTGTGTGTTGGTGATCCCAACACCAACGACTCCTCAGGTTTCGAACGTGCCGAAAGGATTCTTCGATCATCTCGATGTTTATACGACCCGGACCATCGATCAATATCCAACCTCGCGGTTGTTGTCCCTGGGACAGGTTCAACCTGGTGGTGGGTTTGGTGGTGGACTTGGTGCTCTCCCAGGACAAGGGCTTGACCAGTCTGTGATGCTTCCTGGAGTTACTGGTGTTGGGGGAGCGGGCGTTCTGGGCGTTTTGGCGGCCGTGAACGAAGCCATGCTCACCGATGATGACCGCAAGCTTCAGGTTCTGGGCAAAGGGCAAGTCGGTCGTGTCAGCTACAAAGTCGTCAAGTCGGGTGACGCGAAACAGATCGTTCAATGGTTGAAGAACAACTATCCAGTCAAGCTTCCGCTGGAAGTAGTTCAACACTACGTCAAAAAGCAATGGGCTTTCACGGTCGTGAAAGTTGATGGGAAAGGGCTAAAAGCCGATATAGATGGGACGTTCCGTGGAACTATCGACCCTTTTCGTTTGACGTTCCGGTCGGAAAAGTTGGTTTACCCGCTGAAAATGATTGCGGCTTCTGCGAGAGAAAAGACCCAGATCGTGTTCTACATCCACTCACCGAAGAAGATGGACCTTCCGGGTTCGTTGAGCTATCAGTTTAGCTGGATTCCAGAGCTGTTGACGGCGGAGAGCTTGTCACCGAATGGAGGACTTATGAATCCACCTGGTGTTGGACAACTGGGACTCTTGGGAAATCCAGGAATTGGACTTGGCGGAATCGGGGGCAATCCAGGAATTGGACTCGGCGGAATCGGGGGCAATCCAGGAGGGCTAGCATTCGGTGGGGGAGGTATTGGAGGCGTCGGCGGTTTTGGAGGCGGTGGAGTTGCGGGTATGCCGGGCGGCGTTGGAGGCCTTGGCGGACAGTTAGGTGTTGGTGGCTTTGCTGGGGTCGGTGGATTCCAAGGCTTTGCCGGCAATCTGGGAATTGCTGGTTTACCTGTACCGCTTCCGAAAAGTTGCAAGAAATGGCTCGATGACGTCGATCCCTATCTGCCGATTTTCGTTCGGGACGTCAAGAAGTATAATTACTCGTTTAACTTCGGGCAGCTCGAGAGAAACAAAGCCGGTATTACTCCCACGGACCTACATTGGGCGAAGCGTCTCACCAGAAAGGATCTCCAGATCCTCAGGGGGGAGATTCCTTTTTCGGCCAAGTTGCCTAATCCTGATGAGGGGTTCACCCTGAAAGATGTTACGGACCCGGAAGTTGGCTCTCTCGTGATGATGGTCATTCAACGGCGGTTGGTGAAGCTGATCAAGAAGACGCCGGAGGGTTACCCAGTCCGCTCTCGGACGGTCAAGGAGATCCAGGGCTTACAACACCTCGAAGGCCATCTCAAGCCCAAGACGTTTCTCATGAAAATGAGTAAGACTTTCACCATGGCCGAGATGGACCGGGATTTAGTTTTCGAGCCAGCCAAGCTCCGAACTGCTGTGGATGCATCGGAATTGACCAAGGAGCTGTGGTCGGGTGGATTGCGGTGAGCTCAGGAGGGATCGACCTGAGCTGGAGGTCGGCGAGTCTGAATTAGCGTATACCAGTTCCATTTCGTTATTCGGGGGGTGGTGAAACGCGAAGGCGAGTGATTTTGTTGGTGTACGCCGACGCTTCAAAACTTGACCCATTTCAACGTTGTGAGATGGGTCAAGTTTAATACGAGAACGGAAACCTCACGCAGAGAATCCCGGATGGAATCCCGGATGGACCAAAGTGGCGGCAAGTCGTCGCAGTCCAAAGAAAATCAAAACCTAGTTTCACGGTTCGTTCCCTGGAGAACTCATGAATCATTCGTTTCGTTGCCTCATCGCAATGGTTGTTGGGATGTTGTTGTCCCCGATCTTCGCGGAGGCCCAGGATACCGAAACTCCCAACGGTCCAAACCCTATCAAGGCTCGAACTCATGGAAAGGAAGCTCGTGAGGCCGGTCTCAATCCTGAAGCACTCGCCAAGCTCGACGTGACGATCCAAAAATACGTCAACAAAGGCGATGTTTCCGGTGTCGTCATGTTGGTCAGTCGTAATGGGAAGATTGGATACCACGAAGCGTTCGGGTTTCGGGATCGGGAAGCCAAGAGATCCATGATCGAGGAAGTGATTTTTCGGATTTACTCGATGACCAAACCGATCGTTACGTTTGCTGCTTTGTTGCTCTACGAACGGGGCCAACTTGATCTTGACGAACCCATAGCGAAGCGATTGCCCGAATGGAGAAACGTCAAAGTCCTCGAAAAAATGGTCGATAAGAAAACGGGAAAGAATACGTTTCGGCTCGTTCCGGCCAAGAACCCTATTACCGTTCGAGATCTCATGCGGCATTCCTCGGGACTTTATTACGCCTTTGTGCCGAAAACTCCAACGTTCAGACTTCTGAAAAAAGCTGGGGTTTTTGAGAAGGGCATCAACCTGGCCGAGTTCTCCAAGCGGCTCGCCAAAGCTCCTTTGAAGTTTCATCCTGGAACGGCTTACAACTACGGATATTCGATCGACATTCTTGGGCGATATGTGGAAGTAGTTTCCAAACAGCCCCTCGATGTTTTCCTGAAGAAGAACGTGTTCGAGCCGTTGAAGATGAAGGACACGGATTTTTGGACACGGGACAAAGAACGTATCGCTGTCGTGTACACCAAGAAGGAAGGGAAACTGACCCCGGCGATGAGCAATGCTCCGCTTTTGAAGAAGCCGAGTTGGTTCAGCGGGGGCGGAGGATTGGTTTCGACTTCGACCGACTATTGGCGTTTCTGTCAAATGGTCCTCGACCGAGGCCAGCTGGACGGTGTCCGGATTGCAAAGGCCAAGACAGTCGAGTTGATGTACCAAAATCAACTCGGTTCGGTGTATCCGGGCGGAAAGAGGACCTATGGGCTCGGCGGAGCCATCGATGGCAAAGGTGTTTATCGGTGGGGCGGAGCTGCGGGAACAAAATTCTTCGTCGATACGAAAAACAAATTGGTCGTTGTGTACATGGTCCAAAGGCGTGGTTACACTAGTTTTCTTTGGCCACAGGTTCAGCGGCTTGTCTTGCAAGCAGTCGAACCGGAAGGTCAGGAGTCCAAGTGACGCCTGTCTGGTGCTAAGGACCAGGTAAAGACTCCGTTGATGCGATTTGGTTTGGGATCAACGGTGTTGGTTGTCTTGGGGCGAAGAGACGAAAGTAGACAACTTCTGAAGACCCAATGAGGAATGGTCTGTCGTAGGCCCTTGAACCGAAGGGCCGCGCTCTTTACAATCCTCTTATCCTTGTTGCCATTGCTCCACTCACCTAATGGCTGTTGGAAATGCGTTGTGGGAGGCTGGGGCATGCGGAGGACTACAGGTCACCACGATTTCCAAGAGGGTTGGCGACCACTGGTAGCTGGCAACTAGACTTGCTGTTGATCGCCGAGTCCAAAAGTGAGTGGTCGGAAGGATGTCGAAACCACCTCCAAAACTTGAATCACAACAATTACGGGTTCTGCTTGTTGACGAGGAAAGGGTCCTCGCCGACCATGAAGGTGACGATTTATCTCACCCCTCAATCCAACACGTCTTCGCCATCACCAGCGTACAGACCCTTGAGGGTGTGATGGCCATCCTCGGAACCCATCACTTTGATGCCGTCAAAATAGTCGCGACCACACCTACGACGTACGAACATGCCAATGCCATCTTGTCCTCGATCTGGCAGTTTGGAGAGGACACCGCAGTCTTGGTCGTTGTCAACGACGAGGATGTTGGATGGGAAATGATCCGCCGAGGAGCCCAAGACTTTCTGACGCCTGAGGAAGCCTTTGGTCCAAGCGCTACCAGACGGATACGTGCAGCGGTAGCACGGCAGAAATGGCGAGAGGACCATCAAGTGGCCTTTCACCATCGAGAACTCGACCTCGAAGGACCTCACGTCCAACGACCCACAATTAGCTCGCGGATCTACGAGGTCTCCCCACTGAAGATTCGGGCTCGGGCCACATTCGATGGGTGTGTGGTCGGACTCGTGGGTTTACTTAAGCGGGCTTATGCCGCGAGATTGAGTGCGATTGAACTCAATTTGAGTGAAGAACTCGCCGAGTTGGGAGCTTGGATGGGCAAGCATCACGCCACTCCTCGAGATGTTGTGCATGTGCACAAGAATGCACTTGCCGAGTCCTTGAATGGAGTTCGGGAGTCACGTCACCGAGGCGTCAGGGAGGAAGCTCGTTTGTTATTGCTGGGACTGATGGCTAAGCTCGCCAGTTACTACCGGTTGAATACGCAGCCGGACGCCACCTAGACTTCCTTCCCCACCGGAAACGGGCGGAGGCGAGTCAGCGCCGCACCATAGGGAAGCTCATGAACGCGACCGAACGATACGTGCTGAAGCTCTATGTCACGGGGAAAAATGCCCTGTCTGAGCGTGCTATCGAGAACCTGGCCCGGATTTGTGAAGAGGACCTTGGAGGAACTTTCTCGATGGAAGTTATCGACATATTGGAACGGCCTCAGTTAGCTGAGGACGAACGCATCTTCGCGACTCCGGCAGTTGTGAAAGAACTCCCACCTCCCCTTCGCCAAGTCGTTGGCGATCTGTCGAACACGGAAAAGGTCCTTGTTGGGTTGGACCTTCGTCCAGTTTCTCGCTCTCGGGCCTCGAAAGATTGACGGCGATTAAGGAACCCAAAAGAGAAACAGTGAGGAACGGCACACTTCCCGGCAGTTTGCCAGTGGAAAGAAACATAGCAACGAGAAGACATGGCTATCACACAAATCGAAAAGGTCGAAACGTATCTTCCTGGATTCGACCTCGTCGCCCAGGGCGGTCTGCCGGCTGGGTCAGCTACTCTGGTGGCTGGCACACCGGGAAGCGGGAAGACGGTGTTTGGCGTTCACTTCCTGGCGGGCGGGATCCGGGAGGCCGGCGCGGGTGGGGTGTTCGTCACGTTCGAAGATCATCCCGTGCGTCTGCGAAGGTATATGGGGACGTTTGGCTGGGACATCGAGCAGTGGGAAGCCGACAAACAATGGGCTTTCGTGGATGCGTCGTTACAGCCGAGTGATCCTCCCACGACGGTGTCAGGGCCTTATGAGTTCGGAGGGTTGGTGACCCGGATCGAAGCCGCCGTCCGGAAAGTCAAGGCCAAGCGTGTGGTGCTCGACTCGATTTCGTCTGTCATTGCTCGGTTCCGCGAGCAACAGACAGTCCGACACGAACTTCATCGGGTGGCCGAAGCCCTCCGGGCCATGAAGGTGACGTCGATCATCACGGCCGAGAGGCTCATCGAGAGCAGTGACACGGCTCGATTTGGATTCGAAGATTTCATAGCCGACAACGTCATCATCCTTCGCAACCGACTTGAGGAAGAGAAACGCCGCCGGACGGTGGAGATCCTCAAGTTCCGAGGAGCGTCGCACCAAAAGGGAGAGTTTCCCTTCAGTATCTCTTCGGAGGACGGTTTCATTGTGATTCCACTCTCGGAGATGCGTTTGACGCAACAGTCTTTATCGGACAGAATCACGTCCGGC
This sequence comes from uncultured Alcaligenaceae bacterium, assembly GCA_964423615.1. GTDB lineage: Bacteria > Planctomycetota > Planctomycetia > Gemmatales > Gemmataceae > CAYRFQ01. The sequence goes on along the minus strand of CAYRFQ010000020.1, from coordinate 41,441 downwards.
GTTCAAGAACTCGACAAACTGTGCGGTGGTGGTTTTTTCGAAGGATCGATCATTCTCATCACGGGTGCGACGGGTTGCGGCAAAACGTTGGCGACGGCGGAGTTCGCCAAAGGTGGGATTTCCTCGGGTGACCGAACCCTTCTGTTCGGGTACGAAGAAAGTCAGGATCAACTTGTTCGAAACGCCACTGGGTGGGGTGTCGATTTTGAAGGCTTCGAAGCGGAAGGGAAGTTGCGGGTCGTTTGTGGATATCCCGAATCGTCGAACCTGGAAGATCATCTGCTCGCCATACGAAAACATATCGATAATTACCAACCCCAACGACTGATCATTGATAGCCTCTCGGCGCTGGAACGGATTTCCACGCACAAGACGTTCCGAGAATTCGTGATAGCCTTGACTGGCCTGCTCAAGGAGCGTCAAGTGACGTCCCTGTTGACCCTTACTACTCCCAATCTGATGGGAGGCAGCAGCGTTACCGAAGGACACATTTCGTCGATTGCTGATTCGATCATTCTCCTCAGGTATGTCGAACTTCCTGGAGAAGTCCGCCGAGGCCTTACTGTTTTGAAGATGCGTGGGAGTCAACACGACAAGGAGATCCGCGAGTTCACGATTGACTCGGGTGGGATGCATATCGGTCGTCCATTTCGAAACATTACCGGGGTTTTGTCAGGGAATCCGGTTTACCGATCCTTCGAGGATCGCATCGAAGACATTATCTAAACTCCAATTCGGTTTGAAATGTATGTTTCAGGGCCACTGGAGCCGTCGCGCAGTCCCCTTCGGGGCGGAGAATCGAAAGCACGACACTTGTTTAGCCGACTAACCAAGCGGGGTGAAGGACTTTGAAAACGAAAAACCGTACTCAATACAAGTGTGAATTTTTCTAAACTGTGGTCCGGAAAAAGGGCACAGGAAAAGATTTCAGATTCCAAAAAAGTTTCTGAGGATAGACTGGCTTGGCCATGTTACGATGCAGCCAAGGTGGATTCCTTCCAGGACGAAAGTCGGTGATCGACGGATTTCACGACCAGCTTTCCAAGATTTTTTGAAGGACCTCCTTTTGCGGTGGAAATTGTTGGCTTCGGTGACTAATGATGTTCACAATCAAACAACAGAGTTGATTGGAACTATTCCACAGGAACGCAAGTCGTTACCAAGGAAGGTAGAGACGTGTTGATTCCAGTTTGGACCATTTAAAGGGTTTCTCGATTGCTTTGGTTACACCTGAGGGAATGAAAAGGTACACGGGAGGCATGTACCTAAAGTCATGAGGACACGCCAGACGTGCTTTCATGGCTCGTACCCAATAGAAACGTGAACCGTTCTAAGCCGACCATCGGATCTGTGTTTCGACCATTCGTTGGTTAGCTCCCGACAACCCTTTAAACACACGAAGCAACGAAGAATAACTTTCTGCGAAGCAACCTGACGGAAGTCGACTTTTTAGTTGATGGAGGGCGTTGGGGAGCGGAGCGACTAGCCGCCACGGAAAGGCGTCCAACGTGTCCAACAACGATGGTTTATTATTGTCTCGTTCTGAAGACCCCTTGGAAAGAGTTCGAATCGCAGAAGCGCGTTTCGACGCTGTCGTTTCTGGCAGTACGGATGGGTTTTTATTCCTCGACAGAGATGGGCGAATTGTCGCAACCAACCCGGCGTCCGAGTTCCTCCTTGGTCGTAACGGGGGTGACCTTCGGGGTGAGATGTTTGGTGTTCCTATCGCTCTGGACAGCGTGACGGAAGTCAATGTCGTCGCCCAGGACCAAACAGTGCGGACGGTGGAGCTACGGATTCGCGAGGTCGATTGGCAAGACGAGGTCGCGTTCATTTTGAACATTCGCGACGTCACCCGCCACAAGCGCGACACGGTCCAAGCTCGCGAAGAGGTCCGCCGTCGGGATGAATTCCTGGCGATGCTCTCCCACGAGTTACGAAACCCATTGGCTGCCATCGAGTATGCCTTTTCGGCACTTCGGAACAGCCAAGCAACGATCGAGCTTCGCGACCGAGCTGCCAGCGTGGCCCGAAACCAACTTGGTCACGTCAAGCGAATGCTCGATGACCTTCTGGACGTGACCCGCATTTCGCAGGGTAAGATTCATCTGCAAAAAGAGCCCGTTGATTTGGTCAGGCTTGTTCGCGATGCTTTGGGTGTGATGGAGCCGGCCATCACCAAGGGAAACTACCTGGTCAAGTTCGACCATGGGCCACGGGATCGGGCTTTGTCGTTTGGAGATGGGACCCGGCTTCAACAGATCGTTGTCAACCTCCTGACCAACGCCATCAAATACAGTCCATCGGGCAGTCAAATCCTTGTCAACCTTTCTAGCGACCGGCATCGTGTGATCCTCAAAGTGCGGGACGAGGGTGTCGGCATCCCTGCTGATTTGTTGTCGACGATCTTCGAACCATTCGTTCAAGGGCACCAACACTTGGCTCGTTCGGAAGGAGGGCTCGGAGTTGGTCTGGCACTGGCGAAGATGCTCGTGGATTTGCACGGCGGGACGATCAGGGCCCACAGCGAAGGAGTCAACAAGGGAAGTGAATTCGTCGTGACCTTACCGCGTTGTCGAAGTGGTGCGGTCGCGCAGGAGGTGACATTTGACGAGGACAACAAGGACAAATCGAACAAAAGTGTCTTGGTGGTCGAAGATAATGGTGACACTCGGTTGATGCTCAAGACCCTGTTAGAACTTGACGGGTATTGCGTGACCGAAGCGGAGGACGGACACACAGCGCTTTCTCAATTATTGGATCTGCGTCCTAGTGTTGCCATCGTCGATATCGGTCTTCCTGGACTGAACGGTTACGAAGTTGCGAAGCGGACCCGCGAAGTCATCGGGCCGGATGAAGTCGTTCTTCTGGCGGTGACTGGTTATGGGCGTGCCGACGACCGAGAAAAGGCTTTCGCATCGGGTTTCGATGCCCACCTTGTCAAACCCCTGGATTATTCCAAACTCGCGGCTTTGCTGGCACAACACGTCGCGAGATGATCTTGTTGCTCTCTATTGTCGGCCGTTTATCCAATGACCAAGAGGGGGATAAACCTGACCGAAGACCGTGGCCTTTCGTGGACGGAAAGGCGACACCTACTTACCCGTCAGTCAAGCCAACGCGAAGGGATTCGGGGCTGTCCCGTTATCTTTTGCAAAGGCCTTTTGGCAACGTGAAAGGACTCGGGCCAAAAGCGGGACCGGCTTTTCTCGGGGAAAGTCTTGGTGGAAATCTACAAATTCAAGCTCTATGTGGCTGGCAACACAGACTTGGCGCAACGTGCCTTTGTGAACCTTTCGAATGCCTGTCAGATCTTGCTCTACGACCGCCATACGATTGAAGTCATCGACATCCTCCGGGATCCAAGGATCGCGAGAGAAAACCGAATTATTGCCACGCCGATGTTGGTCAAGTATGCTCCCGATCCGGAGGTCAAGATCGTGGGGGACTTGGGTGATATGGAAACCTTCGCCCTGAATCTCGGCCTTGGATATCCAAAATACGAAGGCGATGACGGGCCGAGCGAGTGATCCCTCGGATTGGAAGGCAGTGACTTCGGAACACCGCAACGAACGAAGTTCTTGAGCTCTCCGGGTAGACCTTGCCGGGCTTGGGCTCGCTGGAATCAATCGACGGGTTGCTCCATCGTGGCATTCGCTTCGCCCAGAAGTACAAAAGAGAGAATCTGAACAGTAGCGAGACGAATAACTGAGACAGAATCAATGCACCAACCAGACCAACCACTTGGCCTGCCGCGAATCGAGACGGGCGTTGAAGGTTTCGAACACATCAGTATCGGTGGACTTGTCAAGGGGAGGACGACCCTGGTTGTGGGGACTTCGGGTTCGGGCAAGACCCTCTTCTCGTTGGAATTGTTGTACCGTTCGGTCATTCAGTACAATCGTCCTGGTATTTTTGTCACATTCGAGGAGCTTCCGGAAGACATCGTCGCCAACGTTGCTCGGATGGGTTGGGAACTAAACAAGCTCATAGCCGAAAAGCGTGTCGTGATCCTCGATGCGTCTCCGCAGGAAGAACTGATTGGGGAAATTGGTCCCTACGATCTTTCGGGAATCATTGCTCAGATCAAGGATGCCATTTCGGAAATAGGAGCCCAGTTTGTCGTTCTGGATTCTCTTGGGGGGTTATTCGAACAATTTGGGAACCCCACAGCCATCCGACGTGAAGTATTCCGAATCGTTCGGACGTTGCGGAAGAACAAGGTAACGTCGGTGGTGACGGCCGAACGGTTGGAAGAATACGGGCCTCTTTCGCGACTTGGGATCGAAGAGTTTGTCTCGGATTGTGTCGTGGTCTTGAGGCAGATCCTTGTGGAGGAGCGAGTCCGGCGCACGATTCAAGTGCACAAACTCCGGGGTGACATCCACCGCCCGAACGAATTTCCGTTCACGATCAGTGATCACGGAATCGTCATCAACCCACTTTCGGGAGCCGAACTCGACCAGGCATCGTCTTTGGAACGGATCAGTTTCGGTACGTTGGAATTGGACGAAATGGCAGGTGGTGGGTTGTTCCGAGATTCGGTGATTCTCGTCAGCGGACCAACGGGAGGAGGCAAGACCTTGATGTGCTCCACGTTCGCCGCCGAGGGGTGCCGCAACGGAGAGCGTGTGCTGTTTTTGGGTTTCGAGGAATCGACGCCGCAGCTGATCCGGAATGCCACGAGTTGGGGTGTTGACTTTCAGGGTTGGGTCGCACAGGGTCTTCTGCGGTTGTCGTGTCGATATCCTGAATCCTTTGGTCTGGAGACTCACCTTTATGCGATTCGCAAGGAAATCGAAGTCTTCCAACCTGACCGGCTTGTCATCGATAGCGTGTCCGCCTTGGAGCGTATTGGACACACTCGCAACTTTCGAGAGTTTGTGATATCGCTCACGTCTTACGTCAAGAAGCAACAAATCTGCAGTTTGTTCACGTGCACGAGTCCTCGGATTTCCGGAGGCGATTCGATCACCGAGACACACATTTCGACGATCACCGATGCGATCATCTTGTTACGGTATGTGGAAGTGAAGGCGTCTCTGCGGCGGGCCATTGTGATCATCAAGATGCGAGGCTCCCAGCACGACAAGAACGTTCGCGAGTTCACCATCGACGACAGGGGGCTTCACATTAAGGAGCCCTTCGAGAACGTTCCGAATATCCTTCTGGGGCTTCCCTCGTCTTTCACGGAGGAAAACGCCTCCAATGTGTAGGAGCCTGGCGAAAGAGCCAGGCTTTTTTGTATGGCGTTTTCGAGCTTGAGTCACTCAGACAGTAGAGCGCAAGGGGAGAACACTACTGTGCTGGTCCTGGCGGCACAGGAGGTTGATTGGGTGGCTGGTTGACCAACTGGATTCCATACGGAGAGGAATGCGGGTCTTGCCATACGGCAGCTTCGGTGACGTGGACGGCGGTCGATGCTTGAGGAACGCTGAGGTCCTCTTCACTCTCGGTGTTATAGAATGGGATAGGAATGTTGTCGCCAGCGAAGCTGGGTAGGGTTCGGATTGTCCCACGGCGGAATGGACCGGCTCCGAGGACCCACAAGTCGTTGGCGGTGCTTCCTTTTTTGACAACTCCAGACTGCCACACGGGGCTGCCGTTTTTCCGGTTGAAGGCGAAGACGGCGACCTTGGCGACGCCGCGTTGTTCGATCTTTTTGGCCAAAGGAATCTCTGGCAGCAAGGATGGCATTCCCGGGACAATCGCAGGGAGTTGCATCTGGGGCACGCCGAACAGTAGGTCGTGTTGGTCAGTTCCGAGGCCGCCACACCTTGCTTCGACGATGATGTCTGCTTCTTTCCTGTCTTCCATGAGCAGGGCCCCGTGAGCCGCCAAGTGTTGTCGTAAGGTACTGACGAGATAGCCCTTATCGGCGGCGCCGCTGAGATACTGCGGGTCGAAGTAGACTTTTTTTCCGGACAGGACTTGGAAATCCATGGTCGAAATGGCCTCGTCCACGGCATTCGAAACGAGGAGTTGCTCTGTCCCGGTACGCGAGGTATTTGTGGTTCTGGTGGTCCCACACCCACTCGCCAGCAAGCACCAACTCCAAGCTAATGCCGCGAGGCAGCGGAACAAGGTAAGCGAGGACTGGTTCGAAAAAAACGTCGGCAATCTCATGGCATATCCTTGCAAGCCCGAGGGGCTTCCCACGGGTATCTGAGACCTAGAACCAAACAGGTTGGAAAAATGTGGGGGAGTTTTTGCGAAAATTGAATTTTTTGTCAAGTTCAGTCTGGGTGGGGAATAATTTTGGTTGAGAAGCATTAACAGTAGGCGAGGAAGTGCGTCAATGTGGACGACGGTCACAGTCTGGTACGAATGAAACAATCTGGTACGAGTTTTTGGGTCACCTGTGATTGTTTCTTTCCCCTGTTTGTTTATTCCGAAGCACTTACAACAAATTCGTAATTTTCGGTGGCAGATTCAACAGGCTGGGTTTATAATCTTCCTCAGTTGCGAAAATCGCTGGGATGAGCGATCGCAACTCATTTTTTTGACTGAACATGACCAACCTAGTTACACGCTAAACTAGTGGTCGAAAATTTGATGTTGTGAAGTTTGTACTGACCCGAAACGACACAACACGCATCAATTCCCGCAATTTTGAGGAAAGGAGTCCTCGATGCCGACGAATCCGAGTGACGTGCGCATAGGTATCTACGGAAACGATTCTCCCAACACAACAGCTACTATCTGTCGCCACCCAGGTCTGTGGGCTTTGGGATACGCCGGTTCTGTGAGTGCTTGCGAAGCGGTTCCGATCGATCTGTTTGCGCCGACGGGCGACCACACGTGGGGTGACATCCTGGAAGAGATCGATGGGGTCGTTTTGGCAGGGTTCACTGACCCGGCAGATCGTCACCCAGCGCACGAAGAAGCCCTGGTCAAGTATTGCCGCGAGCGGAGCCTACCCTTGTTGGCCATCGATCAGGGAATGCACATTCTCAACAATGCCTTTGGTGGAACGGTGCAGGAAGATTTGGCCCGTGATCGACCCGAGGCATTGCAACACCGTCAGCCTCCCGAAGACGACATTCGTCACGCCATTAATGTCTACCCGGACACGCTTTTGGCGTGTACGTACGGGGAAGGGGAAGTCATCGTCAACAGCGAACATCGCGGCGGCATTGACCGTGTCGGGCGAGGTTTCAAAGTCAGTGGTGAAGCTCTCGATGGAGTCGTCGAGGCTATTGAATGGATCAACGAAGGTTGGTTTGCTTTGGGCATTCAGTGGCAACCGGCTTCCGCCACTTCGTCCGGTCTGGATATCCAAGTCTTCCGAACGCTCATCGACATGGCTTGCAACAAAACACTCGCGAAGCCAAAGCCGAGTCCGAAGTTGCGTCGACGTTTGGCCAAGGCGGCCGCTGCTTCCGCTGCGGCGTAGGAATGGAGTCGATCGTGGGGGTGGCTGGATTCGCTCCGGCCATCTTTTATTCGTCCAGCAGGCCTTTGGCTTCTTCCCGGAGGCGGGCCAAGACTCGCGACTTGGCGATAAACACAGCATTCACCGTCGTGCCCAACTGCGCTGCCGCGTCTTTGGGCGCGACGCCTTCCTGGACCACAAGCGAAAACGCTTCCCATGTCTTTTCATTGAACTCGGTCTGGATTTGCTTGAGAAGGTGTTTCGTGACGTGTAGATCGTGTTCTTGATTCCAGATTTGGCTCAAGTTACTTGTTGGATCTTCCATCTCGGCCAGAATCAATTGAAAATCACTGCCGCCTTGTGCTTTTGGTCGGATTCGCTGGGCCCTCCAGAAATCACGCAAGCAGTTGACGGTTATTGTCCGGAGCCAGTTTCGAAAAGCCCCAGTCCGGTTGTTGTGTTCGAACTCTGACAATCGGCGGACGACAACCATCATCACTTCCTGGACCACGTCGTTGCCGTCTTCGGAATTAACATCGTATCGCCGCAGCCAGTTCCGGATCAACGGGGAGTAGACGTCGGCCAAACGATTCCAATCGGCTTGGTCGGGTTCGTAGCGGAGGCGGTCCAGTAAACTTGTCGATGTGTCGCTCATCCGAAGTACTTTCGTTGGTCTGAAGTGGGCTTAAAGAAAGTGGTAGTTACCTTCGATCTGTGTTGGCTTCGCGGGAAAAGAGTTCGAAATTATGGCCTCAAGACAACAGCCATTTTCTTTTCGACCCTCAAGACGAAGGGACTTTCACGAACTTTTGGAGATAGGTTACTAACGACAATTTGGTATTGGGCGGTTTTTTCCGGATGGAAATTAAACCCACGGCTGTGGAGTCCAAAATGGCGGTTCCGTACGCCAATTGCCTTTCCGTCGTTTGTGCGCAAACTCAAAGAGGGAGTAAAGCGCTTGCCTGTTACCTGGACCTTATAGTTGTGTTGTTTGTCCATTGGCAAAAGATGAATCGTTTCTTCGATTCCGAAGGCCATCCCTTGAACCTGCGCGACGTTGTTCTTGTCCCATTTCAAGTTTTCAGGGACATAAGGCTTTATCTTCAATTCAAATCGACCTTTGCCTTTGGCTTTGAGAACTTTAAGCCGGTAGGTTGTTGTTTTCTTTGGGAGGATGCCCGCCGGAAGCGTTCGGTCGCCGGAAGTCCGTTGAGGAAATTGTCGGCCGATGTCGGATACCAGTCCGAATTGCAGGGCAGGTTGGATGTTATCGGTTGAGGAGATGTCGACAATGTACCTCTGTTTGGCCTGGAGGGTGACGTCGTAATTCTTCACCTGGCCCGGTGCCAGTGTGTCCTTGATGGTTGCTCGATTATTTTGAAGGGGCAGTTTGCCGAGGAAATCTTTTCGTATTTGGACGTTGAAGTTTCCTGGTTGATACTGGAGGTCTCGGGCCGCGAGGATGTATTCGCCAGTCGTCTTGGGCGTGAAGACGATTTTGGAATTCTGACCAGGACCACCATCGTCGTCGGAATGAAGGCGTCCGTCCGGACTGTAAAGTTCCAGGTAGGCATCGAGGTTTGGGCTCTTCAGATCGATCGTGTAGCGTTGACCTTCCTCGAATTGAACACGATAGAATGTTGTTTCTCCCCAGTTCACGTTGCCAGGGACGTCGAGTTGTCCGTCTGTTAACTGGATCAACCTCGGACGAGTGTGGGTAACGTCGATTTCGTAATCTTGATTGATCTTGAGACCCGCAAACTGAGGGTCGATCTTTCCTTGCACAGTGTACTCGCCGTCCCGAGGACAATAGTAATACATTCGAGATTGGATGAAGCCGAATCCAGTTGGGGTTCGGCTGACGACGGCTCCCCCTGCGTTGACCAAAGTCATCGTCAAGCCTGTCCCGGCATTCTTACTCGTCGAGGTAATGGTGTAGTGTGTTCCGCCTTTCAAGTGGAAAGTGTGACGAATCGTGCGACCGGAGCGAATTCGGCCCTGGCGTATTTTCGGACTGTTTGGAACGGAGTTTCCGCCTGAGTCGTCGAGGACTTTTTCGTTCTGGGGTGACAGCATCGAGAATGTGAAGAATCCACAGACCACGAACAACGCGAGTCCAACGCTCATGGCGATCCACAACCACGCCAGACTCGACCTCCTTTCGTATCGGGGAACTCGTCGGGGCTTTTCGTGTTCTGTAGGTTTTGACTGATCGGTCGTTTTTTCGTCGGGTAAGACGGCGACTTGGGCGTTGGCGAGGGAATCGTCGGAGGGTTTTCTAGCGTTCAGGTCAGGTATCGTTTGGACCTGCTGCCACTCGGTCATGGTTTCGGTCCAAACCAAATCGGTAGGCTTCAGCGTCCCCATGGTGAGCATTTGTTGAAGCTGGTCGAAGGTTGTTTCTTGTTGTTGTTGGTTGCGGAGGTAGTACCAAACCTGGGTTGCCATGAGAATGCCTCGTTTGCTGGGTGCGAACTCAAAAAGGGATCCATAAATCGGCTCGGCGGCGTTTGGTGAGTCCTGTGTCCATGCTGTCCCTGTTACCGAGTCCCTGTTACCGAGTCCCTGTTACCGAGGTTTGACACCTTTTTTGATCGTCATTTGGAATGCCCCGTCGAAGATCGATTTGACGGTGATGGCGTATTTTGTGGAAGTACGTGGCGCGAATCTCAAGGGGTTGTTTCGTCGTCCGGGTTGATGGCGGAATGTCGCCTGATAGACCATTCGGTCGGGTTGTGCAGCGTCGGCAATGACCACGTTGAGATTGTGTTTGGCGAACCCCAGCCCGGCGGCGGATAGCTCGTAGGCCTGGTTGGCCTTCACGTCGAGGAAGTATATCCGAGGAGTCTTCTTTTCGAGTTTGGCTTTGACCTTCGCCAGTCCATTCTTGAAGGAAAGCGTTGGGATGGTTTTCTTCGCAATTTGCAGGGCGAACGTTCCTTGGAGTTGTCGCGAACTGTTGGCCGCCGTAATCTCGTAATCGTCGGTTTTTTTGGGAGCGAATACGATTCTCGCTATTCCCGTTACGCCGTTGTTCGACCCGTTCATGCGGGTCTTTCCGTCGGTCGATGATAAGCGGACTTCGGTTCGAGTTCCTGGGCATTTCAACGCGATGTCGTACCACGTGTCCTTCTGAAGACGGACTCGGTAGGTTTGTTCGGGGGTACTCTTGAAGTCGCTTTTCACCAGACCCTTACTCGATTTATCCAGTGTGATTTGTTGGACTGGATGAGCCGAAACCTTCAAGGCATAAGTCCCTCCTCGGGCAGATTGCAAACGAATCAGGTGGGTTGCAGTGAGGGTGGGTCGAAGGGGAAGGTAACTTGGCGGGATCCTTGTGAAACCCGTCTGGAGTTGATGAATCCTTCGCTGGAGGTCCGAGGCGGTGTAGATTTCTATCGTGGCGTTGTGGTTGGGCTGGTGTCCCACCAACAGGGCGTACCGTTTAGTGGAGTCGAGTTGGATCAGTAGACTCTTGGTCTCGGTGGCGTTGAGGGTGAAGGACGTTTTGGCTTTGTCTTCCTGGAACGTGAGCTTCTCAAGTTCTTCCTTGTCGACGGTGAGGACATAAGTTTCTCCGGGCCGAGGACGACGATTTTTCACGTGAATTTGATAGTCGCCTGTCTTGGGCGGGAGGAGTGACATTGTTATTCCTTCCCGGTGCCGGCGTGGTCTAACCCCTTTGAAGTCGACGCCGGTCGGAGGTATGAGGGTCGCCTCGTTCCAGAACTCGCCTTTCACGTCGATGGTGTAAAGCGAGTCCTTTTCGAGTCGGATCGAATAAAAATGTTCGGGTCGGTCTTTGTAGATTCCGGTTGTGTTGAGGCTGGTGGCGTCTTTGGCGAAGGCCAAGGCCTTGGGAACGTTTCGGGCGATGCGTAGGTTGAACGTTCCTCCATCAAAACTTCCCAGTCGAACGATGTAAGGAGCGGTTTTCTTGGGAATGAACCCAAAGTGTGTGGGGACCCTGGTACTGAATCGGGTGGAGTGCTGGGCAAGTGAAGTTCCGGGTTCTTTTTCCAACGCCATGGTCAGCGTGAGGGAACGTCCCTTCAAGTTTTGGAAAGACAAATCGTATCGTTCGCCGGATTTGAGGTTCACAACGTACGCTTGGGAAGATCGTGGCTCATAGGTGCCTTTGACTTCGCCTTGGCCTTTCTTGAGGACGATGGTCGGGATTGTCTCTCGGGCCATACGCAACGTGAATTTTCCGGTCCTGACTGCTTGGCGGTTGGTGGCCATGATTAAATATTGGCCCGTTTCTGGCGGTTGGAAAGTGAAGCGGGCGTTCTTTTCTCCACCACTGTTGTCGTCGTAATGGATGAGTCGAGCGGAAGGGGATCTGACCTCAAGGAAACTATCCATTTCGTCGCTCATCATGTCGAAATGGTAACGCAATCCTTTGACCATATGAGCGATGTAGGCTTTGTGATTTCGTTCGACGAGTTGTCCTTTGACTTCGGTTTTTCCAGATTCGTCCAGGGTCAGTTTCGGAATGCCTCCTTTCTGGACGCGTAGGTGAAAGGGGGCCGTCTCTCGTCGTCGGCGGTCTTTGGCGACGATCTGATATTTGCCGGTCTTGGGAGGCATGAAAAGGATGCGGGCATTGTGGTCCTGTCCGCTGTTCTCGTCCGAGTACCTCGTTTTGTCGGCGTTGTCGATTGCGGTCATTTCGAGGTACGAGTCGATGTGGTTGCTCATCATGTCGAGCGTGTACCAGAAACCCTCTTCCATTTCCAGCTCGTAAGTAAGGGTGTTCCCTTTGACGAGAACGTCCTTGACTTCGGCGACGTTGTTTTTGTTCCACGCCAAGGGTTTCTTTTCGTAGGCTTCGATGCTGAAGGTGAATGGGCCTTTTTGGGACTGCTGGCCTCCGACACGAAAGCGGTATTTGGCCGTTTTCGACGGCGTGACGATGACGAACGACTTGGCGTCCCAGGGTAAGGGCCGGGGAGGAAAGGGTTTGACGAACGTCGAGGCTCGGTCCCATTCGAATCTTGCTCGGAGTTGTTGGGAGGCGGAAACCTCGATGACGTATTTCGTGTTGGCCTGGAGAGTGGTCTGGTAGTCTTTGAGTTCATTTTGAGTGAGCTTATCCTTGACGATCCCACGATTGTTCTTCAAAGGGATTGTTTGGATGAGTTCTTGCAACACGGTGAGCCCGTAGTCTCCGGTTCCAAAATTCTTGTCTCGGGCGAGTATGAGATACTCCTTCGTTTTTGTGGGCGTGTGGAGGATCGATGCGACACGGGGGTATCCGCTTGCTTCTTGTTTGAGGAGCTTTTTGCCGTCGGAAACACGCAATTCCAAGATGGGGTGCAGGTTAGTCGATTTCATCTGGATGGCGTAACGCTGACCTTGCTCGAGTTGGATTCGGTAAAGGCCTGCGGTCTCGGTGGGGGTTAGTTTACCAGCTACGGAGAGACGACCTTTGGTCACGGTGGATTTTTGCGGAGCGACGGTGTGGATTTGAATTCGGTACTGTAGGTTTCTTCTCGGCATAGGACCGCCGTGGTTTGTCCAAACCCAAAGTTTGTGCGTCCCTGACTGAATGCAACAGAAACTTAGAGAGACGGAGGAGCGATGGGACCTGCGATCAGGCGATACGGGGTTCTGGTCAGGGTCATCGATGTTCGCGTCGAGACCAAAGCGATGGTCGAGCCCTTCGATGGTGATGAGGTAGTGCTTTCCGGCCTCGAGTTTGATTGCATGTTCGACGGACTGATCGGGCGGTAACGATCCGGTGAATGTGTCCCCTTTGATGTCGAAAGGACCGACGACTCGACGTTCCGGTGGGGCTCCTGGTCCGGGGTTGAAGATTTCGGGGGGGTTGTTGACTACGACGGGATCTTGCTCTTCTCGATGAGTCAGCGTTATGAGAAGGATCACGACGCTAAGAAGTAAAGAAAAAACAACCGCCCCGACGATGCCGGCGATGACCATGGCCCCGGTGTTGTTTTTCTTTTTGGGTGCGGGTCTTCGTTGATGGGGTAGCCTGCGACGTGTTCTTGGCCGTTCTTCCGGATCGTCGGATCGGTCGGTCCGTGGGCCTCGTGTTTTGGGAGGTCGGGCTGGTGACTCCGGCGCTGGACCCGCCAAGACGGCCTCTTCGGATAGCGGAATTCGAGCCTTTTGGGTACGACCGTGCAAGCTACCACGGTCAGGGTTTGGCTGTGGTTGTGGAGTATTGGCAAACAGGTTCTTGACTTTCGCGGCTTCGGTCCATTGCGCCATGCCGTTGGTCCAGACGAGGTCGGTGGGTGCCAACATTCCTTCCGCTGCAAAGTGTTGGAGTTGCGCGAAGGTCACAGGAGGTTGTTGTTCGTTATTGATAACGTAGTACCAGACCTGGGCTGTCATAACAAAGACCTCGTTCTGGGGCTGGAAGGTGTAAGGGTGTAGATGTGTTTAGGGAGCGTCGGTTTTTCGATTCTGGAATAGGGCGGTTCCGTTTGTGTTGGGTACGGTTCGAAGTCGTCAAGGTTTTCAGGCCACTGTGTTTCCCGCTTAGGTCGGGTCTGGCTTCACCCGCTTGGGTTTCCCGCTTCGCTAACGCTTCTCGAGCCGACAATCACGCCCGGCCGTCTTGGCTGCATCTCTTACTGTTTTACTCGTTTTTGGCTAGCAAAACAAACTCGATACGACTTTCACAGGGTCAAAGGGAAGGCGTGTCAATCGAAAAATCTGGCGCGTTCAATTGTTGGTTTCGTCGTTTGCGCTCCATTACAATGCGAGGACAACTTCAGATATGAAAGGTGGCCTCCATGAAACGATTTCTGTACCTCTCCTGTTTCCTGGCTTGGACGAGTGTCAACGGGCTGACACTCGACGCGGCGGATTTTCAAAGTCGTTTTACGAAAACACACGATCGCGTTTGGGTCGGGCAACACTATTGGGCCAATCCGATGGAAGATTGGCAGGTCAAGAACGGTCGGCTCGAGTGCATCACGCCGGGAGGACGACGCAACGTCCAACTTCTGACTCGTCAGCTCGGAAAGAAGCAGGGTGATTTCTCCACGAGTGTGACGTTGGGCCGAATCGGCAAGGCCAAGTCGAAAGGCTCGGCTGGGTTTCGCATTGGGATTCATGATCCCGAAATCGACGACTATCGTGGGTGGCTCATTCGAGGCCCGAAGGGTATCGACGCTGGGGTTACAGCCGACGGGGTGTTGTTTATTGCAAACAAGGAGTCTGAAGGAGTCATTGGTCCGAAGAAATTGGCCCAAGGCATTACGTTGTCTTTGCGGGCGGCTTGGAACAAGGACAAAAAGAGTTATCGCATGATCCTTACGGCCCGTTTGCCGGAAGGGCAAGCCACGATTGCCAACGTCGAACTCGACTCCGTTCCAGCGAGTGCTCTTTATGGGAATATCGCGGTTGCGGTTAATCACAAGGTCCAGGCCAACCGACGAAAGGGAGGGGCGAGATTCTGGTTTCAGGATTGGAAGGTGAGCGGCTCGAAAGTGCTTGAGAAGGACGAACGAACGTATGGGCCTATCTTGTGGTCGATGTACACGCTGAGTCGTGGGACTCTGAAGATGAATGTGATGATGCCGCCCATCGGTGTGAAGGATTCTCAGAAAGTGCGTCTACAGGTCAAAAAGGGTGATGGTTGGAAAACGATTGCCGAGGAAAAAATCGAAAAACTGTCTCGAACGGCGTTGTTCAAAATCCGAAAGTGGAACGACGAGAAGGATATTCCCTATCGAGTTGCGTACACGTCTCGCGACAAAGGTGGTAGCAAGACGGAAGTCTACTACAGCGGAACGGTGCGAAAGGACCCTGTGGACAAAAAGTCGATCGTCGTTGCTGCGTTTACTGGAAACGCGGACTATGCTTTCCCCAATGTCCAACTCGCCAAGAACGTCAAGTTTCATGATCCCGACGTCCTCTTCTTCTCGGGTGATAATATCTATGAGAATGTTGGGGGCTATGGAATTATTCGCGAGCCATTTTTGCGTTCTATCTTGAACTATCTCCGCAAGTGGTACTTGGTGGGACTTGCGTTTGGCGACCTCATGCGCGATCGTCCGGCCATTGCCATACCGGATGATCATGATGTGTATCAAGGGAACATTTGGGGTAATGGTGGTAACAAAACCACGATGGCCCGACACGAAGCCGGTGGTTATGCGCAACCGTGGCAAATGGTCAATGTTGTCCACCGGACGCAAACCGGTAACCTCCCGGATGGTTATGATCCGACGCCGATCAAGCAAGGTATCACCGTTTACTACACCGATATGGTCTACGGGCGTGTTAGCTTTGCGGTGATTGCCGACCGAATGTTCAAGTCCGGGCCGAGAGATACGGTCACGAACTGGAAAGGCCGTCCAGATCACTTGAAAGATCCCAACTACGACGTGAGTAAACTCGATAAACCCGGTCTGAAACTTCTGGGCGACCGACAACTCCAGTTCTTGAACAAATGGGCTGCGGACTGGCGTGGTGTAGATATGCGGTGTGTTTTATCGCAAACGATCTTTTGTAATCTGGCGAATTATCACGGGGCGGCTCGGACGTATTTGGTTGCGGACCTCGATTCGGGTGGGTGGCCACAATCCGGGCGAGCGCGAGCGTTGGACGCCATGCGACGGGGGTTCGCATTCCACCTCGCGGGTGATCAACACCTGGCTTCGATCGTCCACCACGGGATCAAGGAACAAGGTGATGCGTGTTACTCGTTCTGTGTCCCGTCGATTGCCAATTTCTATCCGCGTCGTTGGGACCCAGACAAGGAAGGGCTGCCGATCAAGAATCGAATCGAAGGGCGTGCGAATACGGGCGACTACGTCGATGGGTTCAAGAATCTCATTCGTGTCTACGCGATTGGAAACCCTGAGGAGAAATACCGAAAGGGTCGGCTCGAGTCGCTTGACGATAAATCGTCTGGATATGGGATCGTTCGATTTGATCGTGACAAACAGACGATCACGATGGAATGCTATCGGTTGCTTGTTGATGTGTCCAAACCCAAAAAGACGAATCAGTTTCCGGGTTGGCCGATGACGATTTCTATGCTGGATAATTATGGACGCAAGGCCGAAGCGTACTTGCCCACCATCGAGGTGAAGGGTATGAAGAATCCAGTCGTGCAGGTCATTAATGATAAGACGAAGGAAGTTGTCTATACGTTACGTATTCGTGGAACGCAGTTCCGTCCCAAGGTTTTCCAGAAGGATGCCACATATACCATCCGAGTGGGAGAGCAGGGGACGAACCAAATGCGAATGATGCGGGGAGTGCGACCGGCGAACGAAAAGGTGTTGAAAGTGACTTTTGATTGAGGACAGGGGTCGACCTGTTTCTCAGACGAGTGGGCCTTTTCTGTTTGAGATCAGGGACTTCGACTGAGATTTTTGTACTGAGTGGGACGAGCGATCACTTTCACGTCATCGCTCGTCCCAGTTTCCCAGTCCTCGGATTGTCGTCTTGACTCGATTACTGTCCTTTGTCCTTCTTGTCCTTCTTCTTATTATTGTCCTTCTTGTTCTTTTTGTTGAACTTTTCCCAGGCTTTGTTCACAGTCTGGCTGAGTTCGGTCCAAGCCGACTCGACGCTGGAGTGTGTTTTTTCCCAACCTTCCTGGAAATTCTCCCCCAGCTTTTTGAGTTGGTCTTCGGCTTTCGTTTTGAACGATTCGAGCTTTTTGATCTGCTCGTTGATCGCTTTTTGATCTTTCCCCTTTTTCTGTTTCGCCAGTTTTTTCAATTCTTGGATTTTCATGCCGGCTTTTTTCATGGCTTGCTCGGTGGTTTGTTTGCTCTTTTCCCACAGCGACTTAGACTCCTTCATGACTTCCTTGTAGGCCGATTGAGATGCTTCCTTGAATTCCTTGATGGATTTCTCAATGTCGGGCTTGGATTTGTCCCAGCCTTCCTTCATTTTTTCGCCGAGTGCATCGAATTGCTTTTTGGCAGCCTGTTGTTTTTCTTTGAGGGACGCGATGGTCTTTTCGAGTTCTTTTTTCGCGTCACCGCTGATGTACTCGAGTCGTTTTTCGAGTTTCTCAACTTTCTTTCCGACTTCTTCGTACGCTTGCTGAGTCGATTTGCGGAACTGTTCGTAGGCTTTCTTGGCCTCTTCGCTAATTTTGGCTTCCTTCTCGCCGTTTTTGGCTTCCTTCTCGCCGTTTTTAGCTTCTTTCTTGTCCTTTTTGGCTTCCTTCTTGCCGTTCTCTTTCTTCTCAGAGTTTGAGCCCCCACAGGCAACAAACGCCAGAGGAACCAACACGAGTCCAAGCAAAATGACCAGACGTTTCATGGGGTAAGTCCTTTCCGAGTTGAGTCACAATCGTTACGTCGTGGTAGGAGAAGTTCACGTCTCTTATTGGAATAGGAGAAGTTCACGTCTCTTGTTGTAATAGGGGATTCTGGAAGAGGTGGCGACGTCAATTGTCGAAGAGCAAAGAGGTTTTGCTGGTTGAGTTTTTGCGCATCTTGCAAAGACCAAGATGTTTGTGAACGGTCCGGGGGAGCACCAGTTGGCTGTTGCAGGCGACCCGACGGAGTGGGCAGGTCCATTTTTCAGTTTGAGATTTTTCGTCTCTCCGACTCGATAAGCGACAAAGTCCATGGCGGTTCCGATTGGGTTGAATAAAGTTGCTTATTCCTGGGTGGATGGCTCGGCGAGGCGAAAGACTTTAGCGGGAGGGATCTCCCTGGTTGGAAGGTGGATCTTTTTTTGTATCTGGAGGCATGTTCGGTTCCTTGCCCAAGCGGAGTGCGATTGTTCCAGAAACGGTATGTTTACATACTCGGAGGGGAACAGGAAACTCGAAGGTAGGGCCACGAAAGCGTTGGGTCGGCCGAAAATGGAGAAATGTGACTACTACTTTTTGGCGTGTAACTCTTTTACGAGTTCCGCGAGCATTTCGGGCTTATCGAGTTCTACCAGGTGATCGATCCGCGATTGTGGTACGCCGATTTTTTCCATCGCTTTCCTGGCGTCATTCCAATATTTGGCACGTTTCTTACCTTCGGCAAGATATAACTCGGTGACGAGTTCTTCGAGCCTTTGTAACTTGGCTTTGTCGAGGTTGTTGTAATATCGGTTGACGATTTTTTGTTGGTGAGGAGTTAAGTCAGCCATTAATCGAGCCTCATTAAGAACTGTTTGAGGATAAACGTTTTAGCCCATAGCCCATATCAAAATGATCGTCGCGAAGAAGGCAAGACCTATACTCGCCAACACAAGAAAGACGAAAAAGCCGTGCTGTGTGTGTTGGTGTTGGTACGGTTGGAGCCGGTGTTCCACGACTGCTCCCGGGTCGTGGAAGGCGAATTCCGTGGCGTGCGAGGCCGTGGAAGTCGAGACGGAGTGAGCCATCGGCGGTGTCGTTGGGATGGTCGGTTCGGCGGTTTGTTGTGTTGGTTGGGTGTAGTCTGGTTGGCCCGCCAGGTACGAAGTCGCTGCGAGTGGTTGTCGAGATGGTGTTGGCGGAGCCGGGTGCGCCACGGGAATGGTTGGTGCTCTGGTGGCTACCGGAATCGGAGCGTTGAGTTTCGTGGCGATGGCGTCCTGGAGGGCCGTTGCGACCTCCAATGGCGTTTGGTACCGATCCTCACGCTTCTTGGCCATCATCTTGTCGAGAATGTCGATTACGGCTTGAGGCACACCCGATCGAAGTTCGTTGGCAGGCCTTGGCTTCTCGAGTTGGTGCTTGAGCATGATGTCGACGCTGTTGTTTCCAGTAAATGGTGGTCGACCCGTTAACGCAAAGTAGAACGTACAGCCCAAGCTGTAGATGTCGCTTCGGGTATCGGCCGAGGAGCCACAAAGGGCTTGCTCGGGTGCCATGTGCTCGGCTGTGCCGATCACGGTTCCCAGTTGGGTTAGTTGGCTGTGCGGATCGGACTGGTCGGGTTCCTCGCTCAGGCGGGCGATCCCCAAATCAAGGAGTTTGACCTGGCCCCACCGGCTGTCGCCGCCTGGAAGCGGGGAGGTTGCGTTTTCGGAATCGGTGGGAGTCACCTTTTTCTTTTTGTCGGGAGCCAAGATCATCAAGTTGCTTGGTTTGACGTCGCGATGGACCATTCCGGCCTGGAAAATGTGTTCGAGTCCCAGGGCCGTTTGGAGCATATAGTCGCAGGCCTGCTCGATTTCCAAAGGCCCGTGCTTTTTGACGTATTGGGAGAGCGTTAGACCGTTCAACAACTGCATCACGAAGTAGTAAGTTCCGTCCGCCTGGGCCGCGTCGTGTCCTCCCACAACGTTGGGATGGTTGAGTTTGGAAGCCGCCTCGACTTCTCGTAAAAATCGTTTGACGGCGATGGTGTTGGTGACGTGTTCTTTCCGAATGACCTTCACGGCATCGATTTGGCCGGTAGTCGTGTGACGGGCCTTGAAGACTTGTCCCATGGCGCCCTCGCCGAGCCGTTCGAGGATCAAATAGGGGCCGACGCGAAGGTAAGATCGTTTTCCAGTCAGGATTTGGTTGGCCTGGTAGGGAGTCAGGAGGTCACGCTTGAGTAGTTCTCCAGTGAACGCTTTGGCGTCGGACGTGTGGGTTTGCAGTTGTCGGACTTCTGCGCGTACGCGTTCTTCCTCGGGCAGAAGCCCAAGTTCGAGCAAGACGTTGACCACCTGTTGGCTATCCATGGATGCTCGGGACGAGTAACGAAGCTGCAAAGCTGCGACGCCTCTTATGATCTGGAATCCTTATACAGCACTAGTATTGTGACTGGCAGAAGGGATGGCTGCAAGAGGAACGTTTGGATTTGGGGTGCGGCTTTGGATTTTGCAATTGTTTGTTGACATAGCAGCCCGAAAAGCTGGCGAGTGTTTGTCTTTCGCCCCGTTGGCCCTTCGGGCCGGGGTTTGCCCGATTCGCTTTTCCTTCGTGATTCCATTCTGCACAACAGCACCCTTGAGATGGCAAGGGAACTGTTCGGGGTCTTTCAGGATGATCTTTGGGGAAGAGCTAACGAGAAGAGGTTTGAGTCATGCGAATGGTGATCCAGAGGGTTTCGGGAGCGAGCGTTACGGTCGAAGGAGAGGTTGTCGGACGAATCGAACGTGGTCTTTTGGTGCTCCTCGGAATCACCCACGACGATACGCCTGAGAATGCCAAATGGTTGGCGGATAAAGTCGTCGGTTTGCGAGTTTTCGAGGACGATGAAGGGAAGATGAATCGCGACGTCACGGATGTTGGTGGTGGAATTCTGGTCGTGAGTCAATTTACTCTTTATGGCAACGCCCAGAAAGGTCGACGTCCGAGTTTTGTTGATGCGGCTCAACCGGGTGTGGCGATTCCGTTGTACGAAGCCTTCATCAATGGTGTCCGGGTTCATGGGGTTCCGGTTGAGACGGGGCAATTCGGGGCCTCGATGCAAGTAGAACTTGTGAACGATGGCCCCGTGACTTTGATCGTTGACAGCAAGTGACAGGAGGGTTGTTGGTTGTTCCCTTCAGGGTCTTGGGTTGGAATGCTTTCAGCTTTTCAGGTTCGGGCCGCGTCCTAAGTTGACGTTTCCGATTTGCGACCGGGCTGAGTAAATTCTCCTGCCTTGAGTCTCCGGATATAGTTGTAATAGGCCTTCATCGTGACGTGTGCGAAGATCAAACAGATTGGCAAGTTCGCCAATAACATCACGCCTGTGCCGAGGTCCGTGAAGCCGGCGATTTCCTTTTCTGTGGTGACGTATCCCATATGGGCTGCCCACGCGATTCCGAAGATGATCAGGCAATAGGCGACCCGATAGGGCATCACGAGCCAGTCGCCGAAGAGATAGATAATTCCTTGCTCGCCGTAGTAACTCCAAGAGATGGCTGTAGATAACGCGAACAACCAAACTCCAATGGGGATCATCCAGTAACCCAATCCTGGCGATACCCGGTCGAATGCGTGGCTCGTCAATTGGGCCGCTACGTAATCGACATAGACGGGGTGGGTTTTATCGGCGACAACGAGTTTGGGACGTTCGGTGAATGGACCAGCTTCTTCCCACTCGATGAAGAATTTCGTTTTGGTGTTTTCTCCTTCACCGACTTCATCGACTTTCTCTTCGACGAGTTTTCCTAACATTCTGTGGATGTTGTGATTGGTGTCGCTTTGTTTGTTGGCTTCGACCATCACGAAGACTTGTTGATTATGTTTCCATTCGCCCGGATTCCAATTCGTTTCGTAACGCTTTGGGGCGAGTGTCTTTTTCAGTTGGAGCTTCCATTTCGATGCTTCGGTATCGGTTTGCGAGGTGATCCACTCTCCCGGTTGTTCCGACTCGTGCAAGACGACAGGTATCAAGGAGGGCTGTTCGAGTGGGTTCACGTTGGCGTGCTCGGCTTCGGCGATTTCGGAGAAATGGGTTTCGTGATCCCGGTTCCAGGCGCCGCTCGATAGGATGATCATGGCCGTGATGGTACAAACCATGATGGTGTCGATGAACGGTCCGATTCCGGCGACGAGGCCTTCGCGGATGGGTTCGTCTGTCTTGGCTGCTGAATGGGCGATTGGAGCGGAGCCTTGCCCAGCTTCGTTGGAGAAGAATGCGCGTTTCATCCCCCAGCTGAATGCATATCCGACAGTCCCGCCGACGAACGCCCCTTTTGCCGTTGCCGAACCGAAAGCCGACTGGAAGATCAAGGTGAACATCTCGGGTAACTTGACGGCGTTGAGGGTCAGGACATAGATTCCGGCGGTCAAGTAAATGATGCACATGAATGGGACCAAGAAGCCGGTTACTCGTCCGATGACCTTGATGCCACCAATGATGACGAGGCCACATAGAATCGCCAGGACAATGCCAGATATGTAGCGAGGGATTTCGAAACTCCCGTGGGTGACTTCAGCGACGTTCCAGGATTGGGCCATGTTCCCTCCCGTGACGGTGGAGATCAAAAGGGTGACGCAGAAAATGGCTCCGATCACTTTTCCGAGGGTCCCGAGGTTGGGATTGAGTTTGGGTAAGCCGCGATCGGCGACCCACATGGCGCCACCGTGTGGGTTGTCCGGATCATCGACGTTCCGGTAGATCATGGCCAAGCTCACTTCGACGACTTTCAACGCCATCCCAATGATGCCGACGATCCACATCCAGAAGACGGCTCCTGGACCACCCAACGCGATGGCTCCGGCCACGCCTCCGATGTTGCCGATCCCGACTGTCGCTGACAATGCTGCTGTCAAGGCTTGGAAGTGGTTGATGGCACCGGGATCGTTTGGATCATCGTACTTACCCCGGACGACGGCGACGCCGTGGGTCAATGCGCGATACTGGCAAAACCCGCTCCAGAGCGTGAAGAGAATGCCAACGAGAAGGATGAAATAAAGGACATAGGGGTGCCAGAGCAATCCGCTAATGATACCCAAGACCAAGTTCATGTTGTCAACAAACGATTCCATTACGATCTCCGCAGTTCACAAGACCCGATTGCGACCGGATTCGAGTGGCCAGGTTCGGTGGTAAGGCGCGTTGTCGCTTGGTGGCGACGCGTGGAGTCTTTTCGAAAGGAAATTCGGCGGGAGAGGGAATTCGACATTCCCATGTTCTTAGCACAACAGGGTTTGCGTGGCCAGTGGGAATTTGGCGGGAATACAAAATGAGGATGACTTGGAGCCATTCCGGTTTACAATGGCTGGCGAAATTCGTCGCCTGATCCTGTCGGTTGAAACTCGTCCCAGGCGTAACCGAACCCATTCGTCATGTCCACAAAGAACTTAGTTCGAACAAGATAGGAGGTCCGACTCGTGGCATCGGAATTGAAAAAGCAATCAGAAGGCTGGGGGACCAGGATCGGCGTGATCCTGGCCGTCGCCGGTTCGGCTGTCGGACTGGGGAATTTTCTCCGGTTTCCGGGACAAGCCGCGCAATACGGCGGGGGCGCGTTCATGCTCCCTTACTTCATCTCGTTGTTGATTCTCGGCATACCGTTGTGTTGGGCTGAGTGGACGATGGGTCGATACGGGGGGACGAAGGGATTCAACTCGGCACCTGGGGTGTTCAGCGTGATCTGGCGAAATCCGGTGTCGAAATACTTCGGAGCCATCGCTCTGATGATTCCGTTGATCATTTATTTTTACTACGTACTCATCGAGGCATGGTGTCTGGGGTATGCCATCAGTTATCTCAAGGGAGACATGGCCGGGCTGAAGACGGAAGAGGAGTTCGGTACGTTTCTGGGTAACTACATTGGGGCTGGGACGGACGGAGCGATGCTCTCGTCTGGCAATTGGCCGTTCCTTGTGACCTTGATATTTGTGTTCGTCCTGAACTTCGCACTGATTTATCGAGGCGTCAACAAAGGGATCGAAACCTTCTGTCGGTATGCGATGCCAGCCCTTGTTTTGTTGGCATTCGTTGTGTTGATCCGCGTGCTGACACTTGGCGAGGCCGACCCGGAAACTGGCCAGAAGCACTCCTTGATGGAAGGACTTGGGTTCATGTGGAATCCACGGCCAGAAAAACTGTGGGACTTCAAGACTTGGCTGGCAGCGTCGGGCCAAATTTTCTTCAGTCTCTCGGTCGGATTTGGGATCGTCGTGAACTACGCGAGTTATCTCAAGCCCAAGGACGACGTGGTTTTGAGCGGGCTCAGTTCGAGCAGCATGAATGAGTTTTTCGAAGTATGTCTTGGTGGATTGATTACTCTTCCGGCAGCATTCATGTTCCTTGGTGTGATTGGTGAGAAGACTCTGGACTCCTCGTTCGCGCTTGGTTTTCTCGCGTTGCCCAACGTGTTTGCGAACATGTGGGGTGGTCAGTTTTTCGGATTTTTGTGGTTCTTCATGCTCTTCGTTGCGGCGGTCACGAGTAGTGTATCGATGCTTCAACCGGTCATTGCCTTTTTGGAAGAAGGTTTTGGTCTCCAAAGGCACGCATCGGCGGCTTTTTTGGGTCTTGTTGGGGCCTTTGGGGTGGGTTTCGTGGCGTTTTTTTCGAAGAACACTCTCGCTTTAGACACTCTGGATTTTTGGGTCGGGAGCGTTATGATCTTCATCCTGGCGTTCATCCAGTCGGTCATGTACGGATGGGCGTTTGGGATTAAGAAGGGTCAGGAAGAAGCCCACAAGGGCGCGCACATCCGGATTCCTTTCTTCGTCCAACTACTGCTCAAGTACGTCGTGCCGGTTTACTTGTTGATCATTTTTGGTGGTTTTGTTTACTTCAATTTGCCTGGGCAGATTAAGAAGCTGGCTGACCCAGATAACGTTGTGGCGTTGTGGTCCATCGGGTTAATCTTGGTGGTGGTCGTCTTCTTGGGCTTGATGGTGTTTCTTGCGGGAGAAAAATGGGAGAAAGAAGGCCGGTACAAGAACCTGGACGCTGAGAGTGCCAAAAGCACCATGGGGGAGGGCAGTTAGCATGGAAACGAACTATGAACTCACGTTTGCCGGCGCGATCGTAATGTTTACTTCGATTAGCGTTGTGATCTGTCTTGCAACTTTCTGCCTTGTACGAGTGCTGACACTTCCGCCGACCGAGGAAGAATTCCTCAAGGGGCCTCTCGAAATAGACACGGGCGATACCGACGAATCGGTCAGAAAGCTGGCTCCCCAAGGGGCATTAGGAGAAGCGCACCCGGAGGGAATCAAGACCGACAATTCGCAGAAGGTGGAAGAAGGGTAACCTTCGGTCATGGCTTCGGCAAATATTTGGGATCAAGCCGGAAGGTTCAGTATCCGGCTTGATCCACCTGTGTTCTTCGAGTGGGTTGCCAATCTTCCCCGAAACGAAAATTTCTTTCGTGGTTGGTTGGACACTCGGGCCGTTGTCGTTCCTGGTGAGGAAGACCGCGTGCGAGATACCGTTGCGCGGATGGAAGACGTTGATCAGCACGGAGTTCCTTGGGCAGTTGTGGTGGAAATTCAATCGTCTCCCCATCCCGATATTTTGGGCCGCATGAACGTTTATGGGGGGTTGCTTTCTCAGGAAGAGAAGCCCGACCCGGAACCGGGAAGTCGGTATCGAGTGGGTGGTTTGGTGGTGAATCTAACCGGGCGCCAGCGGGACATTATTCAGGAGCAGTTTTCTCGGACGAAGATCACGTCGTTAACTCCACCGACGATTTTTAACCTCATTGATCAAGATGCCGACGTTATTCTCAGGAGAATCGAAACGGGTGAACTGGGTTTGGGCATTTTGCTGTGGGTTCCTTTGACTTACGGAGGAGAGCGGGAGGATATAATTGAGAGGTGGAAAGCTCTCGGGATGCTGGAAACGGACAGCGAGAGAAGAGCGCACTACGGTGGTTTGGCGTTGCTGTTTGCCGAGAAGGCAGGCTGTTTGGATGTTTGGAAACAAGCACTCAAGGAGTGGAATATGGAAGAATCCGTCGTGGTCAACGAGTGGCTCAAACAAGGCGAAGCAAGAGGATATGCAAAAGGAGAAGAAGCTGGGTTCCAGAAAGGCGAGCAGATAGGAATCCAAAAAGGCGAACAGATAGGAATCCAGAAAGGCGAGCAGATAGGAATCCAGAAAGGCGAACAGATAGGAATCCAGAAAGGCGAACAGGTAGGTCTTATCGGCGCGCTTACCGTCGCACTCCAACTGAAATTTGGTGAAGAAGGTCTCACATTTGCCGACGAGTTGTCCAAGACGAACAATCTCGAGGCTCTTCGTCTCGTGCAGCAATCTCTTCTTGATGTGACGACTTTGGACGAGCTACGCAAGATCATATCGAATCAAACGTAGCACCAGGAACATAGTCTCTTGGAGTCTGGAATATCGAATCTTCAGGCTCCAAGGGTTCTGAGGCTTCTCAGAGATTTTGTTCATTCCTCACGGAAACAACCCACCACTTCCCAGACTCCTTCGAAAGTCGTCCGGCCAGTACGATGGTTTTGTGAAATTATGAGGAAGCGAGATATTTCCAATTGTCGTTCTTGAGTCGGGTCTTATGATACTTTTTGTTGCACAAATATCACGTCCGATTTTCCCGTCAACGGACTGACTTTTTATCACCTTTGGACTCCGACGTTGTCGGAGGACCGGACGTTGTGCGCGCTTTTCATTTTCCCTAGTTTCCAAGTGAGGATTGTGAGAATGTCTCAGAGACCTGTGAACCTCGAAGTTCGTCAGCTCGAAGAACGAGCTACCCCTGCCGTTACCGCGACCTTCGCGAGTGGCGTGTTGACCGTCGCTGGCACGAATGCCAGTGAGTTGATCGAAGTCGATGTCGACAAGACCACTGGTGATTTCGAAGTTGTCGCCGATGGCGTGACTGTGACCATCAATGGTGGAACGGCTAGCCTCTCGAACACCACCGACGTTGTCATCAACGCCGCTGGTGGCAATGACACGGTTCGGTACACTGACTTTTCGCGAGGCTTGGCGACGACCCTGAATCTGGTCACGATCGACGCGGGACGTGGTCACGACTTGATCAGCATCGTTGAATTGTTCGACCCGAACCAAGCTGAAGTCGACGCCAGCGTCTTTGGTCGTGGTGGCAACGACACGATCTACGGTGGCGGTGGCAACGACACGTTGCGAGGCAATGGCGGAGCTGACGTCATCTTCGGCGGCACCGGCAACGACACCCTCAACGGCGGTGGCGGGAATGACAACCTGGAAGGTGGCTTCGGCAGCGACCTTGTTCGGGGTGGGAACGGCAACGACACCTTGAGCGGTGGCGCTCGCACGTTCTACGACGATTACCTTGACCAGCAGAACTTCTTCAGCGACGATGCCCAAGACACCCTTCGTGGGGATGCTGGTGCGGACACCTTTGTCGTTTATGAAGGTGCCGAAGACGAAGAAGTCTTCTTCGACTTCGACGAGCGAGGTGACGGAGACGAAGTTGAGGTCGTCCCTAATCGCCCCCAGTAATCTGGCAGTTTAACGGAGCTTGTTCTCCGTCAACCACAATCAAGCCCTGGTCGTCACCAAGACGCTCAGGGCTGTTTGTTTTTCGCATTCGAGAGAGTGACAAATCGACCACCCTGTTTTCCTAACCGACTTCTTTGGAGTGGTATAGAAACGGCAAGTAGGCATATCGCACGCCGCTGGTCACGGTCGTCGCCTCGTGGAGCAATGAGCACGAAAAGACAACGGCTCCTCCTCGTGGTGGACGATAAGTGGTCGGACCGAATTCCGGAAAACGCAAGTCTCCGCCTTCATAATCTCCAGCATTGAGATTGACCGAAACCGCAAACCGACGATGTGCCGTTGCCGGGGATGCGTTGTCTCGGTGTGGACGGAAGAACCCACCTTCCTCGGCGTCGTAGCCAACGACAACGTGTCTTTCGATGCGATCAGCGTTGAACTGAAAAGCTTTCTGGACCTCCGGGACGATGCGTCGTTGGACTCGGGAAACAACGGCTTCGCGTAATGTTGGTTCTTCGATCACGACGTCACGGCGGCGCTTGACCTTGGTGTCGAGAATTTCTTGCACTTGGCCATCGCGTATCCCGACAAACCCCGTTGGCCTGCCACCGATTTCGGTGTAGTACTCGATCAGAGCCTTGCACAGGCCAAGTTCGAAGACACGTTCGATTACCAAGATTGGAGCAGGCTGTTTCGAGACACGCTGAGACTCGAGTGGGGTGAGAATCCGGTGGAGTTGGCTTTCCAAGTCCTCGGCGAGGAAAAAGACAGCTACAACTTGCAATCGCGGATTGAGGAGAAAGATCGTGGGGTGATTGGGGCTTTTTTCGTTACCAACGCCATAGAGGTTCCGAATGGCCGTTGACTCATCTGGCAGGAGAACGATGCCTGGAAGCGAGTCACACTCGTGAAGCTTACGAGGGGTTTCGTCGGGATTCACGATCCCGACGAACGAATTCCGCACCCCGTCAAAAGTATCGGCGTTGTGGTCAAGGAAATATTCCAGAATGGTATCGTTGCTTGGATTTGCGGGGGAAGGCAAACAACAGAGAAGGACCTGCTGTCCTCCAAGCAAATCCAGTGAGAAGGGATCGCCTCGGATGGTAGGTGTGGAAAACCAGGGGGCGAAATCACCAATGGAAAGATGAGCCATGGGCATGAAGGTGGGGAATAGAGAACAAGGTGGTTTTTGATGGCAACCCGAGACGTTGACGTCTCGGGCCGCGATGGCAACTATGTTGTCGAGCCATTTTGTTGCGATCAAGGAGGGGAGACGGGCAGCGTCTGGGTGTATTCGGACATATCCTTCTGTCCGCCCATATTGGCAGCCACAAGCGTTAGGTCGTCGTTCATCTCGTCCTTCTGGAAGATTTTTCGGAACTTGATGATCCAACTGCTCAACTGCAAATGTCCAGCCAGATGTCGCAAATCTTGAATGTCTTTCTTCGGAGCCTCCCGAACGAGATAGCCGTTCGGGTGAGTCTTTCGACACTTTGCCAGTCGAGCCATGATGATCTTCTCGACGACTTTACGTTTTTGTGGATCTTTGAGGTCGGCTTTTGTGAATCCCTTGTCGACGTCGGGAACGGTGTCTGAATAGGGAGCTTTTCCGGTGAGGATGTCGATGTCCGATTTGGTGATTTTCTTGGCCCATTCCATGGTGGTGGGGATGTGTCCCTTGGAGTTGGGCTGAGGTCTTTGTCCGGGTTGATAGCGGAAACCGAGTTTGTTGTTGAGTTGGACCAATCCCGGAATTTGTCCTTTGATGGCCGCGAGCCAATCTCCGCCTCTGCCAGGTATTCCTTGAGGCATGCACCCGCTGGCAGCTTGGAGCATGGGAACCCAGGTGTGTTGATACGAGTTGGTACCTTGCAAATCCATTTTGTAGGGCGCTTGGACATAGAACAGTGCTTCGGTCTTTTTCTTGACCGAGAGTTGGGTGATCTTGAGTGGGTAAACACATTTCTTGGATGTGAACGTGAAACGGGTGGGAGTGATGTTGCCACGGTAAGTTCCGTCTTTGGCTTTTTTCATTTGCATGGTATCGATTTTCATGACGGTGAAGAGCCACTTCTTTTGCACGTAGAAGTTGAGCGTGGCTTCATCCCCGGAATAATGATAGCGATTCTTTTTGAGCCATTTGTAGAGGTCGTCGGCGCGACCGGCCTGGATGATCTTGTAGTCTAACGAACCGACAACACCTTCTTCCAAGACGGTGACAGCAGGCTTTCGTGGACGGGCTCCATCGCCAGCTTCTTCGGCTGTCGCGACGGCACCTCTCTGGGCAAGCAACCTGCTCCTTGGTTGGATGGTGTACAACAATTTCGATTGTGGAAACTTGGGCTTTTTGAGGATGGTGTAGACGGCGAGATGTTTGAAGAAGTCTCTCGGCATCTCGTGGAGTTTGGGCTGGGTTGGTGTGGGAATGACCATGCCGAAGTCGAGGGCGTTGCCCTGGAACTTTGGTTGGACGGTGAACGTCTCGATATTCTTCTTGGGGTTCCAGGACAGAAATACTTTTTGCGAAGGTTGCTCGATGTCGGCGTTCTTGGCGGCGAAATAGCAACAGGCTCCTTGGGCGGATGTGGCAATGCCCATCGCGACCAGGAGGCTGAATCCACCGACGATACTTGAGATGTTTCGTCTCATGCGGCCTTTCCTTTTTTTGAAGTTGGGTAATTGTGCACCAACAAAATAGCAAAACCCGGGCAGGTTTGGAACACTGCCCGGGTTGCTTGGATGAGTTTTCGATTAAGGGGGAGACACTGGCAAGATTTCGGTGTATTCGGAAACGTCTTCGGTTTTGCCAATTTTGGCCTGGACGAATTCCAAGTCTTCGTTCATTTCGGCCTTGGTGAAGACCTTTCGCATTTTGGTAATGAAAGCACCTTCTTGGAGGTGTCCCGCCAAGTTTCTCAGTCCGCGAATTTCTTCTTTGGGAGCTTCCCGAATGAAGAATCCACGGGGTCGGACTTTGTTGCAGATGGCTAGACGAGTTTGGATGACCTGTCGAACTGCAGCAGCGCGCATTGGGTTGATCATGTCCATCGGGATGAATCCACGATCAACGTTCGGAACCGTCTCGGAATACGGTGCTTGCCCGGTGACGATTCCGATGTCGTTGGGTGTGAGTTTTCTGGCCCATTCCATGGTGGTCGGGGTTCGTCCTTTGGCGTTGGGTTGAGGACGTTGGCCCGCGACGAAACGAAATCCGAGTTTCTGGTTCGTTTGGAGAATTGCTGGGATGTGGTTTTTGATTTTGGCCAAGTAGTCGTCGCCTTTGCCTGGAAGTCCGTTCCCGGAGCATGCTTGGGCCGAGCGTAGCATCGGGACCCAGGTGTGTTGGTAGGAGAAGTCGCCTTTCATGTCCATCTTGTAGGGAGCCTGGATATAGAATAGGGCCTCGGTCTTCTTTTTGATCGAGATCTGGGTGATCTTCAACGGGTACACGAGCTTCTCGGACCGAAAACGAAATCGCGTTGGTGTGACTGCACCGATGTAGGTTCCGTCGGAGCGTTTCTTCATCTGCATCGTGTCGATCTTCATGACCGTGAAGACCCATTTTTTCTTGATGTAGTGGTTCAGGGTGGCTTCATCGCCTTGGTAGGTGTAGTTGTTTTTCTTGAGCCACCGATACAAATCGTCGGCACGTTCGGCTTTGATGACTTTGTAATCGAGGGAACCGACGAGACCCGTGTCGAGGATTTTGATTTGTGGTCGACGGGGTGGAGGTCCTGGAGGCATGCCACCAACGCCACCAGCGCCGCCGAGGCCGCCACCAATTCCAGCTAGGCCGCCGAATCCAGCAAGGCCACCAAGACCGCCAAATTGCCCTCGAAACAAGAGCGACGAATAGGGCTGCTCTCGTGCTCCGAGGATGCTGTAGACGGCAAGATGCTTGAAGAAGTCACGCGGCATTTCGTGGAGTTTAGGCTGGGTTGGTGTGGGAATGACCATGCCGAAGTCGAGGGCGTTTCCTTCGAACTTCGGTTGGACGGTGAATGTCTCGATCTTGGTTTTGGGATTCCAGGTGATGAAAGCCTTCTGGGCCGGTTGCAATACGTCGACTTTTTTCGCGGCGAAGTAACAACAAGCTCCGTCGGCCAAAGGAGGCACGACGAACCTCAACACCAGCAACACCACAATGATGCGGACCCACAGAAGGTGTTTTGCTGGATCACCTGACGGCCTGTCAGATGGTGTCGACTGCGGTTGATTTGGACTCGACATGAAAACGGTCCTTTCCTTAATAGCCTGCGATGGATTTGGCAAGCCCTCGAACAAACGCCCTGCCTCGGTGCCTGTTTATGGGTGGACCAGGGATATACGTTACCGAGAAGAAACCAGCGAATCCAGAGAAAAGTGAGAAAGTTAACGGGGGTGGGTGCTCGTGGGCATGTTGGAAGTTAGAGACAAGTACCTGGCCATTCTGACCAGGCTACGATGAGTTTGGCCTTTGGTCAAAAGACAAGATAACCTCGATTGATTTCCTGGGCGAAAGGCCAATGTCTTCATCGTCCCACTGGCTGGTGGGAAGATTCATTACCCGCGCAGGTCTCAATAGGTAGACATAGCCTCGGCCCCCTTTTGCCGCGATGAGGACCATCCCAGTTGTTCTTCTACTCATCCCTGATGACTTGAAGATCGCGGTTTTGGGGATCGGCATCCAGGACGTTCTGTAAATACGCAAGCACGAATTGGGCGATCGATCCGATTTGTTGTCCAGAGTGTTCGAACGTTGCGAACTTGTTGGGTTCCCATTCGAGGAGGCCCATGTCGGGAGCCAGCATCACTCCCAGTTTCCCAATCTGGCCGAGTGGTTCGTCCGAGAAAGGATAGGCCGCGTTGACGCAGTCCCACTTCAATTGGATCCAACGATTTGCATCGTCTTTGGCCTGGATGGTGATGCAAAAATCTCGATTGCCTTGCGCGGCGGCCTGGGTTGCTTGTTGGAGGTAAAGCTCGATGGGTCCGTTAGGAATCTCGACGAACTCTCCCGTATTTGGGTCGCGTAAGTAACGCGCACCGACCGGAGCATCAAGAAAGGGAATGATGTCAGGATTCAGACTGGCAAGAGT
Organism: uncultured Alcaligenaceae bacterium; assembly: GCA_964423615.1. Lineage (GTDB taxonomy): Bacteria > Planctomycetota > Planctomycetia > Gemmatales > Gemmataceae > CAYRFQ01. The sequence continues at coordinate 9,222 of CAYRFQ010000020.1, read as the reverse complement.
GGCTAAATTGTGGATGGCGTGATTATCGGAATTGTCCATGTATTCCCGTGATTCGGTACCCGAAAGAAAACACCATCCGGTATCGTCTTCGGCGTTGGGCTCGACTCGGTACATGTAGCCAACGGGGAGACCATCGACGGTCACTTTATTACTGGCCAGGCACGCCCCTTGAAGTTGTAGTTCGACGTGCACTTCTTTTTCTTCGTCCATCCGACCTCTCCGCGAAGGATGCCAGTTAGTGGGGGCTTCCGCCTACTGGCATCATTGTACTTCCTTCGCAGGAGATTCTTCAGGTGAATCTGTCTTATCGAAAGAGACCAAACCCACGACCTCGTGAGCTTGTTTGCCGAATTCCGGAGCTTGTGGGCACGTCATCGAACCGGCCGAGAGCGAGATCAAACGACTTGCCTTTTGGTTGCCGACGGAACGCCAGGGCGTTTGCAGGGATATTGACGTTTACCTCGGGCGAACGAATGTGGAGTTTGAGATTCACCCTTTCCTTGTTCCACCGGATCGTCATTTCCCTCGGAAACGTGGCGGCGTATTGACCCTTTGCCCTCTTGTCGACTTGGACCGAATGAACTTTGGCCGAGCAAATTTCCTTTCCCGTCGTGTCATCGATGAGAAGATAATCGGTGACTTGCGGCGTCGGCGCGTTGGCCTTGTATCTGTTGAACACGATGACCTTGGTGACGGGTTTGCCCTGCGGCGATTTCGTCTTTTCAATGAGCTTGAGAGTCCTTGTATAAACTTTGAGTTGATACTTTTCGGCTGGGCCGTACTGCCCCATGCCGATCGTTTCCATTACCCAGTCGGGCCGAAACGGTAAGAAATCGGCCTGGACTCTTCCTTCATCGACGGTCTTGTAGTCACAGTGGATCTGGACGGGCTCGGGCTTGTCCTGGCGGTTCCAGTACCAAAATTCCTCGTCGTTCGATCCAAGCTCGACCTGAGTTTTGCCCATGCCCTCGGCTCGCAGGAACATCGAACGAGGTTGACGGGCCATCATCCTTCCGTCGAGTCGGAAAGCCAACAACTTGCCATCCTGCGAAGCATGAATGTCCATGTTCGGGCATCGAAGGGTGGTCATGAGCTTCGAGTTGTCGTTCATGTAGTTGACGAGAGCATCGACGGTCGGGGGCTTTGTCGGAACCTGTCCTTCGGGAGGCGAGACTTTGCCAGGGCTGATGAGCCCCATCTTGAAGAAGTTACAACCCGTGGATAGGATCGTCAGTATCGCCAGAGAGCTAAACACCATGCGCCGCATAACAGCTGTACCTCGATCATGAGCGGGGGTTGGTGCTCAATAGTTCCTTCGTCGGGACGTCTGGGTCGATCAGTCCCAACCGAGCACTTGCATTACTTCTTCTTGGACCGCAGCGATTTCTTCTTCCGTCAGATGCGGATTAACGACCTCATAACGTCCTTTGCCACGGTTGAGCGTAAGGATCAAGGTTTCTTGTCCCTTTTCGTTGCGGACGTCTTCAAACTTGAGTCGCTTCCGTCGCATCAACAGCAACGAAAGGACGTACCGAAAATTGACTTTTTGGGGTTCGGAGTTCCCTTCGAGTCGATGAAAGCAATCCAACAACAAGGCTTCGTCGATGGGCGGTTTCTTCGTCTGGGACGATTCCGGTACTCGTCCGAGCCAGAAGCTAAAAGCGCCTTCTGGTGGTCCTTCCCAGTTCTTGACGCTGTAGTCTTTGCGGACCCATCGTTGGCCTTCGTCAAACAACACCGTGTAATACCGTTCTCCTGGCTCCAAGGCTTCGCCCGAGATGGCACAACACCGGGTGTTCGGTTGAATTTGGTATTCCATGTCCGTTGTTACGGCTATTGTCGCTCGCGGTCATTCCTGAGCCTACCAAGAGCCGTCTCCTCTGAAGTCGAGACAGGCATTCAAAGGCGAGCAACCTGTCGGTGTTGTAGTTGTGCAGAGAGACGAGTGAGGTTCTTTGGATTCGGGCTTGGAGCGTAGGAGACAGGTTTGTCCACCCAGCGCCTGATTGTTGTACGAATTACATATTCATCTTACGTCGCGTTCGCCTTCTCATTCCAACTGTTCAATCGTATCGCCCACGAACGGACATTGAGTACCAAAAAGTCGGAAATCTCACTCGACAGACGCCAGTGTGTCACTACCCGTAACGGTCAGGTAAGCTGATCTGTTGGCAGCGAATAAAACGATAAACGAAGTCCGAGGAATCATATTGCTTATTCTGATTTGGGACGTTTAGGAAAACAACGGCTGAGTTCTTCGAAGATTTCCGACGGGATTTGGAATCCCCAGCCTGTATAACCTGCCCGCATTATGCCGTTGCTATCCAACACGACCATGTGAGGGGTGGCATCGACGCGGAAGGTCTCGTGCAGTCCCTTCCCGGAGTAGATACGGAATGGAAGTTCGAGTTCTTTGTGCTGTGCAAGAAGGGCTTCTCTATCCTCGGTCATGGACAAACCCATGACCGTCACCCGCGACTTGTATTTTTCGTGGACTCGTTTGGCGAAGTTCAAGACACGCTTGCCGTTGGGCGTCTTTGGATTGTAAAAAACGAGCAGGAGTGGTTTCCCGAGATTGCGATAGAGTTGGAACGGTTTCCGTTTGGCCAGATCCGTCACCAGAAAATTGGGAACGCGTTGACCGACTTCGGCGAGTTGTCTCTCCGGTCGTTTGGGAAAGAGCTTTTTGGTCGATCGAATCACGATTTCGCCCCGGAGGGCTTTTTGAATACGCTGTTGCAAATGGAAGATGGCCTTGCGGTACGGTGTCGGAGGTCGGGTTTCGAAATACTGTCCCATTCGTTGCGTCAGGGCTGTAAGTCGTTTCTTGTTGCTCGTCGCTTGTGGCAAATATTTCTCGGCTTCGGCGTCGAACTTGCCTGCGTGAAGGGCTTCTTGCCGTCGATGTTCGAACAACCGTCCGGGGTAGGCGAACTGGCTGTCTAGTTCGTACCGGACGGTGATTTTCTTGGTGGGCTGGTCACGAGCGGGATCTCGGAAGAGGACCTCTCGAACGACCTTGGCGGCGATGCCCGACCGTGGCTCGATCCAGACGTATTCGGTTCGGTTCCAAGCGGTGTGATCGCCACGAGGTTTTTTCCAGTCGGGCGATTGTTGGACGCCGCGAATCTTTACGCACTTCGTTCCACCGACGAGTTCCGTTCCCAAAATTTGCCATCGCATCTTCGGGCGTCCGGGGTCGGGGACGAGCCAGAAATGTTCTTTACTCAAACGGATTCGAGGGACCGATACGAGGAATCCGGTTTCGAGTGTTGGTGGCTCCTCGAGCGGAATCGTCATGGAAGACCCATCAGCATGGGTGAGAGTCCCTTGTTTGTCCAGGTTTCCGAGTTCCAACCGGACGAACGCGATCCCGGCCAAGGGATCGTCCTGGTTCTCGGTCTTCCGACCACCGTTTCGTAAACACGTGAGAACGGCGACTTCCCAATGCTTGGGCTTGGCATCGAGCACGAGCATCCTCGTTTTCAGGATGTACTTCCGGAGCGGGTGAATTCCCGCACCAATCGGCTCTTGTTGGAAAGTACCGAGATAGACCAACTCCTGACCCCTTCCTAGTCGGGGGAGAAGTAGCCAACCAGTGCGGTCCACAAGCTGCCCGATTGTGAGAGCACAAGTGAACAGACATACTTTTGCTACCATAGTCATGAGTTAGTCTACATCAAAAGAAATAGGCCCCTGTGGACGAAACATTCCAGATAAGACGAGCGGAGTATACCAACCTCCCCATTTGCGACAAGGGCGATTGCCTGTGGTGTGGTGTGACCCTGGATTTGGCACGAAGGAGCAGGCACGCTCGTCGTGGCTGAGTTGTCGGGTCAAGAAATATCGGGTTCGTCCTTGGTTCTCGGAGCCGCGCACCGGTGGCAGATACTAGCCGTGGGCATTCGCCCATGGTGTACTGAGAACACACTCATCTGTTCGGTGGGTTGACCCACGATGAAGACTTATCGCCCTTTTGGAGTTGAAAATCCAAAACACGGCACTTGTTGATCCGACCACCAAAGCGGACAGATGGATTGTGGAAACGTTAGGATCACGAAGGGATGCTTTTTCACAGAAGGGTTCGGGCAGTTCAGACACTTGCGGCTTCAAGTTCTAAGCGGTTTCGACTCAGAAAATCGACGGAGGGTTCAATCCTCGATGTCTTCTTCCCGGAGTGCCTGGTGCATTTGGATCGTTTCGAAATCACTTGTTAAATCCAAGCTCAAGGGGCTCCGAATGGGGAGTCGGAGCGAGAACTTGCTGCCGACTTGGAGTTTACTTTCGACGAGGATGTCACCGCCGTGCTCTCGGAGTATTTTCCGGCTCACGGCGAGTCCAAGGCCAGTCCCTTTCGACCCCTTGGAACTAACGAACGGTTTGAAGATGTCATTGAGCGTCTCTTCGGGGATCCCCGAACCGTTGTCGCGGGCAATCAAGAGGACCCATCCGGGTTCTTTGTCTCGTCGTGTCCCGATGACCACCTGGGGGTCCGGTAAACCTTCGACGGCATCGATGGCGTTCGTCACGATGTTGAGCAACGCATGCAAGATTCCTTCGGGGTCACACTGGACTTCGGGAATCCCTTCGTCGACACTCATTTTGAGTTGAATGCCCAGTTCGACGGCTCGTGGGTTGATGAGATCAAACACATCGCGGATCAATTCGTTGATGTTTTGGTGTTCGATTGTCGGTTCGCGTTCCTTCGAATAGCTCAACATGTCCTTGACGAGATTGAAGACCTTATCCTGGTTTTTCTGGACGATTTTCCAACCTTGTTGCAACAGCGTTTCGTTCTTGGCGGGGTCTTTCAATCCCATCTCGAGGATTTCGCCGCCGCTCTTGAGCCCTTGTAGAATGTTCTTGATGCTATGCGACAAGGCGGCGATCGTTTGGCCGATGGCTGCGAGTCGTTCCGCCTGGACCATGGCTTGATAGTATCGCGTTCCTTCGACGGCGAGGGCGGCCTGGTGGGCAATGGCGATGGCCAGGGCGAGGTGATCTTCGGTGAATTTGCCGAGCGACGTCTTTCGCTGGGCGACTTCGTTCTTGCTTCGGGTGTCGAGGTAGAGGACTCCGATGGTTTCGTGTCGGCCTTTCATGGGAACACAAATGACTTCGCGAATGCCGAACCGGACGATACTTTGTCCGGTATTGAAACGTTCGTCCTGGGACGCGTCCGAAACCAGAACGCCCTGCATTTCCTTACGCACGTACTCGATGATCGTGCTACTGACGGCCATTCGCTGGCCTTCGACGACCTTCTCACGCCACCGCACGGCCTTGGGTTCGAATTCGCCAGTATCGGGATGGGCGAGCATCACACAACCACGGTCGGCCGCGATCGAATTGAATATCAACTCGAGAATTTTATCGAGTAATTGCTCCAAGTCGAGGATGTGACTGATTGCCTGGCTGGTCTCGTACATGATCTTGAGGTTGGCCAGAGCGGTCCGGAGCCAAGGCGTTTTGGCCTTCTCGGGATGAGCCAGAATTTGGCTTCCTTCGGTGGCCGCGATGGTCTTGATGATCGCGGACGAAAGTTCCATGTCGTGACGACTGATGAGGTTGATTTGTTCGGCGAGGTCGCCTTGTTCATGCTGTTGGGCTTCAGTTCGGCCCGCACTGTAGACCAGAACGGTCTGTCCGATCTGGATTTGATCCCCAGCTTTGAGGGATTGTTCGGTAATTTTGATGTTGTTGACGAAGGTACCGTTGGCGCTGCCGATGTCCTTGAGTTTGTATCCGTCTTCGGTGAGTACGAACTCGGCGTGGCGCCGTGAGACTTCTGTATCGTGCAACCGGATGGGATTTTCAGCGTCGCGTCCAATTCCAAGGAGGGGCGTCGACAGTTCGAACTGTTTGCCCTCATCGGTGCCTTTAATTATAAGCAAGCGGGGCACGTGTTCACCTTAATTGGCAGGATGAGGCTCGTCCGCGAGCCAGGGCCCTCGATGGCTTGGCAAAAGACGAGCAAAATGATTCTTCAAAGTACACAGTCGTTGGGACTTGGTCAAGAAACGGACCGCATGCAGGCGGCCCGAAACATCTCTGTGCCTCCTGCTTTCTTAGACGATGACCGCAAATATTTCTCACCTCCCACGATACCGCAAACGTATTCTTTTGCCGAGTTCAACTTCGTTCTGAGGTGCTCGTCTGGATTCAGGAAAAGTAGCAGGCACACTTCCGTCATCCCGTCGGGCTCCGCTTTCTTGGAATGACGCTTCGGCCGGAACACCGAAAAACGACGGCGGCAACCGTTCTGCGGGTCGCCCTGCCTGCTACCTTCTCCGAACAGAACACATTCCAACATCCAGAGCCGCACCCGATTTCCCAAATTTTTTTCGAAATCGGTAACATGTTTTGTCCAAAAAAAACGCATTACTAGTTGAAGGGACGAAACACAAAACATGACAGAGTCGACCCTCACACAGTAACACTGTTTCAACATAGCGGACTCACGCAGCCGAGAGAGATAGAAATGAAAACTCGATTTATCATTGCCCGGTTCATAGTCAGTCGTTGGTTCTTGATGGGCTTGACGCTGGTCGTCTTGAGCTTGGTCCTGGCCATTACTCTGAACACCTTCTGGTTCGTATTCGGCAACTTCAGCATGGACGCTGTTGCGGAAGCCCAACAAGGGACGATCGGCATCCTCTTGATCTTGTTCGGTGTGTTCCTGGAAGGCCGCGAAATCTTGGCCAGGAAGGGGTTCCATTGCGACCGCACGGATGAAGACACGGACCAGGAAGAAACCAATCACGCTTGTGAGTACTACGGGTTCATGCTCCTGATGATCGGGCTCGGGATCGAACTGGTCGACCAGGTTTGCTTGTTGGCCGAACCGTTTCCGGGTTCGGTCGTCTTTCTCCAGTGTGCCGTCAACTTACCACTCAACGTTTGGGGAATCGCGTTGATGTTGGGAACGGTTTACAAACTCCGAACGATCGTGGGAATACCTAATGGCAAAAGCAGTCTCACGGAAACCGACATTTTTGAGAACGAAACGACACGTTCGTCCTGGAACGGCCGTCCCAGCTTGTCGTTGAGTCGGGCCTTCGAAGTTGCAAAACATCCGCTGCGAGAAAGCATTCTCAAGAACCTGGAAGGAACATCGTTCCGGTAAGGGGAGAACGAGAGTTCAAGATTCGGTTTTTATGAATTTCACGACAGTGGCATCAATTTCCTTGTGACCGGACGAGGAACAATGCCAGAAATTTCCAGAGTTGATGACCTCGTCCGGGCCAAGACGTCGCATATCTTGGAAGAAGCCAACAGAACCGCAAGTGATTGGAACATCAACCAAAGTTGCCTGAGGACAAGAGAAGATGCCCAAACCCTTTTTCCTGGAACGCGTGCTCGTCAGCCGTACTTTCTTGATCGTTGTGAGCATCATTGTGCTGGGTTCGGTCTTCGCGCTCACGTTGAATCAGCTCGCCATCGTCTTCAGCAAATTCCAGTTCGACCGCGCCGCAGTCGAAGACGAAGAAACGATCGGCATTTTCTTCATCGCGTTTGGCGTGTTCCTGGAAGGTCGCGAACTCTTGGCCCTTCGAGTCTTGCACACCGACGGGGAACACGAGTCTCCGGAACAGGAAGAAACCAATCATATATGCGAGTACTACGGCTTCGTCCTTCTCGTGATTGGTCTGGCGATCGAACTGGTTGATCAAATCTGTCGGATGATCGAGGGTTTGACTTCTACCGTCCTCGTCCTCGAAGTTGGCATCAACGTGCCCCTCAACTTGTGGGGCGTTTGGCTCTTGTTTGTGACGATCTACAAACTCGGAATGGTTGGCCGAAAGAAAGATGGGCTGGATGCTCCGGAATCCAAGAGCCATTCTCCGACACAAGACAACGATCCGACACGGCCAAAGGACGATGTCTCTGCCAACACTCATGTGAAAACGCTTCTGTCTCACCCAAATCGAGAATCGGATCGGCAGTGAGAACACAAGGCCAGTGAGGGAATCAACATCCCTTACTGGCCTTTTCGCCTGGTTCGGTGGGTCTGCCGGGCTCGACAATTCCCAACATCTTTCAAGAGCGAACGGTTGACTCAGGCAGCCCGTGCGGAACAATCACCCGGGAGGTCGTCGTGTGTTGAGGAACTCGCTAATCCCTCAACCTCGCGTAGGGTGTCAGTCAAAAGTGTGTTTTCCATCTCTCCCAGAACGCGTGCGGCGAAAGCCCCATCGTAAACGCGATGATCAAACGTCAATCGCATTTCAATCGTGCCATCGGGCTGGAACATTCCGTAATGCAGAGTCGATGTCAAAATCGATAGAATTTGTAACATTCCAGCACCAGCCGAGGCCGTACTGGTCAAGCAAAACGTTCCGAAAGTATTGACTCTCGTTGTCCCAACCCAATTGAGAAGAATGTTCCAGACGAAACGGCGAAGGAACGGCGGAAAGTAACGTGAAAGTCGGGCCAGTTGGTAATTCTGAATCGTCTCGAGAGGATCGGTTTTCCATCCGCGAATCGATTCGTTGAACTGAGCGAGCCCATGAGTTTCGGGTTCCTGGAAGTGACCAAACAGGACAAAATCTTCATTCCCGATGCGGCGTTCGATGGTGATTGCGGCGATGCTGTGTGGGTGTTCATAAAGACAAGGTCGCGGGTAAGGCAAATAGGTTTGTCGTAGCTCGGGATGCTTGAGGGCAACAAGACTGAACGCCTTGGCGAACAGCGAACTCCAACTGAGCCGCTCGGGACAGTGAGTACGCGCATCGATCAAAGGCCGAAGGTTCATCCGGTAGTGACAAATGACGGTCGGGACCTGCTTGGCGAAGTGCATCAAATCGACCATCGTTCGACGCATTGGAGTCAGCGCGAGTCTACTACCTTTGGACATCGTTTGGCTCCTTGAAGAACTTGCGTATTTAGTAGGCTTGGGTAAGGGTAGAAGACTGACAACGCCAAGGGAACGTTCGCACCGAAGCTTCACGTTGGTTGCAGCAAAACAATACTGTGTTGAAGGAAAACGTGTCAACACCCACTAGAGCGGTTAACGTTCGTGTTGGGTACAGTTCGGAGTCGCCGAACTTCTCAACCCAAGAACCCCTCAACCGTTGCGTTTCTCGTTTCGCTCGGGTTTGGGGCCTTCTTTCCTTGGGCGGTCGGATGAATAAGAGTCGGGATTGTTCTGGAGTTCCGTGGGTTCCCACCCACGGCTAGGATCTATCGCCCCTTCGGGGCTGAAAATCGAAACCACGACAC
>CAYRFQ010000019.1:0-117805 GCA_964423615.1 uncultured Alcaligenaceae bacterium | reverse complement strand
CCAAGCAGGTTCGCCGCAACACCAACCCTCCAATACGCAATCCAATCAATAACAACCCAAACAACAACAACCCAAACAACAACAACCCAAACAACAACAACCCAAACAACAATAACCCAAACAACAATAACCCAAACAACAATAACCAGAAGTCACAACCGATCTCAACAACAGTGACCACCTTCGAGGGAACGGTGGCCACCGCTGTCCATTCAGTCCAAGTCAAGAAGGGGCAATTCTATCACGTTGAAGTGGAGGGTTCCGACCCCCACCCGGATGTGTCGTCGGCACCCGACTTTATCGACTACCACTCGTTCGACTCAAACCGACGCAACTTTAAATCAGGTCACATCTTCCCCCAGAAAGACACAACTGAGTACATCATGGTGCGTCCAGGTTATATCTCTCCCGGACTATCAACATCGTTCACCTACAACTTGGCCGTCACTCGGATTCCCTGGCAGAAGAAATACGCTTTAGACGTCTCGGGTTCCTTAACCAATAAAGACGACTTCGATCCTCAACGGAGGAGATATTACAAGGCGTTTCCGTTTCAATTCAACTCCGGTCAATCGTATCTAATAGATTTAGAAGGAACTGGTCCCAACAAACTTGATACTTATTTGCAAATCCGAGATTCCAAAAATAATATAATCAGAAGAGACGACAATGGAGGGACCGATCGTGATGCTCGGGTACTCTACCGACCTACCAAAACCGAAAATCTTCAGATCATTGCTACCAGTTTCTACTCGATGAAAACAGGCCCTTATCGTTTGCGTGTACGGGCGAGCACACCAAAGGCACAAGTCGATGCCAACGATCGGCAAACGTTTCAAGGGACGATGACCGCTGCTCGACATAGAGTCGAGCTTCAGCAAGGTGGACTGTATAGCCTTGTGCAGAAGGGAAAAGGCTGGACTCCGAGGACCACTGTGAATCCCGGGTCACTTAGTTATGGGTCCCCCAAAGATAGTGGTCAATGGATTATAAGTGAAAGATATATAAGCGTTTCCAAGAATGGCACTCACAACCTCACCGTTTCTCCCAGCTATCCCCCATTCAATGATCGACAAGCCAAAACACTCACCTACAAATTGGAGGTATCCCAAGTTCAATTCGAGCCATCGGACCTGTTGAACGCCACGGGTTCGTTAAGCAATACTGACCCTAAATGGAAGTCAAAGGGGTCCCCTTATAAAAGCTATAAGGTCAACTTGGACACCAAGCGGCTCTATTTAATCGAGAATGAAACCAAGACGTTCTCTGGTATCATGCCAAGAGTAGTGGACCCCAAAGGTAAGACATCTTACAGTGGAGCTCCATTTTACGAAAAAGGCAAGGCAAGACTAGTGTTCCGACCGCGACAAAATGGACAACACACCCTCGTGGTCTCCTTCAACCCCAGGTTCGGTGGTAATCCTTATAGACTCCGCGTCCGAACCATCAAACAATGACCGTTGTTGCAGTGAGTTGATGGCTCCGTAAAACAAAAGAAGGGAACAGACAAGATGCCTGTTCCCTCACCATGACCCGGATTGTTGAGAAGTTGTCTTCTATGTTGAATCGTCGCCAACTCCCATTCATTGAGATAACCTATTGCACAGCGTGGGCCCTAATCGTCAAGTCAATCGAGTTATCCGTCTTCAGGTCGGTCATGACGTAAAGGACACGATTCAAAGGTCCCACTTTCTGTGGGCGGTAAGTGACCGTGACGACGTGAATCTTACGAGCCTGATCGCTCCCGGAATACGCGACCAAATGCTTGTCTGTTCCCTTGATGTCCTTGATCTTGAATGGCTCCACACCACGCACGATGACCTTGTGGAGTTTCTCACCGCCCATCTTCACGTTCCCGAGCCGGACGACACTGGGAGTGACTACCAAGTTCGACTGAATTTCCATCGTCAACGGAATCCGCACTTTCGGCAGGGCCGGGTTATTCGTCGTGACCCAAAGGTCGGAGTACCAACGACCCGGAGGAGTATCGGAACGAAGTTTCGCCGAAAGTTGATAGTTGACCCCATACGCATCCTTCGAGACCATCGTGAGTTTCGGCTGGACGAAATTACTTTCCGATTCGACTTTGAGGATTCGGTAAGCCGAGCTTCCTCGAAGCGCAATCTTTGTGGCTTTCTCCGGCGTCTCTCCTCGCTTGACCCGACCATACCCAAGCGTCGAGGGATAAACATTCACATCCTGACGACTGTTCGCACGGACCCACAACCGAACTTCCGCGTAACCGGGTTGGTCAAACCTGACGAAGATCGTAACGGTACGCGAGTTGGAGAAACGACTCGTGTCCATCTTCGCCACAACAGCCGTATCCTCCCCTGGCTTGAGCGTCTGCTTCAGGGCGTAGGCCGTTACACAACCACACGACACTCGCACATTCGATATTCGAACCGTGGAACGCGTGTTGTTGACGATCCGGAATGGGTGAGAAATAACAGGCCCTCTCGGAACCGATCCAAAATCACGCGAAAGCCCATCGAACAGACCATCTGCCCAGGTGGTGGCAAAAGCGGGCTGGGTTGTCAGCAATCCCAAAACCACAATGACTATGTACCGCTGCATGTTGACCCTTTGTTGATTTCGCGAGTAGATTTTCGAGGTCCCCGAACCGAGTAGCCGGCAGGCGGGTCACGAGAGTAACGTAATCGCTAGTTTACCTTGGCACCTGCAGTTGCTGTCAAACCCAACCACTTTCCCGTCTGATGGTTTTCACTTCGACCTTCCTGCACAGGTGCTCTAGGCCGAGCAGCCTGCACCGCGCACTCAACTGGTCGACATCCTAGCTTGATTATTCGGCGTCGAGTTCGCCTGGGGTTTGGGGATTTTCACAGCGATGACGGGATTTGGGGCAAAATTGCCTAACCAAAGCCTGGACTAACGACGCAAACGATAGGATAAAGAAATTCGGTTAAATGAGTTGAATAAGGTGAGTCGAAAAGATCGAAGTGGAGTTCAGACAACCAGGTCGTCTTAGTCGTGTTAACTGCTATCCCGGGTCGCTCGCGTCAGCACCGCCACAATGACCCGCTCAGCTCCGGCGTCTTTCAATGTTGTCGCCGCTTCGTTCATCGTGGCTCCAGTTGTCATGACGTCGTCCACAAGGACGATCCTTCGTCCCTTCACTAGATGAGAACTTCGGTGCTCGAAGGCGTTTTTCATGTTCATGAGACGGTCTAGAGGTGTGTTGCGGGTTGTTTGCCTCGGTGTGTTCCTATCCCGTCGCAAACACCTAGACCAACAGACCACCCCAAGTCCTTGGGCGATGGCGCGGGCCAGCGTTTCGGCTTGATTGTATCCCCGTCGAAGACGTCTCCTCCAGTGCAGCGGAATGGGCACAACAATCTCTGGTTCCCATTCTCGAAGTCGCCTTGAAGATTCTTTCGCCCAAATCCGTCCAACGACCTCGGCGAGCGCTTCCCCTGTCTTGTGCTTCATCCGGAGGACAATCGTTTTCCGGATACCATCGTAGGTCCCGAGCCGTACCGCACCCGAGAAAGCCAATTTTCGCGGCCGACACCAGGTACATCCCTTGTCCACGTTGACGAAAGGCCCGATCGACATTGCGCACCAGGGACAAACCTTGTCACTCTCAGTAATCAAAGCGATATGACACTCATCACAAAAGGCTCGTCCCTCTGGCGGTTGTGCCGTTCCACAAAACCAACAGGCTTTGGGAAACAGTAAGTGGGAGGCACCACGAATCAAATGGTTGGTGTAGGAGTAGATGCTGGTGAACACGAAACGAGTACCGGTGATCCAAAAGACCTGCGAGCCTGATGTTGCATTTATTCAATCATTTTATTGAGAACTGCCCGGATAATGTAGCGGGCACACTTCGAACGGGTAATTTCTAGTTGTTCGGTTTTTGTGTTTGTCGTAGGTACACGCGGCTCGCGTGTACTTGGAAAGCTCGGCCAAGACCAACGTACACGCCAGCCGCGTATACCTACGAACCGGACAAGCATTTCTTTTTCATTCCCCGTGTGCCTGCTGCTTGGATTCATTAGCCGCACAGGTCTCAATAGGTTCTCAATAGGGTAGAGAGTAGGTCCGTTGACCGGTCGAGCGTCGCTTTGGAATTGAGAGGACATTCCAGTCGCTAGGCCATTCCAAGCGGAAACCCGAAACCCCAGCGACGGAACGATTTCATCAATTCGCTCCATCCTTTGGCGATTCCCATTTCAAAACAACGTAGCCAGTGGATGTTAGACAGACGACATATTGGCTCCCTGCCAAGACAACTCCGCTTAATATCCTCGACGGTACTTTCCCACGCGCTATCTCCGCCTCGGTCACGACTTCAAAGACTTGCAACCAGCTGCTTTCTTTGCCCGTACTATCGATTGAAAACGCCAAACTGGGGCTTTTGGGTACGAAAGACCGAATTCGAGCACCAAATCTTCGCTTGGATTTGCGATCATAAAGGGATAGCGGCCTCATCGATCACCTCCAAGTCGTCTTCCTAGGGGTCGATTCCCAACAGCTGGTAGATCGTTACAGGGCGGTATTTTTTGGGTATGCCAAGCCACTTCTGGTAAGGAGCGAACATGAGAGACCAACTCCGTGACGTAGCGGAAAGAAACGAGGCGTTTGAGCGACAACACAACAGACGTCCGCATCCGACCGGGCAACGAGTCCAGTGAGTCGCGTAATCGTGCAATTTCAAAGAATCATAAGGACCATTACATTCAATTTCCCAGCGTAAGCTTTCATCCGAGTTTGTCCAGAACAAGCACGACCAAAGAATCTCCTCACGCTGTGTACCTCTTCTAACCAAACGTCTCGTTCGCATCAGTCGGATCATCAAGCAGCGTCTCGCAACGGTTCAGAAAGCAAATCCACACCCGACTTGGTTCTTTGCTACCATCTGATTGCCCTTCGAGACTCATTCGTTCGAATCCCGAAACCAATAGGAGGACCGTGTTCTCGCTTTTGGCAGGTTTCAGTATTCGCAAGCTATTCAACAGCGTCAGCATAAGAAGACATTCAACCGTTCGAACGCTCCGACAAAGTCAATACATCCTTTGAAACTATGTGCAGGTTGATACAACCTATCCGATTACACGATTGATCCAGAATCTGGTGAATTTCTTTTGCATGTCTTAGCTACCCTATGTAAGCTATTTAAAATTCTTCCACTAACTGGCGCAGATGTTCTCTTCCGCATCTAGCCTCGGGTGGTGATGCGGAAAGGGCCAAGACTTCTTGGCTCCGTTATCTTCTCACTTTTCAACCCACCGAATTGTTTTCATCATTTTTTGAGGTATCTGGCTAATGGTACGTCCGTCTTCCTCCCGTCGCAAGACCCGGGCATCCCGTGCGACTTCCGCGTCAGGGAACACTGCCAAACAGCGCTTGACTCTGGAACAACTCGAACCACGCAACATGCTCGACGTCGGCTTTGGTCCCAGTCTCCAAGGGTTCGGGGCTATGGACGCTCGGTTCGATTATGGATTCGCCCAGCCCTCTTACAACTATTCGCAATTCGAGTCCAGTTTCAACGCGGCGGGATCATCAGCTCCGCAGGAGAATGCGAACTCGTTCCAAAATGATGGGGCGAGTAACACATACGATTACGCCTTCAGTGATACTGGTTTGTTTGGCTCCTCATACAATTATGACTACCCACAGTTCGGGTATGAATACCCCGACATGGGCCAAGTCTATCCCGAATCCGAAGACCAATATCCAACGAATACTAACGAGACAGGAATTGTAGTCGAAGAACCTGTCTCGGAGTGGACATGGGCTACGATTACGGAACTTTCACCAGGGATTCCTGGGGCAGGGTTGGAGTGGGTGACACGTGAGACAGAACTCACGGTGACGGGTCACGGAACCCCACAGGCTACTTTGGAAGTCCGGGACGATTCTTACAAGCTTGCCAACGTCACGGTGGACGCCAATGGAGATTGGTCCACCACGGTCACTTTGCCTGGAACAACCACTCTGAATGTCGTTGATTCAAACGGGACGTTTCTGGATTCACGGTCGATCACTGTCGATACCACACCACCCGAGGTAAACGTATCTGTCCCAACCTTGGTCAAGGGCACCACGGTGGAAGTCACTGTGGATGTTCCTCCCACCTCTGAAGATATCTATATAGGCGTCGATGTGGTGTTGGACTTGGATCGTAATGGAGACGGCCAATTTAGTGGGGTCGATGAAGTTGGTGTCGCCTCAGGTCAAGTCTGGTCCACTGGTATAGTGAGTATCCCAGACGTCGCCGACTACGGCCAGTATTCGGTTCAGGTCACGGTGAGCGACCCAGTCGGGAACAAGACCTCCAACGTCGTTTCCTTCTCAGTCGATCCACACACTGGAACTGCAAAAAAAGGCCTCTTGGAACACCTAATCCAGGACTACCACATCTCGCAAATTCTGTCGGGTAAAGCCGAACTTTGGAACTACTACAACCAAATCGACCCCGCATTGATCCCGTACATTTGGGAACGTTTGAATTCGTCCGGCGGTTCGGGAATCTTCTTGAGCGCGAAAGCGGCATCGTTGCCCGCAAGCCTCTCCGACATCGCCGAAAAGTGGTCCGCCTATGGTGTGAACGCAGACGGAAGCGTCCTCATCCACACCCGCAGCGTGCTGGGGACGCCGATGGCAACCTATCGAGGCGAGTTAAGCGGATTGGGGATGATCATCGGCGCCGAAAACGCCCAACATCAAATCTTCGAAGGTTGGATGGACATCAGCAAGTTGGAAGATCTCCGAGAATTGAGTACTTTTGCCGCCGGTGTCCCAGTCGTTGACCCCGTTCTATTCGCCGGTTCAGTCCCTGGCGACGCCGACCCCCTTGTCCTGGCCGACACCTTCCGCACGGATTTTAACGCTACAGGAGCTGGCATTACAGTCGGAGTCCTATCCGACAGCTACGACACATCCGGCAATGCCATTGATGCCGCTGCCGATATTGCCAGTGGCGATTTACCTGGGGCCGGGAATCCAGAGGGAAGAACAACACCGGTCAACGTGCTGCAGGATTTTCCGAACGGTTCGGATGAGGGCCGGGCGATGCTTCAGATTGTCCACGACCTCGCCCCAGATGCATCCCTTCAGTTCCGCACCGCCTTCAACGGAGTCATCGACTTTGCTGCAGGAATTGAAGAATTGCTGGCCGCCGGGTCAGATGTCATTGTCGATGATATCGGTTATCTGAATTCGCCCCTTTACAACGATGGAATACTCAACAACGCCATCGACACCGTTGTCGCCCAGGGAGCAACTTACGCAACGGCTGGAGGGAACTCGGGGACCGACGCCTACGAATCTGGCTGGAATGGAGTTACCGCAACTGTCGCCGGCACCAATGGAACTTTCCACGATTTCGGCGGCACGGACGTCGAACAGGAGATGACGATCCCTGCGGGACAATTCTTTACCTTGCTCTTGCAATGGGACGATGCGTGGATCGAGGGAGGCTCGGCTATGCCTAACTTCCAAGTCGATACAGACCTGGCCTTGATCATGACTGACGAAAACGGAAACGATATCTCCATGCCGGACCAGGACAACCAGGCCATTGACCAAGCCTATGAAATCTTCGCCTTCGACAACACCGCAAGCGCGACCGACACAATCATCAACTTGTCGGTCTTGTTGAACACCGATGCGGCACCCCCAGGTAGGTTTACCTGGATCGCCGTCCGAGGTGCCCCGACCAATGTCGAATTCCTCACCGGGGACGCATCGTCCATGATCGCTCCGTCCCGCGCCGCAGGGGCTCTTACCACGGCCGCTCTGAACGCCGATACGGGGACCATCGAACCCTTTTCGAGTCTTGGGGGAGATCTGGAGATCCTCTTCGATGACGACGGCAATGCATTGGCCGACCCAGAAATCCGAGCCAAGCCCGAACTCACAGCCCCAGATAACCTGAACACGACCTTCTTCGGATTCGACTCCGACGGAGACGGCAACCCCAACTTCTTTGGAACTTCTGCTGCGGCTCCTGTCGTGGCTGGAGTCGCGGCCTTGATCCTCTCTGATGCGGGCCGTGTCGTAACTCCAACGGAGATGCGAACTCATCTGCAGGAGAATGCTTTAGATTTGGAAACGCCTGGATTCGATTTCATCAGTGGCTCGGGACTCGTTCAAACTATCCGCTTGCCGTCCGCAGCCCTCCAGGATGACTTTGGTGTCGACGACACGAGCAACATAGCCAGGTATCTTGGGGGTCTGACTTCGGCAGCGATGACGATAGAGGATCTATCGATCGCGCGCCATGCCACAGGACTCCACGACTACGACTGGTACAGTTTCCACGCCGCCCAAAGTGGCCAGTTGAACGTGACAATGGACGTGACTACTGTCAACGGAGGAGACTTACACTTCCGCGTCTATGTGCTAGCGAATGGCTCGTTGAATGAACTGACATCGAGTCGAAGTACCGGAACAAAGGTCCAGTCGGCCTCAACTTCCGTTCCCTACGGTGCTCACCTTTTTGTTTGGGTCTACGGATTCAACTTCGAACAAGGCAGTTATTCGTTAGAACTGTCCATCACGTAAACCGAAAAGAGAAACAGCGTAAATTCGAAGGCGAGCCTCAACACTCCGAACATCCCACAAGGAACCAATTTCCGTCATCGGAACTTGGTTCTTTTTCCTTCTCGCCTTCTACCTTTCCACTCTCCGCTTTTCTAAAAGACCAACTGCAGTTCCACGCGTGGTCCGTGATAAAACAGTGTTCCATTATTGTTGACTGTCCCCATAGTGGCGTTGGGATCAAAGTTGAGTTGTTGGTGAGCAACCGGCACATTGTAGATCCAAAGAGTGTGGTACCCCGCGTTGAGCCGGATGTTTTCGTGAAACCCTACGTTGACGAATAACTCCAATTCGGTAAGGCCGCTGACCTGGACGTCATCTCGCTGACCTGGCGTTCGCTCGAATCCGTCACCGCGAATGAGTCGATTCTCGACCTCGAAGTAATTAGCCCCAACCATTCCCTTCGACGTAAAGCCGAAAGACACATTCTGCGTCAAGTAGTGCTCCAATTGGAACCCAATTTGTCCCCCGATGATTCGGTTCACGGTCTCGATCTGATAGGTGGCCATCCGGAAGGGGTCTGGTGGTTCGGCCACGATTCCATCGTCATCGGTGAAAATTCGGAATGTTTCTTTGCCGTCGAAATACCGCACTCCCCCGATCAACTGAAGTCCCGGAACCCAAATGTACTTGTAGTTCAATTCAGCGTTGGCCAACTCGGTTTCCAGCTGAACACTGACAATGTCGGCTTGGAGCCACATGTTATTGTTGCCCTCAAAACCAAGGGGCGTTGGGAAAACGGCGAATGGCAAATCCAATTGACCCGGTGCGATCACATCACCACTATCACCCTGCTCGGGAATGTAATATCCGCTCGCTTCGATGATGTGCCGATCGTGTTGAACCCCAAAACTGGCCCGGACCCCAAACTGGTAGTTCGTAGCCAGGTCGTTGAAAGTCACAGCAACCGGTGCGTCAATCGGTGGGAAGTTGCCTGTGTCGACATTCGGCGGAACTCCTGGAATGTTGGCGGGCGGGCTGAGGACCCCAATAATGCCATTCCCCAAACCATCCCGACGTAACCCGATCGTCCCGACCGTGAAAGAAAAGTACTTGGGTGGTGGAAGAGAATCCTGCTCGTCAAATGCATTGACAAAGTCCGGACAAGGGATGAAAGGAGTCCGGGACAACGGTGCCGGTGCAACCGGTGGACAAAACTCCGGAGATTTGGGCGCGACCGGTTCAGCAGCAAACTGAGGGCCTGGCATCGGACCTTGGCCCCAGGAGGGCACTACCGACACGAAGAGAGCTGTCAACAACACACATGCTGTCATGGTGCTGGGTTGTTTGCACGCTGCGGCCCGCAGCAAAAACCAAAACAAAACGAAACAACGCGTCCGTGTGTTTGCCATGATTGCCTCGTCTATCCACTTTATGACTCGTCGCGGGGACCCATCGTTATCTCCCAAGACGGGGACATCGTGGGGGCGTTGAAAGTAATTCCAGGTCTTCTATCCTCAGTGATCGAACGCTGAGCCTGTAAACTTAAAACTTTCCGTATAAACCAGATAAACCGGTTTCGCGTGAAAATCTGAAAAGTTTATCAACACAAAGGGTTCGAAACTCCAAGTTCGCGCTGGAGGCGTTTCGCTTTGGTCGGAAATTTCGGTCCCAAAAGGCTCCGCTGTTCCCAAAAACCTTTGCATTACAGACCTTAACAGTCTTCAATAGGAGATCGAACTGATTTTCCACTCTGTTCCCAAGGAGGCCCGTCGTGCAACTCCATCTACGTTGGTTACTCGGCCTGACAACAGCATCCCTCATGCTCTGCATTCCATCATCGCTCCAGGCCGCGTGCTGCTACTTCGCAGCGAAGAACGCCGACATTGAGCAACCGTCCCAGAAAGTGTTTTTGACCTGGAACCCCAAGAAAAACATCGAAACATTCACCGTGCAACCCAAGTTCCAGGGCAACGCTCTCGACTTCGGTATGGTCATTCCAACACCAACCCAACCCAAACTCCACGAGATGCCACGAGATTTCTTCAAGCATCTCGCCGTCTACACGATCCTCAAAAAGCCGACGTTTCCACAGTCCAAACTTCTTCCCCAGTACCGATTCGGTCGAGGGCAAGGTCAGGTTCGTCGATTCATGAAAAGGGCGAAGGACGGAGCGACGAAATCCGCGCCGAGAAAACCTGCCATTAAGGTCCTCGAAGAAGGTGTCGTTGGTTCGTTGGATTACAAGATCATCGAAGCAGGTCGCGCCGACGATTTGTACAAGTGGTTGAAGAAAAATCGCTATCACTACTCGGGCGACGAAGCCACTCTCAACTTTTATGTACAGAAGAAATGGCTCTTCACCGTCATGAAAATCGACACCATGCAGATGAAAAAGGCCAGAGACGGAACTTACCGTGGTAACATCACGCCCACACGTTTCACGTTTCCCTCAAAGAAGTGCGTCTACCCACTCAAGATCACCCAACTCTCGGTCAAGAAAAAGACCGAAGCACTGTTCTACGTTCAAGCCCCTTACAAAATGGATTTGCAAGGAACCAACTCCTACCAACACACTTGGGTTCCCATGCTTCAAGCGGCAAGCGGTTGTATGCCTCAAGGAATCCCAGGCAGAGGTGGGGATTGGCTCGCGGCCATCAAAAGACAGATTCCGGGATTGGTTCAACTCAACAACAAGCTCGGCTTCCGGTACCAACCCGGACAACGACCTCAGCCCAACTCCAAGGGACACATCCCCACCACGATGGAATGGGCCAAGAAAATCACCAAATCGGACATCGACATCCTCACCGGCAAAGCTCCCTATTCGGACACCGTCCCGGACGTCGACAAAGGTTTCTCAAAAGCCGACTTGCGCGATCCCAAACGCAGAGAGGAAATACGCAAGATCATCCGTGCTAGGTTGGCAGAGTGTCGCAAGACCCATCCAAACGGTTATCTCGTTCGGGAAGCGCCAAAGAAAGACATCAAGGAATTGTGTCACTTGGCTGGCCACCTGCAAGCGGGCAGTTGGATCATCAAGTTTCGAAAGATTTTCCAAAAAGATGAAATGAACGACGATCTGACCCTCGTCGCGGCCAACATGGGCGGACAAAAAGACATGTCCGAGTACACACAGACTCTTCCCGTCTCGCCCCCGTAAAATGAGCAATCCGAAATGATGTCTGGTTCGTCGGAAAGAAGAGGAGTTAACACGCGGGTAGCAGGAACATCGGGTCCCTGCTACTTTCTCTTGGCTATTCTTCGCCGCCTTCTTCCTTGGGCTCTTCCCACCAGGGGCTAAGACGATGGATTTTGGACAGAATCCGCTCGCGTTCTTGTGGGTTGCTCGCATCCGTCAGTTTTGCTTTGAGCTTACGCATCTTCTTTTTTCGAGAATAACGACGCCGAAGTTCAACTCTGCGCTCGACCATACAATTGAATCCTCTGTCGATTTACCAACGACGATTATACAATTACGAATGCTCCGCCTTGGAACAATAGAATTGTTCATCATATTCGTCCTGGCCTAATTGCCAATACCTCCTGGAGTGATCGATGAAAAGCCTCCCCGGAAAGAAAACGATCTTCAGCATCAGCGGCTTCGTGGCCGGTGTTGCCGCGACGTTGCTCCTTGGCCACGGGCTCGGGGTCTTCGCCCAACTGTCGGAACGACCAGGTCACTCACTTTCCAATCCCATCGATGACCCTCGGGATCTCAGCGGGTTGTCGATCAAAAATCCCCGCGTTCGAGTCGTCCACACCACCGACCCCGACAAGAAAGGGGGATCGATGTATCTGCAACAAGTCGATCCCTGGTTGGGATACCAGTGGGGACGAAGCCTGTTTTTGCGCAACTTTCGTGAGAGAGATGGGGTCTACGGGGACCACGGGAAGATCGATGGAGTGCTACTAACAGACGGCGTGTCCAAGATGATGGACCGAAGTCACACGAATTCGTGCGGAGCCTGTCACAATGTTCCCTATCGCGACGCCGGGGCTGGAATGACGATAGCCAAGAACGGTGGTTCCGGACGCAATACCCCACACATGTTCGGGGCTGGACTCGCCGAGATGATCGGCCTGCAAATGCGGCTCCAGGCACTGGCAATCGCCGACGCTAATCGGGATGGGTGGATCAGTTTCGAGGAAGCCAAAGGGAAACGATGCGTTCTCCACAACTTGCCTCTGTACGCCCAAGGCGAACGAGTGAGCATCGATTACGGACGGTTCGACGACGTCAACGACGACGGCTATCCCGATCTGAACGAAGTGTTCTATCCCGTCTTCGTCGACGAAAACGGCAAGCGCATCGCCTTTGCCAGAAACCTCAATTTTCCCAACGTGGCCGGTTACCGAATCGAAGTCCAGATGTTTGGCTTCGGCCACCTTTACGTACCTTTCCGCCCCCCCGTCCCCAACACACTCCGGGCTTTCTCGACGGTTCCGTGGGACATCCACTCTGGCATGCAAGCTTGTGATCCCACTACCCTTCACGACCCCGACAAGGACGGCATCGCTCAAGTTTCCAATGCCGGGGCCATCCAGTTCGTGACGTCCGTGGGCCGCGACCGTGGCGGCGTCAAGAACAAGAAAGGTGTAAGTCTTGACGACCCCGACCGAGATGGCTACTGCGAGGAAATCACCGAAGGTGATTTGGACATGATGGAGTGGTACATGTTGAACCACCCCTCTCCCGCTCGAAGTCGAATCACCCCACTCGTACGGGAAGGTGAACGGCTCTTCCACAAGGTCGGCTGTGCCGCGTGTCACATTCCCGATTGGTACATCCACCCACACAATCCCAGTGCGATCGATTACACCGAGCGGTACGACGGCGACCGACGGTTCTTCGACCTCCAGGTCGAGTTCAACGAGAAAACTTCTCGCCTCGAGGGGAAGGTCCTTCGGTTGGCCACAAAGAACGAAAACCGCTGGGTCCGGAACCGCAAGGAATATCTCGTTCGTGGCATTTACACTGACATGAAGTATCACGACGTCGGTGAAGCCTTCTACCAGGTCCAGTTCGACGGCACGATCATTCGAAAATGGCGAACGGCTCCACTGTGGGGTGTCGGGACCAGTGGACCTTTCGGCCACGATGGAGCCAGCCTCTCGCTCGATGCTGTGATTCGACGACACGGCGGCGATGCCCTCAAGTCAAAGGTCGCTTATGCCAATTTGAAGGCCGACCAAGAACTAGCAGTCCAGGAATTTTTGCGAAGCCTTGTCCTCTATCAAACGGACCAATTGCCTTGTGATATGGATGGTGACGGGAAAATTTCAGAGCATTTCAAGGTCCAAGGGCAAGACACCGGTATCGAAAGATTCAATCCAGAATGGCTGTTCAAAGTCCCTGGGAAGATCGAGGGTAAGGTCCGGAACGTTCGCAACACTCGAATCGTTTCGCATGCATTGACGAATCTCCGAGAAGCTTACGGCCTTGACTTGGAGTATTTAAAAGATTCGGACGGAGATGGTTTCCCGGACGTAACAGATGCTCAACCGCTCGTACCTGGGTATCGTGACGGAGAGAAATAGCGTAATCCCCTCTCGTGACTGAGTCCCAAACTGCCTATTCGTTCTTTTCAACACATCCTGAGGACATGCAGAGCGACTTCGACGCAAGTCATACCAACGTCATGAAACCCTTCTCCCCTCGCAGAGGAAAAGGGTTTGGTAATCAGGAGGCTCACGAAGGCATCCTATCTCGAGAGGGGCTCAAGGTACCAAACTCATTCGATTTAGGCATTTTTCCTTGCCGATTCGAACTCCAAGAACACCTCAGCTGTCATAGTTCCTGCTTCTCTCGATTTGTTCCGTCTCACCGAAACGCAGCCGAGAACTTGGCAAACACTGTATCCGTTAGCAATCGCCATACATCCACCGTACCACTTACCTCAGTCATCCCATTCCACGCGACGTCGCCGCTTACGCCGTTTTCTGTCTGAGTCACGGAACTCTCCGTTTTGTGTTAGCGCATCGAACAACAATCCACACAACCAACTGAGACCGAGACAGGGGACGACTAACGCAATGATCGTCAGTTTTGGCGAGTACGAACCGTTCGTCAAAGTGCCTTGTAAATCATTTACCCACGACGCCGGAGGTACATCAGCAATTACCGTTGCGATGGTTGCGAGACCAAACACACCCATCGTTACAAAGGAGACGATTCGTCCAGGACCGCTCAATGGCATGTCAGGCATTCGTTCCTCCTTACTATCGTGAAATCCGGAAAGTCCTACCAAAGTTCAAGGTCACGTCTCCCCTAGTTTTACCTACTCTGGCCTCATTTGCATACAATATTTGCGTCAGGGGAAATACGTACCGTTGGACATCCTGCTATTGCCACACAACGAGGAAACAACCCGATGCCAACAGATCCAAATATATTTTGCACAATAGACGAAGCCATCGAGGAATTCCGTGCTGGGCGGATGGTGGTCATGGTCGACGACGAACACCGGGAGAACGAAGGCGACCTGATCATTCCTGCAGAGAAAGCAACCCCGGAGACGATCAATTTCATGATGCGGAATGGCTGCGGACTCGTCTGCCTTTCTCTATCACCAGAAAGGTGTGATCGCCTCGGTCTTGAACCGATGGACGGCAAGAACGTCGATCCCCTCGCAACCCCATTCACCCCACCTATCGACGCACGATTCGGAATTACCACCGGGACCTCGGCGTACGATCGCGCCAGGACTGTCCAAATCGCAATCGACGAAAATACAACGCCAAACGATCTCGTTCGTGGCAAGGGCCACATGTATTGTCTCAAAGCACAGCCCGGCGGCGTCCTCGTTCGAGCCGGACATACCGAGGGCAGTATCGATCTCTCGCGACTCGCCGGATTCAAGGAAGCCGCGGTCATCTGCGAAATCGTAAACGAAGATGGAACCATGGCTCGTGTGACCGATTTACAGGAATTCTGTCGTGAGCATGACCTCAAGATGTGCACCATTGCCGATCTGATCGAGTATCGTCGATTCCGTGAGAAATTGATCCGTCGCGAGCTAACTCTGAAACTCCCGAGCAAACGCGGCGAGTTTGACTTAATCGCATATACGTCACTTGTCGATCCCGAGCCGCATCTGGCCATTTGTAAAGGTGGAATCGGGATCGAAACGAATGGCCAAACACCCATTCAAGACGAACCAGTCTTTGTGCGAATTCACAGCCAGTGCTTGACCGGAGACATCTTTGACAGCCTCCTTTGCGACTGCGGTTCGCAATTGCATCAGGCCATGGAACAAATCGAAAAGGCTGGGAAGGGCGTAGTCTTATACATGCGACAAGAGGGGCGTGGGATTGGTCTCTTACCCAAATTACAAGCCTACAAACTACAGCAAGAAGAAGGCCTCGACACAGTCGAGGCCAACGAACGTCTTGGCTTTGCAGCAGACCTTCGCCATTACGGCATCGGGGCTCAGATACTCCGCGACTTGGGCGTCCGGGAAATACGTTTGCTTACGAATAATCCACGGAAGGTCGTTGGGCTCGACGGCTACGGTTTGAAGATCGTCGAGCGCGTTCCGATCTTGACTCCCCCCAATGCATTGAATCGGAAGTATCTCCAGATCAAGCGAGATAAGCTTGGCCATTATCTCGACCCGATGGGGTCTTAAATTGGTGTCCCGATAATATCGGTGAACCGACAAGCAAAACACTCTTCCGTCACTGACTTCCCTCAGGAAGCGGTCTCCGCACTCCACTGAGGTTCGGACCTTGGGGTGGGGGACCAATTCGGCCACCATTGCTCCGGATGATGGCCGTTGGCTCTTCCTCAATAACGGTCCCCACGCTACTCGATAGTTTGACCTGGATACGAGCATTCCCTGCCTTACTCGCGACCGTGCGGACGTAATAGTTCTTAGTCTCCCCTCGGTCGAGTTTTTCAAGAAGGCCAAACGAGGCGGTCCGTCCATCGGCTCCGCCACCTTTGCCGGGCGGTCCTTTGAGCGCCGAAATGCGGAGTTCGGGGGAAACCTTGACATCCACAAGAATGTTCTCCACGGGTCCGCTCCCCGTGTTCTCGACTTCGATTTGGTAAACGACTTCTTTGCCGACTTCGATGGGGTCTCCAAAATCCATTGCCTCGACTCGAAGTGCACCGAGGCCCACGACTTTGATGGTCGCCTCATCCTCCGCCGCCTGCCCGTAATCCGAGGTCGCCTTGACGGTCGTGCGATACAACTCTTTCTGGGTTGGTCCACACCGGGCTCTCAACTGGAGCGTTCTGGGCTGTCCCGCTGCAAGTGGCTCGAGTTCCCAAACGACCTCGTTGTTCGCTCGGATGAGTCGGCCATTCGGTTTGGCTTCCTCGAACTCGAACCCGGCTGGGAGTTGGCTCCGTACCACCACATTACTCAACTGGACGTCTCCGTTGTTAGCCACCGTGATGTTCCACTCGGCGGGCCGACCTACGACTCGACTCGGCGGCCCGTCGATCCGCACGCTGAGTTTGGGTCGTCGGACTGGGAGATTGATCGTCTTTGTAATCGGAGCTAGTCCTTCTGCTCGTAAAGTGATCTGGACGGATTGGTTGCCTGCGCGGATGGGGATCAACTTCAACGGCAGTGCGTCGAGAGGTTGGTTGGGAGTTATCGTCCCGTATTCGGCCGTGACCTTGTTCCCGCCTTGGCTTGGGTCGGCCGATTTCAGCCCATCGGTGAATTCTGCATCGACGAACACTTTTCTCGCGACACCACTGCCAAGGTTGGCTACCTGGATTTGGAACGTGGCCGCTTCTCCAACGACGCCGAATTCCGGTCCGGTGACCTTCAAATCAAGTCGACCTCGAGTGATCTGAGTCGTGGTGCATTTCTTGGCCCCCAGTCCTTCGGTCGTCTCGACCACGGCGCAGCTTTCGAACTGCCCGGTCCGATTCGCTTCGCAAATGGTCTCCAACGATATCGTTTGCCCTGCCGCCAACTTGCCGAACGTCCAAATGACTTCATTTGTTGGGGCATTGAAATTGGCATTAGGTTTCGATCCAACGAAACGCCAACCATTCGGGATTTGTGACTTCACACTGAGCGGCGACGAGTCCACTTTTCCCGTGTTCGCGATGGTCGTCGTAAAGGTCACTGTCTCGGTTATGTCGGCCGTTGCCGGTCCTGTGTGGTTCATTGTGATGTTTGGTGCTAGCCATTCGATGGAGACGATCTTCTTCGCCAGGACAATTCCCACCCCACCGGGCTTTGTCGGATCAGCGGGTCGCACGACTTCGATGCTCACCCGGTTGATCCCTTGAGACGGTTGGTCCTGAACGATTTCAACGTCGCCAAACCCGTCCAGCCCCGTTTTTACTGTCGTTTCCTGACTGGTTCCTCGCTCCTGTTTGGAAATGAGTAGAGCAGGGGGCCCGTCGAGGATTTTGTATCGGACTTGATAGTTCGCCAGAGGTTGCTTGTCGGTGTACCGCAACACTTGCGTGCGGAAGACGTGTTTGCTTCCGAAACGAGCCGTCGCGTTCTCGGGGAAAATCCAGGTCGCGTCCACCCACTTGGCGGTCACGACGACCTTGCGCTTATCCCAGTTGGCGATCCCAGGCGCGACGACGCTGATCGAACAATCACCTTCCGCTGCTGAGGACACGACACACCATGTCTGTCCCGGACGAAGCTGGAAATCATCCTTGGGATCGAGGTTCCCTCGTGTGATATTGTGATAGCCATAATTCGTGTAGCTGACGGCTGACTTGTGGTCGATGGTATACCCACGGTCGGAAAGGTATCCGCTCTCGTCCACTTCGACGATATGACCTTCTCCCTGCACGACCCAATGAACGCGTCTTTGCCGCAACGGATCACCTTTGGCGTCCACCACCGTGGCAATGATCACGTGTTGGGTTCGAACTGGTACCGGAGCTGGATTCAGGGGCCGTACTTCGAGTCGGACTGCATAGGGATCGAAGTTTTGATAGTAGCCGTGACCAGCGGGTTTGGCGTGGCTTCGCTCGATCGGTCCGGGTGCGAGATACCAAGGAAAATATCGAGGGTTCCCGTGATGTCCAGCGCATCCGGCAAGGCAGAACAAGCCCATCGTCACCAAAATGGTAACGGAGCGACGCCATTGACTCCGGATACGACTCTCCATTTTCCCGACGTTTCCTTGTCCTCGATCGGCCTCAGGTCTCCTCCGTGTCTGGAGCACTGTGTATACGAAGCAAGGCGAAATTTACAACCGGAATTGGGTTTGGGAGTCAAGCTGAACAAGGAAAACCCTGTCAGCAAACTCGCCGGAGTTGTTCACAGTACAACCCAGGCTTCGAAATTCACCAAACGCTCTGCAATCAAGAAGGCAATCGAGGTAAAGTAAAGTCTTTACTGTCCGCTCATTCTCGACAATAAATGCAAGAACTTCGAATTCCTCAACCTCTCCAGATACGGTTCTCACTATGAAACGTTCTTGGCTCTTTCTCTCTTCGTTGTCTGCGAGTGCAGTGATCGTCTGGGTCGCTTTCGTGGGAGGTCTACTATCTTTAACCCATTCGTTCGGGATGCTACCGACGAAGGAGCCAGCATCGAACTCTCGTTCCTCCAACTCGTCGCCAGTGGGCATCAACAAAAGGATTCCTTGGACGACCTCGCGTATTAAAGGCTCTCCGGATGCACCATTGCCCTACCGGTCTCAACGAGCATTCCCCAATTTGGCGTTCGATAAGCCAGTCTTGTTCACAAGCGTTCCTGGTACCGTTCGCCTACTCGTTGCCCAGGAACGTGGAAAAGTTTTCACCTTCCCCAACGACCAGAATGTCAAGAAGGCCGATCTGTTCGTCGATTTGAACGCCGAATTGAAAAACCTTCCAAGAGACAAGGGGCATTGGGTCCGCGGCCTCTATGGTTTCGCTTTTCATCCCAACTTCCGTGAAAACCGCTATTGTTACATTTGCTATGTCATACAAACGAAGAAACGTGGTCAGCATCTCAAAGACGGAACGAGAGTATCCCGGTTCAAGGTCACCAAAACAGACCCGCCACGACTCGATGTGGAAAGCGAAAAAACCATCATCACCTGGCTCGAGGGAGGGCACAACGGAGGTTGTTTGAAGTTTGGTCCGGATGGGTTTCTTTATATTTCGACTGGGGACGCCGAAGTCCCCAACCCTCCCGACCCACGGGCCACAGGTCAAGACGTGACCGACTTGCTTTCGAGCCTGCTCCGAATCGATGTCGATACTTCTACCAAAGACAAGCCCTACTCCATCCCGAAAGACAATCCATTCGTCGACACCCCCAACGCTCGTCCCGAGATTTGGGCTTTCGGATTTCGCAACCCTTGGCGTATGAGCTTCGACAAGGCAACTGGCGACTTGTGGGTCGGTGACGTCGGTTGGGAACGCTGGGAGATGATCCACCGCGTCGAGAAAGGCGGGAATTACGGTTGGTCGATCGTCGAAGGCCGAGAACCCGTGCGGCCCAATCTCAAAACTGGTCCCACGCCCATACTACCACCGACGATTGTGTTCTCCCACACCGAGGCGTCCTCGATCACCGGCGGATATGTCTATCACGGCAAGCGATCTCCTAAACTCAAGGGAATGTATGTTTGCGGCGATTGGGCCACACGAACGCTCTGGGGTGCCAAGTGGGACGGCAAGAAGATCGCTTCTTTGGAAGTTCTGGCCAAGACCAACCAACGAATCGTTGCATTCGGAGAGGACCACGACGGCGAACTGTATTATCTGGACCACATCCCTCGAGGGGGGATTTACCAACTCGTTCCGAACAAATCCGGTTCCGACCTACACAAGAAGTTTCCTCGTAAGTTGAGCGAGACTGGGTTGTTCTCCGATACTGCCAAGCAAATTCCAGCACCCGGCGTCTTGCCCTTCGCAATCAAAGCCGAACGCTGGGCCGACCACGCCACGAGCCAGCGTTGGGTCGCCCTGCCGAATAAGAGTGCCCTGCGAGTCTACCAACGCAAGCAACCGAGTCCCGACGCCGCCTACGGAACCCGGTTCCACTTCCCGAAAGACGCCGTTCTCGTGAAGACACTTTCGCTCGAGATGCAAGACAACGATCCGACCACGCGTCGACACGTCGAAACTCAAATCCTTCATTTCGATGGAGTCGCTTGGGGGGCTTACTCCTATCGTTGGAATGAAGACCAAACCGACGCCACACTCGTCCCGAGTTCTGGCGCAGAAGCGACGTTCACGATCCCATCGAAAACGGCTCCCGGTGGTGTCCGCCAACAAAAGTGGCGGTTCCACAGTCGCAACCAATGTTTGATCTGCCATAATCCGTGGGCCGGATACAACCTGGCGTTCACTCCCGAGCAAATCGACCTGGATTTCCAGTACGATGAGCATGAGGCCAATCAGCTCACGACGTTCGAGCATATCGGTGTCATCGAACACGCCGAACCAGGAAAGAGCCAACCTCGAAAACTCACTCAAAAATACTGGCAGCCACTCGCCAATCCACACGATCGATCAGCCAGCATCGACACCCGAGCGCGTGCCTACCTCCACGCTAACTGTGCTCACTGTCATCAATCCGGAGCCGGTGGAACGGCCTTGATCCACTTGCGATACGATCGCCCACTCGAACAAACGAAGGCCATCGATCAGGCTCCGCTCCAGGGCGACTACGGCATCGAAAACGCAAAAGTCGTGGCGACCGGAGATCCATATCGCAGCATCCTCTACTACCGGATGTCCACCCGTGGGAAAGGTCACATGCCTCAGATAGGCTGCGACGTGTTGGACCGTGCGGGGCTACGGCTCATCCACGACTGGATCCGACAACTACCAATTCGCCCTGACGAAGAAAAGCTGATCACGAAACTCGAACAACTCGGCGATGAGGTCGCACAACCGAACCCCCAGAACCGAACAAAAGCGATTGACCGAGAGGCAAAAGGCCTCGCCAGAAAAGCCGGACGAATCGAACCGACTCCACAGGACCGAGATCAAGCTCGAAGGGTCGTCGAACAGCGACAATTGCAACAACGTCAGCAACGCTGTGCCGCATTGATAAACCAACTGCTCGCCAAGCCAAGTCGTTCCCTGTATTTACTGCGAGCGTTAGACGAAGGTCGATTCGCTAAATCCGTCCGTGACCAAATCGTCAAAACGGCCCATACCCACAAAGAAATCCACGCCCGTGATCTGTTCGAACGATTTGTCCCGGCGAACCTCCGTATTCGCAAGCTCGGAGACAACATCCACGCTCCAACGTTGCTCTCAATGAGCGGCGATGTTCAGCGCGGGAAGCAACTCTTCTTCGGGAAAGCGGCCCAGTGTACCGTTTGTCACCGCGTCGGCAAGGAAGGCAGCGAACTCGGTCCAGACTTGACCCACGTCGGCAAGAAATTGACCCCTGCCAAGATTCTCGAGAACCTGTTGTATCCCTCGAAATCGATCGACCCTAAGTATCGCACGTATGCCGTCGCGACCCGGAACGGGAAGTTTTATAGCGGGCTGATCGTCCGGAAGACCGACAAGGAACTCGTCATGAAGAACGCTGGCCCTGAACCCATTCGAATTCCTCGCGCGAGTGTGTTGCGGATGTTACCCCAACAGACCTCCATCATGCCCGATGGATTACTTCGCGAAATGACTGCCGAACAGGCTGCAGACTTGTTGGCGTATCTGCAGTCATTGAAATGATGCGGGAGAAGTGAGACGAGCGTTGGTGAATGTGAACCAATTTTTTACCAACGCAAAGTCTCAACGCAGCTTCTCGGAACCCGTCGCTCCACAACTACGTTCAATAAGCCAGCACGCATCGAAGTCTTTGCTCCATCGAGGATCGCACAACAGAAGTGTTACGGACTCAGGGAACACGAAATCTCTTACTGTCCTATTCTTGCTAGGGTGAGCCCAAGCCATGGGGAAGCCAAAGCGATGGCACACCAAAAATCTCTGAATATCTGTAGTCTCCAGAGGCTTCAGTGAGGCTCGGAATCAGAAATCGATCTCCGTCCACTCTCACATCGAATACAGCTCTTGGCGAAAAAGTTCACCTTTTGTCTTTTACCTTTCAACTTTCTCCTTTATGGTAGGTCACACAGTTTTGACAGTAGGAGGAAGTCCCATGATGCGAATTGTTCCCACAGCAATGTTGTTCTTTTGCCTCACAAACGTGGCCTTGGTCGCCGCCGAAACCCAAACCAACGCAGAGGTCGAAACGGGTGTGGTGAAGGTCACAATTGAAGGCGACCAGAGAAACATCCCCAAGCAGTATCAACTCCAACCAGATAACTTTCCCTACAAACTGACCAAGGTGAGCAGTTCCCAACTGGCCAAGTATCTCACCTACAAGCTCACGTTTCCTTCCGCGATCAAGAGTGAGTTTCCTGTCAACGATACCGTCCACGCAACCTACTACCGACCCATCGGTAAAAAACAGTTTCCTTGTGTCATCGTCCTTCACATTCTTGGCGGAGACCAGGGACCTGGGCGGATCATCGCGAAGTCCCTTGCTCAGAACGGCGTCGGTGCAGTTTTCATGCACATGGCCTACTATGGCCCCAGGCGACCTCAAGGCAAGGGACGTATTCGCCTCATCTCGACGAACCTCCTCCGTACGATGGCTGGCATCCGACAGACGATCCTGGACGTCCGTCGACTAACTGCTTGGATGGACTCACGCAAAGAAATCGATGCGGAGAACCTTGGCATCGTCGGAACTAGCCTTGGTGGGTTCATGACGGCACTCAGCGCCGAGATGGAGCCTAAGTTGAGCCGGGTGGCCATTCTCCTTGCCGGGGGAGGACTGGCCGAGGGCTTATACAACCACAAGCATCCCGAAGCAGCCAAATATCGCAAGCTCTATGAGTCATTCGGCGGCAACAAAAAACTACTACAGATTCTGCTTGCACCGGTCGATCCGTTGACCTGCGCAGCCAACTTGAAAAATCGTAAAGTTCTTATGGTCGCAGCCAAGCGAGACGAAGTGGTTCCTGCTGCGATGGCCGAGAAACTATGGAAAGCCACCGGTCGCCAGAAAATATTCTGGTACAACACTACACATTATGGAGCAGTGTTGTTTCTCATGCCCGCACTCAGGCATCTTCGCGAGCATTTCCAGGCGACTCCCACGCTCTCCAAGAGCCCGAATCGATGACACTGAGGTGAAACTAATCAGCCAGCGACTGATATCTCTTAGAGATTCTCCGCTTGTTCGACGACAGGAGATATTCCGCTAGTACTCCCTCAAAAGGGATGTCCTTGTTGACGCACCAAGTCAGTGGATAACGTCGATGCTCCGTTCCATCTAACTCGAACCAGAGGACTCTTGGTCGTCCGGCAGATACAGTAGTCCAAGGAGTCCAGGTCGCTCCACACAATCATTCTGGGTCGTGCTGACATTCACAACACGCTGGATTTCACTCGGCCTGCACAACCCTGGATGACTCGATTGAAACAATCCAGGTTCGATGGAATAAACACCTGCGGCGTCCAATCGCAAAGTTCTGGACTCTGGCAAAACCTTACGTACTGATTCTTTCGGGAGAGCACTGTTGGCTCTTATAGAACTTCACAAAATACGCAAAGTCTATGACCTCGGAGAAGTACAGGTAGTAGCCTTGTGTTCGGCGACTCTCTCTATCCAGAAAGGTGAATATGTCGCGCTCATCGGTCCATCGGGTTCGGGCAAATCAACTCTCATGAACACCCTGGGTTGCCTGGATCGACCCACCAGCGGCAGCTACCTACTTGACGGCCAAGAAATCCAAAAAATGTCTGGTGACGAACGCGCTCGCATTCGCAATAGCAAAATCGGTTTCGTCTTCCAAAACTTCAATTTGCTACCTCGAACTTCGGCAATGGAAAATGTCGAGGTTCCGCTGCTTTATGCAAAGAAAGGGCTCTCTCCGCGTCAGCGAAAAATGCGAGTCAAGGAAGTTTTGGAGAAGGTAGGGCTCGGAGACCGACTCGACCACCACCCAAGCCAGCTCTCGGGCGGTCAACAACAACGCGTAGCCATCGCTCGCGCTTTGGTCAGCAATCCCTCTATTTTGATGGGGGACGAGCCCACCGGGAACCTGGATTCCAAGACGAGCCAGGACATCATTCGAATGTTCCGTGAGCTCAACCAGAATCTCGGACTGACGGTCATCCTTGTAACCCACGACCCCGAAGTTGCCAAACACGCCGACCGAATCGTCGCCCTCAAGGACGGCGATGTAGTGGCCGACACGACCGAGTTTTCTCACGCCATCAAAGCCCTCCAGTCGACTCATATTTCGGAAACCGATTTATTAGAAAAATCCTAATTATCGTTGCAACTGAAAAAGTTTTAAGTCCTCAGCACGGACAGTCGATATTTGGGATATGCGAAATCTCCGGCGTCAACTCTCAGATAAATTGGTTCTCGTGGTTGTGGTGCTCTCAGGCATCACAACAGGCGGTTGTACGCACGTTCCGTTTTTTTGGGCCGACGTCGTTCGTGAACAAAGAAATTTGGAGATTCGTGATCCCGCGGAAATGGTCCCCGCCAATATCCCCGAGTTACCCCGGCCGATAACTGTGACTGACCTCCAAGACGAAGAGAAAAAAGATCTCAACAAAGAACGTAAGCTGTCACTCAACGAAGCTATCCACATCGCCTTGCGTAACTCCGAAGTCGTACGAGTTCTTGCTGGCATAACGGCTGTATCGAGCGGAACCACAATTTACGACACAGCCATCACCAACACCCTCATCGATCAACAACGCGGAAGATTTGACCCAACATTGTTGTTGAACAACACGTTCAATCACATCGAAACACCGATTGCCACGCTCGACTTTGCCGAACCGGCGTTCGCGCGCATCGCAGGCACTCGCACGGATACTTACACCTTCGATTTAAGTGTGGCTAAAACAACTGTCACCGGAGGACGCGCGTCGCTCTCTTTCACCGACGACCTTTCACGATTTAGTCCGGGCACATTTCCGCTCGACCCCGAAAATCGCACACGAACCACCTTGCGACTCGATCATCCACTTTTGAAAGGCGCTGGCATCGAACCCAACCTCGCCCCGATCGTCATCGCTCGGCTGGATACTGAGAGATCCTTTTATCGATTCAAGGGGAGCGTCCAGGAACTGGTCCGTGGAGTCATCGACGCTTACTGGTCTTTGGTGTTTGCAAGAACCGACGTTTGGGCTCGGGAAAAACAGGTCGCGACCCTTGTCGAGGCCGTCAACCAGCTCAAAGGGGAAGAAAAAGTAGGTCGTGTGGCGGGAGCCGACGTAACACAGACGGAAACCGCTCTATTCCAGGCGAAGGCCACGCTTGTAGCTTCGCGAGCCAATCTGATCCAACGCGAAGCGGCCCTCCGGAATCTCATTGGTTTACCACCTTCGGACGGAACCAAGCTCGTTCCCTCGACTCAACCAACGAGTCAGAAACTGGAATGGGAGTGGGACAAACTCGTGAAGGTAGCCGAACAGCACCGACCGGACCTCATCGAATTGAAACTCATCATCGAAGCCGACACACAGCGCATCATCCAAGCCGAGAATCAAGCCCTTCCCAACGCCGATCTCGTAGCACTATACCGTTGGAATGGCCTGTCAGGTTCGACGCCCTCGGGTGCAAATATCGATACGAACCACGGTCAGTTCACCGACTGGATCTTGGGGGTGAACATCGATCTGCCCTTGGGCCTGCGACAGGACAGAGCGTTCCTCCGACAATCTCAACTGGCTCTAGCACGCGATTTGGCCAACTTGGACCAAGGGCTACACGCGGCAACCCACGATCTGGCTACCACCGTTCGGAATTTGTCCCAATTTTATGAGCAATACCAGGTCTTGAAGTTAGGAAGAACAGCCGCCCGAGAAAATCTCCAGGCCCAGGTAGTACGCTTTCGCGTTGGGCAGGACGCCATCCTGTTGAACGTCCTTCAGGCCGTTTCCGATTGGGCCAACGTCGTTAGCGCCGAAGCTCAAGCGCTTGCAGCGTATAACACCGAACTGGCTACACTGGAACTCGAGACTGGAACGATTCTGGAAACTCACCAGATTCAGTTCTTTGAGGACTTGTACGGAGCGAAAGGCCCAATGGGACGCCACCACCCGAAGGGCTATCCCTCGAGTATTCCACCTGGGCCGAATGCTAAGAGATATTCCCAGGGAACCGAACCGGCCGAGAACTTCTTTATCCTGGAAGATCCGCTCGAAGGCCTAAAAAAGAAACGAAAAAAGCTGTTTGAAGAAGAGCCTACCACGAAGGGTCAACGTCCAGGAGAACGCTTGAATATCTTTCCCCAAGCCCAACCTGAACTACAAAGCGGAAAAAGAAACGAGAGACCAATTCTCCAACCGAATCTCCTACCGCTTCCGCGGATCCTTCCCCCCGCGGCAGTTTCCTCTCGAACAAGTGCCAAGACCAAGCAATAATGATTTCCGAAAAATGGTTGTTGCAAGAACGCGGCCCTCTCGATCAACCATGAGTTCGCGTCGCCGATGAACCACCGTAGCAAGCACGGTCCGTGTGCCGTTCGCTTCTTCCTGTCCTGGCCAGGTACCACCAAATGCTTTTGCTACTTTAGCTGCTCCGGCCTCCACAGTCGGATGCTGAGCCACCCGCACCACCACCGGCTCAAGGTATCCGAAAAAGATACACCCGCTCATCATCCCCGGCCGCAACCAGATAACGACCGTTGGGGGAAACAGCCAGACTCAAAACACCAATTTCTTCTCGGTCGAAGTGAAATTGCTCAGTCCCGTTGACGACATTCCATCCCTGGATGGTACGACTCCTCGACTTCTTTTCTTCGGGATTGCGAAGACCAAACTTTCGTAACGAACCGGAAAACAAATACCGTCCGTCTCTACCAAAAACGACGGACTGCACCTTTCCCGGAGACTCAGCAATCGCGAGAGTTTCGTTTTTCGATTCCCAATCCCAAACGCGAATGATGTTGTCTTCTCCGACCGAGGCGATGCGTTTTCCGTCTGGTGAGAACGCTACACAATCCACCCCCGACTCGAGGCCACGAACATCCGGAGACGACCTGTCGGAACCGGAGTCACCAGAAATAGCGATTTCCTTGACTTGTACTCCTGCGGATACATCCCAGACCCGCACCATATCTCCCCCGCCTGATACGAGATACTTCCCTTGGGGACCAAACGCCAAGCTCCGCACTTTCTTGGTGTGCCCTGCCAACAAACCAACCCTCTCGCCTGTCTCAACGCTCCACAACTCGATTATCCAGTCCGGCTCTCGTTTCTGATTTTTTCGGAGCATGTGCGGTGGCAAACCAGGGGCTTCGCTTGTTGTTGCGACAATACTCTTATCTGGAGAAAGCGCGATTGCTTTCACATTCCCCCGAAGTGAGTCAAGCCGATGGAGTAATGTTCCCGTTGTCAAGTCCCAGACGCGAGCTGCGGCTAAGTCACCAGCAACTAGAATCTTCCCGTCCGCAGACATAGCCATACACGTGGCAGCGCCGGCTTGACTGTCCAGAGTTCGGAGTTTTTCCCCAGTCCCTTTCCAAACATAAATCAATCCGTCGTGGGAACTCGCCGTCACGATCTTTCCGTCACCCGACACTCCCACACCAGAGATCCCGTCTTTGGGACCGGAAAACACACGTTGGGTGCTGATGACGTGACCCGTCACGAACCACCAGATCCCCAACACCACCACCAACAACACACCAGCCCCAAAGCCAAGGCCGACCAATGATGTCCAGACTCCGAAACGCGAGTTTTCCTGATCCTGACCTTCTGATTGGTCGCCGTGTTCCTCTTGCGTTTTCGCTTCTTCCAGGTGTTCTTGTGTGCTGGGGGTTGTCTCCGAATTCTCACCAGACTGGAGAGTTTCTTGAGATGTCGTATTGGGGCTCGCTGACTGCGTCGTCTGTTGTTCGGACATGTATGTTCCTCGTGGGCTGGTCATCGTACGGGTCGTGTTAGTTTCTCATTGTAGAGGACGCAAGCACAACTCCGAGAGGAAATGCTTGACAAACGCCAAGTTCTGATCTCCTTTGTACGTCATGTTAGTTTCAAAGATCGTTTGCTCATAAGAAGGAAATCAGCATGCATATGCGTCTCATCATGACACTGTTGGTTGCGGGATCGACCGTGTCCCCGGCGCTAGCCCAAGAACGCCGCCCAATGAAGATCCAGGACCTATTCCGGTTCCAACGTGTTTCCGATCCGCAAATCAGTCCGGATGGAAAATGGGTGGCGTGCACAGTCAGCGAAGTGAGTCTCAAAGACAACAAAAGTCGTTCCGACATTTGGATGGTATCGGTGGATGGTCAGACCCGTCGCCGGTTGACCACAACTTCTAGCTACAGCGAGTGGCATCCACGATGGAACCCTGACAGTTCTTCAATTCTCTTCACATCGAATCGTTCCGGAACAACGCAATTATGGTTGTTGTCTCTAAAAGGTGGAGAAGCCACTCAATTGACAACCATAGCGACCGGAGCCGACAACGGGCTTTGGTCCCACGATGGTAAGAAGATCGCCTTCGTCTCGACGGTCTATCCCGAGTATTCGAAGTTGCCCTACAAAAAGAGCAACGCCATGAACAAAAAGCGGATGGACGCAAAGGCCAAAAATCCCGTCAAAGCTCGGGTCTTTACCAGACTCTTTTTCCGTCACTGGGACCATTACGTCGAGGACAAACGCGAACACCTGTTCGTGATGTCGTCGAGCGGTGGAGAGCCGAAAGACGTCACCCCATTCGACCGCGACGCCTTCCCAACGTCGTTTACATTCGCCATCGGCGATGACTTCACGTTTTCGCCCGATAGCGCGTATGTTGTCTTCACGGCGACCCCGGAAAAGGACGAAGCGTGGAGCACCAACTATGACATTTGCGCAGTACCCACGACGGGTGGCAAAATGCAAACCCTCACCAAAGCCAACAAAGCTGCCGACAGCGCACCTCGCTTCTCTCCCGACGGCAAATGGATGGCTTACCGCGCCCAGAAAATCCCAGGGTCCGAAGCCGACCGCTGGCAATTGTACATCATTCCTTTGGGCAAAGGCGCCAACGTAAAACGCAAAAGTCTCACCCCCGACTTCGACAGTTCTGTAGAAGATTTTGCCTGGAAAGACGATCGAACACTCTGCTTCATCGCCGAAAAAAAGGCTCGTTCGAACATTTACGAAGTCGACATCGAATCCGCCACGCCAAAGAAGATCATCAGCGGTCACACCCAACGTTCCCTGACGATCAGCCAGAACGGAAAAACGATGGCGTTCTCACGCGTCGCGATGACGTTTCCGACGGAGGTCTTCGTCACCCAATTCGACGGAAAAGCCAAAAACGTCACTCGTGCGAACGACGCCATTCTCAGCCAACTCGACCTCCCACAACCCGAAAGTGTGACCGTCAAAGGCGACGGTGGGACACCCATGCAGATGTGGATTCTCAAGCCACCAGGATTCGATCCCAAGAAGAAATGGCCGCTCGTGTACCTCGTTCACGGCGGACCCCAAGGCGCTTGGGGCGACAGTTGGAGTTACCGTTGGAATCCACAAATCTGGGCGGCGCAGGGCTACGTCGTCGCCGCCCCCAACCCTCGCGGGAGCACTGGGTTCGGCCAGAAGTACGTCAACGAAATCACAGGCGATTGGGGTGGCAAGGTCTTCAAGGATCTCATGAAGGGAATGGACTATTTGGAAAAGCTGCCTTACATCGATACCAAGCGAATGGGTTCTGCCGGCGCGTCTTATGGCGGTTACATGATGAACTGGTTCCAGGGGCACACCGACCGGTTCAACACGCTCATTACTCACTGCGGCGTTTACAATTTCGACAGCATGTGGGGCACAACCGAAGAACTTTGGTTCGACGAGTGGGAACACAAGGGCAAGCCCTGGGAGAAAACGTTCACTCGAAAGTGGTCCCCTCACCTCTACGCCAAAAACTTCAAAACCCCGATGTTGATCATACACGGCGACTTGGACTTTCGTGTCCCGGTGTCGGAGGGGTTGCAGTTGTTCACGACCTTACAACGCCTTCGAATTCCCTCAAAGATGATCAACTTCCCAGACGAAGGTCACTGGGTCAGCAAGCCACGCAACAGCGAATACTGGCACAGGGAAGTCTTCGCGTGGCTCAAGAAATACGTCCCACCCGGCGGAAAGTAATCGGCTGTTGATCGCCCCTTGTCCTGGAATCTCACCCATGCGTATAATACTGCCATGTGAAGAATTGATGATCTCCACGAAAGGGGGCGATCTGGTTTCGATCGGGTACTTGAAGCGACGGTTGCGTGTCGTGGTTGATCAGCTGGCCACGTAAAAAGCTGATCACAACAATAAATGCTGAGCCACAATTCAGCATGGCTGCGTAAATAAAGTAGCCCCGAGTCCAGGATTTTAGCCTGAGAGGTTCTGGCTCGGTCGTCAAATCAGGATCGCCATTGCCGGACACCGGTGGAGGCAATGGTTAAATCCACTATCGGTTAGCCTGAGATAGAGCCTGCTTGTCGGCGCTTGACCGGGCGAAACTATCAAAAGACAAGATACACACGTAGACGCCGGCGTGAATATACGCCGAGACGCGGGTTCGATTCCCGCCGCCTCCATTATTAAAGGCCACATGCGACAAATTGCATGTGGCCTTTATCTTTGGACTTGTAGCGACAGAATCGTTTCAAGTTGGGGGAATCCACTCATCTACGCCTTTGGCTGGTAGACAGTTTATCGCCATCTCGGCGCAGAAATGTCGGCGATCAAAGTCCTTACACACGGAAACGAGTTGTGGTTCGCCGTCTGCAAAGCGCCCACAACTTAACCGTCAACCGACGTTCACTTGAGTTGAGACAGTCCCAAGACTGGCACATAAATTGAATTTCAATCTTTGATTCCACAGACCGTTCAGAAGAATTGATCTATTCATGAAAATGGAAACGGATTTCAATGGCCGAATCCTCCTACTACTCGAAAGTCAAATCCACACAAAATGCCATTGATTTTCATTTGTTTGCATATACAAATAAAGAGGAGGTAAAACGATGACAGCTCCTGCAAACCTGCCAACGATTGACACAATTGCAAACGAATGCATTGCCGTGCGATTGCGGATGCTCAATCGAAAGGTCACAAACATCTACGACGAGGCCCTGCGCCCACTCGGCCTCAAAGTCAGCCAAATGAATATTTTGGTGGCGGCGGGCAAGATGGGTTTGGCCCGGCCTGCCGAGATGTGCCAGCATCTTCACCTGGACGTTTCCACGTTAAGCCGTAATGTCGAACGAATGAAGGCTAATGGCTGGTTGGAAGTCGTCGATGATGACGATGGACGGGCGCACCCGTTTTGCTTGTCCAAAGCTGGACACAGTCTCCTGAAAAAAGCAGCACCAGCTTGGCAAGAGGCTCAAGAAAAGGCCAAGGCCCTCCTTGGAGATGAGATTGTGAGCCAGTTGAAGCAAGCAGTGGGAAAGTTGAATGCCAATACCTGATCGCACTGCCTCTTTTTTTGTCATTTTATTTGTATATGCAAATAAAATTCACTTGTTGCAATGAAAGGACAGCGTAAATGAATTTAGCCGACCACCCCACAGTGAAACAATTTTGGCAAAAGGATCATAAAACAACCTCGGAAGTGCAAGCCCCACTTGACTCCAACGAGCTTCGCCAACTCGTCCTCGATGCCGGTGCCGATGATGTTGGTTTCGTCGAGATCGGCAGGCCAGCCGTTGACGACCAACGGGATGATATTCTCAAGGCATTCCCTCAAGCCAAGACCCTCATCAGCTTCGTCGTGCGAATGAACCGAGAGCCTATTCGATCTCCAGCCCGTTCCGTGGCCAACTTGGAATTTCACCACAGTGGAGATCACGTTAATGAAATTGGTCGCAAAGTTGTTCGTGTTTTAGAAGACCGAGGCATCAAGACCCTCAATCCGGCAATGGGGTTTCCAATGGAAATGGACAAATTCCCAGGAAAGATTTGGGTGGTGTCTCACAAGCCGGTCGCTGTCGCTGCTGGTTTGGGCATGATGGGGATTCATAGAAACGTCATCCATAGGAAATTTGGTAACTTCATTTTGCTCGGTACGATCCTCGTTGAGTCCGAAGTCACCAAATACGACCAGCCCATCGACTACAATCCTTGCTTGGAATGCAAACTTTGTGTGGCGGTTTGCCCTGTGGGTGCCATTTCATCGGACGGCGATTTCAACTTCTCAGCCTGCTACACCCACAATTACAAAGAGTTCATGGGCGGCTTTACAGACTGGGCGGAAGAAGTTGCCGACAGTAAGAACCGATATGAGTATCGCAAGAAAGTGACCGATGCCGAGTCTGCTTCCATGTGGCAAAGCCTGTCTTATGGAGCCAATTACAAGGCGGCATATTGTTTGTCCGTCTGTCCTGCTGGCGAAGATGTCATCGGTCCATTTCTCAGCGACAAGAAGACCCATCTGAACGAGAATGTGAAGCCTCTACAAGCCAAGGAAGAGACCATCTATGTCCTGAAAAACTCAGATGCCGAGAATCATGTCGCTAAACGCTTCCCAAACAAGAGAACCAAACATGTCGGCAACAGTCTGCGGCCCAGCAGCATCCTTGGTTTTTTGCGAGGTGTCCCGTTGGTTTTTCAGCCAGGCAAATCGGACGGTCTGAGCGCCACTTACCACTTTACGTTTACCGGCGGTGAGGAATGTCAAGCGACTATCATGATCCGTGACAAAAAGATCTCTGTGAAGGAAGGACACGTCGGCCAACCGGATTTACAGGTCACGGCGGATGCCGAGACGTGGATCGGCTTTTTGCGGAAGGAGCGGAACATTGTGTGGGCTTTACTGCGGCGTAAAGTCCGGTTGAAAGGGCCGATTAGTCTTCTGCTCAAGTTTGGAATGTGTTTTCCCGGCTGACAATTTTCGAGGCATACTCGGCAATAGAATCTCTTCGTTCGTACCATGTAGTTTCTGCAAGGTTTCCCGTTATGCTCCGATTGGAAGCCGCTGTCACGAAAAGCCGTGCAATGCCAGTATGTGTAGGTCGTGTTGACACTCACGTCGGCCTCTTGACCTGGCGTGAGAATGAGAATTAGAGGGTTGCCCAAGCCATCGACGCAGGCATGATTTTTGTGCTCAAACCGCCTAACGACCGGCCAATCGACTGGTCACCGTTTTTTTCCGCGCTAGCGGCCTGTTGACGAGTCCTTGTGACGGTCGATTCGAGGAACAACCATTCGGTGTCGGGCTCTTGTAAGTGTTCGAAGATGC
The DNA here is from genome assembly GCA_964423615.1 of uncultured Alcaligenaceae bacterium. Classification (GTDB taxonomy): domain Bacteria; phylum Planctomycetota; class Planctomycetia; order Gemmatales; family Gemmataceae; genus CAYRFQ01. The sequence continues at coordinate 84,143 of CAYRFQ010000019.1, read as the reverse complement.
GTTGGAGGACTCCCTCTCAGGACCATCGATTGTAGCGTTGGAAAACGCTGTCCGAGTGGCACATACTCTCGGGCAAGTCTCGCTAAGGTATACCCGTCTTGGCGACGAACAGGATGACGTTGAGAAAGAACCGATTGTCTTACTCGGAGACCGTCACGTCGCGGTCAGTGGGTCGTTCGAGAGGGAGGTCTATTGGTGCGATCGAAATCGCCTTCGGAAATAGCATGGCCGCTGACCAATGTCGGTGTGGTTTCAGCAAATCACCCAGATATTATCAACACGACCTGGTATCCGTCAGGCCACCGCAAACCAATTCGTCGCGATCACACGTCAAATGGAGATTCTCGCTTCTGGCCAGTCCATCAACGTAATCGGCGTACCGAGAAAGAACGCCCCCTGGAAAGTAACATCTTCTTCACACACAGCGGCTGAAACTTTGCAGTGTTGACAACCTAGATGTCCAGACCTCCCAACGACGTCCCGAAGAAACTCAAGCGACCATGATCGAGGGATTCCCAGACTACTTTCCCTCTGGCACATACATACACAACGTTCGAGGCATTGGTGCAAACCAAGGAGCGCGAATTCCGGCACTCGTCAAAGCTCGACCCGCCCAGGCGTTGCATGTGTTGATGCAGGTGTAGGTCCCCTTGGCCTCGAAAAACGCGTCTTCCCAATCGTAGGCCGCGCCCTCAATCCATATGTTGTTTCCAGCATCGTCAGTCTTGAACTCCGAGGTGATGAAGTCGACAAGTTTTTGATATTGTTCGGGTGTGATCGTAATCGACCTTGTCAATTTTCCGACCATGCCTTCGACTGTTGTAATTCTCACGTGCATACACGTCGCGGACGGAAACATCAACGCTTTCGCTGCCGTGGACACTTTGAAATCTTTCCAGCCCGCCGTCTCGATGAAGAATTTCCGGGCTCCCCATCCGATAGCAACGTGGCTAGCATCACTCGGCGGCTCGTCGAAACATTCGGCAGGAAACTCATCACGCCAATTGATGATATCCGTGTCGATGGGCATGACGATGTCGGAATGAACTTCCGTCGAAAAGATGTGTATCGTGATGCCCTTTTTGGCTTGTTGAAAGTCATTGTTCACCGGGATCAACCCAACTAACACGAGCGACAAGTAGAGGCTCAAGAACAGAAACGGCGAAGCAATTATCCATTTGCAACATCCAACGCATTTCCGACCCAGAGAACCACGCAGTTTAGGCGGCTCGTCTTCACAGGCCTTCCGTTCTCTGGTTTGGGGTGTCTTCGGAGATGGTTCTGCAGTCGTCTGCAGTTCTGTGTTTGAGCCTTCGGGAAGGTTTGACGAAAGTCGATTCAATTCGTTCGGGTGCGCATTCTGATCCATGGGCCGCTCTGCTTTGTCGCGATAAGAGTTCCGAGCAAAGAAAGTTGGTGTCGGTTCCACCTCCACCAAGTGAGGTCAAGAGGATGAAAAACTGTATGGATAAAGAACCAAAGTATCCCTGCTACTTCACCCGCCTAGTTTTCAATAGATTACACAATTTTCTAGGGAAGAACACGCCGTTTCGAATGGGAAACGCCTTTCAATTGCGTTCATTTTGGAACCGAAACTTGTTCCCCTCATTCACTGGGAATGAGGGGCTCGAGTGCCCGAAAGACTTTCGTTTTCAAACAGAACGTGGCGTCAGTGTCATCCATTCATCGGTGCAACACGTTCCACCCAACGACCAAATATGGTCCCCTCCATCGTCCGAAATGAAAACTTCGATAAGTGTTGTTTATTCCTGATCTCCAACAGGTACGCTGGGTTCTTTTCCAGCTTCGTCGACCCAGACCCAACCGTATTGGGTGTTGCTCGGCGAAGGATTCTCTCGATAGGCTTCGCGAACCTGAGTTAGTTGATCGGCCTGAATGGCTTGTCGTTGAGCGCGAACGTCAACGTCCAGCAGACGAGCCGCGTTGAGGCCAAAAATGCCATTTTTGATGTCGTTCGTCAGTTGACAGTAACCATAACGCTCCATGAGTTCGTTAGTCATACGCAACCGACGCAATCGAACGATCTGACTTTGCGGACTCCCATTCCAAATACAGTCGGTGCCCCACAAAATGTGGTCGGCCCCTGCCGTTTGAATCATCTGGCCAAGCATGTGGAGGCACCGAACCGGATTAGCCCCCGAAAGTTGATGAAACGTACTACCAAGTTCGAAATAAATGTTGCGAATCTGTGGATTGCGTCGCAAGATGCGAAAGATATCGCTGACCCACGGAATTTCTTGGGGATCGTCGTTGCGGGGATCAACAACTCGTTCCCCGAGTCCGCGGGCCAGGAAGCCTGTGCCCCGATACCCCGAGTGATAAACGATAAAGTTGATGTCCGGGAAATCGAGAGCGGCCCGTTCAAGGTCATCCGGTTTACAAGCCCGTTCGTTAAACAACCCCAACGGCAATCCCTTGTGGACGCAAACGTTCCGTACTCCCAATTCCAGCGTACGACGCCAAAATGGGTAAGCGACTTGCTCATCATCCATGCGCCAGGATTCGTCGCCAATCTCAGCACCCGTGTAACATTTCCACGCACAGACTTTTAAGTCACGCACCTGACGAGCCATCTCGTCAAGTTCGCGTTCGCCCAAATTCGGCCTTAGCAATCCGTGAGCAAGGACGCGCTGCGAATTGGCCAGACCGTTGACGTAGTCACGCGTAGCGGCCATCTGGTCGGGAGGCAATGGATTACGGTTCCAATCGCGGGTCGGGACGCCGCTGATGATGGCCATGACCGTGTCACTGTCGCCAAAGACTTCTTTCACGTAATGCTGGCGATTGAGTTGTTCCAGGCTTCCACGGACCCCACGAAGGGAAGGCCGCAATAACTGGAAGAACCGAGTCACTGCTCGTCCAGCAGGATGATTTTCGTACCAGTTGTGACTGACGTCGACGTGATGCGTTTGGACATCGAATATGAATTGGTCCTTGGGCCAGCGTTCTCGAAACGCCGCCTGGTCGCGGACTTCGTCGGCATCGACGTCGTAACAATCACCAAAGACCTGATTCAGCGCGACGAGCGCGGCAGCCATGCCACTTCCAGTACGCAAGAAGGTCCTACGATCGAGTCCCTGTCCTTGTGCAGCTGCCTCGCTCAACTCGATGAGCCGAGCTTCTACTTCCTTTTGCTCTTGCGTTTGTGGCGGTGGAATGAATTCCTCATTTGAAGCAATCTGAGTTGGGATGGGGGATTCGAGAGAAGAATCGAGTTCACATTGGCGTTTCCACACGAGGCAGTTCTCCTATTCGCGTCGAAATACATGGGAGGGTGAAAAGGCTTCTGGCGGTGCCTTGTCGAACGCTGTTCGCAAATTCACACGGTATCAAGAGCCTATACCCCTTCGTCTCGGCTGGGGTTTCGAGTACCCCAAGAAGGCGTGTGTAGAACTCTTTATTCAGACTTGCATATGTAACCCGCTGGTTTCTAACGTTGACAAACAATCCGAAAATTCAGTGTCGGCACTGACCGAAATTGTTACTCTCCGAATTCTTGACTTGAAACGCAAAGTATTCAAACGTACACTTATTTTGTTCCAGTCAATCCTACGCGTTTTTGGCGTCCGTTATCCCACCGCTCGGTGCGCCTAAACACTTATGGGGACAATATTCCATGACGATTGACGATTTGGAATCCCGAGTTCGTCGTTTGGAGCACTTATCGCTAGGACTGTCGAAAGAAGTGGTCATGTGGAAAGGAGCCGACACACCCCTTTTGTATGTCGAAAGAAAGGAGTACCTCAACGCCATCCAAGACGCCCTCGCTGGCGTCGAACAAGCCAGAGTCGCGTTGGCTCAAGTCGTGCATCGTTTGCAAGCAAGTCGAGAGTCGAAGGTCGAGAGTCGAGAGTTATGAGATAAGAGTTTGTTTTTCTGACCGAAGGCCAAATTCAACATGGCCTGGGGCATTGCCCCCAAGAAAAGTAGACCAAGCGAACACCCCCCTTTCCATCGCTCTTTGACTCAGTGAATGGGATTCTGTCTCCCGACTCTCCGACTCGGAATTGGGTATGCCAGTCTTACTACATACACACAGTTGGTATTCCCTGTTGGAAGGAGTCGACAGTCCGGAGTCACTTTTACAAGCGGCTTCCAAGGGAGGATACTCCGCGCTGGCTTTGACCGACACGAACAATCTCTATGGTGCCATTTCGTTCTGGCAACTGGCGCACAAACAAGGCATCCGTCCTCTGCTTGGAGTTTGTCTTCGCCACAATTCATTCCTGGGCATTGCCTTGATTGCCGAACCGGCGGGTTATCGGAACATATGTCGGATACTAAGTCGGTGGCATCTCGCTCAAGGTTCCGTTTCGATGTTGGAGCTTCTGCGACAAAACGCAGAAGGACTTCACCTTCTTGTTCCGAATACTTCCTCTGCAGAATCTTTGCGTGAGGCTTTCGGAAAACGGCTGTGGTTGGAGGTCGTTCGTCCGTGGTACGGGGCAAACGACACGAATTACCCGACGCCACGAGAACGTCGAGAACTTGCAGCGGCCAAGGAGTTGGGCATTCGCGCCATAGCGAGTGCTCCGGTTTGGTTCGTCGAGCCTCAGAAATTTCACGACCATCGCGTCCTGTCGGCAGCAAGGCACGGGACCATGCTCGATGCCCTTCCCAAGCAATCGGCGGTGACTCCAAAATATCATCTTCTGAGTGTGTCGCAGTTTCGCGAACGGTTTCGCGACATGCCGTATGCCGTACGAAACACCGAGGTCCTTGCGGAGCAACTCCGTTCCGATGTGCTGCCTCGCCAAACGGTCATGCCACCGTGTCGTCTGCCACGTCAACTCAATGCCAATCAATATTTGGGTGTCTTGTGCGAACGTGGGTTACGTCGTCGGGACATGGGAGAAGACCTCGGCGCACGGCGAAGGCTTCGAGAAGAACTGACGATCATCCACTCCGGAGATCTGGCGACGTATTTTTTGGTCGTCCGTAGTCTAACCCTATATGCCCGAAGACGTGGTTACAGCATGGCCCTCCGCGGCTCGGCGGGGAGTTCCTTGGTGTGTTACCTCCTGGAGATCACCGACATCGATCCATTGCGGTTTGGATTGTCCCTCGACCGGTTTCTCCATCCGGGGCGGGCCGACCTGCCTGACATCGATCTCGACTTTGACTGGAAGGTGCGTGACGAGGTCATCGCCCACACGATTCGACGACACGGTCCCGAGTACACGGCCATGATCAGCTCGCATTTGTTCTTTCAGCCGCGTTCGGCGTTCCGCGAGGCGGCGAAAATTCACGGCCTTTCGAACGAGCAAATCAGTGACCTCGCCCAAACGCTCGACGAACGCGTCGAACGAATCGTTGTACCCCATCCAATCCGAAACCCATTCTCTTCAGAACATCCCCCTCGAAGTTTTCCTCTCGAACCCGAACGTTGGCCTCGTTTGGTCCGTGATGCTCGGGTCCTTTTGGGACACCCACACCACTTGTCGATTCATCCGGGCGGAATCATCATCACACCAAATCCCATCGAAGAATACGCACCTCTACAGCGAGCCCCGAAAGGGATCACCATCACCCAGTTCGAAAAAGACGCCGTCGAGGAAGTCGGATTGGTCAAAATAGACTTGCTTGGCAACCGAGCTTTGGCACTCGTAGACGAGGGGCTCCGTCACATCAACGGAGCTCTATCGCCCAAGCAGCTGCTTCGTCTTCGTCAGGGGCAAGACGATCCCGAGACGATCAACATGCTTCAGCGTGGAGACACTTTGGGCATTACACAGCTCGAGTCTCCCGCCATGCGGCATCTTCTGATTCAAAATCAAACGAGTGGTCTGGAACACGTCATTCAGACGTTGGCACTCGTCCGACCGGGTGTTGCGTCGATCGGAATGAAGGAGACATTTCTCCGTCGACGTCAGGGACTCGAAGAGATTCCGGCACAACACCCTAAGTTAGATAAGTTGTTAGCCCGATCTCAAGGTTTGATGCTATACGAAGATGATGCCCTTGAAGTCCTGAAGGCATTGCTCGACGTTCCCATTTCCGAAGCACATCGATTCTACAAACGGATCGTTAAGTACGGCGCCGAGGAAGGAACCCAACTCTTGGATGAGTTCGTAAATCGTTGTCGTCAACACCAAGTACCCGAACGATTAGCTTTGGACCAATGGGCACAGCTCCACAAGTTTCGCCACTACACATTTTGCAAGAGCCACGCAACGAGCTACGGATTAATTGCATGGATAGGCGCCTATATCAAACAACATTATCCTTTGGCTTTCTGGGTCGCGGTGCTTAACAACGCCATGGGTTCCTACCCTCGACGTGTTTACATAGAGGCCATCAAGCAAGTCGGCATCGAAGTGAGGCTTCCATGTGTTAACCGTTCGCGCGCAGAATTCTCGCTCGAGGAAAACACAATTCGTGTGGGATTGGAAGTCATCGCCACTTTGCCAGAGGAAATTCGAAACAGGATTTTGATCGAACGAGAAAGGGAAGGGCCGTTCCAAAATTTGGAGGATTTTTGGCGAAGGGTTCAACCGGGACCGGAAGCTCTATCGACCTTGGTTCGTTGTGGAGCCCTGGATTGTACCGGCAAAAACCGGCCAACGTTGTTCCTCCAAGCCGAACTCCTGGGAGTCTTCCAAACACGCAAACGCAAAAAGGATTCGTCCACAACAGAGTTGTTTCCAACGAACGTGGCTCGTTTCTCCGAGACTTGGTGCCCCAATGACTTGACCGCCGAACAACGTTGGCGCGACGAATGGTCTTTGCTCGGGTTCCTGCTGGGACCGCCTCTCATGTCGCTGTTTCGCAAAAATCTCCCGAACGATTTGGTCACGAGTCGAGAACTTCGAAAGTACGTCGGTCGGACAATTCGTTTCGCCGGTGTCACCGCAACCGCACGAAACGCTCGAACATCCGACGGCCGCGATATGCAATTCATCAGTCTCCAGGACGAATACGACTTGGTCGAAGTCAATTTGTTTCCGGGTAGTTGTCAGTTAATAGCTCACTTGGAACTGGGCCCTTACATTGCCGAGGGAATAGTCAATGATCACCTCGGTGTGATTGCGATTAATGCCCATAAATTTACAAAGTCAGTGATGCTATAGAACATTGGCCGTGAGTGTGTGGAACGACATACTCCGAAACCGAGACGAACCAAAAAAAACCAAAAAGAAAAAGACCCAAGCAATGCAACAACGATCCATTTGCCACCTCGATGTTGACGCCTTTTTTGCTTCCGTGGAACAGCGGGACGAACCGAGTTTGCGCGGAAAGCCTGTTGCCGTGGGGACGGGTGTCGTGGCGAGTTGTAGTTACGAAGCCAGACGTTACGGGGTCCGAACTGCGATGCGCCTGTCCGAAGCTCGACGACGTTGTCGGCCGTTGATTGTGATCCCGGGGCAGTATCCCAAATACGAAATGGCTTCCCGTCAGATTTTGGCAATGTGCCGCGAAGTGACACCGATCGTAGAAGTTGCCGCCCTCGACGATTTATATTTGGACATCTCGAACGACGGACTCGAACTCGACGACCCACTCGTCGTCAAGATGGCCACAGGCATTCGCCAACGAGTCCTCGACGAAATCCAACTGAGCCTTTCGATGGGACTCGGAGTCAACAAATTCGTCTCGCGTGTAGCGACAACCGAAGCCAAACCAGGACGCGTCGTCCGAGTTCCTCAGGGCACCGAACGAGCTTATCTCGCGCCATGGTCGGCCAACTTGATTCCGGGAGTCGGCCACAAAACCGCTTTTCGTCTGGGACGGTTGAACGTGAACAAGATCGGCGAGGTCGCGAACATGCCAAAGCCAGTCTTACAATCGTTGTTTGGGCAGAACAATGGGAAGCAAATCCATAACTATTCTCACGGAATCGATCCACGTTCGGTGCAGGCATCGAAACAACAACAAACGGTCAGTCGCACCACGAGCTTTGATCCGCCCGAAGCCGATCGGGAGTTCTTACACGCGATGTTGTCGTACTTGCTCGAACGAGCTTGTTCGTGGTTGCGGTGGCAAAACCTGGTGACGCGCGCAGTCTCTGTACAAGTCCGTTATGGCGATTACCGAAGCGAGGGCGGACGCGAGACATTCCGCCAGGCCACGAACGATGAACTCGATCTGCAGGCGGCCGCTCGAGAACGCTTCGAAAAAGTCTATACGCGACGATTGCCGTTGCGATGGCTCGGCGTTGAACTCGGACCGTTGACTCCACCCAACCCACAAATGGAACTGTTCGTCGATCCCGAAGACGAAAAACGAAAACGTTTGTTGGGAGCCAAAGACCAGATCCGCAAACGGTTCGGGTTTACTTCGATTTCGAGTGGAGAGACGCTGTTGCTGGATCAAAAGATGGACAAGGACCGAGAGAACTATGTGCTGCGTACGCCGTGTTTGACGAGATGAAAAGAAAAGCGACTCAAACAAACAAATCTTGACTTTGCCAATCCTCGGGCGGACCTTCGGTTGGCTCGATACATTCCGGTCCATCATTCTTGTACGAATTCACGAACTTACCGACTGGACGAGCAGCCATCTCTGCGGCCGGGTAGGGCGCAAAGAGGGTCGTCACACCAGCATCGTCAGAACCCGGATCGAGCCACTTTTCGAAGTCAGCACTATGTAAGATGACTGGCATCCGGTCGTGGAGAGGCCGCAGCAACGCATTGGCTTCGGTCGTCAGGACGGTACACGATTCGATGACTACATCTTCTCGTTTCCAACGATCCCAAAGGCCAGCAAAGGCCATCGGCAAACCGCTCGCAAGGCGAAAGTAAAACGGATACTTGTGCCCGTTACTATGTTTCTTCCATTCGTAGAAACCCGTGGCCGGAATAAGACACCGACGTTTCCGAAAAGAACTCCGGAAAGCAGGTTTGGTAGCAACCGTTTCAGAGCGGGCGTTCAGGAATCCCGTTTTCGGTTCGTCCGACCACGAAGGGAGCAATCCCCAACGACACGAAACAATTTCTCGCTTGTTCGATTCAGGATTAACGCGGGCAACAACAACGTCTTGGGTTGGAGCGATGTTATAACGAGCATCGATTTCCGGAACATCGAATAGAGGAAGAAGGTCTGTGAGTTCGGTTTGTGAAGAGGAAAGAGTAAATCTTCCACACATGTCATATACCCGCTCAACGAGAAGTGATCTACAGAAACCTCGAACTCGTTTTCGGTGTAACATAATGAATGCTGCACGGCAATGTGGGTAGTAGGGGAAATGATCCTGTGATCCTCTGGACTGTTGCGATGCCAGAGTTTGGATTAGGCCATTTCACACTCGCCCGACGCGCGGGCGAAAAGCTGGTGGAAGATTCCTCCCTTGCGCTTCGGACGGGCATCTGAAATCGATTCCAAGATTCAGATCGACGATTTCTCAGTTTTGAAATAGCCAAAAAGAAACCCCGCAGCCAAGTGCCGCGGGGTCGAAGACTATTGACACCAAACGCAAGACCTTAGTCGTCCTTGCGATCAGGTCTTGCGGGCAAGATTTGAATTTGAACACGACCAGGTTGCCCAGGAATGGCCTGAATTGGTCGAACCGGTTGAACTTGGATTGGAGGAATAGGTCGACCAGGTAGGACAGGCTGAATACGAATCGGGCCGCCTGGTCCAACAGGCAGAGGAACAGGTCGGATGATGCCAGGTCGACCGTTGTTCACCCCAGGACCTTTCTTATACTTTTTGATTTGGTAAGTATTGATGTTGGCTTTCACCCAGTCCTGCAAGGCCTTAGTTCGTTTGGCTTGCCACTGTGTGAAGTCTTCACCACGTTGACGACGAGGGATAACGATGTCGGCCTTGTTGGCGTTGGTAGTGTAGGAAATGCGAATGCCGATTTGGTTGATCATGCTGGAAGGATTCATCATGTAGTTCGACCGATACTTCGTTTGGTCCCAATCGGCATTGGCGATGGCCTTCAGGATCAGTTTGCTTTCTTCGGCGGGAATCGCGACCTTCTCACGTGCGCCGGTGTAAGTGTTGTATTTCTGGAGGAGAATGGAAGCGGCAAACTGGCGTTCTTCTTGGCTCTTGGATTGCAGAGCCTTGATCGGATCGGAAGTCACATTCTTGACCAGGCGAACGATCTTCAGATCGCTTTCGTCGTATGTCTTCCAGTTGGCTTTGGCCCAGTCTTGCATCACCTTGTTGCGTTGGGCGAGCCAAGTTTGGTACGGAGTGTTCCGGTCGCGATTAGGGAAGCTGAGAACGGCGTAAGGAGAATTGGTCAACCCAAACTGGTTCATGACGTTCATGGGGTTGCTCATGTAATTACGGCTCGTGTTTGGCGTTTGCGTCCAGTCCGCTTCGGCCAAGGCCTTCAGGATCAATCGAGCTTCCTTCGTGGGGATCAACTTCCCTTGCATGGCTCGTTGCATTGGGTTGTTGTTATAGCTCTGCAAGACGATCGAAGAGGCAACCAAACGGTCTTCGGTTTTTGCGGCCTGGAGGCTCTCGATGGGGTTATCGAGAACACGAATTAAACTTTTGGTTGTGCTCAGTTCGCTTGCGAACTGCTTGTTAGGCGTGAGTTGGCCGCGGCTTTCGAAAACCTTGGGAACAAACATGCTACCTTGGGGGAGCGTGTAGAACTTCCCATCTTTCTTCTCTTGCAAAAAGAGCAAACCTTCCATTCCCATTTTCAATTGCGTTCCACCCCGATAAATAGGTCGTGGTAGCGGACGAATGCCGGGACGAACCACAGGACGGCCAGGAACATTAGGCTGATCGGGGCTGTAGAAACCAACCCGAATCATTTGTTTCGACTTACCCTTGAGGGTATCGCTGACTTGGACAACCGCGATGCGGTAATTGATAGTGGTCTTGCCTTGTTGAACAGCGACGTCACGATCTTCGAGGCCAACGACCGAGCCGACAACGATCAATTGAGCGGCTTTGACTCGCTGAGGACCGTAAAAGCCCGGAGCGATAACCAGAGCTCGAGCTGGACTCGACGTGCCCAAGAGACACATACTGCTCATCGCAATCAACGCATAGGAAATCATCTGACGCATGTTGAAGTTACTCCGTAGGTATGGCGAACCGCGAGTATCACCGCAATCGTTTTGCGGTGATACTCGCGGTTCCAGCGGGATAATGAGTCTCAGGACTCCCGAGAGCCAGTCGAAAACTCTTCGGAGAACCTGGGTTTCTCGGCTTTGCGTTCTGCTCAATCCAAGTAGCGGAGAGAACTGCAAAACGTTTGCGAGGGATTTATCTTGGGTCGTTTAGCGGTCGACAATTCATTTTCTAGGCGTCCTCGCAAATAAAAGGCAAGGAGATAGCATTCCTGCATGTACTTTTTAGTATCAAGACTGTGTCATTCCGCCAACAAAACGCCGGATTCGGTAGGTCGTAGCGTGGTCGCGAAGCCACCTCTGCACAATCTCGCTCAGTTGTTTTGAAGTCGTTTGCGGGGGAAAAATAAGACCATCTCGTTTCGAAATCCCGAGCCGGAAGAAAAGGTTCAAGGGATGGAGTCTGGTATAAAATTGTGGTTTTTTCCAGTCCGCTTTCAACAAAGCCTTCAGGATGAGAGTACTTTCTTTCGGGTCGATCGGTTCCATCCGAATAGGACGGAGGGCTGGATAAGCGCGGTATTTCGCAATAGCCATGGACGCAGCTGTGAGCCTTAGTTTTGCATCCTCGGACTGAAGGGCTTTGGTTGGATTCGAGAGAACTTTCACCGAAAAACGGATTTCGTCCAGTTGCTTGCTATACGCCTTTACTTGTTGTGTATAGTATTTCCCGCCGGGTTGTGGAGTTGTGATAACGCCATAAAAACCGCTCGTCGTCACGAACTTGCCACTCGAGTGTTTGTTCAAAAAGACCACGGCTTTTTGACCTAGCTTGAGTTGAGCCAGGGGAGCAACGCGATACCCTGAAGAAACGACGGGGACGCCTGGTTTGGCAGGTCGAGGAGCGGGATACCCGGCTTTGATGAGTTGCCCTTTTTTGGTTCCGACAAAGGCCTCATCAACGCGGATCACAACGATTCGGTGAGGGGTTTTCAATTTCGCGTTAGGTGTTGGCAGTACTTTGATGTCTTGGTCGAGATGACCAACGACTTCTCCGGCGAAAATCAACTCAGCACGCGCAACTCGCATGGGTATTGGTTCAGGTGGAGCGATGTCCGCGCTGGGGTGACCAGATGAAATACCCGAAGTTAGTAAGAAAAGGCAGGTAGCAATCGCATACCAATAGGTGCGATGATGCATCAACATAGAGCACCGAAAAACTAATGTTCTTGGTTTGAAGCTGACAGATTCACCCTATCCGACGAGATTCCTTACCAAAAAGTTTGGGAGATTTTGGCTCGTTTCGCGAAATGGAGAAAGAGGATACTGACGAGCTTTCTCGCGACCGACACCGAATGTCTGCGGGAAAAGTAGATTCGTTGTTACAATGACACTTTTGGCCAGAAAGACGGTGAGGAGCTGTGAGCCTCGTCTCCTCGAAGCGGACCGATTCCATGCCTCATGTTGACTCAGAACTGAATTTGCCGACTGTTCGACTCAAAATCGTGCGGAGATCATCGCACCCATGGATTTTCCAGAAAATGGTGGAGAAGCCCAAGATAAAGTTGCGCCCAGGGACCGTCGTGAATATCGTGGACAAGGAAAACAACTGGGTCGGCAGGGGTTTCTACAACGGACATTCACGTATCGCTTTGAGGTTGCTCACGTCCCAGGCGAGCGAAGAAATCGACCAGGAGTTCTTTCGTCGACGGATTCATAACGCCGTAACCTTACGGCGCGATTGGCTTTGCGTGGAAGACGTCACCGATGCTTACCGTGTAGTCCACTCGGAAGGCGATAACCTGAGTGGTCTGGTGGTGGATCGGTTTGGCTCGACCATCGTCATCGAGTATTTTGCCGCAGGTATGTTCCGATTCCGATCAGAACTCCTGGACATACTCGAATCGTATTATCCCGGATCGCAGTTTTACTGGTTCGCAGAAGACCACATCCAGAAACAAGAATCGTTCAACTGTCATCCTCCCGAAGTTCCTGAGCCATCGGTGATTCGTGAGCATGGGCTCCGTTTCCGCGTCGCACCGGGGAGCAAGCACAAAACAGGTTTTTTTGTCGATCAACGCGACAATCGTAAGTTCTTGAGCGAATTTTGTCGAGGCAAGCGTGTCCTGGACATCTGCTGTAACACCGGTGGCTTTGCGGTCTACGCCAAAGCGTTGGGTGAAGCCGACGACGTCGTTGGGCTCGACCTCGACGAAGAGGTGATCACCCTCGCCAAGCAGAACGCAAACTTGAACCAAGCCAAGATTCGGTTCGTTCAAGCAGACTTGTTCACCTGGCTTCGCGACGTTTTACCGAACGGCGAACAGTTTGACGTTGTGGTCCTTGACCCATCAAAACAAACCCGAGACAGGGACGGGGTCCAACATGCTCTGCGCCGCTATCTCGATATGAACCGATTGGCACTACAAGCCGTTGCCCCAGGAGGAATCTTCTTGACCTGTTCGTGTACCGGCTTGGTGAGTGAAGACGACTTTATCGAGATGCTGAAAAGGGCCGCCTGGCAAGCCGGTCGAGCTGCCCAGATCTTTCAAGTCACAGGTGCGGGTGGTGATCATCCGTTCTACTCACACGTCAAAGAAAGTCGATACTTAAAGGCCGTTTTTTGCCGAGTTGATTGAAAGTCGATGGACCTGCGGCGGAGTAAACCAGGTTCCATTCAAGAACACAACCTTGTCACCTAAGAAAGCCGTGGGACCGTGGGTGCAACGGCCGATCCATGGAACGCTGGATCGTCTTGCTCGTTCCATGGCCATACCTGAGAACCAAAGACTGCAAGGCTCTGCTTCGCTCTTAACAACTCACGGTTGCTATCAGAAATGAATTCCGAAAGTTTTGATTGTAAGCAAATTTGTATTTTTTTATAAGTTTTTTTGGATTTTTGTTAGGCGTTTTGTTAAGGTCTCGACGTGGTTGTTACGAATGTAAGAGTGATATTGGTCGAACACTAGCCGAAATTTTCACTTCATGCCAGATCGGGAAGAACTCATCTTTTGCTTTTGTTTTCCAGCCATTGTTTTTGCTTAATGGTTGGGCACTCTGCCCATAAATAAGGCGAACCCTCCCAATTTTAGTCCCCATTTTTTGTCCAATCAATCTTCTTTAATCATTGCTTAATAAAGACTTATATCAAATATTTTGGTTTGGCATGGAACGTGTGCAATTAGGGAAACCATGCCACGGAGTTGTCTGATCATTCCGCTGCCTTTCCGCTGAGCGGCTCTCAATGCTCAGAGCAGAAGCCAGTTCCGCTCCGATGCAGCCCATCGTCCGATATTTGCCGTTCGTGACTGGATAGAGAAATCTGACCAGGCGAATGGTCGGCATGCCCACCTCGACCATGACGGTCCAACGGATAATCTGAGCACTTTCTTGGAGGAGCAAGTAGTGAAGCCGGTACGCTTTGCGCACTTACTTGGTTTATTGGTCGGGACGGGAGTCGTTTTCGGAATGACACCCCCGATGGCTTCTGCTGCGGAGGGCAACGATCCTTTCGCCTCGAGCCAAGTCATCGCGGACACACTTTGGGTGTTGATCGCGGCCTTCTTGGTCTTCTTTATGAACACCGGGTTCGGGTGTGTGGAAGCTGGCTTCTGTCGAGCCAAGAACGCAACCAACATTCTCGGAAAGAACTTCATCGTATTCGCAATTTCTTCGATCGCTTTCTGGGCTGTCGGTTGGACGTTGATGTTTGGAGGTGGCAGTTGGAACAATTTTGTTGGAACTCAAGGATGGTTCCTTGCGGGACAAGATAACAGTCCATACGACATTACCCTCGAAGGCAAGATCAAGGAAGATTTGAGCACAAAATATCCCGAGGTGATGGCAAAGTTGGATTGGAACTCCGAAGAAGGCAAAAAACTTCAGGGATCCCTGAACACATTCGTCTCTGAGGCCTCAACGGCCTTTGAGGACGACGAGGCAGTAGGGAAAACACTTGAACTCGCCGTAACGGTGCCTGGAGGCGGTGAGTTCACAGGTTCCTACATTCCCAAGGAGTATTATTGGGGTGCCTACAGTTCGATTGCCTGGGCGAAAATTCCCCTGTCTGCAAAGTTTTTCTTCCAACTTGCGTTTGCGGCGACAGCGGCCACGATCGTTTCCGGATGCGTGGCGGAAAGAATCCACTACGGCTCGTTCATGCTTTTCGCGGTGTTCATTGCTGCCATCAGTTATCCGATCACCGGACACTGGATCTGGGGAGGAGGTTGGCTCACGGATCTAGGTTTCTGGGACTTCGCCGGTTCCACAGTCGTCCACTCCGTCGGTGGTTGGGCAGGACTCGCTGGGATCATCCTCCTCGGGCCCCGTCTTGGAAAATATCGACCCGACGGAAAAGTTCAGCCCATTCCAGGCCACAGCATGGCCCTGGCTTTCCTGGGCGGGATGATCCTGTGGCTTGGTTGGTTCGGGTTCAACCCGGGAAGCACGATGGCCGCAAATCCGACGGACATCGCCCACATCGTCGTCACGACAAACATGGCCGGTGCCGCTGGCGGGATTGCCGCAACCATCACGGCTTGGGTGATGTTGGGCAAGCCCGACTTCTCGATGACTGTGAACGGAGTATTGGCTGGCCTGGTGGCCATCACGGCTCCCTGTGCCTGGGTAACAGTACCTGCCGCCATCCTCATCGGGGCAGTCGGTGGTGTGCTTGTCGTTTTCGCCGTACTCTTCTTTGACCGAATGCAAATCGACGATCCGGTCGGAGCACTCTCCGTCCACCTCGTGAATGGCATCTGGGGGACACTCGCCGTCGGTCTCTTCGCGGCCGAAGGAATTCTCTACGACGCCGGTGGTGGTCCGGCAGGAGGGCTATTTGTGACCGGTAGCGCGACACAGTTCGGGATCCAGCTCATTGGCGTCGTCGTTGTTGGGTTGTTTACGTTCACGGGCTCGATGATCGTCTGGGCCGTACTCAAAGCGACAGTTGGTATCCGAGTTGAACGAGAGATCGAAGTGCCTGGTCTCGACGTGACCGAGATGGGAATGGAAGCCTACAGCGGGTTCCAGGTCACCGATCCGATCGAGCACGCGATCCCATTAACCGAACCGCGAGCGGCGACCATTCCTCCCAGCGGGAAACGCTTCTCGATCGTCGTCAAAGGCGTCCACAACGGAGAACTCATGCAAGCGTGGTCAAAGATGTGCAAGCCCGGAGATACCCCGCCCCCTCAAGAGTTCAAAGCCATTTATCCATACATGACGACAGTCTCGGACAACACATTCCAGTTCCGAGGCGGCGATCCCGATACGATCCGCGGTTGCGTCCAAAAACTGTTCGAAGGCCGCTTAACGGCTCCAATTGATGCCGAGGTCATTCACCCTGTTTGATCTCGCGGACCAGATGCAAGGGTTGACCAAGACATCAGTCGGAAACTTTGTGACGCGGTGCTCAGGACCTCGCCATTGGGATTCGTCATCACTAAGGGAAGCATCGTTGCCAAACGTCGCTCGAAATACAGTGACACGAATCATACTGTAGGAGTATCTCAATGAAGATGATAGTGGCCGTCATCCGGCCCGAACAGCTTGAGAAAGTCCAAGCTGCGCTGAATGAACGCGACGTGTACCTTATGACCGTGAGCGAGGTTCGGGGGTGTGGCCAACAGCGAGGTTTCACCGAGGTCTACCGGGGGGCCGAATACCAGATCCGGTTACTTCCTAAACTCAAGCTCGAAATCGCCGTCAATGACGCCTTTGTCGACGCCGCGATCGAAGCGATCGTCCACGCGGCTCGAAGTGAGGAAACGGGTCAAATTGGCGATGGTAAAATCTTCGTCTTTCCACTGGAGGACTGTGTCCGCATTCGAACAGGAGAACGGGGCCCCCAGGCCATCGGGCCCTGAGGAAAACTGGGGTATAGTCTCCTCACGATGCTGTTCCTCGTTGCCGTGGCGAGAAATCGAGCCTCGTGTGGTGGTACCGAGGAATTGCCAATCCTGATTTGTACGAAAACCCAGACCATCATTAAGAAACTTCTCGCCAGAGTGCGTTTTGGAGTCAGCCCAGCCCTGGCCTCTCCTTCCATCTCATGGCCTTGTTTCTTCTGTCTCTTGTCTTTCGTCTCATGACTCATGAACCGGAAAGA
The DNA here is from genome assembly GCA_964423615.1 of uncultured Alcaligenaceae bacterium. Taxonomy (GTDB): domain Bacteria; phylum Planctomycetota; class Planctomycetia; order Gemmatales; family Gemmataceae; genus CAYRFQ01. The sequence goes on along the minus strand of CAYRFQ010000019.1, from coordinate 67,031 downwards.
GGCTTACGAACCGATCGAGCAGGTCCCAACATTCGTCAGAAGACGTAAGCCCAGCGTCAGCTTTGGCCATCAGGTAAAAAGGCACAAGCGCTGAGACCCGCGCCATTTTTCTTGGCCATGTGGCCAGTGCGCTAAGGAAAAAATATCTTGAAGCTCAATATGTCTAACCAAGGAGAGCTATCCCACGGAAATCGAGACCTTCTCTGGCCACAAGTCGCTTTTTGACCAAGCCACGAAGGAAACATGCAGAGACCATACCCACGGTGGTGCATGAATTCGAGTAGGTTCACCGGCCAATCGTTTTACCAGAAATGACACCAGAGTCCTGTCGCAACGACCAGAATGTGCTTTGGCATCGAACGACAGGAACAGACCTAAGTTCGTGGGTCTCGGCAAAATGACTTTTGGTCGAGAGACCCCGAGCCCAACAATGGAGACTTTACACAGTGGCAACGAAAGCAATCCAGGACGTCCTTGCTATGATCCGGGAGCAAGAGGTCAAAGCCGTCGACCTCCGGTTCATGGACTTCCCTGGGATGTCCCAGCACTTCACAATCCCAGCCTCGACTCTGCAAGAAGACGTCTTCGAAGAAGGTCTTGGTTTCGATGGATCGAGTATCCGTGGTTGGAAAGCCATCAACGAGTCAGACATGCTCGTGGTTCCAGTCGCCGAAACGGCTTTCATCGATCCGTTCACACCTGAGGCTCAATCGACCCTCACGATGATCTGTAATATTCATGACCCCCTGACTCGAGAGCCTTACACCAAAGACCCTCGCAACGTGGCCCAGAAGGCCGTCAACTTCATGAAGAATAGCGGCATCGCGGACACCGCCTTCTTTGGCCCCGAACTGGAATTCTTCGTGTTCGACGATGTCCGTTACAACCAAACACCCAACCAAGGGTACTACTACGTCGATAGCCAAGAAGGAGCTTGGAACACCGGACGCGAAGAAGAAGGTGGAAACCTCGGTTACAAACTTCGGTACAAAGAAGGCTACTTCCCTGTCCCACCCTCGGACAGCTTGCATCACATCCGGACCGAGATGATGCTCACGATGATCCAGTGCAACTTGGAAATCGAAACCCACCACCACGAAGTCGCGACTGGTGGCCAGGGCGAAATCGACATGCGGTTTGATACCCTCCTTGAGATGGCCGACAAGGTCGTCAAATACAAATACATCGTCAAAAACGTCGCTCGCAAATATGGCAAAACCGCCACGTTCATGCCCAAACCCATCTTCTCCGACAACGGCTCAGGAATGCACGTCCACTCGTCATTGTGGAAAGACAACAAGAACCTCTTTTATAGCTCCGGTGCCGCCTACGCGAACTTCTCCGACATCGGTCGCTATGCCATCGGCGGTCTCCTCCGACATGCACCGGCCGTTTGCGCCTTCACCAACCCCACGACTAACAGCTACAAACGTTTGGTCCCCGGTTTCGAAGCTCCCGTCAATTTGGCCTTCAGTCGCCGAAACCGATCAGCCTCAGTTCGGATCCCGGTCTACTCCCAGAGCGAAAAATCGACACGGATGGAATTCCGGTGTCCCGATCCCTCGTGCAATCCCTACTTGGCGTTCTCGGCCATGCTCATGGCCATGGTCGACGGCATCAAGAACAAGATCGATCCTGGCCAACCGCTCGACAAAGACATCTACGACCTCACTCCCGAAGAACTCGAAGGTGTACCAAAGACTCCCGCTTCGCTCGACGAGGCGCTGGACGCGTTGGCCACAGACAAGGAATTCTTGCTCCAGGGTGATGTCTTCACGAGTGACGTAATCGACACCTGGATTTGGTATAAGCGATCCCAGGAAGCCGACCAGGTTCGTTTGCGACCGCATCCGTACGAGTTCATGATGTATTTCGACATCTAACCTGGAAAAAAACGAAAAGGTGAAAGCTACGACGAGTCCTGCTTTCACCTTTACCCCTCCGGGCGAAACGCCCTCTCGACCTTGACAATCATCACCGCTAATTCCTCGATTAGCTCTCCGATGAGTTCTCGGTTTTCTCCTTCATTGATGGCCGACTCGATGAGTTTCGCCGTCTCTCCGAGACCGTGGTATCCGTACATCCCACTTGCGCCTTTAATTTGGTGTGCGAGAGATTGGACTCGGTCCAAGTGACCGGCTGCAAACCGAGAACGAATTTCTTCCGAATGTTTCTGGAGAGTTTGGGCATACTCACGAACCAGAGGTAAGAAATCGAGGTTTTCGGCATACGTCGAGTGGATCACCTCAACTTGCGACTCCTTGGGCTGCATGAACAAATCAACGTCGTCCAAAGGTGTTTCGAGAAGATGCCGCAACAACGTGGTCTGAAGCGTTTCCATCGTCACGGGTTTGGTCAAATAGTCGGAGCATCCAGCTCGAAGGCAACGGTCTCGATCTCCGGACATCGCATGAGCTGTAAGGGCCACGATCGGCTTGGTGTATTGTTGGTTACGCAAGCAACTCGCGGCTCCGTATCCATCGAGTTCCGGCATGGCCATGTCCATCAAGACGACGTCGTGGTTTCCGGCAAGCGCCTTGCTCACTGCTATTTCACCGTTGTCGGCAAGGTCAACTTCCAGACCCATTTTTTCAAGCAGGTACCGCAACACACGCTGGTTGTCCTTGCTGTCGTCTGCCAACAGGACCTTGTACCGCTTCGAAAACGCCGGAAGTGACATGGAAGATGGCGCAGATCCAAGCTTCGAATCGAGTTCCTGCTGCCCGATGCGGTGGTTCGTCTGGAGGTCGTTACCCTCGTCATTTCCTTCTGGAGAAAGATCGAACTGGAGATCGTCGGCCAAAACCCACTCCACATTCGCTTCTGCTCGGAGAGGCAGCCGAAAAGTGAACAAGCTGCCCTTATTGAGTTCACTTTCGACCAGAATGTCTCCACCGAACAACAGAGCTAACCGCTTGGAAATGCTCAGACCGAGTCCCGTCCCACCGAACTGGCGTGTCGTCGATGTGTCTCCTTGTTCGAATGGTTGGAACAGCCGGGCTATCTGTCCTGGAGTCATGCCGATTCCCGTGTCTTCCACTTCGAATCGAAGCCAAGACTGACCCGTCTCCTCTTGATTCCCAGACGACGTGTCAGAGGACCGATCCAGTCGTTTCTCCGCAACCAGACGGACGTCGACGCTTTTTCCAGAAGGCGTGAACTTGATGGCATTGTTCAGAAGATTCACGAGAATCTGTCGTAGTCGAAGTGGATCCGTTACGATGTCTCGAGGGATCTCACCAACTGGTCGGGCTCGAAGAAGGACTCCTTTTTCGTTCGCCTGAATCATGAGCGTCGACACGGCTTCCAGAACGATTCCCCAGGGTGATGCCGTGCTCCAGTCCAAATCAAACTTCCCAGCTTCAATTTTCGTCAGGTCCAAGACGTCGTTGATCAGGTGCAACAGGTGTGTGCCGTTCCGTCGCATCGAGTGCAACAAATTCGCAACTTGGGCAGGAGGTAGCTCCGGGTCGAGGAGCATATCGGCATAACCGAGGATCGCCGTCATGGGTGTTCGCACCTCATGGCTCATGTTCGCCAGGAAGTCGGTTTTCGCTTGGTTGGCCGCCTCGGCAAAGCACAAAGCTTGTTCGAGTTCAGCTTCCTGTTGTTTCTGCGGAGTCAGATCACGAATGACAGTCGCCAGGCACACCGGACCCGACCGCTCCGAATCGACCCTCGAAAACCCACCAGAATCATCCTCTGAGCCCACACGAGTCGAGTCCGAAGGCAAGCTGACCGTCCATATGATTTGTTCCACTGGGAAACTTTGTTTAGTTTGGAAATGTCGAATCTGGTTCTCGCCTTTCCATTTGCCTTCCTTCTGGACGCGTGGCAGAATCTCATTCATCATTTTGGCTGCGTTGATTTCATCGAAGTAATCTGGGATCTTCGTAGCTTTAACGTTGTTGAGACTCGTTAACCCGACCATTTCCCTTCCAGCAGGGTTGATGTAAATAACATCACCTTCAAGAGTGGACATCCCGATGAATTCCGCGCTGTTCTCCACCAGCGAGACGAATTTCTCTCGCTCGAATTCGGCTTCTTTCCTTGCCGTGATGTCTGTCCCGACGCCCATGACTCCGATGAGATTCCCATCTTGATCCCGCACGCCGCTAACGGACAAGTGGACTGGGAGCCATGTACCGTCTTTGCGACGAAGCGACCATTCAGACTCGAACGCTTCTCCCATCTGAGCCTTTGCAAAGAACGTGTCCATCCCTGGTTCGATTTCCCGCCCGAGTTCGCCCGACAGGTCTCGAGTGCGAGCCGTAAGTTCTTGGAGGTCGTGAAAAATAATGGGTGTGGCTTTTCCCACCAGTTCCTCGGCGGGGTAGCCGAGCATTTTTTCCGCCGTCGAGTTCACTGATCGGATAAGGCCATCGGTGTCGGTCGAGATGATAATCGAGTGTGCGGAATCCAACACCATGCGTTGAAGAATTAGCGTTTCCTTGAGTGCAGTCTCGGCGCGCGTCCGTTCCGTAATGTCGTGGAACACACCCACGGTGGCGACTTGATGTCCTGCCACGTCGCATAACGGCACGACAACAGCTTCGCAAGTTCCCCTCGTCCCATCCTGGCGAGTGAACTGCACTTCTCCAGACCAACGTCCTTGGGCCAAGACCTCGGGGTAGATTGTCTTCGTGAGTGCCTGACTCGATCTCGGTGTCGTCAAGATGTCGATGGTCTGCCCGATGACATCACGCGAGAGATACCCGAAAATCCTCGTCGCGGCAGGGTTCCAATCGGTGATCCGGTTTTCGAGATCGGTCAGAATCACACCCTCATGGACGTTATCAAACACGAGGGCTTGTTGTAGCAATTTTTTCTCGGCGAGTTTCTGCTCGGTTAAGTCGCGGATGATTCCCGTTCGGAAGTTTTTGTCACCGAGCTTCCAGTCACTGAACGCGAGTTCCAGTGAAACCGTCGAACCGTCCTTTCGTTTTCCTTGAATTTCTTGGAGTCGTCCCCGTTGGGAATTCGTGTTGTGTTCGATCGCTCGGATGTCGGAGCCCAATACGTCAATCCGCTCTCCCATGATTTCCGTGGCCGAGTGGCCAAAAATGGTCTCGATGGCAGGATTGGTTTTCAGGACCTTTCCTTCCGCGTCTATGACAATTACTCCATCGACGACCGAGTCCAAAACCGTGCGAGCGAGAAGCTCTGCCTCCTCCAACTGGGCAAAAGTTCTTTCTTTGTACCGAATCTCTTGACCTAGTTGCCGGACCAGTCCACGCCCCACGAAAACCAAAGCGAGCACCACGAGGACCAATGCTCCCCCCAACCAGCGGTACAACGTCTGCAGACGGTTGAGTTCGCTGTTCTGAGCTTGCAACTGTTCTTTGCGAGCTACATCGACGGCCAAAATGAGCTTGCCAATAGCTTCCAGCAACTCAATGTACGACTCATCAACAGCCAACAGTTCTTTCGCCCCCGGGGTGTCGTTCTGATCCTCGATCTTCCGGGAGACTAGTTCGGTCGACTGTCGAACTTTTTCCCTCGCTGCGACAGCTTCTTCGAGCCCTTTTTGTAAACTCGAGCGAAATGCCCCCTCGGTTTCGTTAAGTTTCCGTTTCGCACGGTCCATAACGTTGCGGAACATGCCGTCCACTTCGGCTTCGGTTTCTTCTCGCTCGGCCCAATCCTCTTTGTGGAACATCTTGTGTGCTAATTCCTGTCCGGTATAGACTTTGTCGTTAAGGGCCAGAACCAAGGTCATCCATTGGTTGCATTGGTATTCTTTCGCCTGCATTGTGCGTTGAATGCTGATGGAAATCTCGTTAAGCGCTAAAGTCCCGGTTGTGACGACCACGAACAAAGCGCCCAACACATAGAACAAACCAAGTAGCTTGCGCTTTTGTGTAATGCTCTCAATATTCGGTTGTCCGGAGGATGGCGAAATCATAGCTTTGAATCCACCGATGAAATGCTGCTGACTGTTTCGAATTTAGACGCGGTCGATGCCCGAGTTTGATGTTGAGTTCGGCGAGAGCAGTATCGTCAACTCGGACCTGATCGATCACAAATACTGCTCAACCAGGTTCATTATCACCCGCCCCCATCTGATTTCTCTGAGCCCAATGGACCTCTCCTTTTGGATTGGTTCCTGCGTCTTCGGTATCCAAGTCCTTAGTCTTACTTGGGGAAAGTTGAGCTTTGACCCAAGCGGAAAACACTTAAGTGAGGCCAGACTTGAGCAAAGCGGAGAACGCGTTGGGCCGGGGACCTCGACGACTGCCCGCCGTAACCTAGGCAAACAGGAAACATTCGATTGCCCCTTAAGTTTATCGTTTGGGTCATTGTCCCCAATTCGTTGATCTCTCGCAACGGAGACCTTTCTGGAGTCGGGGGAGATCTGGGGAAAATATTTTGGAAGGGGTCTTTGACTGGGAATTTGGGTTGGTTACAATATTAACTAGTGATGGCTTGCCAGCGGACACATCTTTAGCACCGTCACACTACATGGATGTTTGTTGCTTCTGATTCTACACACATTTAAGGAGGTCGTCGCATGCGAACTCACAGCATGTTGGCAATCGGTGTTCTGTCCCTTGTTGCTTGGACATCCCCAAGCCTGGCCCAAGTCATTGTACCTGCGTCCGCAACCGTTCCCGACGGTGTCGATGCACCGACCATGACATTGGACATGAACGGTCAGGAGGCAGATACCAACTTGGTTCACTTCTACCGTCGATACTACCGCCCAGCATTCCGTTACTCCTATCGGCCGTACTACTCTTACTCGTACCGGTCCTACCGACCGTACTACGGCTATTCTTACCGATACTATGGCGGGTACTATCCCCGTTATTCTTATCGCTACTCGTACAGCTACTACCCGCGGTATTACTACCCGCGAAGTTACTACTACTACAGTGGCTTCTGTGCTGACGATGCGGACACTTCTTTCCCGACAGTGAACCTGGGAGAGCTTCCTGCCGTTCCGCAAGTGACCACTCCCGAGATCACAGGTAACCAACTCCAGCCACTCCCAGCGCCACGGACTGTTCCCGCTCCAACTCAAAAGGAAAAGGACGAATTCCGTTATGACGGCGGTCCTCAAAATCCCGTTCCAGTTCCTGCAGCACCGAAACAAACCAAACCTGCGCAACCAGGTGGCATTCTTGTTTCACTCCCAGGCAATAAAACCAGCGGTCCTATTTACCGAGCCTATGGCGAGCGATTTTCCAACGAACCACGTACTCAAAAGGAGACCACTCCGAGTGGGTTCGGCTATCGGGCCTATGGTGAGACGACCACCTCATCCGGCTTCGCAAGCGATCGCTAACCAGTAATGTAGTTGCGCGAAGAGCAACGGTTTCAAGCCCTCGGTGACACGCCTCGCTGGGGGCTTTTCTTGTGGCCTGTCACTTTCAACGGATGAAGTCGCAGAATCCCATCCTCCTTCACACTGGTCCTCTGGACTGTAAACACCAACACCCGCAAATCCAATTCTTGTTCTAGCGTGTTGAGGGTTCGACGTTGTTGCTCCCGAGATTCCTAGCATTTGCCCTATGTATAGTTTTGGCTTTTCCGGGCCTCGTCTTGGCCCAGAATCCCCTGAAATGGGGAGCCGACGCGGAAGGCGGTGCTCCGTACATTTTCGCCAATCCAGAACGTCCTGACCAGTTCATCGGTTACGAAGTCGATATCGTCCGTGCCTTGGAGCGAGAACTGCAACGAAAAATCGAGTTCACTCAACGATCCTTCGAGAATCTCGTCAAGGACGTCCAACAGGGGACTATTGACTTCGCCATGAATGGTCTGGAGATCACCGACGATAGACTCGAAAAGGTCTTCTTTACGAAACCCTACTACGCGTTCAAACTCCAACTGGCCGTCCATCAAGAGGAGACCGAGTTAAAGTCTTTGGCGGATTTCAAAAGACGTGGTTTGCAGATCGGCACTCTTGGAAACACGGCGGCTTCTCGTTTACTCAAGCGGTTAGAGGTTCCCGCCAAAATCTACGAGGATCAGCGTGCCCCCTACATCGATTGTGTGAAGGGGGAGGAAGCTGCTGGACTCGACCGACCAGCCGGGGTGCTGCTTGATCTCCCAATCGCCGAATACTACGCCAAGAAGAGTCCGATAACCGTCAAGGCTCCTCCCGTCAAGTTCGTCGGAGAATTAACCGGTCGTGGATATTACGGAATTGCGGTTTCCAAGAAGAATCCGGAGCTGAAGCAAGATCTCGACGACGCCATTACCAAACTCTTTGCAACGGGCGAACTAAGACGCATCTACCAAAAGTGGCGGATGTGGAACGACAACCAAGAAGAGTTTATGCCTCGCAACGTCTTCCTCGAACAAGATTCTTCGGTCCAACAAGTCGCAACTTTTGGCGGCATTCGTTTGCAGGAAGTTTTGTGGTTGTTGCTCCAGGGAGCGTGGATCACCATCCAGGTGACCAGTCTTGGGTTTCTCGTGGCCGTCGTTTGGGGCCTCGTGATCGCTCTCGTTCGATTGTACGCACCGAAACCACTGTCCTGGCTAGCGACGGCCTACATCGAGTTTTTTCGAGGCATCCCTGTCTTACTCTTACTGGTGTTCCTCTATTATGGTCTACCAGAAATTGGCATGGCCAACGGCTTCGGAGACCTCTTCAAGTTCCCAGCGTTTTGGGTAGCCGTGGTCGGATTTGGGCTTAACTACGCGGCTTACGAAGCCGAAATCTATCGAGCGGGAATCACATCGGTCCCCAGTGGACAATGGGAGGCAGCAAACTCCCTTGGAATGTCCGATTCATTGACCTTTCGTAGGATCATACTTCCGCAAGCCGTCCGCGTCATCCTGCCCCCGATGACCAACGATCTCGTGGCCATGTTCAAAGACACGAGCCTCGTGAGCGTTATCGCTGTGACCGAGTTAACCAAGCAGTACCTCATTTTAACTAGGTCCAGCAATGAGCACCTGACGGAAATTGCTCTCGCTACAGCTGGGCTGTATTTGTTGATGTCGGTGCCCTTGGGGCTACTATCCCGTCACCTCGAGAAACGATGGGGAACTGCCACTTAGCCTCCAAGACACTCGTCGTAGTTTAGTCGGCGACAAGAACTCAATCTTTTTATCAACATTGGAGACCCAACGATGCTCAAGCCTGGCCTTTTGTCACAAATGGAGTTCGCCCGGTCACGCACTCTCGGAATGCTTGATGAGATTGCGAAGGAAACCAACGCCCAGGAGATTCTCGGGTGGCGTCCTGGTCCAGGACGTGCCCACATCGCTTGGCAGATTATGCATCTCGCTGCGACCGATGATCGACACTTGAATGTTCTGATCAAACAACGAAAAGTTCATCGTCCCGACTATGTCGAGCGTTTTGCGGGAGGAAGCACTGTCGATGATATTATCCCGACACTCAGTGAAATTCAGGAGTACTTGAATCCCGGACGCGCAGCTTTACTCGAGTACTTTCGTTCGGTCGAGGACACACATTTTCCCAGGAAACCCCACGAAGAGGCCAGGTGGACCCACCAGGAGTGGCTCCAAGTTCTCTGTTGGCACGAAGCCCACCACCAAGGCCAAGCCCACATTACCTGGAACCTCTTTAAAGTCGCTAGGGAAAGTTAGTGTCATAACGATCGCACCACGGAGCGGAATCCTTCGTGTTGTTTCGCAGCCTGACAACCAACGGATGGGAACTTTGCAGGCTCAACCGCTCGTCTGAACAGAATTCTTGGACCGGGTTTGAATCGGCCTTGCTCATGCTCCAGGTTACTTCCATAGGAAAAATAGCAGGCCACGAGATGGCGAAAAACCTCCATAAGAGCTGCATCAAAACGTATTGCGAGTTCTGGGTCACTCAAGGAATCTATTCGGACCATGAAGGGTCTTCTAATCCACCCTTCGGCAATTCCACTTCGTTCTTTAACTTACTTCTTGCAGTGAGGAATCTCTCTCTGTATCGTTAATTTGTTTGAGCGCGATCTGCCCTTTTGGGGTTTATAGACTAAATCTCATTTGATCGCCCTCACGATGACTCTTTTCACCCCCCAACGTTTGATTGATGGAGTTTGTTCAGCATGCGTTTCTCACATTCTTTAGTCGTCCCGTGGGGACGACTGTGGATGGTCGCGTTGCTGGCGGCTGCAACGGTCTCTCCTATTGCTGCCCAGGAGAAGCCAACAACACAGCAGCCACCCAAGAACCAGACCTTCCCACCCAAATTCACACCACTTCCAAAAGTTTTCCGGAAAGAGGCTCCGACATCTGTCCTGGACCTCAAAAAGATTCAAGAAAGAGTCCGCGAGGTGGTCAACAAAGTCACACCTGCGGTCGTTGGCATCCGAATCGGTGCTGGTCAAGGATCAGGGGTTATCGTCAGCGAAGACGGTTATATTCTCACCGCTGGCCATGTCTCCGGCCCCTCAGGACGCAAAGTCGTCATCATTATGCCAGACGGAACAACTCGCAAGGGTGAAACTCTTGGAGCCAACAGGCGGGTTGATTCGGGAATGATCAAAATTACTGACAAAGGGAAATTTCCTTACGTTAAGATGGGCAAGTCCAAAACTATCCGCAAAGGCGATTGGTGTGTAGCAATTGGCCACCCAGGTGGTTTTCGAACCGGACGGACTCCCGTCGTTCGACTTGGTCGCATTCGCACCAGCTACGCAAACGTCCTCCGTACCGATTGCACACTTGTCGGAGGCGACTCTGGTGGTCCGCTTTTCGACATGAACGGAAACGTCATCGGGATCCACAGCCGAATTGGTCCAAAGATTACTTACAACATGCACGTTCCTGTCGATAAATACCACGACGAGTGGGAAGTCCTCATCGCCGGAGACAAAGCCTATATCGGTGTCCAGGGTGACCCAGACGGTAAGTCGGCCAAGATCATCGAGGTCTATGAGGATTCTCCCGCCGAGAAGGCTGGCATGAAGAAGGGCGACATCGTCGTCAAGTTTGCCGGAAAATCGGTGAAAACCTTCACAGACCTCGCCAATGCCGTGGGGCGACAGCGACCCGGGCGTACTGTCGATGTCATTGTCGATAGAGACGGCGAGAGAGTCACTCTCAAGTTAACCCTTGGTCGTCGTGACTAAATCGGTTTTGCCAATTATATTCAATGGACCTCGGTGACTGCTCGATTGTCAAGGAACTGCCTGCTGCCACAGGCCCCCTAGCTATCGAAGCCCTCTCCCACCTGCACCGAATCCTCCAGGCCACTTGTGATTCTGTTGAAATACTAATCAACACCGGAAAGGCGATCGAACCGCATTTCCGGACAACATATTTCCAGTTCAGCGTCCAACGTAGGGTGCTTGACCTGAACGCTGAGATTCTTCACAACACTATTACTCATTCGAGCGGGAAACTTCCCGTTTATACTCACCATGAAACAACAAATTTCTCACTCGTTCCGAAAAAGTTCAACACTCATCCTGGCTGTCGTGTTGGGTGTTGGGTTGCTCCTTCCTTCGGTGGCTCAAGCCCAGGCATCGAAAGTCCTTGGCTTCGCGAGAAACAACCCGGAGATTTTGAAAATCCTCGAGTCCGTCGTTGCGCAGCCTCGAAAGTCTGTAGTTACAGTTCGCTGCGAGGGCGACAAAGTCGCCTTCGGTACGATCGTTGGCTCCGACGGTTGGGTTCTCACCAAGGCAAGCAAACTCACCAAAGATCCTGTCATCGTGACCGAGGACGGGAACGAATTCGAAGCCAAGGTCGTTGGGGCTCACCCCAAGCATGACCTCGCCCTACTTCGCGTCAAAGCCGAAAAATTCCAGGCCGTGGCATTTACCCCGAGCAAAGACAATCCCGTGGGTAGTTGGGCCATTTCGGTTGGTAGCAAAGCTACGCCGATTACTGTAGGCGTCGTTAGCGTTGGCATGCGCAACGTCCGCTATCGGAAGGGTGTCCGAAGAGTGAATCCGAACCGAGGCTACATGGGGATCAATCTGGCCCCTGACAGCGACGGCGTCAAGATCCTGCGAGTCCTTCCCCGAAGTGGAGCTTCTAAGGCGGGGTTGCGTCCGAACGACGTCATCGTGGCGGTCAACAAGAAAGACATCAAATCGCCCGAGAAGCTGATTGCTGCTCTCAGCGGACTTCGCCCAGGGACGACCGTTGTGGTTGGCGTTCTCCGTGGGAAGAACGTTCGTGACTTCAAAGTCAAGTTGGGTCGGGCACCGCTTTCCCGTGGCGACATCCAGAACAGCATGGGAAGTAAGTTGAGCAAACGGAGAACTGGCTTTCCAATTGTTCTTCAACATGACGGCATTGTGGCCCCAGACGAGTGCGGAAGCCCCGTCGTCAACTTGGATGGAGAAGTCATCGGCATCAACGTCTCCCGCGCTGGGCGGACGGAGTCCTATGCAATCCCCACGGAAGTCGTTCTTCCCCTCATCCAGGAGATGAAGAAAGGAATGCACCCGCTTAAAGTTGCTAGCGGAAACTAAAGGTCATCAAAGTGATACTGTTTGTAGGGTGGGCCAAGGCCCACCTTTTTCACAAACTCTTAACTCCTACTAACCATCTCGCCCATGATCCCATTTCGTTAAGAAATATCATCAACCTCGACGGTTTCTTGAACTTTCCTCCTAAGTTCCTCTGGCGTTCAGACAACCAAAACCGCTTATTGCTGCACTACGTAGATAGCCAACATTGCAGTCCGAAGATATTATGTTCTCAGTGTTGCACGTCTTAACCGGTGCGAACTTTATTGAGTGAGAGGTGCTCCACCATAAGGGACCTGACCTTGAGGAGTTAGGCCTACACCGCCGTGGTCTGTAGGACTTGCGGTTAGGAACCTTGCGTTGTTGGTTGTTTGCATGGGAAAATTCACCTCAGGGTACGGTTCTTCCTTGGGAACTGGAAGCCTTGAGCTGCACTTCGAGCCAAACCGAATGTTGAGCCCCAAGGCAATCGAATGCAATTCCGTATCCAGCGTCACATCGGCACCTTCGAGTTGAGGGACACCGCCGCTAATGGAATTTTGCACTCCGTGGATGTAAGCCAGATTCATGTCCATATAGTCATTGAGAGCAATTGTCCCACCAACAGAAATCTGGTGTTGCAAAATCGCAGGGAGTTGTGTGTTGAACAATGTCAACGTGCTTGGAACAGGATTGTCGTTGTAAACGTAGCCCAAACGCAGGGCGACCCGGTCTGAGAGTTGATGTTGTCCTCCCACTCCAACGGCGATTACGTTCTGCCAGCCAACCCCTCCGTCAATGACTCTATCTCCGAAAAGATCGGTGTTTTCGTAATCGATGAATCGTACATCCGCAGCAAGGATCGTTCTCGGCAAACCTTTGTAAGCAACACCCCAAGAATAAACTGCGGGAATGGACGCGTCCAAACGGACATTCAAAGCTCCCCCAACTTCGTCTTGACTTCGAAAAGTCCAAGTTTCTTGCCAGATCGGGCTTTTGTAGCCAAATCCAAGCGACCAATCTTCGGTGAGGTCGTAATGGATACCAAGTTGAAATCCACCCCCCCAGTACGGATGCCCATGTGTTGCTGCGGGAAATGAAGATACTCCGTCGTTGTTGGCATCGTTTCTTCCTGCGAAAAATGCAGGATCGAGAGCCAGAGCTGTTGTGGTGACTGTACCACCCACACCCACCGTGAGCCGGTCTGTCACTTTCACGGCCATGTTAACCTTACTTGCTAACAATGTAATGCTAGAAAAAATCGGTCCAAACCCGTTGCTTGTCGGCGGTGTGTTCGGGCTCAAAATTGGATTTCCCGCATCTCCAGGGAAGTTAACACTGGCCCCAGCAAGAGTCACCAGCCCCATTCCCATCGTCACGCGAGGGAGGGCTTTCGGGTGAAATACAACTCCAAATGCTGGGGCACCAGCCACGCCACTGTCACTTCGAGTGTTCCCCGACCGAGTTTCTGGAGGAAACCCCAGAGGACCAGATCCTGCGGGAATCGTGGAACCAACGTGGGTATCTGCGTACAGGAGTTCAAGACCAAAGCCAACTTGATTGTCTGGGAGCGTGGACAGAACCGCAGGGTTCCAAAAGTGGGCTCCGATGGGGTCTACTGCCACGGCAGTAGATGCCCCACCCATCGAACGATGGACGGGGCCTGCCCCAGGCAAAATGATCCCTTGTCCGAAACTCCGTTGGCAACAGAACAGGGCGAGTAACAACCCAATTGTAAGTCTAAGGTTCGTTCCCATTGAACATTCCTCGAACGAAGGACCAAAACACGACAGAGGTAAATTCTGATAGTTTTTCAGCTTGTATCGATTATTCCACCAATCCAAATTCCATATCGGATCCGGAACACGCCCTCCTTCGGAAATTTCCCCCTTCGTTTGGTGGAAAACCGCCAGTTCCTGACTCACGTTCCCTGTCATGTTGGAACTGAAGCAGAACCTCAACAAATAATTTCACTTTTTTTGTTTCCTCTGCCTCCCGAGCTGTGTCGAAAAAAGTAGATAATTGGATCAAGACTAAAGAAAGATAATTAAGACAACTGAGTGATGCGAATGATCAACATCGAAAAATGCATGACTTCCTTCCAACACCACTATGCCCAAATGTTATTGGGATTTCTTTCCATTCTCCTTCTCCGACCTACGATCAGACTTTACCTCAAATTACCCAGGTGAGATCTTCGGTTCTTGACATCATCGTTGCATCTCTTACTGGTTTTGCATGCAGAGTCCCGTAAAACTAACGGGGATCAGTCGTGGAGCCCAAAGACCACACTAAGAGGAAAAGAGATGTTCGAGCGAGAACTCAAAATATACGCCTTGATGTTGGATTACTTACAGCGTCTCGTCGCTGACCTCGATGACGAGCAAATCGCCAAACAGCCTTCACCGGGCATCAACACTCCTCTATGGATTTTGGGGCATTTGGCGATTTCAACGGACTTCGCAGCCCAAATGTTGGGCGGAGGTTCACGATGTCCCAAGGAATGGATCGAGCAATACGGTCCCAAGTCCAAACCAGTGTCTGATCAACAGCCACGACCTACAAAAGCCGAATTGGTCGCGGCAATCGAGGCCGGCCATCATATGGTCACAGAACTCGCCAAATCCGCGAACGAAGAGGCCATGAGACAACCGCACCCACTCCAGATTGGAGTGCTCCAGGACTTCTGTCCAACCGTAGGAGATCTGGTATCTCATCTGCTTACTTCGCACCCAGGAATTCATTCCGGACAACTGTCGGCGTGGCGGCGTCAAATGGGGTTGCCACCCGCTTAACGAATGCATCAGCCCATCGGAGATATACCACCATGCCTCAATTCAATCCCAAAGCTATCGAACCCCGATGGCAGCAGCACTGGGAAGAAAACAAAACCTTTCGCACGCCGGATTTGTCCGACAAGCCGAAATATTACATCCTCGACATGTTCCCGTATCCTAGTGGATCGGGCCTGCACGTCGGCCACCCGGAAGGGTACACGGCAACGGACATCCTCGCCCGATATAAGCGGATGCGTGGTTTCAACGTCTTGCATCCGATGGGATGGGATGCCTTCGGTTTGCCAGCCGAGCAATACGCCATCAATACCGGAACACACCCACGCATCACGACCGAGAAGAACATCAACAACTTCCGGCGACAAATTAAGATGCTGGGATTCAGCTACGATTGGGATCGCGAAGTCAACACGACCGATCCGGGCTACTTCAAGTGGACCCAGTGGATTTTCTTGCAGCTCTACGACACGTGGTACGACTTCGAAGCCAACAAAGGCCGCCCCATCTCGGAACTGTCAATCCCGGATGACGTCAAGGCCAAGGGAGAAGCCGCGATCCGCGAATATCGCGACGGAAAGCGTTTGGCCTACCTCGGGGAAGTTCCAGTCAACTGGTGCGAGGCCTTGGGCACGGTGTTGGCCAACGAAGAGGTCATCGACGGGAAATCCGAACGCGGGGGACACCCTGTCGTTCGGATGCCATTGCTCCAGTGGATGTTGCGAATCACCGATTACGCCGAGCGGTTACTCGATGACTTGGAACTCGTCGATTGGCCCGATCCCATCAAGGAAATGCAACGCAACTGGATCGGACGTAGCGAGGGAGCCGAGGTCGATTTTCGGTTGGCCACTGGCGAACAAACGATCCGCGTCTTCACGACTCGACCCGACACGTTGTTCGGCGCCACCTATATGGTGTTGGCTCCTGAGCATCCCTTCGTCGTGGACATCACGACCGACGACCAGAAAGTGGCGGTCAAGGAATACCAAGAGCAAGCGTCTCGCAAGAGCGACCTCGAACGGACCGAGTTGGCCAAGACCAAGACCGGGGTCTTCACAGGGGCGTACGCGATCAATCCCGTTAACGACGAAAACGTACCCATCTGGATCGCCGACTATGTTCTGGCGACCTACGGGACCGGAGCGATCATGGCGGTGCCCGGTCACGACGAACGCGACTTCGAATTCGCTAAGGCTTTTGACTTGCCGATCATGACAGTCGTTAAACCAACTGAAACGTGGCTAAAAGAGACGGGAAGCACCATCGACGACTTGAAGGAAGCCTACACCGACCACGGCGAAGCGATCAACTCCGGTAAGTTCGACGGATTACCCACCGCCGAATTCAAGTCCAAGATCACTGATTGGTTGCAAGAGCAGGGGATTGGTACGCGACGCATCAACTACAAGTTGCGAGACTGGCTCTTCAGCCGACAACGGTATTGGGGCGAGCCATTCCCGATCCTCCACGAAGTCGATGCCGAAGGCAACCGCACCGGTGCGAACGAAGCCGTTTCGTTGGAAACGTTGCCGTTGCTCTTACCTGAAGTCGACGACTACAAACCATCGGGTAAGCCCGAGCCGTTGTTGGGCAAGGCTACCGAATGGTGTGAAGTCGAAATCAACGGCAAGAAATACCTCCGCGAGACGAACACCATGCCACAATGGGCGGGTTCGTGCTGGTACTACCTCCGATACATCGATCCCAACAACGACAAGGTCTTCTGCGATCCAGAAAAGGAAAAATACTGGATGCCCGTCGACCTCTACGTCGGTGGTGCCGAACATGCCGTGCTGCACTTGCTCTACGCTAGATTCTGGCACAAGGTGTTGTTCGACCGAGAACGCGTGCATACTGCCGAACCGTTCCAGAGGTTGGTCAACCAGGGAATGATTTTGGGCGAAATGGAATATACCGGTTTCAAGAAAGCCGATAGATTCGTATCCGCCAAAGACATCAAGGACAAAGAGGTCGACGAGTTCGAAAAAGTCAAACTCAACGAAGACCAACTCGAGAAAAAAGGGGAATTCTTCGTACTCAAGGAAGCCCCAAACATCCGAGTCGATGCCCGCGCCTACAAAATGTCCAAGAGTCGTGGAAACGTCATCAATCCCGACGATGTCGTCGAAAAGTACGGCGCCGACAGCTTGCGGCTCTATGAGATGTTCATGGGACCGCTCGAAGCAACGAAACCCTGGAGCATGAGTGGCGTCGAGGGGGTCTATCGTTTCTTGAATCGTGTTTGGCGTTTGGTGATCGACGACCGAGACGAGGAAACCAAGTTGTCCGATGTCGTGCAGAACGTCGAGCCATCGAAGGACACAGTCCGGAAGATGCACCAGACGATCAAGAAAGTCACCGGTGACCTCGACGGGATGAGGTTCAACACCGCCATCTCGGCGATGATGGAGTTTTCCAACCACCTCGGAAAGGAAAAGGTTCGCTCGAAGTCGGTCTTGGAGACGTTCATGTTGTTGCTGGCCCCATTTGCTCCGCACCTGGCCGAAGAACTTTGGAACGTGTTGGGCCACAACGAAACGTTGGCCTACGAGAAGTGGCCGGAGTTCGATGAGGAATTGACCAAGGAAGACGAAATCGAAATTCCTGTCCAAATCAACGGCAAACTCCGGGGCAAACTCCAGGTTTCTTCCGACATCGACAAACAAGCCCTCGAAGAAACCGCGATGGCTGACGAAAAGATCATCGCCCTCATCGATGGCAAGCAGATCAAGAAGGTCATCGTCGTGCCCAAGAAGCTGGTGAACATCGTGGTGGCGGGATAGTGAAAAGGACCCGATAGGAATCGCTGGCATGACCGACCACAAGTCACTTTACAACGCCATACTGAACAACCCCGCCGCCGCTGAACTGCGTTTGGTCCGCCCCGACTGACTAGAAGAACACGGCAACCTTGAACGTGCCGTGTTCAGCTAGGTCCAGTGTGAGTTGGCGACGATTCCGGGTGACCATCCTCGACGCATGGAATTGACGATCCGCGACTTGGAATACAGGGCTGAACCATCGCTGGTGGGTCCCGAGAGAAAATTGAGGTCGTTCGCTTGACTTTCCACCCATTCCTCATCTCCGATTTCTTTCCCCAAATAACAAATGACAAACGTCCCTTTTCTTCGTATCGTGATCCGAAATGACACACACCCTTGAGAACGTCCCGAAAGTAGGTGAGAAATGGCATTCTTCGAAAACGTCAACAAGATCCAATACGAAGGTCCCGAATCGACAAATCCATTGAGCTTCCGACACTACAACGCCGACGAAATGGTCGAAGGCAAGTCGATGAAGGAACATTTGCGTTTCGCCGTCTGCTACTGGCACACGATGCGAGGGACTGGTAACGATCCATTCGGTCCCGGTTGTGCTGTACGACCGTGGGAAGACGGAACTGACTCGGTCGAGATGGCGACCAAGCGAGTCCGTGTAATGTTCGAGTTCCTCGAAAAGCTCGGGGCCCCTTATTACTGTTTTCACGATCGCGACGTGGCTCCCGAAGGCGCAAACTTGAAGGAAACGAACGCAAATCTCGATACAGTCGCCGCCGTCCTGAAAGAGGAACAACAACGCACGGGCGTCAAACTGTTGTGGGGAACCGCAAACTTGTTCAGCAACCCACGCTTTGTCCACGGTGCTGCGACAAGTTGCAACGCCGACGTCTTCGCCTACGCAGCGGCTCAAGTCAAAAAGTGCCTCGAAGTTACCAAAGAGCTCGGGGGCGAAAACTACGTCTTTTGGGGAGGTCGAGAAGGCTACTCCAACCTCTTCAACACCGACATGAAACGCGAGTTGGATCACCTCGCTCGGTTCTTCCACCTCGCCGTCGACTACAAGATGAAGATCGGCTTCGATGGTCAATTCCTCATAGAGCCAAAGCCCAAGGAGCCCACGAAACACCAATATGACTACGACTGTGCTGCCGTCATTGCTTTCCTCCGCGCTTACGACTTGGTCGATCACTTCAAGTTGAACGTCGAGACGAACCACGCCACGCTTGCAGGTCATACGATGATGCACGAGTTGGAATACGCCTCGATGCAAGGCCTGCTCGGCTCAATCGACGCCAACACCGGCGACTTGTTACTCGGTTGGGACACCGACCAGTTCCCAACAGACGTTTACCTAACAACCCAGTGTATGCTCGTGATTTTGAAGCAAGGTGGTCTAGAACCGGGTGGTGTCAACTTCGATGCCAAGGTTCGCCGCGAGAGCTTCGATCCCGACGATCTCTTCCATGCCCACATCGGCGGCATGGACGCGTTCGCACAGGGCTTGAAGATGGCAGCCAAGATTCGAAAAGACGGTGTGTTCCACGATTTCGTGAAGGATCGCTACTCGTCATACGATTCAGGGATTGGCCAAAAGATAGAGGCCAACGAAGTGAAGTTCGAGGAACTCGAGGCCTACATGCTCGAGAAAGGCGACGCCGATCCAAATGTCTCGGGACGTCAGGAGATGTTGGAAAATATCTTCAATCGGTATGTCGGCTAAATGACCTACGTTCTGTGCTTCTTCCCGAAGTCTCGAGAGCGATTGGTTCCCATGTCACTCGTCTTTCCGAACTGGTAGAGTGGACGATTCTTATGTCTTCCCGCTCCAAACTCAGGGAATCCCAGATATCGAGTCTCAATTTTCTCGTTTTTCCCTCTCCCCAAGTTTGGGGAGAGGGGATCGAGGGTGAGGAGTTGATCCATCCACCTCGACCTCACGCTCTCCGCGAACGGATCAAACTTATGCCGCAACCCGTTTCCCAATCCCAAAGAACTCAACGCACTTCTCGAGTACATACCGCTGTTGTTCCTCCGACAGGTCGGGGAACATGGGCATGGCCAAAACCTCGTGGCTGGCTTCTTCGCTGACGGGAAAATCCCCTTCTCGATATCCCAAGTACGCCAAACATTGTTGGAGATGGAGCGGGATCGGGTAGTAGATCTCGCATCCGATTTGGTTCGCTTTTAGATGCTTCACCAACGCGTCACGCTGGCCATCCGCAACCCGAACGACGTATTGATTATAAACGTGACGACACTGCTCTGAGACCACTGGCTTCGTCAAGTACCCGTTGACACCGTACTCGTCTATCAGATTGTTGTAACGATGCGCAGCAACTCGTCGACCTTCCGTCCACGTTTCCAGGTGTGGGAGCTTCACCCGCACAATCGCTGCCTGAATCTCATCCAATCGTGAGTTCCAGCCAAGGTACTTGTGATGATACTTGGGCTCCATTCCATGGATGCGCAGAGCCTTCATGTATTGAGCCCATTCGGGATCCGACGTGACAACCATACCACCATCGCCACAACAACCTAAGTTCTTGCTCGGATAGAAGCTGTAGCACGCGAGAGCTCCCAGAGTCCCGGCTCTCTTATTCTGATACTCCGCACCGATAGCTTGTGCGGCATCTTCAATAATCCCAATGTGGTGTTCTTCGGCTAGTCGCCAAAGCGGTTCCATGTCGGCGGCTTGCCCGTAGAGATGGACCGCGATGATCGCCCGTGTTTGTTTCGTGATTTTCCGTTCGACGTCTTGCGGGTCCAAGTTGTATGTTAGCGGATCGATATCGACGAAAACGGGCTTGGCCCCTGTCCGGCACACCGATCCTGCCGTCGCAAAGAAAGTGAAAGTGGGAAGGATGACTTCGTCCCCAGCACCCACGCCCAGAGCATGCAGTGCGAGGGACAATGCATCGGTACCCGACGCACATCCTACTCCATAACCTGCCCGACAATAGCGGGCGATTTCCTCTTCGAGCGCTTGGACATTCGGACCGAGAATCACTCGACCCGAGGCCAAAACTTCTTCCACTGTAGCTCGAATTTGCGACTCCAACATTTCGTACTGAGCTTGGACGTCGCACAAAGGAACGTTCCGTGTTCCTGCCATGGCTCAACTCCGTTCTGCCGCGTCCGCAAATCATGCGAACCGCCCCCATTTCTCGTGTCCTTCAGCGGGGTGACAGTACGAACTCGCGGGGTATGTGTCAATATGGTTTTCCGATCGCGTCATAACCCCAAGCACCGCAATTAGACTCTTCTGGGTCTTCGCCCCAAGCGTAGAGAGCTCTTCGAGTCGTCACCGAAGTCAAACACCGGCTGTTGGTTCGTCCTTATCTTGGTAAAATAATAGACGTGTCTTACCTAAACAGCCTCCCCCCAACTTCGCGTTAGAAGCCATTTGCCCACAGAGAGATTTGTAATGTCCGACTCCACATACCGTTATCCAAGCCCAAAATCTCCAATCGTTAAGCAACTCTTGATGTGCTTGGCTGTGGCTGTGGGCCATGTCTCGATCGCGACTGCACAAACCTCCAACCTACCCACCAAGGAGGAGGTGGCCCAACTCCAGGCCAAGTATAAGGCGGAATACAACGACCTCGTCGAGAGCGGAGCAGGCAAACGTTTCGTTCCTGAGCTCATGAAGAACGCTGAGGAGATCGCTGCCCGCGCTGAAAAAGCCCTTACCAATGGCAAGTTACTCCAGGCACGCAACGCCTTCCTGCAAGCACGATGGCAGTTACCCTACCAAGGCCCGGAAGTTCCCAAAAACGTCACACGTATTTTCGGCAACCTGAGATTGCGACACAGTGCTCCAGTCGATGCCATCGCTTACTCTCCCGACGGCAAGTATCTCGCAACCGGAAGCACGGACCGTTCGGTCAAACTTTGGGACATGGGTAACGGTCACGAAGTCGTCCGCTATGCAGGCCACAACGACCCCGTTCGTGCTGTCGCATTTCACCCCGAAGGTAAGCTCGTGGCGTCTGCTGGCGGCGACGGCTTCGTTCACTTGTGGGATGCCAAGACTGGAAAAACAATTCACAAAATGAAAGGGGAGGGGAACTACGTCAACTGCGTCACGTTCAGCCCCAATGGAAAGTATGTGTTCTCCGGGTGGCAAGACAATGCCATGCGTATCCATGAAACCAGCACCGGCCAGCTCAAACGCGAGGTGAAGTCGTTCCAGAATATGGTGGAATGGATCGCTTTCAGTCCGAAAGGGAAGTACCTGGCTACTGCGGTCGGAGACGGGACCCTGAGTCTATGGCAATATCCCGATGTAGCGGAAAATGCCATCCGTCAGGCTTATTGGTCTCGCAATGACCTGCAAGGCGCCAGTCATCATGTAACATTCAGTCCGAGCGGTAAGACGATGGCGCGGTGCTACTCTGGTGGCGTCAAGTTATACAAGGTCGCCGTTCCTGGGCTTCCGATGGGTTCCAACCCAGAAATTCTCACGATCCCTAATCCGAATAGTTTCGTCCGTTATCGGCAGAGCGCGTTCAACTGGGAAGGAAAGATCCTTTTTCTCGCTTCCACCGATGGTGTGATCCGTCTCTACAATGCGAACTCGGGAGAGTTCCTCAACTCGTTCAAGGGACACAACGACGGTGTAACTTCCCTCGTGTTCAACGCAAGCGGGACGGAGCTGGCATCGGGTTCGAAAGACTTTACCGCACGACGTTGGCCCCTCGACGTTGTCTCCCAATCTCGGGAGTTTGCCGGCCACAAGGGGAACATTTGGAAAGTCGATGTAGGCCCCAACGGCCGGCTTGCAGTCTCTGCGAGTGCTGATCGGACGGCCAAGGTTTGGGATGTGTCCACCAAACAAGTTGTTGCAAATCTCCAAGGACACACCGCCCCGTTGACGGTCGCCCAGTTCAGTCCGGCAGGTGACTTGATCCTTACGGCTTCAGGAGACAGCACCCTGAAACTGTGGGATCCAGCAACCGGTCGGGCCACGAAAACCCTCGAAGGCCACAAAGGGAGCATTACTTCGGCCGAGTTTAGTCCGAACGGTAAATACATTGTCTCGGCCAGCATTGATCGATCTTTGAAAATTTGGGACGTCTCCTCGGGGAAGGCCACTAAAACGATCGACATCAACGGAGGATTACCTTCTTGCGTTCGATTCCACCCCAACGGCCAGTCCATCGCGTCGTCCCACGTCGATAGCATGATCCGCACTTGGGACGTCAAATCTGGCGATCTCAATCGAGTCTGGACCGCCCACAAGGAACCAATCACGTGCCTTTCGTACAACAAAGATGGTTCGAAACTCGCCTCATCCGGAATGGACCGTGTCATCAAGGTCTGGGACACAGCGAATCCGAATAACCCAGCCACTGTCTTGTCTGGGCATAACGGTCCGGTGAGCGTCGTCGCATTCCGCCCGGACGGTCGTCACCTAGCCTCTGCCGGAAGCGATCGCATCGTCAAACTTTGGAAGCTTCCCGAAGGCACACGTCGAGATCCTGAACAAGACTTTCGCGGTCATCAGGATTGGATCACGTCGCTCGCCTTTGGTCCGAAGGGCGCATTCATGATCTCGGCCTCGGTCGACCAAACTCTTCGCCTTTGGGAAATTACAACCAGCGAAATTCCTTTCCAGGCCGAACACACCGGAAGCGTAAATGTCGTGCGGGTTTCCCCCGATGGAAATACCCTAGCTACCGGAGCGACAGACAAGACAATTAAAATTTGGGACCTCAAGACCGGAACCGAACGCAAGACCTTGCTTGCCCACAAGGGTGCCGTGATTAACCTGAGCTTCACGGGAGACGGAAAAACGTTGGTCTCTTCCGGAAGAGACCCAGTGAATCCTGACCGCTCCGAAGGACGACTACTTCGTTGGAGCATGAAAACGTTCCAACAACTTCCGGAGGTCGAAGGGCACCTCATGAATTTCCGGAAGATCATGAATCCGGTGCCGTTCATCCGCGCCATTCCGGGCGAGGACAAACTCTTCGTTTCCTACGCTCTGAGCGAACGGTATTCCCGTTTTCATCTATTCAACCTGCAAACCGGACTCGACCTCTCCCAAACCAACGACGAGGGGACTCGTGCCATTGACACCGACAGGACAGCCTCCCTCGTTGTCATCGGAGGTAAGAAAGGAAACGTCCGACTCTACAAGAGGAATGGTGTCAACTATACCAAGGCAAAAGATGATTGGACCCTTTGGAAGGAAACACCATGCGGAGACCTCGTGCCCACCCCTGATGGCAAGATACTGATTTCGTCCAGCAGCAAAGGCGACGTCAAGATCTGCCAAATTGAGGGCCGCAAAACCCTGAAAACTCTCGAGAAAGTACACGACGGAGAGATCACTGATGTAGCCGTCAGTCCCGACGGCAAAAGGTTCGCTACGACAGGAATGGACAACGTCGTCAAGTTGTTCGACACGGCAACCGGTGAGTTGTTGCGGACCTGGGAATTCCGGGTGTTGCGACAATACGACAGTTGGTTCGTCCAACATATGACGTTCACGCGCGATGGAAAACATCTCATCACGGCCAACGCGAACACGACAGCCTACATGCTTGACCTGCCATAACTTATGGACAATTGCGTTTTCCAATGGAACCTGCAAGGAAAACCTAGCGAGAACATGGAACCAAAAGTGCCGACCAGCCCCACTAACAATGGGGCTGTTTTTGTTTCCCGGTCCCGAAAATCTTTTGCCCTGACGGAGGTAGACTCAATTATGAAACACCTTTTCACAGTCGCTTTCATAAGCACTTGCGTGTTGAACGCAGGCTTTGCCCGTGCCGACGACGAAGATCAACAACTTGTCCGAGAGGCTCTCGAAGAATTCAACGTCTACATCGGAGAATGGAAGGGGCACGGGAGCCTCCCCACCGATAAACTCGCGATCTGGAAAGAAAATGCCTACTGGGGATGGAAATTCAAGGGCAATGACCGATGGCTTCACCTCACCGTCAAAAACGGCAAAGTCATCAAGGGTGGTGACCTCAAATACGATCTCGACAAAGACGAATATATCTTCACAGCGACTACCAAAGATAAGAAGTCACTCGTGTTCCGAGGGAAACGCAAACGGACTCGACTGACGCTAGAAAACACCGACCCCAAAACGAAGGAAGTCAAACGCATCGAGATGTTGATCGCTGGTGGCGGCATTCGTTTCCTCTATCGGTACAAAGTAAAGCCACCAAATCGGACATTTTACTCAGAAAAACTGATGGTCGCGTTCACCAAAAAGGGCGAAGCCCTTGGGGCCAGAAAACGTGGCCCCGAGTGCGTCGTGACAGGCGGTCGGGGAACGATGGCCGTATCATACGATGGAAAAACTTACTACGTTTGCTGCTCGGGCTGTCGCGACGCGTTCAACGCCAACCCCGCGAAAATCATCGCCGAGTACAAGAAGCGAAAACGGGGTGGGAATTGATTTCCAAAGGTGATAGATGCCGTTGCTGTCCGAGGTGTACTTCACATCGATTTTGAGTCCATGCTAAGCAGTGTGAGCTAACTTTTGATTCCTACGACATGATATGTTTCTTAGGTGTATTAGGCTCTCGTGTGCTTGCATAAACTTATAAATACAAGAGCCCTCTGCGATTAGAGCAGAGGGATTTCGTGCAACCAGATGAAAAATATCCTAAAGCGTGACCAACAACATTTTTACTTCGCCGCCTTCTTTTTCTGGGCTTTCTCAGCTTCTTGACGAAGGTAGGCGTGCATGAAATCGTCGATCGCACCATCGAGCACGTTCTGAACTTGTCCTGATTCGACTCCCGTCCGAACGTCCTTGACGAGTGTGTAAGGTTGCATCGTGTAGTTACGGATCTGACTTCCGAAAGCCACTTCCCCTTTCTCGTCGTAACGTTGCTCCAATTCACCGCGCCTCTTGTCTTCCTCGATTTGGTACAGCCGGGATTTGAGTTGTGCCAACGCGATGGCGTCGTTTTTGTGTTGGCTTCTCTCACTTCGGCTCTCACCACGGACTCCGGTGGGCTTGTGAATATAACGGACGGCACTTTCTGTCTTGTTTTGGTGCTGTCCCCCAGGGCCACCAGCTCGGAAGACTTGTCGTTCCAGGTCTTCGGGGCGAATATCGATCTCAATCGTACCTTCGATGTCTGGAGTCACGTCCACGCTAGCAAACGATGTATGCCGGCGTTTTTGTGAATCGTAGGGACTGATCCGAACGAGCCGATGGACTCCGGTTTCACTCTTCAAATACCCATACGCGTATTCTCCTTTGACGTGAAGCGTTGCGTTTCGAATCCCAGCTTCTTCGTTTCGAAGTTCTTCGATTAGCTCAACCTTATACTCATGGCGTTCACCCCAACGAATGATCATTCGCATTAGCATTTCGGCCCAGTCACAAGCTTCCGTTCCTCCAGCCCCCGCAGTAACTTGGACGTAAGCGTTGCCACTGTCCGCGGGGCTGTCGAACATCGCCTTCAGTTCGAACGCATCGAGCAACTCTTCGAGCTTGGGAACTTCAGCGACGAGTTCTTCCCCGATGGCTTCATCCTCATCGGCCAACTCGCCCATCGTCTCAAGATCTCCGACTTTCGACTCGAGTTCCGAGTATTCCTTTACAAGGTCGTTAATCGGTTTGAGTTGTTGGATGATCGCCTGAGCTTGCTCTGGGTCATCCCAGAAGCCCTGTTGCTCCATCTTCCCGGAAAGTTCACTTTGTTTTTGTTTCTTGCCAGCAATGTCAAAGAGAGTCTCGTAGTGAGGTGAGTCGCTCTTGAATCGTTTCGACTCGGCGTGACAGTTCGATATCCATAATTTGGTTCTCCTTTTGGGAAAGTGTTCGATCGATCGGATCATCAATAATGATGGTATCAAAAAAGAACCAAACCAGACAATTCAGGTTCGGAGCGGTGCACTTGGCCGTAAGGTGCCCGGTCCGCAGTGCACAAGCCGGTCACCGATCGTGTATACCGTTTCGCCCCCAAAGTATCAGTTTCCTCTGCGCGAATGGGGACTTGCAAATCTGCCGGTGCGATAAGGAAACTTCTTATCCACTAGTGGCGTGAGGACTTCGAACCCCTTCTCAAGGAACGGGCTGTGTTGAAAGGGTTAAAGCTATCAGTTTCAAATGCATCGCAGTGTAGAACTCCAATTCACTAAACGACCTGTCAGCCATCCTGGATTAGTCTGCCTCTTCGACTTTGATGTATCGGCCATCCGTTGCGTAATCCTGTGACAGCTTGATGAGAGCATCCTCGGCCACGTCCCCATCCCAAAAATTGAGTGCAAACGCAACAAGTTTGCGAAGATGTAAATCTTCCGATTCTCCAGCTTTGGCGAGCGCTTCATCGACCCCGAGTGGAGTGTTATCAGTCAAATAGCGGAAGGCTTGATTGGCCCATTGTTGTCGCTTGCTTCTTTTCTTGCTTCGTTCAACTTCCAGAACTTCCAGAGATACTTGCTGCTTTTCCTCGGAAAGTTCCTTCTCGAATTTTTGTAAGTTGGCTCCTAGATTGGCCAACGCCCAAAGGGCTCGCCTTCGCAGCAACACATTGCTGTTGTACGCCGGGTTTTCTGGGTCCAGTTTGGTTTCAAAACCATAGCCTTTCTCAGCGATGTCGGCCAAGAGCGGCGCTCCGACTGGAATCGTGAAGTCGCCTAGGCAAGACGTCAAAAATAAAACGTGCTTGCGTCGTGCACTGAGCTGATTCAATTGCCGATTCCGTTCCTCGTCGGACAATTCGAGGGTGTCTTTGATGATCTTCGTCTCGGCGGCCCGGAGAGCGGCACGTTCCGAATAGAGCCGCTCGGCCAACCCCAGAGCAAATTCCGGATTGGAAGCCATTTCGATGCTCTCTGGGCGTTTCAACACTTGCGCCAGGTCGTGCGCGGCCCGCCAGCGTTTGTCCTGGTTGGTGCTGTCAAGGTTTCCCAAGAAATATTCCGGATCTCGCCGTTCGGAAACCAACGACGAACCGAGCAAATAGATGAAGACCAACACCGCCACGATCATGCCCGGAATCAGAAAAAGTTGGGCGATGAATCTTCCAGATGGTGGTGCAACCGCCGGAAGCACCTTTTCTGTCGGACCTGACGCCGTTCCCGATCCCGAGGGTGGCGTTTCCGTAATCTGGGTCGAGCTGGCAGGAAGATTCTCTGTCGAGGTGATGTTCTCGGATGTTTTGGATTCGTCGGATGCCATGAAGGTTGCCTATCAATGAGGGCTTCTAGTTCGTAGGTAATTGTCGCACGTGTCGAAAGGAATTCATCGCGAAGGAATACTGAACCAATGATCCTCTTGATATTGATACACATGTGGGGTGAATCAAGGCAAGCTCTGGAGGCTCTTTCGATTGCTTATGGCATCGTCACCGCAACGCGGAACGGTTTGTGCTCCAGAGCGTACCGGAAGGCCTCACTAATTTGCTCGAGTGGGAACCTTGCCGAAACAAGTTCTCCGAACGGAAGTCGTGCTCCTGAGGTTCCCAGAAACACAAGTGCCGTCCATAAACTGTGTGGGTCATAGTTGTGGACGCCAAAGATCGCGGCGTGCTTGCGAATGACTGTTTCGGGGACGATCGACCCCGGAACGGTCGGGAACACTCCACCTACCCAGACGTATCTTCCTCCCGTTCCGAGGAGTTCCATGCCTGACTCGATCGCAGAAGGGCATCCGCTCATCTCCAGGATCACATCCATTCCGTGGCCATCCGTCAGAGCTAAGACTTCGTCACGAAACGACCGAACGGGCTGATCGGCGCGGATGATGGAAGTTGCGCCAAAGCGTTTTGCCTGTTCCAGCCGAGTTGGATCGGTATCGCAGGCGATCACTCGCTCGAGACCTTCTTGTCTGAGTAAACCAACAGCCGTGACTCCCAACATTCCCATCCCTTGGACGAGCACCGATTCACCTTTGCGTACTCCAGCTCGAGTCACACTGGCAACAACTGTCGCTGTAGCACACGAAGCGGGACAAGCGACCTCGTCGGGTATCTCCGCGGGTACCTGAAAGATCGCCGTGCCCGCCGGTAAGTGACAATACGTTGACAATCCTCCCATTAAAGGGTGGGACGATTCAATCGGGTGGTGTCCGAATTTCATCAAGTGATGACACTTCTGTGGAATGCCTTTGGAGCATCGATCGCATGTCCCGCAACTGTGACACAACGACCAAACAACACGATCTCCCACTCGCACAACCGGCCGTTCCGGACCGAACGCTCGAACTTCACCGACGACCCTTTCGACCACTCCGATGATTTCGTGTCCAAGGATCATCGGGCTGGAGACCGACCGTCTCCCCGTGTAGGTGTGCAGATCGCTCCCACAGATCGTACACATCCGAACGCGAACAAGAATCTCCCCCTCTAGGAGTCGAGGTAGTGGAAACGACCGGAGTCCGATTTTACCAGGAGCGTCGAAGACTCCAGCAAGTGCTTTCGTCATTTATTCCCACCGTTTCAACTCGTCAAAGAGTCGCAACACATCCATTCGCCGCTTTTCAAAAACTGCAAAGACAGTCAGGATGACGATTCCCAGTGAGATGACCACAGCCCACCAGACCCAGTTTTGTTCCTGATCGACTGCCGCGTGCCAAACCCGCGCACCAATCACCAAGATCAAAAAGGTGAACCCCACAAAAAGAAAAGATCGAACTCGGAGTTGAATCCCCATCAGAATACCACTGATCGCCAACACCGCGAGAACAATCGACCATACAACATCTTCAAGACCCTGGATGAACAAGTCAGCCGCCGATGACAAATACAGCATGATCAGTCCAAGGTAGCGTAACCCGTTCCGAGTTGCTTGAGGCAGCAAATGTCGATTGGCGTGTTCGGAGATCAAAATGATCAATGCTATGGGAATAAGCCAGAGTTGTGGATGTCGAAAGAACCCTACCCCCATATCTTGTCGGAAATAGAGAAGACACCAGATTCCAAAAGTTCCAGCCAAAGCACCGATCAGAGTAAATCCGTAGGATTTATTCGCCAGCCCAATCAAGAGGTAAAGCCCGCACGCCAAGAACCACAAGATTGCGTACCCTCCGAAAAGGTCCGGAGCAGGTAGGTTCCCTTGTCCGATACCGATCACTGGGTCAATCCAAAAAGCCACCAAGGGTATCATGGGAAGGAACACGCCGGTTCGGTGGAAGGGCTTCGCCAACACATCGATTTTCAACCGAGTGAACAGCTCACTCAATCCGACCCCAACGAATGCCAACACCATGATGACGATCAACCAGCTCGGCAGGTCATTCTCGGGTGGAGCGTTCGCCAAGGGAACGCCTTGAGTGAGATAGGTCTGGAGATGTATCAGCAACAAACCCATGAACACCTGAGCCGCGTAGACATAGTTGCTTCGTCGCTCTTCTGAAAGCCCGAGTGGGTCGAATTTGGGTACGATTGCAAAAGTGGTAGCCCCGATGCCCATCGCCAAAAGCACAACAACGAGGAACCAGGCCGCCCAGGCCCCAATCTCAACAGGGCCGTCGTGGAACACCCGGAGGTATCCTAGGTGGCCCATGCAGGTGAAGGTTGACACCAGCGACAACAGCCAGTAAACACGAGCGAGCTTCTCGCCGCTGACCTGCAGCCAGTAAACACGAGCGAGCTTCTCGCCGCTGACCTGCCAGTTGTTGTCTAGGGGCAGCCGGAGGCGTATACCAAAGACAAAAACAAAACAGACACTGGAGATGACAGTTAACCACAAAGTGTGGCGGTATAAGGATACGTACTCCTCGGTCGGAGCTAGGGCCGCCCAGGACCCAAGTAGCATGACCAAAGTCGAAAGAATAAGTGTCGTCTTGGTGAGTCCAAGGTTCGTCGTGTTACTCGCCGTTCTCTCCATGACCCTGGACAATACTAGCGTGCCCACAACGAGAATGGTCACCGCAATGGGTGCTGCGAACCGATGCTCCGGTCTTTGAAGGGTTAGGACGCTGTAGAAAGCAAGACCAACACTCAAGAGGGAAATCACCCCCTGGCAAGGAATCAACCAGGCCTGTGTCCGCCAGGTTGGCCGAGATTCTGAACTCCTTCGGAACCACCATCCACGAAGACCAACTACACTCCACCCAATTACCCCTGCGGTGAGCTGAAAAACGGCCAAAGTAATGGCGAAAGACGACGAGTCGGCTGGCCCGCCCCTCTCACTGCTACTCAGGACACCAATGAGCCCACCAAGGTACAGTGGCAGCGCGGAAAAGGCAGATGATCGTGCTCGGTGGTCGAGGGCACAAACCAACGCCGCAATCATGACGGCACTGTAAGCAGTCCAGAAGGACTCTGAGGGAAAGGCAGGAATCTGGAGTCCGCGGACAACCATCGCTGGGAAAACCAAAACCACAAAGACAATCAGACCGAGGACGACGGCACCTCTGCTGAATGAAAATGGGAGACTAATCACACGTCGCCTGGGTGATGGACTTTTGCCGTTACCCACACAGAGAAACAAAGGAACCAGTGTCCCCCATAGCATCACCTGTTGGAACAACATCGGTAGTCCCTCAATGTTCTGTGAGACCTGTCGACTACCAAACTCAAAATCGTAAATTCCTAACAACAGATAGAAGAGAAGTAGGCCGCCAACGAAAAGAATCGACACGAGCCCTTGCCAATCCGACGGGAGGATATTCTGAGAATCCCGTTTCGTTGCGAAAGGTTGAAGGGCGGCCGTCAGAATCGCGGAAGCACTCAATGGGACTATGATGAATCCCAGGTAGTACTCCAACGTTGGTGGGACGTAAACCCAAACGACTACCCCCATCAAAGTCACGTAGGTCCCGATGAGTTGAATCACCCCCTCTCGCCGCACCCAGAGGAAGTGAGCTAGGTATCCAACGAGAGTGAGAGTGAGCAGACCGAACGCCCATAACGGCCTAGTCGGGTCATTGATAGCACACAACATCCCTAGACCACCCACGACGAACAACCCAACTTCGACCCAACGCTGGATAGCTAGCCGCGGAAAGGCATCATACACCCAACTCGTCCAGGCTCCAGCTGAACTCTCTCGAACTTCTTGACTCCGAGCCACAGTCCCACCCACTAACAAAAGAACAAACGAAGACATGGCCAGTGTGGCAGCCAACAAGTGGAAACAGAGCCAGCTGCCGTTATCTATTGGACTCACGAGTGCAGCAGCGTGGACAGGCACTAGTAACGATACCGCTCCAACGTAGTGAACGAGTTGTCCCCGAGCGGTGATCGTGACAAACCACCCCAAACTCAAAACGGTCAGTGTCAAAGCAACGAGTCCCAGATTGCTTCCCATGGTCTCGAAAAAACTAAACGGAGGCCTTTCCGGCTGAATGACAGTCAGGAAGAAGCAGGTGACTGTGAACAAGAGGACGGTACCGTTGCCAAGGACAACTTGGAGGGGAAGCCACGGTCGGAACGGTCGATGGCCTGTGGTCGTCTTTCGCAGTTGGTGCGCTAGTATGAGCCACCCTATCACGATAACCTGATTCGTGACGGACAACAAATACACAAGGGTCATCCACCACTCTCTGATTGGTGTGTTGAGGTGAACGTGCCAGACAGCGACCAACGCCGCTGCATTGAACGCTCCGCTGGCCCATGTCAACGCAACTTCATCTCGCCGTTGAAGTCCAACAAGGACGAGACATACTCCGACTGTTGCCATGACTCCCGAGGTCCAAAAATGGTCGTGGTAGGTCAAGGTCGCGAAGATGGCCAGCGCCGTGCTTAACGAGGTTCCAATGCACACCCAAACAAAGGAAGTCGTGGACAATTCGTTGACTTTGTTTCCATCTGGCTTGGTAAACCGTCGGATGACCAAGGGTAGGACACTCCAGACAATGCTGAAAAGCGAGACTGTGACCATCAGCCCTCGATAACCTGACGTCGGATTGATAAGCTCTACAGAACAGGCAACCAACATCGCCAGCCCCAAACCTATCCAACCCAGGTCATGGCTGACCAACCTCCATCCAGGACGTACGGACACCGCCAAGCAAGTAACCCCGAAGCAAATCCACCCCAGATATGTTCCTGCGGCTGAAGTCCAGGGACCTGCCTCGAAAAAGACTGGAAAGCCCTGCACCACGAAGGGCAGGGCAGGGGCAGGGGACAGCGAGTAGATTCCACCAACGAGCAACGCTGCATTCCCCAAAACAGGAAACGCAAGCTGAAGAGACACCAGCCGGTCACTAAGCCAGGACGGCTCAGTCCCGTCGTTTTGCTGAACCCTTCTTCGCACCGCAAACCATCCAACGGTCCAAGTCCCTGTAACGATGGTCAAAACTTGGAGCAGTTCCACCCATCGAAATGGAGTAAAGGGTCGGTCCTCTCCTGCAACGAACAGAGAGTAGATCATCCCTGCTCCAAGCGTCACAACGAGACCTCCCGAGAAGACATACATCCCGGATTTTTCTCGAAGCCCGTGAATTGCGAACAGTCCACCAAACCCGAACAGCAGGGACACCCACGGCCACATCCGCAGATCAGCGAATGGCCTTCCAGGATCGAACCCGAAGGCCAACCATTCCCATAAAACCACTCCACAATACAGACTCACCAACCCGATACTGGGAAGTGCTATCACATCCAAAGCTGCCGTGCGAAACTGAGAGTGCAATGTCTCCAAAGAATCATCGTAGACACCAAGATTGCGACCAATTCCACCCACCGATTTTCGCATCAAGGCTATGACCGAGCACAAGGCAAACGCTGTTCCGAGACCGCACACCAAAGTGAAGGTCACATACCCTGAGTCGGCCCTTCCAGCGATGAGGGAGGCGCAGATTGCCGTAAGCACAACGAATCCAATCATGGCTTCCGACCTGCGTTGGGTCGGTGCCGGCTGCCAAAGGGACACCGTCAAAACGACCGTCAAGGCACCTGCCAGCAGCCAACTTCCCACACCATAGGCGTGGATGGAAAACTCCGGCCATAAGGCTTGAATTCTGGCAGCCTGGTCCGGGTACAGCTCCAGCCCGACGGCCTTCGCGATTCCCCAATCGACCAAACCGAGACACCCAATCAACAGGCCGCCAAGGAGAATTCGGTCCAGACCAGGAAGGTCCGGTGCAAGAAGTTTCTTACCTGTGTTGGTCCTACCAAAGAGGATCCGGCTCAGCGTGAACACACCCGAGAGTCCGGCGAGCGCCAGTCCTAAGGTCTGAAGACTTCGTGGATCAAAGAACCCAGATATGTCTTCCGGACGGACCCAATCTTGTTCGGTCAACCAGAGCTTCACGGCATGGACCACGGCCACGCAAGCGGTCAGCTGACCACAGGCGAAAAGGGATCTTCGTTGCTCATGCCACGAGACGACAATCCAAAGAACTGCTAGCCAACCCGTACTGAGAGCAGTCGTGAAAGCTCCGGTCTGAAAAAAGATGATTGGAACGACCAGCCAACTAGAGATCAAGCCGGTGTATCGGGAAGGTCCTGTATAGCGGAGCATGGCAGGGCTGAGTTTTTCTTTGAACAACGCACCCGGCACCAGACCCGAGAGAGTCATGATCGTGGCATGAAAGAGGAATCCCAAGATGGTGGGAAGGAGGTAGTGGACACCCTCAAGTTCCCCTAGCCATTTGTTGAAAACCATTGTGAGACTTACAAGCAGGCAACCGGAGGAGAACCAGGTGAACGCCGACTGCCGATACTGCGAAGTCAGAAAGAGACTCGTCGTCGCGAGGATCAAGAACGAGTAGGGAGGTAGCGATGACCCCACAAATACGCCATTCGAAACAGACCACCAAAACCCGAGGACACTCGACGTCAAGATGATCTCTCGCCACCCCTCGATTAAGATCCTCGCCCAGTGTTTGTTCTCTCCCTTGGGTAACCAATGGTCGAGGAACGTGCTGAGCATTTGGAGCGTCAGTGCACTACCAACCGCAACGCATCCTAGTATTCCAAGCCTGTCTTCAGGTGTGAGGCCTCCAGGGACACTTCGCGTTAGGAGATCAGTCCAAACGAAGGCAGTTCCGATCAGAATGGCCCCGGACAGTGTCGCGGTAGAATGCCGTTTCTCAAGAATTGTCAAAAGAAAGTAGACTGCAACGACCAGAAAACCCGTTGCGATGTGGACTTCTTCCCAGGCTCTTAACCATCCGGAGACCCCGGCGAACAAGACCGAGCACACCGCCATCATCTCGGCGCTTCGAACAAAGGGCGTACCAAAACCGGTTCGGAAGGAACTTTGAGGTGATTCCTGACCGTTCGATGAGTCCTTTCGGCTCAATAAGTATCCCATCAAGGCAAACACCAACGATTCGGCTGCGATTGCCGAGGACCAATACCCAAGGTTCAACTGTACCCACCCATAGCTACCCCACAACAAGCCCGTAGTGACAGCTGTCGTCCCCACGTAGCTGATCCATGCACGCTTCCAGCGCAGGTTCATCCCCAATGAACCCAGAGCAACTACCCCAAAGACAACTGCTGTTGAAGTGGGATCGGATACTCCATGCCACAGACTCAAGACGCTTCCAACGAAAGCAGTTCCCGCCGCGACACAGATGTAGCAAATCCCGTCACGCAGCCGACCCATCCGCAAGAAAATCTCTGACGCTGCGCAAAGTGTTAGTGCGAAAAAGGCCCAGTATACCGCCGCCGTCATGGAACCGAGGTGTTGAAGGACCTGAGTTTGCAACACATTAAATTCAAGCCCTGCGCTCTGTTGTTCCCAGAGGGGGACCAGACAAAGTCCCAGGCCGAGACATACCAAGGCCGGTGCCTGGAGGATGGGAAGTCCATATCGGAAGGATACCCAGGATAAGACAGCCCAGTTGATTGTTGCCACGATTACCAAAGAGATTGACCCAGGCCACGCCAGGATCATGCCTGAGAGCATGATCGTTACACCAGAGACAAGCACCGCTGTCCCAATCGTTCGGATCGACACTAACTCGCGGTTTCCAACAAGACGCGAATGGACGACAAATCCTCCAATGATCACAGGGACACCTGACAGGGAGATGAACGGGGCAAGAAGTTTTACGGCGCTGGCCACATCGTAACTCCGCGCCATGAGAAATCCAAAGCACACTGCCAGCGAGAACGTTGATAGTCCGACCAGCGCGAACAGGCCCCCACTTTCCCGGACTCCGAATATCAGTTGGGCACGCGACAGGTGATTTCCCCATGTAAGCGGCAGCCCGTGAACAGCCACGATCCCCAGGCCTATGGCCAGCAAGACCACTGGATAGTCTTGGATTCCGGTGACGGCCCAGCCCGAAAGAACCTGCATCCCACAACATCCGAGTACCGCAAACGAGAGGGTCCAGGCCATTCCCGGGATGAGCACACGTCCAGCTCGGGATACCAACCAACCAAAAAGAGCGAGGACACATCCCCCGATACTGAGTTCCCAGGGGCCTGCTCTCCCGCCCCTCAACATCCCTGGAAGGACAAGGAACGTCAGGGGCACCAGAAGCGTCCCGATGACCAATAACCCTCGGCTTGTGGCTTCGAGCTTCCACCTCCGGTGGCTGTAGAGGCCCGCCCCGAGAAGTGCTACCGTGATGGAACCGAAGACACCAAAGGGAGAGTAGGGATTGGCCTCAAGTCGTGGCCAAAGGCTGATCACGAGCGCGATGGACCCTCCGACGATCAAGAGACCTCCGAGAAGTTCCCCCCACAGGATATTCCGTTCTTCCATGAAAGCAGATAGCAACTTTCCCCACCCTTGTGCAGGACTTTGAGTCACCGGATCACTTGATCTCTCTTCTTCGGTCGTGGACCGAGACGTCTCCGTAGGAGGTCGTTCGATGGTGGGTTGTTGCTGTGCTGGAGGGAGAGGCATTGGTGGCGTGGTTGGTAGACCTGGTGGTTGTTGTGGTTTTGAGGGCACGGGTTTTGGTGGTAGAGTTTCCTTGACGGTCGGTCTTGGATCCAAGCGTTCTCGTAGGCGTTGACATTGTTCCCTCTCCTCGTGAGCCGTCGAAAGAAGCTCTGCTCGATCGAGGTTACCAGCTGCCGTGGACAGCCTAAGATCGATGGCCAAAGACGCGGCAGCGATGGCAACGATAGCCACCTCGGGATAGGTTGGATTGTCCGCAAGACAGAGGGTGTAAACATTGAGAGCGTCTTGTCGGCGATTTAGTTGTTCCAAAATTTGCCCTAGACGATGTAGGACGATCGCAGGCAGCGATTTCAAGTCTTTAGCGGTGGATTGCCCGAACAACATCACAACTTGAACACGCTCAGTCGAGGATAGTGATGCCGGTGGTTTTGTCCCCAAAAGCTGGTTCAGGCGGCCAGATACGATTGATGCATCTTCCGAGGTTGGCGGTATTGGGGCCACTTGTTCTTGCGAATACGTGGGATGTTTTGGTTCAGATGGTGTCGATTCTTTCGGAAAGTCAGCGAGCTTCGATGCCCGACTTAAGGTTTCTGGGACCGGCTGGGGTGATGGAGGATGCTCGGGTCTGTGCTGCTTTTTTCTGGAAGGTCGAACGACGGAGGACTTCGGCCTTGTTCTGGGATCAAGGACGCCGAGCCTAGCCTCGACCAATCGGAACAACGGATCTAACGCTTCTGGCCTCTCAACCCGTTGTTGTCGGAAACGTTCGAGTTGCCGAAGGGTTGCTTGGAGGTCATCCAGTTCGGTTTCTCTTTCGGAAAGTGAGGGCCTGCGTCGCCGGTTTGACCTTTGTGCTTCTCGGAAGATGATTAGAACTCCGACGACTGTTCCTGCTCCTGCCACAACCAGGAAGAATAGGAAGCATACTTCTGAGAAGCCTAGAGACATGGCAACTCCCCTTTCGGAAGGCCGAGCGGTCTTGATGAGGACGTGAGAGGAAGATTGTCAGTTAAACAAGAGAAGCTTGGAGGCTTTTTATTCCGGAATTCTTGACGCAGTTTAGCAAAACGGACAAAACGGCACCAGAGAAGGCAGACAATCAAGACAAACGTATATATGAATGTTGCCCCTTCTTCTTTCGGATGCTTGGTATCCCTCTTGTCTGGCAATCTGCCGTCGTTCTAGGCAATTCTCCAGTCTCGGAACCAGATTTCTTATCCGCCCGTTGGACGCATCCTCCCGTGTATTGCGAATAAATATGTAGAACGATCATCCTTTTTCTCCGTTTTGCTGTGGCTTTGACAAGAATCCTGCGACGGACCCACACTATCTCTTTTCCGTGTGGCCACGCCAAGCTGCGCTATCGCTCGTCCAATCACACGAAACCTCATTGATGGTCGATGCGTCGCCAACCACCTTTGCCATATGGACACAGTAACTCTGATCGTGTCGACTTCATACTCAGACAAAATGAACAAAACCGATACCCTGATATGGCACCAAAACAGTTGCTGACACAACGCTGAGAAAGCAAACTGCTACAAGTTAACCCAGTTGGCGGTTGCTTGAGACTTCTGCACCGCGTGCTGACCGTGTCTTAAGCTTCTTGTGTCATCAGAGTTCGAACGCTCGCATGCAGTCGGCAGAACTCTACCTTTGGACAGAAAACCGTTGCGGCATCAGATAAAGACAGATACGCTTGGATAGGTACACTTGCTGGCAAAAACGCGTGTGGCATAGCCCGACGAGTGTTCTTGCTGGTAATGCGTTTTTTTGGTCCGCCCCATCACTCCCACCGTCTTCATTGGGTGGCCCTCCGTTTTGTACTCTCCGTGATCCAAAGGACAGAGAATGAATACGTTGCGATATCTCACATTTGGGGTGGTCGCTGTGGGTCTTGCCGTTTTGGTCGGTCCCGCTGCCGCCCAACCCCCCGACAAACAGAAACCGTTCCAACCGAAAATCGCAAAGGCGTCTGACGAAGGGCGCAATGCCATCACTGGCTTTGAAGTCGCCAAAGGTGTGGCGATTGACCTTGCCGCAGCCGAACCGATGCTCGCAAACCCAGTAGCCTTTCACATCGATAACAATGGCAACTTTTACGTCGCCGAGACGTTTCGGTTGCATCGTGGAGTGACCGACAACCGGCGCCAACGTTGGCTCTCCACCGACCTTGCGGCTCGAACGATCGAAGATCGTTTGGCCATGTACAAGAAGTTCCTGGGGAAAAATTTCTGGACTTATGGCACCGAACACGACCGTATCCGGAAAATCATTGACTCGGATGGAGACGGCAAACTCGACAAGGCCATGGTCTTTGCCGATGGTTTCAATCACCCGCTCGACGGACTTGGTTCAGGCGTCATCTCACGGGGCAATAAGGTTTGGTACACCTGTATTCCGGATGTGTGGTTGTTGGAGGACACCGACGGTGACGGGAAGTCCGACAAGAAAAAGTCGCTTCATAAGGGATATGGCGTTCACGTATCGTTCCTCGGTCACGATTCCCACGGTTTGAAATTCGGACCATATGGAAAGCTGTATTTCAGCATAGGCGATCGTGGACTCAATGTGAAGACGAAGGACGCCGAGATCGCTCTCCCCGACACTGGAGCCGTGCTGCGGTGCAATCCCGATGGCTCGGAGTTGGAATTAGTGTCCTACGGCATGCGCAACCCACAAGAACTGGTCTTTGACGAATACGGCAACTTGTTCACGGGCGATAACAACGCCGATGCGGGTGACAAAGCTCGTTGGGTTCACGTCGTTGATGGTATCGATTGCGGTTGGCGGATTGGTTACCAGTATTTGAAGTCTCCCCCGGATCGCTTGGGACCATGGAAGGCCGAGCGGATGTGGGAACTTCGGAATCCAAAACAGCCTGCTTACATCATTCCACCTCGCGCTCACATCTCCAGCGGTCCGTCTGGGCTTACCTACCATCCAGGTGTCAGTTTGCTTCCAAAACGATACGAACACACTTTTTTCCTCTGCGATTTTCGAGGCGGACCAAACAATAGCGGAATTCACTCGTTCCAAAACGAGCCCGACGGGGCAACCTTCAAGGTTGTGAATCAAGGAAAACTGATATCTCGCGTGCTGGTGACCGATGGAGCGTTTGGGCCCGATGGAGCCTTCTACTTGAGTGATTGGATTAACGGTTGGGGCATGCCCGGGAAAGGTCGGATCTACAAACTCTACGACCGCAAACGCCTCAACGACCCGGAAGTGGTCGAGGTTAAGAAACTTCTCGCCGAGGGGATGACGAAACGAAGCTCGCGAGATATGGTCGATCTCATCGGGCATAAGGACATGCGGGTCCGGCAAGAAGTGCAATTTACCTTGGCATCCCGCGGTGCCCAGTCGGTCCCCCTCTTCCATAAAATCGCAACGAGGCACAAGAACCAACTTGCCCGCATCCACGGTATCTGGGGAATCGGGCAATTCGCAGGTAATCAACAGAATTCCACGGAAGACCGTCTGGCCGCACTGTTACCCATCTTCGACCTTACGACAGACAAGAATCCTGAGATCCGCGCTCAGGCCGTGAAGTGCTTACAATTTGTCGCTCATCCAAAATGTGTCACGTCCCTGTTACCACGTTTGCAGGACGCATCTCTTCGTGTTCGCTTTCTGGCGACCCTAAGTCTGAGCAAACAGGGTACCAAAAAGGCCATCGGACCAATCGTCGAGATGTTGCGTGCAAACAAAGATCAAGACGTTTACTTGCGACATGCAGGCGTCATGGCGTTAACGCGGTTGGCAAACGTCGCGGAACTCGAAGAACTGGGTAAAGACCCTTCTCCTACGGTTAGGATGGCAGCGTTGCTGGCCATGCGTCGACATCAGTCTCCGGCGATTGCAATGTTCTTGAACGACGCCGACAAATCTCTCGTTCTCGAGGCCGCGCGAGCCATCAATGACTTGCCGATCACCAAGGCCTTGCCGCAGTTGGCAAGCGCTGCGGGTAGGACCGGGTTGTCCGACGCTTTCACATATCGAGCTTTGAATGCCAACTTCCGGCTAGGTCAAAGTGCCCATGCGATGTCACTCGCCAGTTACGCCGGAAATCCGAAAAACCCAGAGGGAATGCGGATTGAGGCCATCAAACATTTGCAAAACTGGGCAAATCCGTCAGATTTAGATCGTGTGACGGGTCTGTTTCGTCCTTTGACGAAACGCCCCAAACGGGTGGCGGCAGCGGCGATGCGCACGGCTCTGGGTGGCATCCTCACGGCATCGAACAAGATCCGACAAGAGGGAGCGAAAACCGCAGCCAAACTTGGCATCAAAGAAGTCGGTCCCGCTCTACTCAAGTTGGTCACGAACGAGTCGGCGACCAGTGGTGTCCGTGTGGAAAGTCTTGCTGCTTTGGTCGCTTTGAAGAACACCAAGCTTGAAATGGCCATCGACGCTGCACGTAAGTCCCGAGACGCTACCGTTCGCGCTGAGGGTCGCCACTATTACCTGCTGCGAAATCCAAAGCAAGCGGTAGCCGAGATCGAGCAGGTACTAAACGCCTCGGGGTCCAAACTCGTTGAGAAACAAAAGGCATTACAAACCCTCGGTCGACTACCCAAGGGAGTCACTGCCGAGAACCTGATAGTCCAGTGGATGAATGCCTTGATCAAAAAAGAAGTACATAAGGAAATAGCTCTCGACGTGTTGCTCGCGGCCCAGAAACGAAAAGCAAGTCGAGAGGTCAACGCTGCTTTGGCCAAGTATGAAGCCTCGTTGCCAGCCAAAGACGAACTCGCCAAATATAGGGTTTCGATTGCGGGTGGGAACGCTGAACGGGGTCGGCGAATTTTCTTCAATCGCACCGAGGTATCGTGCGTTCGATGTCACAACATCAAAGGAGTCGGCGGGAACGTTGGTCCGGAGTTGACACACGTGGCCAAAGACAAGACCCGAACTTATCTACTCGAATCATTGGTTGCTCCAAGTAAGGAAATTGCCAAGGGGTATGACCAGACCCAACTGCTCCTAAAAAGCGGTGTCGTTAAGTCCGGTGTTTTAAAATCGGAAGACAACAAAAGCATCAAGCTAATGACGCCAGAGGGAGCCTTGATTACGATTACCAAATCGACTATTCAAGCTCGGCGTCAATCAACTGAATCCCCGATGCCCGCCGATCTGATGAAAAATCTGTCGTTGTCGGATGTGCGTGATTTGGTCGAGTACCTCAGCACTCTCAAATAGGCAAACTTGGGAATATATGTGAGGTGGGCCATGGCCCACCTTTGTTAGCTCTTTCCAGTCAGACGGTGGGCCTTGGCTCAAGCGAATGAATTACACGCCTGCCCAAGTCGCACGCAGGTAGTCGCGATTCATTTGACTAATCCAATTTGCACTGATGTTCTTCGGACAGGC
Source organism: uncultured Alcaligenaceae bacterium (assembly GCA_964423615.1). Classification (GTDB taxonomy): domain Bacteria; phylum Planctomycetota; class Planctomycetia; order Gemmatales; family Gemmataceae; genus CAYRFQ01. Next base: position 24,971 of record CAYRFQ010000019.1, on the reverse strand, counting down.
CGCTTCACACTCATAGTGGTTTGTGCAGCTCCCAAACCCTTCAAGGTCCATCTGTGTAACCATTGCATGCACGCGCTTGCGGCGTTCGGGTTGTCCTTGCGGCACTTTCGAGAGGTGGCCGACTTTTGCGGACACGAATAGCATTGCAGAGGCATTTGGACAGGCCGCAACGCAAGCTCCACAGCCAATGCAAGCGGCCGCATCCATCGCTTGTTCAGCATCTTCCTTACCCACAGGCAAGGCGTTGGCATCTGGGGCGTTGCCTGTGTTGATGGAGATAAACCCACCAGCTTGAACGATCCGGTCGAATGCGCTACGATCGACCACAAGATCCTTAAGTAAAGGAAATCCCTCGGCTCGCCAAGGCTCGATCCAAATCGTGTCGCCATCGTTGAAGTCACGCAGGTAAATCTGGCAGGTAGTAACCCCGCGATTGGGACCGTGTGCGGAACCGTTGATCATCAGGGAGCAGGTTCCACAGATGCCCTCACGACAGTCGTACTCGAAGGCGATTGGCTCTTCGCCTCTGGCGATCAGCCCTTCATTGACGACGTCGAGCATTTCCAAAAACGACATCTCCGGGTCAACGTTGTTGGCAACGTAATCCTTCATCTGACCGGGAGCGTTAGGTCCGTCTTGTCGCCAAACTTTCAAATTCAATTTCATGGCGTTACTTATAACTCCTGGTAATTGGTGTAATCTCTTCGAAGATAAGCGGTTCTTTGTTCAAGGCAGGGGGTTGGTCCTTCCCCTTGTATTCCCACGCCGAAACGTATTGATACTCTTCGTCGTTTCGCGCGGCCTCACCGTCAACCTGGTATTCCACGCGGAAGTGTCCTCCGCACGATTCTTTTCGGTCGAGAGCGTCACGGCACATGAGTTCCCCGAACTCGAGGAAATCGGCAACTCGCCCAGCATATTCGAGGGCTTGGTTCAACGATTCACCTGACCCCGGGACAGAGACGTTTTGCCAAAATTCTTCGCGGAGGGCAGGAATCTTTCTGAGGGCTTCCTCAAGTCCAGTCTCGCTTCGGGACATACCACAGTCCTCCCAAAGCAGACGTCCAAGTCTTTGGTGATAGTGAGCCGCCGATTGATTTCCTTTGACCGATAGCAGAGTGTTGATGTTCTCCTTGACTTCTTGCTCGGTTTGCAGACAGGCACTGTCCTCAGGTGTTGCCCCTGACTGTCTCGCGGTGGCGAGGTAATCCCCAATCGTGTAAGGGAGAACGAAGTATCCGTCTGCCAGACCTTGCATGAGTGCACTTGCACCCAGACGGTTTGCCCCATGATCCGAAAAGTTGGCTTCCCCGATGGCGAACAGGCCTGGCAAGCTCGTCATCAGGAAGTAATCCACCCACAGACCCCCCATGGTGTAATGGGGAGCCGGATAGATCCGCATAGGCCGGCTGTAGGGATCTTCCGCAGTGATCTCGTGGTACATGTGGAAGAGGTTGCCGTACCTTTCCTTGATGTAGCTGACCCCGTATTTGGAAATGGCGTCACGGAAATCGAGATAAACGCCGCGTCCACCTTCGCCGACCCCGCGACCTTCGTCACAAACTTCCTTCGCTGCACGAGATGCAATGTCACGAGGGGCGAGGTTACCAAAGGCCGGATACTTCCGTTCGAGATAGTAGTCTCGATCTTCCTCGCGAATGTCGCTTGGCTTGCGGGAGTCATCGGCGTTCTTGGGTACCCACACACGCCCATCATTCCTCAGGGACTCGGACATCAGGGTGAGTTTCTTCTGATACTCACCGTGGACAGGAATACAAGTGGGATGAATCTGAGTGTAGCAGGGATTAGCAAACGTAGCGCCACGTTTGTGTGCTCGATACGTAGCGGTAACGTTACAGCCCGCCGCGTTCGTCGAAAGATAGTAGGCATTGCTGTACCCACCAGTAGCCAGCACAACGGCATCCGCCGTATGGGACTCGATTTTTCCACTGACGAGGTTCCGGGTCACGATCCCGACGGCTCGGTTATCCTTGACGATAACATCAAGGACTTCCATGCGTGTCCGGAGTGTTACTTTACCGGCTCCCACTTGTTTACTCAGGGCTGAGTAAGCCCCCAACAACAATTGTTGTCCGGTCTGTCCGCGACAGTAAAAAGTTCGTGAGACTTGCGCGCCTCCGAAAGACCGGTTGGCCAACAGCCCGCCATACTCACGATTGAAAGGGACGCCTTGAGCGGCACATTGGTCAATAATGTTTACGCTTACTTCAGCCAGACGATGAACGTTAGCTTCACGGCTGCGAAAGTCACCCCCTTTGATGGTATCCCAGAACAGACGGTAAACGCTGTCTCCATCATTCTGGTAATTTTTCGCAGCATTGATACCCCCCTGGGCAGCCACACTGTGTGCCCTTCGAGCGGAATCATGGAACGTGAACGTTTCCACGTTGTATCCCAACTCGGAAAGAGAAGCCGACGCCGACGCTCCGGCAAGGCCGGTCCCCACGACGATAATTTTGAATTTTCGCTTGTTGTTCGGCGCGACGAGTTTCATCTCAGCGCGACAGCGGGTCCACTTTTGTGAAAGCGGTCCTTCGGGAATTCTTGATTTCAGTTCCATATGGTTGAGTTCCTATATTCTGTGTTCCGTTGGGAAATCGAACGATAAATGAATTCTGTTCCGTAAACGGAAATCGCAAGCGAGTGTAGTCAGCGAGGAGGTGGCTCGCCTAGGATTCAGGCGAGCGTGAGCTTGGGCGAAATCAGGTGATCGACATGTCGATCATTGGCCTTTCGCCGTAGCTTAACCATACAGCCATTTGGGAAGGCCGAGATACGTCAGCGTCACGATAAGCACATTTCCCGCGATCACGATGATCGTGGCGATGTACCCGATGCTTCGTGTCCAAACTTTCCATCGTGGTGCGTTGACACCTAATGATTGAAAAGCACTCGCCACGCCGTGCCACATGTGAAGCCCGAGAAAGACCATGGCGAGAAGGTAACTCGCAGTAATGACCGAGTCGATCACGGTTCCGCCGTTCCAGGGTGCGATGAAGTCGTTGTTAACCATCTTGAAGACATTTGGCGAGTCGACATGCCCAAGTTCCTTTGAAGCAACAAGGTTAGCTTCAGCTCCAGCATAGTCTGCTGGTTGAATCCATCCCATTGTGAAGTGGGACAGATGGTAGACCACGAAGAACAGCAGAGCGAGTCCAGTGATGATCATCGACCGAGACGAAACTGTCGATTCTTGGTACTGCCGAGGGTATTGATAATCCGTCTTTCGCGCACTCGCGTTGCGAATGCGGAGTTGCATGGCCAAACCAAGATGTACCACGAAGACCAAAAGTAGTCCAAGTCGAGCCGGAACGAGCAGTTCGAGGTTACTTTTCAGGAAGTGGGCATAATCGTTAATAAAGTGAGGTGGCAAGAAAATTTGCAAATTTCCGAGCATGTGAAAGATCACAAACCCGGACAGCAGGATGCCTGTAAGCCCCACCGCGTATTTAATTCCAAGAGTGCTTGTCGGAGCAAGCGACAGAGTGGATTTGGGGTTTGCAGAAGGCTTTTCCCCTGAAGTCGGTTGTTTTGTTGGTGAAGCAGTTGCCATTTTAGATCAGTTATCGTTTTAGAGAGTAAAGAAAGACCATTGACTGGGTATTTGTCGAGAAGCCAGGTAGCTAATTCCGACCAAGTTACTAAATAATTGTTCATACATTATTTATACGCACCCAGCGCAAATGGGCCAGACAATAACCGCAACAGACCAGGGTTGATAACGAGCGCAACTTGGGCAAGTCGTTTCGGGTTGCATTCGCCATATTGGACAGTTAAATAGACTAATACCCTGCATAAAACCTCCTCACTCTCAGTCGTTCAAGTTCCAACATCAAACCCAACACCAGGAGCTTCCCCATGGCGGATCTTTGGTACTACACACGACACGGGAAACGGCATGGGCCCGTTCAAGCTCCACAGCTGAAGCAGTTGGCCATCGAAGAAAAGTTGCATCCTTTCGATTACGTCTGGAAAGAAGGTCATCCTCATTGGGTTCCAGCAACTTCGGTGAAAGGTTTATTCTCACCAGAGCAGCTTCATAACCCCGAACCAAAACCCAAAGCCATTCGGGTCGAACCCATCACCGCCGATTACGAGAAGGCCCAGCGGCAACGGGACGACCAGGAAAATAACAGGCGAGGTATGCCAACCCCTGATCGATCGGACCGGGCTCGAGACCGTTACGATGATTTGGACGATAGCGACCGAGACAGAGATCGGGAGCGCGGTAGAGAAAGAGACCGTGACGGAGACCGAGATCGTCACCGAGATGATGATCGCGGCGAACGTCGATTGCCCCGAGGGCGGAAGCGACGCAAAGGAGGCATGTCCAAGGGATTGTTGATCGGACTCATCGCTGGTGGTGGTGGCTTGGTGGTCGTTATTGTGTTAATTGTCGTGTTAATGTTCGCATTCGGTGGACATGGTAAAAAAGGGAATACGACGCTCACGACTACCAACATAAAACCGGCCAATGTGACGCTCAACTTGCCAAAGGACACAAGAATTCGGTTCGAGATCGAGGCAGACGAGAGGGTCCCTCTCGGAGTGATGATCTATCAAGGAACTTATCGTCTACCGACGGTTGACGATAATCCTCTGGGACCAGGGAAGTCTCGACACGATATCATGCAAAATACGACGAATAGGCTTGAAGTGAATTTTTTCTCCCTGACAGGACGCATTCGCTTTCGCCCCTCGGGAAGAACCCAGGTTATCTACAGGACCCAAAAAGCCGGAACCCACCGATTATACGTCAAGTGCTGGTCGCAGAAATCGACAAAGGTGCGTGTCAAATGGGAACCAGTGAACGACTAGAGCGTTGCACTGATATCTTACCAGTATACCCAGTCATGAACGTAGCTCGCGACCGCTTCTTGCAGTAACCGTTTCGAAAGTACCCGTGCCTGGCGGGTACTTTTCCTAGACCCATACCGTAATTAATGCAATCAAGCAACCTCTACAACCTTGAACGAATCGCAACGACACTACCCGGACGGCTTCAAAACTTGTACCCGAAGTAGGCAATTTCTCGGGCGAATAACCTGGCGATTTTTTGGCGGTCGAACGCCGTCAACAGTTCTCGATAATGAGTGCGGTCTTTGCGAACGTCCCCTTTGGCCTTGGGGAGTTCGAGCGGGCCGGGCAAATTCAATTTCCCGGCGATCAACTCGAGTTCCGCGTCAATGTTCTCGTAAAGACCGACCTTATCGGTGACAATCTCTCCTTGCGAGGCATACAAATCAAAACCCAATCCAATGAGTTTGTTCGCGATTCCGGTTTGAATAAACTCCGACAAACTCAATTTGGCCTCGTTGGGGAATTGCCAGTAATAGTGATGGTAGAAGGAAACGACCTTGTCCCATGGGTTGCGTTCGAAGGAAAATTTGTAGTACTGGTTCCACACTCTGGGACCAACCCATTCTTTGATGGCCGTTGCTCCGACATGGTTGTAAAACGCGAGGCGTTGACCTTTCGTCACCAGTCTGAGCCAATCGCATTTCCGGTAATCCTTTAGGGGAATGAAATAATTTTGTGGCCCCCGATAGCCACGTTGTCGGCGGATCGCTTCGTCTTGGGCGGCTAAGGGTGTTATGATATCTTCTGGTCCGCAGAATTTCGACAAGGCGATTTCGATACTCGTGCCAGCGGTTTTGGCGGTCTTGATGAAGAGGAAACGGTGTTTGTGAGAGAGTATCATCCTTGACTCTCCATTCGGGATTCTGGTTTGGGGTAAGCTGGCTCGCCGCCCCCATTCGTTTTCGTATCCGGGTAGAAATCGGGTGCTTTCAAAGCAACGGAACTCAACCTATCAAAATCTCCAACTCCCCCAAAGACCAAAGCGAAGTCCGATGCTCCTCTCGATTCCCATTCGCCCGTAGAATTAAGGAAAGACCGCTCCCCGTTGACGAAAGGGTCCGCGAAATGGTGTTTGCTATACAGTGTCCCAACCCCAAATGCCGGAAGTATATGCTTGTAGAAGACAAGGACCGGAACAACGTCGTTCAGTGTCTTGTTTGTAACGTTACGATCCGATTGGGGACAAGCCAACAAAAGCCTTCCGACCCGATCGAAAAAAAAGACGCCGAGAAGCCCAAGAGTTAAGAAACTTTGGAGTTTGCTGGGATGAGAGAATCGTTGACCGAGTCCTCGGATGACCAACTCACACATCGCCTGACCCGACGACCCTCCTCGATTCAGCGTCCAGAGAGTGAGGAGGTCGCTCGTTGGGTGCAGTTCTTTGCACAGCGATGGCACGACGGGGAACGACCCGTAGTAGAAGACCTTCTAAAACAGCACGTCGAACTGGCCGACAAACCCGATGTCGTCGTGCATTTGGTCTGTGAGGAGATATGCTTGCGGCAAGAGTACGGCGAACCCCTCGATGAGACAAAATTCTACGAGAGGTTCCCTCAATGGGAAGACCAAATTCGCGTGTTACTCGATTGCCGCAAACTTTTTGAGTATGCAGGCGATTTCGAGCTCTCGATGTTTCCCGAGGTAGGTCAGGTCTTAGGAGAGTTCTCTGTTGTGGGTGAACTGGGTCGAGGGGCCCAGAGCCGAGTGTTTCTGGCCACGCAGCAACCACTGGCTGATCGACACGTTGTGCTAAAGGTCGTGAACCCGGCATCAGTGGAGCATCGTTCGCTTGCACGTCTCCAACACACAAACATAGTCCCACTTTATTCGATTCATGCCGAACCCACAGGCAACTGGCTGCTCTTGTGCATGCCGTATTTTGGGAGTAAGACGTTCTCCGATATTCTCCGCAGGTTGAGGAAAATTCCCATCGCCGAAAGGACCGGAAACGACGTCGTTGAAGCTCTCGACAGTGATATCGAGCATCTACCGGAACTGCCTCGACGCGGCCCCGCTCGAACGTTCCTTTCGCGTTTGAGTTACTCGTCTGCCATTTGTTGGATCGGGGCGTGTCTTGCAGACGCCATCGAATACGCCCACGAACGGGAACTGCTCCACCTCGACATCAAACCCTCGAACGTGTTGGTGACGGTCGAAGCCATTCCGATGCTGTTGGACTTCCACCTGGCTCAGCCTCCCCTCGAACCGATGGATGCCGCCGAACCTTCGCTTGGGTCGGTCAATGCCTCCGGAAGTACCGAGCCATCCCATCTCGGCGGCACTTATGCTTACATGTCTCCCGAGCAGCGTCAAGCTATCGAGGAAATTCGGGCCGGAAAATCGCTGTCGGTGTCCGTTGGTCCTCGCTCGGATGTGTACTCGCTTGGAGTGTTGTTGTGCGAGGCGTTTGGGGCCAAGGTTTCCGAACACACGCCTTGTGAAGTGCCAAGAGACAATCCAATGGTCACGCCCGGACTTGGTGACATTCTTGCCAAGGCTCTCGCATCAAATCCGTCGGATCGTTATTCCTCGGCAAACGAGTTTGGCGAAGATTTGCGGCGACATGTGGATGACCGTCCCTTGAAAGGGGTGGCAAATCGAAGTTGGCGAGAACTTTGGGAAAAGTGGAACCGGCGAAATCCGTTTGTGTTGCTGCGCGGGTTTTTCGCCGCCCTCATAGTGGTTTTTGTCGTGGTCACGTTGCTGCTGTTCTATGGTGCCTTTGAGGGAAAGAGTCCCTCGAATCGTCCCAAAGAACCCGCAAACAGCGTGTCTCCGAAACCACCGGGATGGGCAGAATTTGTGCGAGGGAAGGCTTTGCGAGATCAGGGGATGTTGCAAGCTGCCAAGAAAGAATTTGAGATGGCGACAGTGCTCAACCCCGCAAGAGCGGACTATCAGTTCAACTATGGAGTCTGCTGTTATCGATTGCGGGACGCTCCCAGTGCGATTCGTGCCTTCAGCTTTGCCATCAAGTTTTCTAAAGGCAAGGAGAGGGCCAGATGTTATGCAAATCGAGGCATGGCCTACGCCTCTGTGGGTGAGAAGCTGTTAGCGTTGCGGGATTACGACTCGGCTCTAAATTTAGACCGAACGCTGGGGTCGGTCTATCTCAACGTCGGTGCCCTCCATTACCAAGAGAAAAATTACCAACTCGCCCTCGACGCATTTCACCATGCCGAAAAGGTCGATGCCGATGTGGAACAAGTTTTGTTCAATCTCGCTTTGGCCCATCAGGGCCTTGAGGCCACCGAGAAAGCAATCGCTTGTTTGGAAGAGCTTTTGCAGGTCAACCCGACCCATCCTCAGGCGATGCAACTGCTGCGGCGATTAAGACAAACCAAGGGTAGGAAGGATAGTTCGAATCATCCTAAATGAGCCAAGTTCGCTTAAAAAACTCGCACGCTCACTCCATGTGGCCCCGCACTGTTCCGACGAACCATGCGTAACTACTCCCAGCGTGATGATTCCAAGAACCGGCATGACCGACTAGCCCTAAAATAAGCGAACCCGGTGAGAGTTCACATCGCCAGAAAGTCACAACGTTTTGCCTGTAAAAAGTTTGTGACTTTATTGTTGGGAGAGCCCCGTTTCACCTGAAATCTGCAATGACACCGGAGTGTCATTTTTTCGAATCTGAAGGTCTCACAACCACTTATGGAAAACCGCCTCTTCGGGTTCGCTTATTTTAGGACTAGTGTGCTAGATCGTCAGTACCATACCTCCAAGCGCCCAACTCTCTCAATGCTTGACTTTACTTGCCTTTTTTGAGTTCGACAGACAACGATGTCCCTTGGGTCTTGAACTCAGTTGGCCGATTCGCTACCCCTGGTGAATTCGAGCACCATTTCAAAGATGTCCCATTGAACTCATAGATACCAACAGCCGTTTTATTAAGCGCCTTGTCGGTCATCATAGGTGCCTTGGTGATCTTGAGATCGATATGCTTTGGAGATTTTGTTGTGTCGAGCTTAACTGTGCCTTTGTAGACACGAGACGTGTTGTTCGGTCCATTGAGAACAATGGTGAACGTCATTCCTTTGAAGCTAAGAGACTGAACCGGGCTAGCAGTCGTTGGAACCCATTTTCCCTCGAGTGCTTTGATGTCGTTTTTGTCACCCGCGTTGGCGAGATTGGTGGTTCCGGTCAGAGCAAGGATTACGAGAGGGAGGGTAAATCGCATCAGCATGGATTGCATCCTTGTGAAAGTGTGGAGTGTTTAGGCGGGCGAAGATGCACAGTTGCCACAGGACGAAGCTCTCGCCCTGGCTTGGTAAATCGTTTCTGTGATCTTAGTGCTCGTGGAAGACCATGTCGATGGCCAATCCGGCTGCCAGCAATAGCATTGCCTTGGTTTCGCTTGGTCGGCCATAGAGGTCCACGATGTAGTTGTCGGCTGAGGTAAAAAGAGCTTTCGCCATTCCTGCCCACTTCTTCGTTACGACTCCGATCTCTTCGTCACCCATTAGGAATTTAAAATTCCAGCCTTTCCAGTCCCCTTTGACTTCAGCGACTTCACGGTCCTCCGCGTCGAGAACAGTAAACGAGGCACCCCAAGTGAACATTTTTTGCCGAAACCATCCGATCACCTCGCCGTCTGCGTCGATGACTTGCACCTTGGAACGGAAAAAGGTGAAACCTCGGGTGATCGAGAAGAGAAAGTAGTCATCATCAGCTTCCGGACCTTCGAAAACGTCGATTTGGGTCGGAAGACTTCTCTTGTTCAGGAAAAAACGGAGGAACTTGATGAACCCGCCAGGTTCTTCTTTGGCGAAACCGATTTGTTCTTCGGTGTCTGGGTCCAAAATGTCGTAGGCGTCCGTGAGCTTGAACATCCCGACGTGTTCACGGATGAAAAAGGTGTTTCTGTCGAGCACGCGATTCCTCCTGGGGGATTGGGATAATTTAGCTTTCCTGGTTCCTTGTGCTGCTTGTTACACGTGTCGGTCGTTGCTGGTTTTCCGGTCCACTCAAAGGATACTGCCTCTTGTCGCGGCAAACATCGAATGTCTCAGAGGACCCTGAATTAGGTTTACTTATGCCAGCTTCAGTCGTTCCTCAAGGTCGACCGACTCTAACGGATTACCAGAGACCAAAACCAGGTCTGCATCGGGGCACCTCGTCGAACACTGACTCGATAGTTGATGAAGTAGAGACTGTCTCAGGCTTCCTTGTAGAGGATACAGGTGTTGTCCCGGTTGTAAAGATTGGTATGGCAAGAGTTTTTTTCGGATGATTTCCTCTCCCTTCGGGACCGGTGATTTGGCTTTGGGTAAACGTACAGACAGCGTTGGCTTGGTGAGGAGAACACAAAACCGAATTACCTGAGGAATTGCCCGAGAACGTTCAGTCCCTACGGAATAAGCTCGGAGGAGAATAGTACCCGGGAACCTCCCATCAGGTCGTTTTTATCACTGTGGTTTTTCAAATTCTTGTCGATATTGTTATCCCCATACATCTTTCTGAGTGGTATGATCGTCTGTTAAAGTGATGAATTGCATAAAAGGCTGTGCAGCGCTTTTGGAAGAGGTTTTGGGGATGCTCTCTCTAATAACCAAACCCACCATCCCAATAACTCAATCCTCTCCCCTGAAGGAACCTTTACCCCATTCGTGTTTTGCAATTTCTGGTGCGTGGCCTCGCTGACTCATGCCCAAGTTCGCGCCGGAATCCTGAAAATCCTACCCTGGAGTCGGCCCTATGCCAATAATTAGTTGCACGGAATGTGAGACCAAGCTCAAAGTCGGCGATCAAATGATCGGCCGTACGATCAAGTGTCCCAGGTGCGGCGCGACCATTGACGTCGTCGACAAAGACATGGCCATTCGCGAAGGGCGTGCTGGAATGGGGCAACGAACACGCCCCCCTGCGGATTTTGAGGAGTTTGACGACGAGGATTCGCCGCGCGGTCGGCGTCGGGACGACGACGAGTACTACGATGATGATCGGCCACGTCGGCCTCACCGGGATGAGGATGACGATGACGATTACGATCGCCCTCGTCGCCGGTACCGCGACGAGGATGACGATCTCGATGATCGCCGAAGACGACGTCATCGAGATGAAGAAGACGACTACGATGAGGAACGCCCAAGTCGCCGTCACCGAGATGATGATGACGAGGAGGACGATGACCTGGGCCGTTCGAAAGGTCGCGGACGCGGGAAGAAGAGTAGCCCTCCTCCCATGTTGTTTGCCTTGATCGGTGGTGGAGCGGTCCTCTTGCTTGTCGGAGTCGGCCTGCTCTTGTACTTCCTTGGAGTGTTCAGTGGAGGTGCTGACAACGGCGTTGCTGGTGGTCCGGTCACCAAGGACACTGTATTCCAGTATCTCCCCGACAACACGGCCATATTCATTTATGCCCAGCCCGCACATCTCAAGAAGGCTCCGGGCTATGCCGATTCCGAAAAAGTCCTCAAAGATACCGCGCTGGCTAACCTTCCACCAGAAATTCAACCGAAGGTCGAGCAGCTCTTGACGTGGTTTGACGACATCAATTCTGTAACTGTAGGGATGGAGATGAATGTCAACGTCCCTGGAAACCAACCAAAAATTCACTTCGTTGTCCGCACGAAGAAAGAAATTCCTGTCAGTGAGATTCAAACCTTTTTCAAAGGTGATGGGAAGTTTACAGGACCGCCCGTGAACTTCGTTGAGGAAAATGTTGGCGAAAAGACGATTTACAAAGTCCAAGAGACGATCGGGAGGTTCAATAATCGAGGCGTCGAGCGACGAAAGAAAGACGTATTTGGCTTTTGTCAGGTGCACCCGAACACGATCGTAATTGGTACGCTCCCGAGTCTCCGAAATGCATTGGAGCGCACCAACGATCCGCAAGTTGACCCAAGCCTCAAGGAGGAAGTCGAAGGGTTGGACTTTGCTTCGAACAGCATGGTCGTCTGGGTAAGTATGGCACCATTCAGCCAAATGCAACCAGGAGGTGGTGGAGGATTCGGGGGCCCAAACAATGGCGGTGCTGCAGGTCTACAGGCCCTCATACCCAAGAGCAATCTCGTTCGAGCCACCATCAGCAGTGATGGAGTCACCATCAAAGCCCATGCGACCTACAAGGATGCAGAAGCAGCGAACGCCGGGAAAACGATGTCCGAGCAGATGAGCAAGATAATGATTCCGGCTCGCATTGACGGAGTCCCTGACACGCTGCTCGACCGAGTTCGGAATTCAAAACTCCAGGTAGAAGGAACCCGCGTACTCTCGAACGTAACAATCACTGCCGATGAAGTCAAACAGGGCTTTTCCTGGGTATTGAACCAAATTCAGAATGGATTGCCGGGTCAGGGTCCAGGTGGTCCTGTGGGCGGACCAGGAAAGGGCGATCCAGGAAAGGGCGATCCAGGAAAGGGTGGGCCAGTCACAAACCCACCACCAAGGCCGAAGGTAATTGCACTCACAAAGTTCGGAAACAGGTCAATCACCCTGAACCCGTACGAGAAACGCTACTATTCACTCACGCGGAACGATACCACCAAGGTGTACCTCGGCTTTAAGTTCCCACCAAAATCTCGTATTTTCCTGGACGTTAAGGATGCGAAAGGTCGCTACTTGATTCACAATTCCATGTCCCGATCCGAGGGTGGTGGAGAGTTCAAGACCAAGCCTGGTGAAAAATACAAGATTTTGCTTGAGAGTTTCGGAAACACGCCAGCAACAGGACTTTTCGAATATAGAGAGGCAAAAAAGGAAGTGGCTGTTGGACCTGGTCCTGGAACAAATCCTGGAACTGATCCTGAGACTCCAACGGAACCTGCTGGCAAAGTACCCGGAGGTGAAGCACCCAAGAATGTGCCTGTGGCCAATATCGATTATTTGCCGAACGATCCAATGGCCGTGGTGCGTGCGAACGGCAAAGCACTCAAAGAGCTCGGGGTGATCAAGCTGGCCATGGAGCGACTGCCCAAAGCAGATGATCCAAAGCTCAAGGGTGTGGCAGAGTTGTTGAAGTCGTTGGAATTCCTCCAGATTGGACTCGACACGTCCAAGACCCAGAACGGCGGTCCAGGTGGACTACTGCTCCTCAGGACGTCCAGGCAATTCACAGCCCAGCAACTCTTGCAAATCCTGCAACTCAAGGCCCCAGCTAGTGAGCGCGTCGGAAAATTCACTCTATACACTCTCGAAGAGAAAGAGGACAGTTGTATCTGTCTCGCCTCGCCAAAAACCATCGTGACGGGGCCAAAAACGAGCGTTCGTAAGATCATCCTTCGCGCTGGTCCTGCCAAGTTGAACGGCCGACTAAAAAAAGAGGTCGAGGAAGTCAAGTTACAATCCCCTGATTTGTTTGCTGCGGTGGATGAGCGGGCATTAAAATTACTGGGCTTGCCAGCTGGAGGAAAGTTCAATCCTGGTGTTGGAGTTGTTCCGCCTGGAGGTCCTACTCCTCCAGTTCCTGGAAAATTACCCGCCGGTATGACGGGTCCAAGCGAAGGTCCTGGAACTAAGGGGCCCAATAAAGGTCCGGGTGTAGAAATTCCTGGTAAGGGTTCCGGAAAGGGAGGTCCAAGTGACACTCCTGGAAATCTTAACCCGGATAAACTTCCAGGAGCTTCTCAAGGTGCGGCAGTCCTGCCCCTTTTGAATCCCAATAGGATGTTGAGTGCTTTTGTGGGGGCTGGTGCTCTCAATTTGAAAAAGGGCACAGAGCTTGTTGTAAACGGAAGTGACTTCGACACAAATGTCCATTTCATCAGTTACCAACAAATTGTCATCCCCCCTCGCAAAGGAGGCGGAGCACGACCTTCGATCAGTCCCCCTCAAACCCAACCACCGCGAACTGGTGGGGGTAAGTTCGGGGGAATCGGCGGAGAAACTCCGGGAGGAAATGGTGGAAAAGGTGCTGGCGGGGGCTTTGGTGGTTCCGGCCTCGGCGGATTGCTGGGCAATCTTGGGGTCAAAGACCCACTCCCAAGATTCGTTGTCGTGACGGGCAAGTTGGCAGGAGCTAACTTTGAAGCCAAAGTTACTGTCCAACTCGCCGATCAGAAAACCGCCACAATATTACGCTCTTCGGCTGCCTTGGCGGTTCCACTACTTTCTCAGCAAATCCCCGAGGCGATACGTACAGTCCTCTCCAAGATACAATTCACCTCAGAGGATAGCGACCTGGTTGCTTCACTCACCATTCCAACGAACGTTGTGGCGGGCACTCTGGCGAATCTTACCAACGGTGGTGTGCAAGTGCCGGGAGGAACAGGCGGTCCCACTCCTGGTCCAGGAACCGAATCCGAACCCATCAAACTGGAATTGAATGCCCAACCCGGTAAACTTGCCAACAGCTCTGTTTTCCAACTCCAGCCAGGTAAGGTGATCGTGAGTGTGAAAGTAATGAATCAGCTCCCAAGAGGGGTCCGACCTGTTGCGGTAATTGAGCTTTGGAACGAGAAGAAAGAGCGCTGGGGACGCGGTACCCTTGTGAGAACACGAACGACCCAGTTTTATGGCATCGTGCAGAAGGCAGGTGACTACCAAATTGCCGTGAAGAGTGGAACTCGCGTTCCGCTTGCAGTGGCGGTTATGATTAAACCGGTGGTCAGTAAGAAGTAGAGCTCCTTACTGATCTTGACTCAGAGCTGTCATACTTTGGGTATGGCAGCTCCTTTTTGTTATTGGATGAAGCAGCCTCCAACAAACAAGATCTAGTTTTGTCTCGAGAATCACACATCATCCCGCGATTAGCCCTTGCCTGACAGGATCGGAAACCTACGAAATCTGTAGGCACTCAAGGGAGAGTTGGACCAGCAAACAGGTTAAACCTGTCCAATCTTTTTTGCGACAGATTTTAAACTGCCCCTCCTGTTCCGCATTCTCCAAGCCGAAGTCGGACCCGTGGTTGGCATTCATATGAAGTTCTCCCGGGCTTCCTTCTGGCCACGTTGCTCGCACATGATGGCCAACGAACCGATGTTCGTAGATGCCTCTCTTGTTTATTGCGAACTGCGCGACAACTGGCCCTTACGAACAGGCACACTCTGTCTGCTATCCAACTTTAGGCATCCCTGAGCAACCGCAGCTCTGGCTGCCTTCGACTTCGCTCGCGTGGTCCTAAATTCGAAGAAAGAAACACTGTCCGAACTCATCTGCGAAGAGATAGACAATGCCCGACGCCGTCACAATTGATTCCCTTGCTCCTTTGGAAGAACGTGCAAAAACAGATCTCGATGGCTGCCAGGATGAACCGTCCTTGCGTGCCTGGTGGACGAAATATTTCGGCAAGCAAGGTGATGTCATGCTCGCTGTACGCAACGTTAAAGCCGTTCCCCCAGAACAGCGCAAGGACTATGGACAAGAAGCCAACCGAGTCAAGCTAGCTTTGACAGTGGCCTACGAGGCTGCAATCGCACGAGAAGAAGAACGTGCTCTTGAACGCGACTTACAATCACCTCCCATCGATGTGACGCTTCCAGGCCGTAACGCTCGGCGTGGACGGCTGCACATCTCGAACCAAACTTTACGACAAATTTACTCGATCTTCTCGGACATGGGATTCCAAATCTATCGCAGCCGAGAAGTCGAAGACGACATGACCAATTTCGAACTGCTCAATATGCCCGAACACCACCCTGCGCGGGACATGTGGGATACCTTCTATACAACCACCCCCGGTGTCATCCTTCGCACCCACACCTCTCCTGGCCAAATCCATGTCATGCGGGAACTGTGTCCTGAACCCGTTCGTGTCATCCTACCTGGAATGTGTTATCGCTACGAACAGATCACAACGCGAAGCGAGATAATGTTCCATCAGGTCGAAGGATTGGCAATTGGCGAAACCATAACCATGTCCGACCTCATCGGTACGATAACGGCGTTTGCCCGACGTCTGTTCGGTCAGGAGCGGCAAGTCCGGATTCGCTCGAGCTATTTCCCGTTCACCGAGCCCAGCATCGAGGTGGATATAGATTGGCCCAAGGAAGACCCCAACGCCGACCGGCTCACGAAAGGAACCGGGTGGCTCGAAATTATGGGCGCCGGAATGGTCCATCCAGTGGTCCTGAAGAACGGCGGATACGATCCGGAGAAGTTCAGCGGATTCGCCTTCGGAATGGGACCAGAGCGAATTACAATGCTCAAACACGCCATCGACGATATCCGTCAGTTCTGGGCGAATGACCTTCGGTTCTTGCAACAGTTTTGACTTGAACTTGGGATGCCCGAGTTGACGGCTTGATGAAGTGTGCCTTCGCAAAGTGATATGCCTCGGAGGGGCGGCAAGCCGCAGTTAGAAAGAGAAAACAAAAGCGAGGTGAAGTTATGATCCAATTTCTACGCACCGTAGTTCTTGGCTTTGTCGTGCTAAGTGCGGGATACGTATTCGCAGGAAAGTTAGCAAGTCCGCAAGCCGCTCAACAAGGCGCCAGACAAGAGTTGAAGGAAGATAAAAGACCAGGGAAAAAAATCGAAAAGAAAAAGGCCGACAACGGCAAAAAGGCCGACACAACGACAAAAAAGAAGTCCAACGATCAAAGAAAAAAAAAGGCTGACAAGAAGACCGAACCGCGAAAAGGCGAAAAGGATAAGCACCTCAAGAAAGATACAAAACAGCCAATTCAGAAAACCGTCAAAACGGTCAACAAATCGACTTCCAAAACGATGTCGTCCACGGCCGCCGTGGCGAGACTCAGGAAGCTCACCAAGCACGACATGGCGCGGCGTATCGGAGTGGATAAAAGCCGCGTCGAGAACCCGATCATCAAGTTGAATCTGACCGGATTCAAGCTCGACGGATCAGTTTATCCTTTGCTTTCAAGTTTCCGCGACCTTGAAGTGCTTTACCTCAGCCGGACCAACGTTCGGGACGAATATCTCAAGAGTGTTGCCGGGTTACCCAAACTCAAAACATTACTATTATCCGGCACGAGCATTACACCAAAAGGACTGCAACATCTAGAATCCCTAGAGACTTTGGAACGGCTCGACCTTTCGAAGACGCAAGTAGAAAGTTTGAAGGGTTTGTCCAAGTTCACGAATTTACGTCATATTGGCCTCGATAAAACGTCCTTGCCAGACGAAGCTCTCGGCGTCCTCGGACAGCTCAAAGAACTCACTTTGGTGAGCATTTCCGACGTCAAGACGGCTGGTGACGACGGCATCGCTCATGTATCCCAACTACCGAAATTGCACCAGCTCTATTGCCGGAACACGAAGTTGTCGGACGGCGGTCTAAAGAAGCTTAGTAAGTGTCAATCTCTCATGGCTTTGGACTTGGCCGGCACCAAAATTACCGACAAAGGGTTGGCCGACTTGGCCAATTTACCAAAGTTGAGGTATCTCGATCTTAGTGACACAAAGATCACTGACGACGGCCTGAAGAAGTTAGCCAAGCTGAAAGCTCTACGTACCCTAGAACTTCGGAATATCGATGGTATTACGGCTGCTGGAGTTGCAGAGCTCCGCCAGACCCTGGACAGATGTAGTGTCTCGGCCAATCCCAACAAATAAGGCTCTGGAATTGACAACCGCATCAAATAACATGCCGGTGCTCGTCGTAGGGGCCGGGCCAACTGGCCTAACACTGGCGTGTGAATTAGCTCGCCGTAGGATTGCCTGTCGGATCATCGACAAGTCTAGTGGACCATCGATTCATTCCAAGGCGTTGGGCGTTCAGGCCAGAACGCTGGAACTTCTAGAACGACTCGACATTTCGGAATCCATTTGTAGGTGTGGAAGAAAAATCCGCGGAGGGAATCTGTATTCGAGAGGAGAGCGGATTCTTCAGTTTCGAATCGAAGGCATCGATAGTCCGTACGACTTCATTGTCAGTTTTCCACAAAGCGAAACCGAGCGGCTGCTCATAGAAAAATTATCAACGCTCGGTGTGGAAGTAGAATGGGGGGTCGAACTATCGTCTCTCGATCAACAACAGCAAGGAGTCACTGCACAGCTTCGCTCGAACGGTACCACCGAGCTAATGGAAACCGTGTCGGTAGATTGGCTTGTAGGTTGCGATGGTGCTCACAGCACGGTTAGGCACGCTCTAAACTCGCCGTTCGTCGGAGCCCGTTTCGAAGAATCGTTTTATCTGGCTGATCTCCGAGCCGAATTTGAGCTTGACCAAAATGAGGTACACGTCTTCTTGTCGGAGGAAGGGCCGTTTCTCTTTTTGCCTCTGCCACAAGAAAACTGTTATCGTGTAATCGTAAGCGAACCTCCTGGGAAAACCGAAATTCGAGAAAATCCTACTCTGGAAGATTTTCAACGATGGATGGAACGCCGAGTTACCTTGCCCAGAGGCGTTTCCGTTCCGGAACTGGCGAACCCGGTTTGGGTATCGCACTTCCGCGTCCATCGACGTCTCGTTCCTCGCTACCGCCATGGCCGAGTCTTCCTTGCCGGGGACGCGGGTCACATCCATAGTCCCGTTGGAGGGCAGGGGATGAACACAAGCATCCAGGATGCGATCAATCTTGCCTGGAAGCTAGCCCTCGTGTGTCAGGGAAAGGCCCACGATTCGTTACTCGATAGTTACGAAGCCGAACGACGCCCAGTCGCCGAAGCCGTCTTGCAGGGAACGGATGTCATGACGCGCATGGTGACGCTTCATAACCCAATGCTCCAGAGCATCCGAAATTTCGCGGCATCGTCAGTCATGATGTTGCCATCGGCTCGGCGGGGAATGCTTCGGAATATGACTGAGCTGGCGATTGGTTATCCCAAAAGTCCGATCGTCATGGACAACGGACCTTCCCTCTGGAGGAACAGCGGAGCGTGGTGGGCGTTCCGGTCAGGACCAAAACCCGGCGACCGTGCTCCTGATGGCGAACTCTTGAATACAAACTCGCAGGAGAAGGACCGTTTGTTCGATGTGTTTCGTGATCCTCGATCGACGTTGCTCTTGTTTACTGGGCGAAAGCCAAACGAGGAATCACGAAAACGCCTTGTTGCGGTTGCTGAATACGCCAATTCTCAATGGGACGAGATCGCTCAAGTTTGTGTCATTGACCCAGAGCTAGACACTGACTGGCCCAAGGGGTCTTTGGTGTGGACAGATACGGGGGCGAAAACTCACGACAAGTACGGCGCGATGTTGAGTTGTGTCTATGCGATTCGTCCTGATGGGTACGTTGGTTATCGCTCTTCACCAATTGATCTCGACAATCTCAAGTTGTATTTCGCTCGGTATCTCTGCTCCGCGATTGCGGATTCGATTTGACCAACCCCCCTCAACTCATCAACTTGACAAAATCCTCAAACAAATACGAACTGTCGTGCGGGCCGGCACAAGCTTCGGGATGATACTGAACGCTGAAAAGGTGATGTTGGGTGTGTCGAATCCCTTCGTTGGTGTTGTCGTTGAGGTTAATGTGAGTTTGTTCCACCTCTGGGGGAAGCGAATTCGGATCGACCGCGAAGCCGTGATTTTGAGTTGTGATTTCGACGTGGCCGGAAAGTTTGTTCAAGACGGGTTGGTTGGCTCCGCGATGGCCGAATCGTAGCTTGTACGTCTTGGCACCAAGAGCCAAACAAGTCAGTTGGTGCCCCAGGCAGATGCCGAAAATCGGCTTCGAGCCGATCAGTTCTCGAATAGTGTTAATTCCGTACTCGACGGCCTCCGGGTCTCCCGGTCCATTCGATAGAAAGATTCCATCAGGATTCATGGCCAGGATTTCGCACGCGGGTGTCGAACCAGGAACAACCGTGACCTTGCAGCCGACTTGAACCAGGGACCGCGGAATGTTCCACTTCATGCCGAAATCCAATGCGACAACATGGTGTCGGACTTCTCGGGAGGGCAACAGCTCTGAGGCAAACGAGCTTTCGTAACCTTTTTCCCAGGAACTGGAGCGTTCAGGTAGAACTTCGCGGACGAGATCGCGTCCAACGATATCCGGTGCCATGCGAGCTTTCTGGACCAACGAAACTTCGTCGAGATCCGTTGTGGAAATGACGCCCCTCAGAACCCCGTGGATTCGAAGTCGTTTCACTAGCCCACGCGTATCGATGCCCGCAAGGCCCATGATGTTGTGCCTCGCGAGGTACTCGTGGAGGCCTTCGACGGACCGAAAATTACTAGGCGACTTTGTCAACTCACGAACGATGAAGCCTTCGACCTGCGGATGCGCCGATTCGCGATCTTCCTCGTTGACGCCGTAATTGCCGATGAGTGGGTACGTCATCGTCACGATCTGGCCTTTGTAGCTCGGGTCAGTGAGAACCTCCTGGTAGCCCGTCATCGAAGTATTGAAGACGACTTCACCGACGGTCTCGCCAGTCGCTCCAAATGCTTGGCCGGAGTAGATTGTCCCGTCTTCGAGGGCAAGTTTGGCGATCGCGTGTGACATTCCGATTGGTTTTCCGAGGGAGTCTAGGTCAATAGTTTTCTTTCTTTCTCTTTGTATTGTGCCAGACGTCAATGTCAGGAACCATGCCAGATTTTGTTCACGGACCGACTCTACTGGACCCACTTGGAAAAACAGCCTCAGTTCAACAGTGATTGAATTTTGGAACGATCTGGTGAGTAAAGACGGGCAGCGAGCGTTCCAAGCGATTTGTTCCCTTGCCAAAATGGTGCCGCGATAGTGTAATTCTCTGAACGGAAACTAAAGTTACAGTTCCTGAAGTAGCAGAAAACAACAGCTCGACTGATCGCGGATCTAAATTCGGATTCATTTCGTAAAGATGTTGTGAGATTCCAGATCTTGGGCACTCAGCCTGAGTTAATTTCGGTAACAAATGGAGCTGTTTTGGGACGAGGGTCTGGGTTTCGTTTGTTCAGGATGACTAGGGCAATTCCCCCAAGAATCGCTACCGAGGCGAGGATTACTCGGAGAGTTATCGGCTCCCCCAACAACACAAATGCCCCAACCGCTGTGAGGACTGGTACACTGAGCTGTACAGTGGCGGCCGTGGTGGCCCTCAGTGAGGGGAGAGCCGTATACCAGATGGCATAACCAATTCCAGATGCGAGACCACCAGAAGCTGTAGCATAGGCAATGCCGACGAGGTCAAGATTCGGTTGACGGACCATCAAAGGGGTCACCAAAACCGCAATTGGAACGGTGAGAAGGAAATTGCCTGCAGTCACCTTGGTTGGGTCTCCAACTCCACGCCCTCGCAAGGAATATAGGCCCCAGGATACTCCTGCAGTCAGCATCAAAATCGAGCCAGCGACAGGCGGAGGAGCAAGTCCAGGGAGAAGCAAACCCACAAGCCCGCTCAATGCAACCAGGAACCCCACGATTTGTATGCCCCCCAATCGTTCACCGGACCAAATGCCAAACCCAATCATTGTCGCTTGGACGGCACCAAAGAGTAGTAACGCACCTGTTGCGGCAGGCAGACTCACGTAGGCAAACGAAAAGCCTGTGGCATAACCCCACAACGCCAAAGTGGATAGCCATGTTCCATGGCCTGACTCTTTAGCCCCTTTGACTTGAACCAAGAACCACAAAATGATGGCTCCCGAGGCTAGACGTAAAGTCGTGAAGGTCGCAGGGTCAATTGCTGTTTGCTTGAGCGCGAATCGGCAGAGTAAAGAATTGCCCGCGAAAGCGATCATGGCGAGAGATGTGAGGAGGACGAGACTGAGGGATGACATAGTTGGCTTGATCGGACTTGAAAGAGTTCAGGAACCCCCGCGATGTGATATCGAGAGGTAGTGGACCGTAGGAATTCATATCGCTAGTTTGTAATCACTCCGTAGGTGTATGAGTCTATTGACAATTGATAATACACCTGCATTGCAAAATATTTGATATCCCTGAACAAGTCATTTATGCCAGAAACTAGCAAACCACTGCCACATCATCCGCCCCAAGACAATGGTAGTTTCAACTCAGCCTGGAAATCGGAGTCTATCTCAACCCACATGGTAAATCCAGTTTGCAAAAATATGTCTTGGGGCAACGCAGAAAAAGCTTTCTCTTCTTGTTCCTAAAGTTCGATTGCTTCCTCCAAGATTCGGCACAGTTTCTCGGAACACTCGACGACTTTGGGGTACCGATAACCAAATTTTATACTGCCTGGCCTCGTTCTAAGCCCGGCAAAGGAGCCTTTGCTTGTAGCTACTTGAATCATTACCCACTTGTAGCGAAGCGTAATGGGCAAGTGAGTTTCGGACAACGAAACTTCGTTGGCCAGCTTTCACCCCACGATTCCAAAATCCTGGGGACCCAATTTGGAGATGAGTGCGCGAGTCTTTCGAGGGATGCCGTCGCCTTGGCTTGGCTTCAGCTTTACTTCAACATACCTTGTTGTCTCGCGTAGGCGAATACTCCCCCGGCTTCCAAGATTGGGGCTACTTCACCGAGTGGTTTGATCGTCCAGTTATCTCCCGTCGTTTTGTTCGTAAGGGTGCAAGCTAGCAGATCAATTACCAGGTCGTCGCCAGTGCAGACCTGGTCGCAAAGTCGGTCATTGGATTCGACAGGATAGAGGTAACCGCCGTTCACCGAGTTGCGGTAGAAAATTCTCGCGAAGAATTCGGCAACAATGATCTTGATACCTGCTGCGTTGAGAGCGATAGGGGCGTGCTCACGAGACGAACCGCAACCGAAGTTTTTCCCGCCGATGATGATTTGATAATCAGACAGAAACTCATCTTCCGAGTGGAACGAGATATGTCCCTTGGGCAGCCCGCCTTGCGCGTTTGGAACCCCGGCAAGTGCGTACTTGCCGAACATTTTGTACTCCTCAGGAATCGAAGGATCGTAGGTTAGGTATTCGGCGGGGATGATTTGATCCGTGTCGATGTTATCACCGAGGACGTAGGCGTTGCCGCTAAATGTGTTTTCCATGGTGAACGGTTCTCGAGCATGGTTGGTGTGTTGTGAAAGCCCGAAGTCCAAGCCAGAACTATACATATGGGATTTCTAGCTGCCCTTCTTGTGTGTTTTCGGAAGAGCAAAATCAGCCCACTGGCGGTTTGCTAGGATAGCACCAAACAATCTCGCGGGTCAGTGATTTGTCCGTTGATCGCGCTTGCGGCGACGGTGAGCGGACTCGCGAGATATACTTTGGCTTCTTTGTGACCCATCCGTCCGGGAAAGTTGCGGTTTGTCGTGCTGATACAGCTAATCGGTGCATTGAGTCGACCGAATGTGTCGCTCGGCCCCCCAAGACACGCTGCACACGAAGGTTCCCCGATCTTGGCACCAGCGGATAGAAAGATGTCTTCGAGCGTTTGGCCGTCGATCGTCTCTGTTTTAAGATCACGCATGATGTCCGATGTCGCCGGAACGACAAATGTGTCGATCTTGACCGTTTGGCCTTGTATCAGCTGTGCGGCCGCTTGGAAGTCCGTTAGTTTGCCCCCTGTACAAGATCCGATGTAGGCACGGTCGAGAGGCGTTCCCCGAACTTCCATGACTGTCGCTTTATTGTCGGGGCTGTGCGGTTTCGCGATGATCGGATCAAGCTTCGAGACGTCGTACCTCTTCTCAAAAATGTAGTGTGCGTTCACATCGCGATAGACGGGGTCGTACGGCTTGCTACCTGCGTTTCGCTGGTTCACGTAGTCGAGAGTAACTTCGTCGGGAGCGATGACTCCGTTCTTGCCTCCTGCCTCAATGACCATGTTGCAAAGGGTCATCCGTTCCTCGATGTTCATCGCATAGACAGTTTCTCCGTCGAATTCCATTGCCCGGTAGGTCCCACCGTCGCAGCCAATATCCCCTATGACGGCTAGGATCAAGTCCTTTGCCATGAGATACGGAGGCATCTCACCTTCAAAAACGAACCGCATGGTCGGTGGCACTTTGACCCAAAGTTTGCCTGCTCCCATTATGAACCCGGCGTCCGTATTTCCGATTCCCGTGGCGAATTGCCCAAAGGCACCAGCGGTACAGGTGTGGCTATCTGTGCCGAAAAGAACTTCACCAGGGCGAGTGTGGCCTTCCTCGGGTAACGCAATGTGGCACACGCCTTTGTAACGCGGTGTGCCGACGTCATAAAAGTACGGTAGGTCCTGTTCGGCGGCGAATTCGCGGAGCACGTCGACGTTTCGGTTCGCCTTGACGTCCGCGGTGAAAATATAGTGATCGGGGATGATTACGACCTTCTCGCGATCCCAAACTTTGGCGTCTTGGCCGAAGTGTTTCTTGAATACACCTATTGTACCCGGACCACAGACGTCGTGCGTCATCAACACATCAACGTCAACCCAAATATTGTCGCCTGGGAAGACTTGGGTTTTCCCGGCGTGTTTGGCGAGTATTTTTTCGGTAATTGTCATTCCGGCCATTGTTGTTTCACTCCGCTGAAAATCTCAAGTTCTTTCACAACATTTTACTGGAATGGTCGAGGTGTGACGACTGGACCACTCGAAAGAGAGAAATGAACGAGGCAACACTGGTGAGGGTTGCATGCGAAATCGAGGTCTAACGCCGGCCGAGGAAAACATCTTGTTTGTCGTTTAGGATAGCTCCATACCCCACCATTTGTCTGGATCATCAAAAGGATGATTGCAGTCTATTTATTGTATACTTCGTATGGTTAAGTTTGTCCGGAATTAGGGAATCTGCTATTTTTGAGGGAAAGTAAGAATCCGCAACCTCCTTTGAGTGCTCTCCGATGATCCAGATTCCTTTTACCGACCAAGACGTCGAAACTCTGGCCTACGAACGTTACCACTATCCCGATCCCAAAGTCCAACGCAAGTGCGAAGTCGTCTACCTCAAGAGCCAGGGTCTCTCTCATACCCAGATTGCTCGACTCGCGGGCGTCTCAACTCGAACCGTCCAGAGGTACCTTAACGACTACCACCAAGGCGGCATCGAAAAACTCAAAGAAAATAACTATCGAGGACAACCCAGCTCTCTTGACAATCACGCTCAAACGCTCAAGGACTACTTTACTAAGTACCCTCCTCACACCATCGCTCAAGCTCAAAAAGTCATCGAAGAACTCACTGGGATCAAACGTTCTCTGACGCAAATCAGGGCCTTGCTCAAACGCTTGGGACTCCAACGCCGAAAAGTTGGCTCCGCTCCCGGCAAAGGTGACGATCCGGACAAACTCGAAGAGCAACGCCAGTATGTCCAAGACAAACTCGATCCGTGTCTCGAGGAAGCCGAACAAGCCAAGGCCAAAATTTTTTTCTCGACGCCAGTCATTTCGTGTTTGGGGCTTTTCTTTGT
>CAYRFQ010000018.1:0-118363 GCA_964423615.1 uncultured Alcaligenaceae bacterium | reverse complement strand
GGGCCTGTTCTTTACCCTGCCGCGGCCAGCTCAAAAGTGCAAAACTCTAGTCAGAAGAACGGATCGGAGTAGTTTTGCGAGTTTGGGGCTATCTCTGGGCCTCACCGGTAACAGTGATGGGGTTAATTTTGGCCTGCTTGGGTTGGTGGAGTGGTGGGAACATCGGAATCCGTGACGGAATCGTCGAAGCCTACGGTGGGTGGCTTAGTCGGTTGTTACGAGGTTTTTGGAGATTCCGAGGCGGGCCGCCATGACGCTGGGACATGTCATTGTGGCTCGCGATCAGGAGTGTCTGGAGCGAAGCCGACGTCACGAACGAGTCCACGTCCGGCAGTTCGAGAGGTGGGGAATTTTCCTGATCCCTGTTTCTCGGTTGGTCGGTTGGTGGTTATCTTGGCGAGGATTCGATCCTTACTTGGACAACCCCTTTGAGTTAGAAGCTGACGATCAAATCTCCGACCGTGTTTGAAAGTCTTCCAACGCCGCCTTGTACTCTTCGGGCGTGTTCAGATTTCGCAGCGTTTCGAAATTGGGATCAACGTCGGCGAGTTCTTGCGCTTCGACAACTCGCGTGGGGACTTCTTGAAACAGGAAGAAGGGACGCAACCGGTCTTCGGCAAGTAGCCGTTCGACGGGAGCCTTCACGCTGGTTCGATAGACGGCTGCTAGCGGATGGTGATGGCCCCCGACTTTCGGGACACAAATGTGATCGTCTTCGAGCAACTCAACCAATCGTAACGCGAAATGGGGATTCAAGAACGGAACGTCGCAACTGGAAAGATAAAAGGCATCGGTTTTGGCTTGGAGACCAGAGAGACCGGCAGAAAGTCCCTGGAGGGGACCTCGTTTGGGTTGTGCGTCGCGAACGATAGGAATTTCGGGGGGCAAAGGCGGAACGTCTTGGTCGGGAGCAGCCACGACGACGACCGGTTCGACGGCTTCGGCGAGCAAACGGACGACGCGAGGGAGCATGATTTCGTTACCAAAAGGTAGCCACGCTTTGGAGCGTCCCATTCGACGACTCTGTCCGCCGCAGAGGACAATCCCACCAACTCGCAATCGTTCACTCACTGGTCTGATTTCTCTTCGGCGGGTTCGTTCGGTTCCACGTCGATTTCTCGCCACTCCAACAGCGAGATGCCATCGTCTCCAGCAAGAAACAATCGCGAGCCATAGCCGCGAATCGGCGTCGATTCGGTGAATTCAGTGGCTTGTCCGAGGCGGATTTTCTCATCGTCTTGGACGTGCGAATCGATGTAGAGCACGGGCAAAAAGACTTCGCCGCTGGAATCATCTTGGGTGTCGAGTCGTGCGGGAAACCAGATCAAGTCCCGAGGCGTCTTTGGTGGATTCATTCGAAGGGTAGCGACTTGCTCGAGCGGAACCCAGCAGTATTGGCCTTTGAACATGACCTCCAGGTTCGTGCCGAGGACGTCGTCGCAATCCTGGACGAGTTCGACGGCTTTGCCGTTGAGGGTGGCCTTGATTACTGGAGTCGCTTGTTGGGCTTGCTCGAGAAGTTGAACTGCTTCGTCAGTGTTGGATTGTTTCAAGGCGGCGATGGCCTTCAAACGTAATTCGCTATGAGTCGGTATTTCGGCGAGAAATGTCGGGGTGGCGTCGCCCGCGAATACCTTACGTCGTTCCAATTCGGTATCGATGAGTTGTTTGTACTGGACGACGGCAAGTTGTTGGTCTGGGTCCTCATACATTACGAGATCCAGGTGCTTGCGAGCGCGTTCGAGGTCCCCTGCGAAGACAAGAAGTTCGAACAGAAAGATTCTCAAGTTGTGATCTGTGGGTGCATCTTTGACTTCGTCGACCTGGGCTTGAATCGCGTCCGAGAGCAAGCCTTGTTTGTATAGTTCCGTCGCAGACATGGAAGTCCCTCGTGATAGGGGTCTGGCTCTCGATAACGATCAATCGGATGCTTAGTGATCGGGCTTCGGGGCAGAAAGCGAGGTTGTACTTTTGTCCGAAGGACGTTGGTCCCAATGTTCCCAAATGCGTGCTGTGTTCTTGTTGGCTGTTCGAATTACTAGAGTGTTTCCTGTTTGTGTTGGGTTCTTACAGGTGGTCCCACGGTTCTCGTATACCTACGAAACGGTGTAGCCAGAGCAATCCGGAAGGCCTCTAGCCTCCTTGTTTTCTATCTTCTCGGAAGGTCCAGCCTGCCTCGAATGGTCGCGTTCGTGCTTGCCTTCCACTGGTGCTCTGTGGGAAGTAGAGCATATTGTATCCGGTCGCACAAAATTCGACTGTTTCTTCTGGAAGATCGTCGCCGTCCTTGTTGGACAGTTCCCACGAGTAGATGTGGACGTCGGTGAACTCGTATTGGAGGTAAGTAAACGGCGTTCCACCGGCCTTGCGAACGGAAACGCGGGCCTTGGCAAACTTTCCTTGTTGCTTGTCTTTGGGTTTGGCCGACCAGCGTTCGCAGAATGCTTGAAAGAGAAACGGAGTCGCTGCGTCGATTTCCTTGGTGATGGTGAAGGTGAAGAGGCTCAGTTTCGCTTTGTCCTGTCTGGCCTTTTCTTCTTTGTCGTCGCGTTCCAGATCGAGTTTGTGGGCATAAGCGGCGTCGAGTTCGCCCTGGGCTTGCAACTCAAAATCGACGAGTTGGAGAGCGCCGTCGGAAAACTCTCTGTCGAGGCATTCTCCCTTGATGGCAGGGTTACCACTGTCGTTCAACAACTCGAGAAATGCATCGATGGACATTCGGACCCCTCGCCGGAATTAGAGTGAATTGATCGGCCCCGTTTTGTCTTTTTTGAAACTCCAGCCAGCGACCTGAGGACGTGCCAATCCTCTTGATTTTTGGGCTCGATATTGCATCGTCCCGGTCGAGCCTTTGAATGTCAAGGTTTCGGTGGCCACTTTCGCGTCATCCACGTTCACCGAATATTCCGCTACGAAGACTTCTTCGAACTCGAAGACCAAAAAAACCAGGGGGCTACGGCCTCCCGACTTCCGGACAGTGATTCGCACTTTATCGAATGGTTTCCGATCAGGATCATCGGCCAGCAAGTTGACATGCTGACAGTAGGCCCTGAACAACGTGGAAGAAGCGGCATCGACCTCCTTGGTGACAGAAAATCGCAAGGGCGTGTTGGGCTTTCCCGAGGAAGCTGAAGGGGCTTGTCCCAGGGAAGCTGAAGGTGCGTCACCCCAGAGGGATGCTTCTGACGAGCCCGTTTGGGGTGCAGATGCTTCTTCGTCTATCGAACTTTCGGAGGACTGCTGCATCTTGATGTCGAAACTGAGGATCGAGCAAGCCCGGTGTTTGGAGTTTCCAAAAATCGCGTCGAGGGTTTCCCCAGAGATCGGTTTGTTATTGTGGGTGATTTCCATGAAACCATCAATTGCCATGATACGCCCCCAACACAAGCAAGTTGGCATGGATCGATCAAAAGAACAACCCGACGACCAACACGTTGTTGGCCGCCGGGAAAGAGCTTCGCAGGTTCGGTTACACGGTCGGATCCGGAACGTCGGAATCCTGGGAGTTGGTGACTTGGTTCCAACACTGGATGTTGGGGGTCCCTTGGCCACCGGTCGAGGTTTGCGGGATGTATTGCATCTCCAGGGAACCGTAGGCGAACTGAACGTTTTCCGTTGGCAACTCGTCTTCGGATTCACCCGACCATTCGATGTTACAAACGAACACTTGACGGAACGTGAAGTGCAGATACTTGTTTCCCGTTCCGGCTGTCTGGGCACCGGCCTTTCGGACGGCGATGTGGGCTTTTTTGTAGTGCCCCCCGGTGCAACATGTCAGGAACAAACTCGGCGAGCAGTTGTCTGTCCACTTCGACACCTTGAACGGGTTGAGTTTGGCCTTGCCGGTACCCGAACCGCCACCAGCGGAGCCAACCGACGTTGGGTTCTCGGCGTCGACCGAGAACGACTTGATGGCGAACGCCTTGTGTTGTTTGAAGAAGTCGTCAAGAGTTTCTCCGTTGACTGGCGGCGCACCGTTCGAGTTACCTTCAAACCACATAAAGCCATCGAATGCCATGTTAGAGTCTCCTTGTTGTTTCGAAGAAACAGGTTGTTAGGATTTGGTGATAGGTCGGGATGTGTTCCCGCAAGTTTGTTTGCGGTGCGTCCCAAGCTCGCGGGCGACTCGGCAGGTCCGACTCAAGGAGTAACGGAACTCTTGACTGGGAAAGTAGTTTCCCACCGCCTTTGCATTCGAATCGTAGGACCTTGAGTGCCTTCCCGACAAGGGATCAAGAGCGCATTTCGTCATTTTTTCATTTTTTTTGCTGGGCGTCTCGGACTACAAAGGTCGATCGTGTTCCCATTGGCTGTTGCTTTGTCTATGTTTTCGTTTTGTATTGCGGCCATTCGGTGTCGCAATACAAAACGAAAACATAGAAATTAGAGCGTTTCCCGTTTGAGTTGGGTACGTTTGGCGTAGCCGAGCCCTTCCGACAAAGAACTCATCAACCGCTGCGTTTGCCGCTTCGCTCAAGTGTGTTTTTCTCCTCCGAGAGGAGAAGGACCTTGAGGAGTGTACCGTTGGGTTTCGAAACCTCTTTTCACTCCCGAACGCGGGATTGACGGTGCAGGGAAAAATTACGGGTTCTATCTGAACGCAGTTTCCTATTGTGTCCAGGCCCATGGTCCAACGCAGCTCGGGTTGACCTACGAGATCGTACCCGATCACCAAGAAGGCTTGGAAATGTCGTTCCAGCCCAAGTTGCGATTTCCGAGACAGGGCAGCGCCTAGGAGTCCGTGAAATCCCAGGCAAGGTCGGGATCGGGCCAAAGCGTTCCCATCGGACCTTTTTCTGAACACTCGACCAACTCCCCAAGTTGGCCGAATTCCCCAAGGTTCGAATCTCGCAGCTTGATGTAGTCGGACTCCACGAGCAAAAGGATGTCTTGGGCTTTGTCCGGTTCGAGGAGCAACAACGCCTTGTTGTACGAGAGAATGATTCGATACGTTCCGTAGGCGGCTGCAACGACTTCCTGTCCCATCGAAGCTGTGTTTGTGGCGGCCCCTTGCGTCCAGTGAGCGACCGAATTCGCAGCATGACCGGCAGCATAGGCAGCGTAGCCACGACTACCCGAGGAGATGTTCGTCATGAGTCCCTGGCCCGCGCCATAGGCATCGTCGGCGATCTCTTGGGCTTGATGTGTTTGGCCCGACCCTCGGGCGAAGGCTTCGGCGAGTTCGATGGCTCGAATGGCCAACTCGGAGGCGGAATTGGCTTCCGGCGCGTGAGTCAAGAAGGGCAGAACACGCCTTGCGCATCTCGCCGCGAAAGCGACAGTCGCACGCACCGGAAGGACGCCAAGATCTTGGAGGGTAAGTTCCATCTCGAACAGGACCGTCACGATTAACCCTTCTTCGGCACCTCGGCCACCAAACGAAGGGACGTTGTCAATGTTTCCAGTTGGTAGTGGGGCTTGAGGTAAGCCACGGCTTCGTACCACCCGGGTTTCCCGGCGACTTCTCGGACTTCCACTTGGGCTTCGGCCAGTGGGCGTTTGGCCTTCGTCTCGTCACTGGCTCCGGCTGGGTTGACGGTGTAGTTGTTGATCCAGTTGTTGAGCCACATCGAACATTCGTCGGGGGACATGTAGGACCCGATCTTGTCTCGCGCCATCACTTTCAAGTAGTGGGCGAAACGCGACGTGCAAAGCAACAAGTTGAACTTTGCCGAGAGTGCAGCGTTGGAGTTGGCGGCTGGGTCGAAGTAAGTCTTCGGCCTCTGTGTGGATTGGGCTCCCATGAACACGGCGAAGTCGCGTCCCTTGCTGTGAAGCAGGGGCAAAAAGCCGAGATTCGACAGTTCGAATTCGCGTCGGTCGGAGATGGCGATTTCGGTTGGGCACTTCATGGCGATATCGCCATCGTCGGTGGGGAACGTGTGAACGGGAAGGCCTTCGACTTTCCCGCCGCCCTCGACGCCGCGTGTCCGGGCCATCCAGCCATACTTGGCGAAGGCGTCGGTGATCCGCACGGCGTAGGCCCAGGCGGAGTTCATCCACAGATATTTTTCGTGGTTCTTGCCGTCGACATTTTCCTCGAAGTTGAATTCTTCGACGCGTCGGAATTGCTCGCCATACGGCAAACGAGCCAATACGCGAGGCATGGTCAGGGCCACGTAGCGGGAATCTTCCGAATCTCGGAAGGATTTCCACGGTGCATACTCGACGCTTTCGAAGATCTTGGCCAGGTCGCGGACGTTGGGTAGTTCTTGGTACGTCTCGAAATTGAACATTCGGGGGCTTGAAGCCGCCACGAACGGAGCGTGGGCTGCCGCTGCCACGTTTGAGACCAACTTGAGCAACCCGACGTCCTCGGCGCCACGACCGAAATCGTAGTCGCCAACGAGCATGCCGTACGGCTGACCACCGAGCTGGCCATATTCTTCTTCGTAGACTTTTTTGAACAGGACGCTTTGGTCGAATTCCGCAGCCTTCTCCAAGTCCTTGAGGAGTTCGCGTTTTTTCACGTTCAGGACGCGGATCTTGAGGAATTCCCCGGTTTCGGTCTGGTGTGTCAGATAGAACAAGCCTCGCCACGTTCCTTCCAGCTTTTGGAAGTCGGCGTGGTGCATGACTTCGTTGAGTTGGTCGGAAAGTTTGTTGTCGATTTCGGAGATCCAACGCTTGATGTTGGCTTCGACGTCCTTCGAAACGACCTGTCCGGGTTGGACGACTTGTTCCAAGAACTGTTGGAAGTAATCCTTGGCGCGTTCGGCTTCTTTGACGTCTTGGGGTTTGGTTGCCGAAATGACCTGGTCGAGCAAATTTGTGCCTTCTTGGGTCGTAGTTTCGGCCGCCGGTTGCTGCTGTTCACCGGTACTCATTCGCACGTCTCTCCACGGAAAAAGTCCCGCTGGGAACTTGGTTTTGGAGTTGGCCTGGTCACGCTCAAGGATTGAGCAACTGGTGGAGATTAACCCAACCGACCACGCGACTCTTTGGACTCGAGCGATTTACTCTGGAGGTCGAACCCTGCTGTCTTCAGCAAGTCCCTTGCCCCGCAAGCGGAGTGAGGGTTGATGTTGGAGGTAATTGTTGGGGAAGAACACGGATACATCGATGCCTCCCCGACATTCCTTGATCCTAATCGTCGTCATCCTCGTCGTCATCGTCATCTTCTTCCGTCGCGGGTTTGGCGTTGGGATCGATGCCGAGTGACTTGGCGAGCAACTGGGCTTTCTCGGTGTTGCTCATCACGTCCGTGAGGAGTTCTTCGAGTTCGTCGTTGCCTTCCATTTTGGCCATCAGTTGGACGAGTTTGGCTCGCATGTCGAGGAGTTCTTTCAAGGCCGGAATTTGTTCAGCGACCTTGGCCGGTTCGAAATCGTCGATGTGGTTGAACTCCAGTTCGACGTTCATTTTCGTGTTTTCGTCGGTCAATTTGTTCTGAACTCGGAAGGCAGCTCGGGGAGTTGCTTTACGCATGACTTCGTTGAAATTGTCTCGGTCGATCTGAACCATCTTCCGTTGCTTCAGCGTAGCGAGCTTTTCCTTGGGACTGCCCGAGAGGTCCGCCAAGACACCAACCACGAACGGTAATTCGATTTTCTGCATGGCCCCGTTCGTTTCGACGTCGTAAGTGATCTGTACGCGAGGTCGACGAACCCGGTCAAGTTTGTGTTGCAGACTCTCAGACATTTCGATTCCTCTGGCAGGGTTGGTCGAGCATGAGGGGCCAATATTTTTGTTTCCGCGGAGACATACCTTTTCAAAATGTATCCGAAGGAACACGCTAACGCAATGAAAACTCAGGTACTTGCGCATTTTCCTGTACTTATGTTTCCGATTGCGAATCCAGGTTATCTTCTCGAAATCCCGACGATTGCTGGTTTTTCTGATTGTATCGATTATGCCTTTTGGCGAGTCCCATACTGTTGATTGCTTTCATAGCCGAATACATTCGATTTTGCTGGGAATTCGGATTCCTGATGGATCGCTACTGGTGTCGGAATACCAGTTCGTATGAAATGTTAGCCACGGTTGTCAATCCTAGGATTCGTTTCCAAGATTGTTGGCTCTTGCGATGGGCTCATTTTCATGTTCGTTTTGATCTGTATTTTTGTCAGAATTAGAGCGGTTTACGTTCGTGTTGGGTACAGTTCGGAGTCGCCGAACTCCTGAGCCCAAGTCCGCCTTCTCGAGATAGGATTGCAGCGGAATCCTTCCGGTTCCTCAATCCATCTGTCCGCAAGGGTGGTCGGATGAATAAGAGTCGTGATTGTTGTGGTTCTTTGAGTTCCGTGGGTTCCCACCCACGGCTAGGATCTTTCGCCCCTTCGGGGCTGAAAATCATAAACACGACAGTCGTTTATCCGACTGCTCCTGGGAGAAGGACTTTGAAAACGAAAAACCTGTACCCAATACAACCGTGAATTGCTGTAGTTGAGTTATTGAGACCTTCGCGGCTAATGAATCCAAGTAACAGGCACACAGGGAATGGAAAAAATGCTTGTCCGGTTCGTAGGTATACGCGGCTGGCGTGTACCTACGACAAACACAAAAACCGGACAACTAAAAATTACCCGTTCCAAGTGTGCCTGCTGCATTATCCGCGCAGGTCTCAATAGGACGTCGTTGGGCTCAGCTGAAACTGGGGAGTAAGGATCAGAGATGACGAGCCCTGGCTGACTACGGACTTGCGGTTTTCAAGTGCACAGGGGTTCGTTTGGGAAGCCATGAACGAGTGACCTATTTCCCCGAGACAAGACCAGTGGCCAAAAAGAAACAAAGTCTGGGCAACGATCTTCTCCAACACATCGGCGAGAATCTCGATGATGATGCACCGCGTTTGGTCTACGCCGACTGTCCTCGCATTCTGGTGGCGACTTTCCGGGTAAAATTTCGCATAATAGACAATCTTGAATCACGACCATCCAGCCCCAGTGTGGAGCAGTCCTAATGATCAACGCCGCGCTGAAAGATACAATTTCACGGCTCGTCATCCAAGTCAAAACGCCCGCTCAGTACATGGGTGGCGAACTCAATAGTACCGTTAAGGACCACCGCGAAGTTCGTGGGAAGCTGTGTATGGCGTTCCCTGACGCGTACACGCTGGGAATGAGCCACCACGGCTTGCAGGTCCTCTATACGATCATGAACCGTGATCCGCAGTGGGCTTGCGAACGGGCATTCACGCCGTGGACGGACTTCGAAGCACTCTTGCGGGAACACGACTTGCCGCTTTACGGGCTCGAGACGTTCACGCCGCTGTGCGACTACGACCTCGTCGGGTTCAGCCTGCAATACGAAGTTTGCTACAGCAACGTTTTGACGATGCTCGACCTGGGGCGGATTCCGTTGCACGCCAATGACCGGACGATGGAACACCCGCTGGTCATCGCCGGGGGTCCGGGAGCCCAGAACCCCGAGTTGTTGGCTCCGTTCATCGACTTGTTCGTGATTGGTGACGGCGAAGAGAGCCTCCCGTGGATCATGGAACAGTGGGTCGCGCGCAAAGAACAATTTCTTGCCGAATGTCCCGAAGAGTATCGTAAGCGATCTCATCCAGCCCGCGAAGACATCCTCGCGGCCATCGTCGGCGGAACGGATTGGGCTTATGCTCCTCGATTCTACGAGCCGGAATATCATGCCGATGGAACGATCGCCGCGATGCACCGAACTCGCACCGACGTTCCCACAGAAATCCGAGCTTGTACGATCGACCAGGACCTCGAAGACATTTCCCTTCCAACGAGCCCGGTCGTTCCCTACGTCAACACGCCGCACGACCGCATCGCCATCGAAATCATGCGTGGGTGTCCGTGGCAGTGTCGTTTTTGTCAATCGACCGTCATCAAACGACCACTCCGAACGCGTTCGGTAGAGACGATCGTCGAGGCAGCTTTGGAGAGCTACCGCAACACCGGCTACAACGAAATCAGCTTGCTCAGTCTGAGTTCGAGTGACTATCCCGACTTCGAAAAACTCGTCAACCGGATGCACGAAGTTTTCAACCCACTGGGTGTTAGCGTGTCACTGCCGAGTTTGCGAGTGAATCATCAACTCCGCTCGTTGCCGCAACTCATGAAAGGGGTTCGCAAGGGCGGTTTGACGCTCGCCCCGGAAGTTGCTCGCGACGACATGCGCGAGCAAATCCGAAAGCCGATCGCCAACGAAGACCTCTATGAGGGTTGTCGGGAAGCGTTCAAAAATGGCTGGCAACGAGTGAAACTCTATTATTTGATCGGCCTTCCGGGTGAACGGCAGGTCGATCTCGACGGCATCGTCGATTGTGCCGAGATGATCTCACGCATCGGAAAGGAGGTCACAGGCCGCTTCGTCGACGTAACGGCTTCGGTTTCGAACTTCGTCCCCAAACCCCACACGCCGTACCAGTGGAACGGGATGAAAGACCGGGAATACCTCGAGTGGGCCGGTCGGTACATGAAACAGCGTTGCCGTCTCAAGGCGGTGAAGATCAAGCAACACGACATCGACATCAGCTTGCTCGAAGGCGTCTTGACTCGCGGGGACCGTCGCGTAGCTGTGGCTCTCGAAGAAGCCTGGCGACGTGGAGCCCGTCTCGACGGGTGGGGCGAATGCTTCAACCCGCAACTTTGGTGGCAAACGTTCGAAGACCTCGGCATCGACACGACGTGGTACTCGCAACGACTGCGTGGTCTCGACGAAGTGTTGCCGTGGGACCACGTCAACGTCAAGAAGGGCCGGGCTTATCTGGAGAAGGAACAGAATCGTAGCATCATTCAATTGGAAGTGATGGCGAACGCGACCTGAACTGTACCAAGATGTGAAAGGAGGAAACCGAGACGATTCCAGGTTTCCTCCTACTGACGTGTTAGTTCTTGACGTACCAGTGGTTGTTAATCTTGTTGAAAGAAATCGACTTCTTCCCAGCGATTGGCGCTGTCAACTCGTAGGTTGCCCTCATGCCTTCGTTGCTGTAAGTCGGTGTCTTTCCCTTGATTTCCTTGAGCACTTGCAACAACCGCGGAGCATTTCGCTTTGCAAACTCCTGCGAGAACTTCTGTGGTGTGATCTTGGAGGTGATCTTCTTGTAGAGTTCGGGGGGTACGAAATTCTTGAGAAAAGGCTCGTACTTCTTGGCCTCGAGCATCCGGATGCCCTCTGGAATGGCCGTTTCCAGTTTCTGAAAGACCTTTGGATCGGTCTGACCCGAGGCAGGGACCACGAAGGCCAGAAGCGTGAACACAATCGCTGCATTGATACGAACGCCAGTCATCATTATTTTCCTCAAGCAAAACAAGGAGCGAGGTTCTCTGTGGAGTTGCTGGTAAACACAAGTGTAACGGCAGGAGATGCTGGTGTAAAGCAACCCGTTTGGTCCGAGTCTCGTACTTGCGATGGTTCCAAAT
Organism: uncultured Alcaligenaceae bacterium; assembly: GCA_964423615.1. Taxonomy (GTDB): domain Bacteria; phylum Planctomycetota; class Planctomycetia; order Gemmatales; family Gemmataceae; genus CAYRFQ01. Next base: position 107,027 of record CAYRFQ010000018.1, on the reverse strand, counting down.
TTCTTGCACGTTTCCTATTGGTTTTTACCCACGATTGTCCTTCTCATTGTGCCCGCTCGTCGGCAGATTGACTGTCATGAAGACTGAAGATGCTCGCGCGGGCACTCAACGGGATGACCTTGTGATCGCCTCAAACGAGGTTTACTTGGTCTCGGTCATTTTGTCTTGAGATTGCGGAATGGACGATTTGTCGGCAGATTGCTCGTCCGTCTTACGGCCGGTCCCAATGCCCAACTGGCATTTATTTCCAGGCCCTCACGATCCGGCGGACATCTGACCCCACGCTTGAATTAACGCCCACACGAACAAACTCGCCAGTAAGATCGGAAACAAGATTTCCACAGTTTGACCTCCACGATCGGATTGTTATCGGCAACTTTGAGAAATAGGATTGTACGACAGTTCCAAGTGTCGCCACAACAGTCTCTCGGAACCTGGGATCTTCGGTGAAATGCTGCACGTTGTTACGGGTGCTACTGGCCAACTCGGTAGTCACATTGCTGAACAACTCCGACATCGCGGAGAGTCGGTCCGTGCACTCGTTCAGGAAACCTCGGACACCACATTTTTGGACTCCATCGGGGTTGAATGTGTCCCTTGCAACTTCCAGGACGTTTCGGCGCTCGCGTCGGCCATCGGTGAGACCCAACTGGTCTATCACGCGGCAGCACGGGTGAGCGATTGGGGGGCGTGGTCTGGTTTCCATGCGGGAATCGTGGACGTCACCAAGAACGTCCTGAAAGCGTGTCAACAACGATCCGTCTCACGTGTGCTTTACGTGAGTTCCATATCAGTCTATGGGCAGCCCAAACTCGAACCAAACGCAGGCATCACCGAAGACGCCCCGCTCGGTCAGAACATGTGGTGGTGGGATCATTACGCGAAGGCCAAGCTCCTTGCGGAGGAATACGCTCAACAGTATCCCGGGGCTATTACGATTGTCCGGCCCAGTTGGATTTATGGACCTCGTGACCGCGTCACCATACCCCGCGTGGTCGCGGCGTTGCAAGCCAAACGAGTCCCCATTTTAGGCTCGGGAAACAACCTGCTGAACTTGATCTATGCTGGAGACGTTGCCCGTGGCTGTATCCTCGCGGCCACTTGCGACAAAGCGATCGGCCAAGCCTACAACTTGTGTAGCCGTGGCGAACTGACCCAGCGACAAATGCTCGATACTTTGACTGACGCGCTCGAGTTACCTCGGATCACCCGAAAAGTCCCGTTGTTCGCCGTACAACAACTGGCGTTCTTGCAGGAATTGTGGGCTCGTATGATCGGGAAAAAGACACCTCCGACGATCACTCGTCGGGCCGTCTATCTCATCACCAGATCGACACAGTTCTCCATCACGAAAGCGAAACGGGATTTTCAGTGGGAGCCAGAAGTCAAAATTCAGGAGGGCGTAAAGCGTGCGCTCGAATGGTTCCGGGAAAACGAAACTCATCCGTAGGAACGTTCGATCGTTCCCAACCTATCCAGTCAATTTTATTGGGGCCATGTAGGTTTCGGAGTTCATGGCTTGTGGACTCAAAACCGACCCAACAAACATCATAACAACCACTACCTGCCTCCGTAGACTTGCTCCATCTTTGCCCCTTTGCCAGGTTCTCTTTCGCGAGGCTTCAAATCCCGGTAAAAAAGAAGCCTGCGATCGTCGGAGCACCAAGTCCAAGCTCCAGTTCGCCTATCGTACAATCGATCTCTCTACACATTTCACGGCCTATATCCATGAGTGACGAAAACATACAATCCGCCGAATCCAAAACTTCCTCAAGTTCTTTGACAACGGACCCGACCGCCATCGAACAGAGAAACGTGGGAGGTTCGGCATCAAAGACAGAAACCAACGCACTGGAGATCGCCAAGCCTTCGACGGGACTACTCGGTTGGTTCCAAGGCAATCTGGTCACGGCGCTTCTCGCCGTCGCGCTGGTCCTCGCGATCGGGGTCGGAACCGGGACGAGTATCTACTTCGCCCGACAAGCTCAAGTCACTAAGGACGAGAAGACGGAAGACGGCCCGGAAATCTCTCAAGAACTGGCTCGGGGAAAAGTAGCCGAGTACGCCCTGCAGCTCCAAGAAGTGGAAGAACTCCGGCGCCGCAACGAATTGCGACAGGCCAACATTCTGCTCGACCGCTGTCCCAAAGACCTGCGTGGATGGGAGTATGCCCAACTCCGTCACATGTGTCGGACGCCCACCTTTTTCTTGCCAGGCGAAGCCGCCGACATCCTCCTCTTCAATCCGGAAGGGACCCGCGTTGTCACCGTCCAAGCCTCTTCGGCGAGGAAAAGCAAGGTCATTGTGTGGGACGTGGAAACGACCAAGCAAGTTGTTTCGTTTACCGTACCGACAACTCTCGATAAACGAACGTCGCAGATCGCTTATGGTCCGAAAGATCTATTGGCCGTCATCGTCGGGGAGGAACAATCCGTCGTCGAACTGTACTCGGCCAGAACAGGGAAGAAACTTCAGACGTTCAGAGACCCATCGGGATCGCTCACATGCGTCGATTTGTCGGCAGACGGACGACTCGTCGTGGCCGGTTCGAAGGATGGAGCGAAGGCTTGGTTTGCGGACACAGCGAAGGAATTCTTTGCGTCGAGTTTTCGTGGTCAGTCCGAAGAAACGAAGTGCGTTCGGATTGGTCTGGGCTCAGGCAATTCTCTTCGCCTGGTGACGGCTCATCCATCGAAGTTACTCGTCTGGAGCATCGGGTTTGACAAGTCCAACAAACCGATCACGAAGGAAGAGCGTTCCTTGAAAATCGATGACTTCGAGGTCCGGACATTGACACTCTCGCCTGACGGAAAGTGGCTTGGAGTCGGTGGAGCCGTCCTGGGAAAGGAGCGCAAGCCGAACCTCGTTGGCCGTGTCCAACTTTGGGACGTGGAAGAAGGGAAACAGTTCGTCAAGGGCCGAGGACACAACACGCCAGTGCAAATGGTCAACTTTGACTTGAGGCCGAACGCGTTTGGCCTGGTGAGCGCGGCCGAAGACGGGTCAATCTACCGGTGGGACATCGGCAGCCGGCATCCGTTTCCAATCCGTTCGCCATTTCCTGAGGTGGTCGGAGCTGGGTTGCGGTGGGAGAAAGGAAAGACGGCATGGCAGGCCGGCCGCTTGCCTGGGAAGGGACAGGAGCCCGGACATTTGATCCAAGTCCTACCAATCGGGCCGAAGGCACCCAGGTTTATGGAGCTGTCAGGACCCGCAACGTCACTGGCCATTCAAAATGACGGAAGGCAACTGATCAAAGCAACGATCGGAAAGACGAACCTGGTGGAGTCGATTCCCGAACAGCCAACGGACCAGGCTTTCTACCGAGATACCGAAACCCCCGCGACGCATCTGGCCTTCGATGCTAATGACCAGTACGTTACGGCGGCAACTTCGACTCATCTGCACGTGTGGAGTTGGCAAAATGAGGCCGATGCGAAGAAAGTAGCGCTTCCACAAAACACGACCCACGGACTCTGTCCGATACCGGAAAGTTCGCGGATCGCGGTAGCGCGTTCGAACGACGGCAAGCGGTCTTTTTCTGTCCAGACGGTCGACGTGACGGCGGGGAAAATCGTATCGAAGTTCAACATCGGCGGGCCGATCGTTTCGCTGGAGGTCAGCAAGAAGGGAAAACATTTCGTCGTTGTCGTACCAGGAAAAGTCCAAATTTGGAAAGCCGACGACCTGAGCGGGGATCTTACGTGGGAGCGAAGCATTCCAGGATTACGAGGGGCGGCATTTACGCCCGACGAAAACGAACTCGTCACCCTCACGACGAGGCTCAACGGGCTGACTGGAACGACCGAGGGACTTGTGACGAAATGGTCCTTGAGCGACGAATCCTCCGACCTCGTTCGCGTCCAAGAAGTTTCCTTCACCGGGGTGTTTGGTCCAGTGACGCAGGCGACGTTCACACCAGGATTGGAACGCTTCGTTACGGCGAGCGGCAACACGATTCGCGTCTGGGACGCGAAGACCGGCCAACCCCTCTTTGCTTATCGTGATTTACCCGGTGCGATCACTCGCCTGACGTTTTCGAGAAACGGACAATATTTGTTGTGTGGGACGAGAACTAACCAGGGAGAGTCAATCCTGATCTGGGAAGCCGAGAAAGCCGAGAGTTGAGAGCCGAGAGACAAGAGCCGAGAGACAAGAGCCAGAAAGGACCTCACGCGAAGGAGGAAGAAGTTGAACCACAAAGAACTCGGATGCCTCAGAATGGTTATCCGTGGAATCTGTGGTTGGTCTTTTGTCTGTCGACTTTTGTCTGTCGACTGTCCTACCTTCTTTGATTGACGAACCTCCGCAAGTTCCGCAATTTGTCGCGATCGATATCGTCGGTGGAATTGTCGAGCAACCAATCGAGATCAGCGATCGAGCCATCGGGATCACCCGTTTGGAATCGAAGGGCTGCCCGGCGCAATCGTTCCTGGGTGGCTTGCGGAGTGATCGTCAGAATCGCATCGTAATATTTTAGAACACTTCGCGGGTCTTCTTCTTCCAAGGCAATCCCGGCCAAATTGTGAAGCATACGTACGAGGATGGCCTTGCGTGTGACTGTCGCCAGGTCGCCCTCTCGCATGGCCTCTCCGGTCGCCTGTTTGACGATCTGGGCCACATCTTCCTTGGTGAGTTTCGCCCCACCTTCGTAGACATCGATCAATGTCGCCGGTCCTTTTTTGGGCTCGTGCCGCACAATGAAGTGGCCAGGAAGGCCAACGCCTACGACGTTCACGCCGAGTCGTTTGGCCAACTCGATGTACAACACCGACAACGTGATGGGGATCCCTTCGCGGTCTTCAAGAACTCGGTTCAAATAACTGTTCGCTCGGTTGTAGTAGTCTCCGCGGCTTCCGTGGAAGCCCCGCATTTGAAACAGTTCTTTGTTTAACGCGGTGAGTTTGTCGGCTTCGGTTGCATCCTTGGGCCACGTTTTGCGAACTTCCTTGGCGAGCCGATCGATCTGCCTGATGTACACCGGGACGTTGAGTTCTTCGTTGTCGAGCTTGGCAATCAACAAGGCACCATGCAGCAAAGGAATCTCGTCATCCTTGAGTTGTGTGATCTTCCCCAGTTCGTTCAGAACTTCTTTCGTGTGGACGGCCTTTGCGATCAGGCGTAATTGTTTGGCTTGTTCTTCGAGGAGTTTGGCTTTCGCCCGCAAGACGGCGATGCTGGCGCGTCCTTCTGGCACGAGGGAATCGACCACGGTTGGTTCGGCTTTTTTCTGTCCATCGAGTTTCGTCACGAGTTTTTCGATCCGTTGCACCAACTTCGTTGACGGGCGTGACGAAGCGAGTTTCTTGCCGATCCGGAAGTTCTTGAACTCCAATGACGAGGTACGAAATTTGACCAAGCCCACGCGACCAGTTGTCAACCGATTGTCACTGGATTCGTGTACAAGATGGTCGTTGACGAAACACGAAATCTTGTCCTTCTGTACGCGGACCTTGAGAGTGTTCCAATCTCCCGGACGGTAGTGCTCGCTTGGACTTTCATGAAGGACCTTCCACGAAAAGACGTCTGGCCCTAGGAAACGACTGAACCTCAGTTTCCCGCTGCTGGGATAGAATCCGTAATGGTTGTTTTTTTCATCCGAGTAGAAAGCCAAACCACCAGCGCCTCTCTCGTCACCGAGCTTCAACGTCACGGCAATTTCGAACGGAACCGCAGGCACTTTTTCCCGCGAGAGGCACAGCGAGCGACCACCGAAGCCTTCACCTGGACCATCGACAACAATATGTCCGTTCCGTTGTCGCCACCGGCCCTTGAACACGGTTTGCCATTCGTCCGGGTTGATCCTGCCGATTGTGACCCACCGCGACATGGGTATCGGATTCGGCTTGCGGATCAATCTTTTGAGAGAGTTCACCGGGACGGCAAAACCGAGGTTTCTGGTCACCTGGGACTTGAGCGTCACGATCCCAACGACTTGGCCTTGTGCGTCCAGGACAGGTCCGCCGCTGTTGCCCGACTCGATGGGGATGGCGAGTTGGAGCATCGATTGCCCGAGCAATTTTTGACGCCCCGAGAGGACTCCGCCGACAACGCTGAATTCCAAACCACGAGGATGGCCGAGGGCGACGATTCGTTGACCATTTCGAAGGTCATTCGAATCTGCGAGGTCGAGAGCTTTCAATCCCTTGGCTTTGATTTTCAACAACGCAAGGTCCAGGGTCCGGTCGGAAGCCTGAACCGTCTGGACAGGATATTCCTTCCCGTTTTCGAGCCGTACGGTAATCGGACGAGCATCGCCGATGACGTGCCTGTTCGTGGCAATCAAGCCATCCGAAGAAACAACGAAGCCGGTTCCGAGGCCTTGCTGTTGACCATCACGACCGACGAAGTTGACGACCACGATACTCGACCGGGCTTCCCGAGCGAGTTCTTCGACACTCTTCTGTGAGGCCTTTTGATGATTTTGAGGTTGGTTCTTCTGATCGGCCCAGGCTTGAAAGCCCAGAGCGAGTATGGCCACAAACGAAAGTATCCAAAGATGTCGCACAGGAGTCTCCCTGATGGTCACTGGCTGCGTATGCGGTTTCGTTACTGGTGGTGTGACGATCGTAATACATCATTGTGACAGCCAATATCGCTGCCAACCAGTTGGAAATTGGGGAAGCGAGGTGGTTGGGTATGGTCGCAAACATGATGTATCGTCGCTTGGGCGGTCGGATAAGTATGTGTCGTGTTTGTGTTGGTTCTTTGGGTTCCGTGGGTTCCCACCCACGGCCGGGATCTCTCGCCCCTTCGGGGCTGAGAATCGAAAACACGAAATTTGTTCAGCCGAATACCCAAACAGTTCCGTGGGTTCCCACCCACGGCTAGGATCTTTCGCCCCTTCGGGGCTGAAAATCAACAACACGACACTTGTTGAGCCGACTATTCAAAGAGTTCCGTGGGTTCCCACCCACGGCCGGGATCTCTCGCCCTTTCGGGGCTGAGAATCAACAACACGACACTTGTTGAGCCGAATACCCAAACAGTTCCGTGGGTTCCCACCCACGGCTAGGATCTCTCGCCCCTTCGGGGCTGAGAATCGAAAACACGACACTTGTTGAGCCGAATACCCGAGGGGGTCTGCTACTTTAATCGCGCACGCCTTGATAGTTTGTCTCTTGACTGTTGTCTCTCGACCAACGACGCCAACAAAACCTCCAACCGTTCCCTGTTCCCTCGTTTCTTTGTTTTCTGTTTCCTGTTCTTTTTTAACGACTTGCGCAGCTTGACCAGACATGTAAATTGAAGTAACCAGCAATATCTATTGATCCGTTAAAGCCCTTACTTTCGGTTTGACGATAAAAAAGACTAGTTCTCGCGTAAGGCGCAAACTCGCAGGAAACCCAGGACCCAAAAACGCCACGCGTCGCGATACCAATTTCGGTCGTCGAACTTCGGCTCTTGTTTTCGAGCGCCGAGAGGAAGAACACCCACACCTTCACTGATGAGGTAGAGGGATTTCAAGCAGAGGCCGAGAATCAAGCAGAAATGGGAGCGACCCAATGAAAATGAAGTCGAGTCGGGTGACATTCTGGGCCAGGTGGACCGTTCTTGCCCTCGGCCTGTGCTGTACGCTTTTCTCCAGCACCGAAGTATCTTCGGCAAGAGGGCAAACCTTTCCGATGGTTGCGACTCCAGCCGAGTTCGAGCCGCCTCAGCCGATCCTCAGGCTGGATGATAACGACGTTTTGCGTATCAAGCTTGCCTGGTTGGGAGACCCACAGACGTTCCCCTACCATTTGCAATTGCAAGGAAGCTCTTCAGGGATTCGCATCACCGGATACGTTCCCAACGAAGCCATCAAGGCTCGGGCAATGATGATCGCCAAGGCAGTCAGTGGCCTGCCAGTACAAGACGGTATGCTCCTCATGCCGAACATGTCCCATAGAATTCCCCAGTCAACTACGATCGAGGCAATGCGGGAACAAGGCTGGCAAGCGCTCGCCCAAGCAGCTCCGCAGACGTGGAGAGGACTTCGCTTGGGAGTCGACGAGAAAGGCCGATTTGCTCTGAGCGGTTGGGTCTCGACGGGACCCGAAAAATGGCGTCTTTGCCAAGCCCTCAAAAACGTTTCGGGATGCCGTTGTGTGATTTGCCAACTTCGAGTGGGCCAAGACTCCGCCAGGAGGGCTCCGGGGCAACAATTGCAGGCCCCTTCGAGTTTGACTCAGCGAGTTCCGACAAATCTCAAGTCGCACCGGCAACTTACGAAGGGATCCGCTACCATCCCATTACCCAGGTGGAAAACACCAACGACATCGCTCCACACTGTGACCAAAACTCCGACGACGGCCTTGCGTAACACTCGATGGTCTGTACCGAAGGAAGTTATCACGGAGAAGACTGTGACCACCCCCCGTGCAACCCGTAGAGGGATGGGGGAGTGGAAAAAACTGGATTTGGCTACGATCGCGAAGTCTTCGCGAGATTCGGAGCCTGCCGCCGACCCGACCAAACCACCCGCTCGGTCGCCAAAAGACTCGAAATCGACCAAACCACCGGTTTGGAAGAGCGTCATTACCCAACTCCCAACGAACGGTCCTGACTCGCCCCCGGGCAAGCAGAAAATTTTTACGCTCGTAAAGTCAACCTCCGGCGCGGGAGAGCACCCAGGGCAGAAGATCACTGTGGTATCCAGAACAGTTGGAGCCGAACGCCCCTACCTTCCCGGTCCGAAAGCGCTCGAAGACGTCGTCCCCGATTTCGAAACCGGGCCGGAGTGGACGACGGTCGATCAGAAGGGGACGATAAAAAGCAGTCGGGTAGCACGCAAGAAATCGGGTCCGCCGAAATCGGGAGCGAAAGCTGGTTCGGTCAAGTCAGCTCGTGGGCGCACGAAAGCTATGACAACCGCGCCGACGAACAAAGGCCAGATCATGAACCTCCGGCCAACAACTCGCGTGGCTCATGTGTCACGCAGCGAACTCCCCAAGGGGCGAGAGCGGCTTGTTCCCCAGCCAACAAAAATCACTCAAGTCGGGCACGTTTCGACTACCCGTAAAGATCAAGAGCAGACGCGCCTAGTCCCCATCCCGGTCGACGCAACGCCGAAAAACCAGACCACAATCGTCGCTCGTACATCGAACGACAAGACTCAGGTGGGCAAGCGATGGACGCCTGTCACGGACACCCGGGCCTCGTCAAAACCCACGGTTGCTCAGCCACAAACGAATTCGGCGAGGACCCTTGAGGTGCCTTCGCACATTATCGACGTGGTCGTTCAAACTTGCGGGACCGACGTGAATAATTTGGATTTGCGTCTGACATCGGATCCGCAGGGCAGGCGCCACCAAATCCTGCACATTGGCTTTACGGCACCCTCAGAAGCGATCGCACGCCGCGTCGGTGGTCGGTTGGGACAAATCTCAGAACTCCGAAAATATCGCATGAAGTTCAAAGTCGATTTAGCTCACTAACCCGAGCGGTTGACGGCCGGAGCGGATTCAGTACTTTCCCCTCTCCCACAAAGACAAAAAGCCCGCGGAGGATTTCTCCGTGGGCTTTCTTTCGTTGGCGAGTCGTCGGTCATCAAAACCAAGGGAAAAACACAACTGTTACGAGCACAAAGATCGGCAGGAGGATCACACAAGAGTAACCGAGGTAGCCGAAGAACGAAGGAGTCCGGTAACCGACTTCGTCGGAGATGGCCTTGACCATGAAGTTGGGTCCGTTGCCGATGTACGTCATGGCACCCATGAACACGGCACCGCAACTGATGCCTTCGAGAATTTTCGGCTTATCGAGCGGCAAATCCGCAATTCCGTTTTCTAAACCAGCCCCCGCAACGGTCGCAAACGTCAAGTACGTTGGAGCGTTGTCCAGGAATCCAGATAATCCCCCGGTGATCCAAAAATACTGCCACGGTTCTTTGAGCGGGAAGAGCGAGCTGTTTTCTTGCAACAGGGCCAAGGCCGGTACCATCGTGATGAAGATGCCGATGAATAGCGCGGCCACTTCGATGATCGGCTCCCAGCTGTAGCCGTTTTCTTTTCTCAGGCGCCGCGGAGTGAGGACCATCGACAATGTCGCCATGAGGAGCATGATGCCTTCGCTGGTGAGATTTGCAAAGCTCTTGTACTCCTCGGGAACCTTGACGGTGTTCTCGTACAAGTCGGCGAAAAACGGTTTGCTCAACACGGCGGCGATCACACCCGCCAACCAGAGGAAGTTGAAGATGCCTCGCAGCCCGAAGGCTGGTCCTTGCAACCCGGCCTGTTGCTGTTGTTCTGGTTCGGTCGGCTCATTCTTCGGCTTGCGTCCGGGATCGCGCATGATTGTGATGGTATCCCAAACGAGAAACACGGTCAGAACGATGGCGTTTGTCATCCCCCATGCTGGCCACAACCGGAGTGTCCAAAAGAAGTCTACGCCACGCAAGTAACCGAGAAACAACGGCGGGTCTCCGAGCGGCGTCAACAACCCACCCAGGTTACTCACCGTGAAGATGAAGAAGATCGGCAAGTGTCCGCGATACGCCCGTGATTCGTTGACCTTCAGGTATGGACGAATCAACAGCATGCTTGCGCCGGTCGTCCCGATGGCGTTGGCGATGACCGCCCCGAACGCGAGAATCCCTCCATTCACGAGAGGGTTGGGCCTCACTCGGAGGCTGACGACGATGCCTCCGGAGATCACGTAAAGTGAGCCGAGCAAGCAGATGAACGGGATGTACTCCTCCAACATCGCGTGCCCCAGAGACGCCAGGCCGGGCTGTTTCTTGAACTTGAGAACAGTCTCGGCGGCCTGCTGACTCGGGAAAACGACGCCGTGTTCGCCCGATTCGACGCGCCACACGATCGTATCTCCGTGCGAGACCAAGACGTTGTCTGAGTCGTTGGCCTCGTGATGGTTTTTGTCCTCTCCGGAAATGTGGACGTGCCAGTGTCCGTCCTTGGTAGCGACGAATTCAATGGTCTTGTGATGATGGGACTCGTGTTCATCGGCGACTTCCAACGCCGCCGTCATCTTGGGAACCGTCGGCGAGGCAAACAGCAATTTCGTCCCAGCTTCGGCGTCCCCAACGACAGCCTTGGCGAGCAGGATTCCGTGGTGTCCTTTTCCTTTGGAGTTCTTTTCTTCACCTTCGTGCTCGTCTGTCTTTTCTTCGTGTTCCTCAGCTTCAAAGGAATTCGTCCCCCACGGTTCTTTGAAGCCATCGCCGTTGAACTTGTATTGGGGCTTCAACTCCTTGCCCAGATAGACCGAGTTGTTCAGATACAGCAAATACGCGACGACGGGCACCGCCCAGATCATCGCGACGATAAGTCGATTCCGGTTACTGTGCCAAAAGTACGGGGCAACGAGAGGAAAGATGGCAATCGAAAGTAGCAACCCCGCGAACGGAATCACGGACCAAACAGGCAAGTCGGTCAGATGATCGTGACCACCTGCCGCGAGCGTCATGGTTGGAGAGGTCAACCAAACACCAACCGCAACCAGACGCAAACGCCAACCCATTGTCGATTCTCCTGTAAGTCTTTATTGGATCGTTCGGCACGCGAACGCAGTGTTCTTTTCACAACCGTATTTGTTTTACGGGCCTTACCTCAGGCGTCCAGCAGGAGAAGGGCCGAAGGAGGAAGGTGAGAAATAGAAAAGAGAGGTGCCCCGAGATTGTTGTTGGTTTCGTGCGTCGCGTAGCAGCGTCTGGTCATATTCTCGCTCCCGAAGTGAGCCACGGTAGACATGAAGGTCTTCGGGCCATCCTCCTCCCGCAGATAGAATTTGTTGCCACTTTGGAGTCTGGCCCAACTGAGAGGACAAATTACCGGATGCTCCTTTGGATTCGGGCGAAAGTAGCTCACACGGGTGTAGCGAGCGCGGCTACTTTTTTCGAACAAAACGAATTCCAACATCCAGAGGGGCAACCAAATTATCGATTCCGAAGCTTTGCCGGCCAGCTGAGCCTCACTGCTTTTTCTTCAGGTTGACCGTACCGGCGGGTCGTTTGTTCTTTCGGATGTCCATCCGATGGGCCACGAACGCAGCGTGGAGTCGGCGGACGACTTGTGGATGTTGCTCGGCGACGTTTTTCGTTTCCGACAGATCCGTCGACAAATCGTAGAGCTGCACCTTCGGCCGTTTTACTGGAGCGGGCTTTTTCCCTTTCTTCCCTTTCTTCCCTTTCTTGTTTTTCTTCTTGCCCCCTTCGGGCCACGGATAATATTTCCACTTGCCACTGCGGACACAGCCATCCCTGTGCAACAGAATGTAGTATTCGTGAGGCGTCTTCGCACCTGGCTCTCCGAATACCAAGGGACTGATGTCTTTTCCGTCGATGGTTCGATCTTGGGGAACTTTGGCCCCGGTGATTTTCGCGATCGTGGGGAGGATGTCTATTGTCGCGGCTGTCTCGTTCGTCTTCGTCCCTGGTTCAATGCGTCCTGGCCACCGCATGATACAAGGAACCCGCACTCCGCCTTCGTACGGACCAGCCTTTCGACCTCGGAGCGGACCCGACGAGCCGCGATGGGTGCCGTTGTCGGTCGTGAAGATGACGAGCGTTTTCTTGTCGATGCCACACTTCTTGACGGTCTTGAGGACTTCACCGACGGACCAGTCCAACTCCTCGATGACGTTTCCGTAGAGAGATTTCGTCTTGTTTTGGAACTTCTTCGAAACGAACATCGGGACGTGCGGCATGGTGTGCGGCATGTAGAGGAAGAACGGTTTCTTTTTGTTCTTCTCGATGAACTTCATGGCCTCTTCGGTGTAGCGCTTGGTGAGTGTCGATTGGTCTGCGGGGTACTCGACGACTTTTGTTCCTCGCATGAGCGGAACCCAGTTGCGAGTTCGTTTTTCGGTGCGAGCCTTCTCTTCGGTCATGCCTTTGAGGAAGACGCAGTCCTTGGCGAACTGGGCCGTTTCTTTGTCGAGCCACATGTCGTTGCTATACGGGATGCCATAATACGAATCGAATCCCTGGGCCGTTGGGAGGAACGGGGGAAGATGACCGAGGTGCCATTTTCCGATCATTCCAGTGGTGTATCCGATTTCCTTGAGGATCTCGGCGATCGTGATTTCGTTGGGGTTGAGTCCATTGCGAGCTGGCGGGAAGAACACGGGGCGAACGCTGACTCGCTGGTAGTAACAAGCTGTCAACAACGCGGCTCGCGAGCCTGAGCAGACCGGACAGCCCGTGTAGAAACTCGTGAACCGAATGCCTTCCTTGGCCATCCTGTCCATGTTGGGAGTCTCATAGCCTTTGGCTCCATAACAACCGACGTCGCCGTAGCCTTGGTCGTCGGTAAAGATCAAGATAATGTTAGGTCGTCCCTTCTCTTGGGCTTGGCCCAGTATGGGGAAACAAATCAACGCGGCAAACAAGGCCAACGTAGCCTTCATCAGAGAGCGGAGAGTCATGGTGTTTGGTCCAGTTGTCGGTGAGAACAGTCCACGTCATGGCGACGACAATGTGTCTTAGGGTACGCCGTGTTTGGTGGGATGCAACGATATTTCCCAGGCGGGCCGCAGGAGAAATACGATAACCTCACGTTCGAATGGGGTGCAAATGATTGGCCTTGGTTTGAAAGCAAAGGCAAAGATCGGGCAGCCTTGGAAGGGTGGACAGGAATGTTTGCGCCGCGAATACCGACGCCGGTCCGGCAGCGTTCGTGTTGTCGTCCGTGATGGAAAACAGTAAGTATTGCTCAGAGACAATTCTCGGGTGTTTGCTGGAGTTTCTTCCCAACAACTTTTGCTTTCAATCTCGCACACAGGATGAACGATGACAACAAGCACGGTCGGAACTGTTTTGTCGGTGAACGTCGGCGGTGTCCGTGAGTTCGACTATCACGGGCGACCTGCCAAGAGTGCAATTTGGAAGTCACCAGTCGATGGTCGCATTGCCGCGAGGGGTGTGAACCTGGCCGGAGATGATCAAGCCGACCGGGTAGCCCACGGAGGACCCGACAAAGCCATTTACGCCTATGCCATTGAGGACCTGCGCTGGTGGGAAGAGCAGACTTCCACATCCTTTTCTCACGGCCAGTTGGGAGAGAACCTGACCATAGAAGGAATCGAGGTGAATGAAGCCCTTGTCGGAGAACGGTGGGAAATCGGGACGACCGTTCTTGAAGTTTCCGAACCACGAATTCCTTGCTGGCGGCTTGGGGTTCGGATGAACGACAAACTGTTTCCCCGCCGGTTTACGGAGGCTTCGCGACCCGGAACGTATCTGCGAATTATTGTCGAAGGAGAACTGGGTGCTGGAGATGAAATCCGGGTCGTTGAGAAACCCGATCATGATTTGACCGTGCGTGATATCTTCCGAATCTTCGCTCGTGACCGCACCGAGGTGGAGAGAATGCTTGAGGTGCCACAATTGTCGGAAAGCTGGCGAGGTTGGGCCACTGATGTGATGAAAAAGCAGACTGAGCGTTCCGAGGACGAAAAAACACCTGGATGTTGTTAGCCCGAGTCGTCCTCCATCAAATAGTCTGGCTGTGTGCCAGAGGATTCGGTCTACGGTGAAGGAGTGGCAGCAAAAGGGGTGAGGAAGCCAACGAAATTCACGTCTCGACGTCGTTATGACTGACTGTGAAGACCTCATTCGGATTGTCGTCGGGAACTTTCTTGCGTTCCCGCGGACCGATCTTGCGGACGATTTCCCACCAACTCGCTGCCGCTTCTTGCGTCCATTGTCCAGCGGACTTACACGAGAGCAACTCTTTCTCGAGCTCTCGAGCGTCCGCGGGTCGTTCGTCGCGTTTCTTTGACAGACATCGAAGAATCACCGCTTCCAGGTCCGACGAGACTGGTCGTCCGAGTTTTTCGGAGGGCGGTTTGGGCTTGCGGCGGATGTGTTGGATGCACAACTCGAAAAAGGACTGGCCCTCGAATACGGGCTTACCGGTGAGCAAAAAGTAGCCAACCGCAGCGAGCGAATAGAGGTCGGCACGTCGGTCGATTGTCTGCGGCGTTTCGATGGCTTCGGGGGAGAGGTAAAGCGGCGTCCCTTTGATCGATTTTCCTTGGGTGAGCCGCAGTTCTTCTTTTCCGTCGATGACTTTGACCAGACCGAAATCGAGCAGCTTGACGAAATCGTACATGCCGCCGAGCCGGTTCAACATGATGTTCGCGGGTTTGATGTCGCGGTGGATGACGCCGATGTCGTGGGCCTCGGCGAGTGATCCGCACAGCTGCGTGAGGATGTGGATGACGCGACTTTCTGGCAGCGGACCGTAAGACTTGATAATGTTTTCGAGAGTTATGCCATCGAGGTATTCCATCGCGTAATAGAAGACCCCATGGGGGGTGCGACCGTAATCATAGACAGCGATCGTGTTGGGATGATGGAGTTGACTGGTGAGCTGGACTTCGCGTTCGAAGCGTGCGGCGTTTTCTTCATTGGTCTTGTCGACTTCCAGAATCTTGACGGCCGTCGGACGGTTGAGTAGCGCATGGCGAGCTCGGTAGACGATTCCCATTCCGCCCGAACCGATCTTTTCGACGAGGGTGTATTGGCCGAACTTGTTGTCGTCTTTGGGGGTTCGACTCGATCGCCGAAGCCGGACCAGGCACAGATGCAATGCGACCAGAGCCAACGCCAGCAGAACCAGTGTGATCCAACCAACCAACGCCACAGGACCTCGGGCTCGGTCGTTGGGTACAAGCCGGAGGGTGCCTTGGAAGAACCAACCCAGCCCGATCACCACGACTACTGAGACGACTGGCCCGATTCGCAGTGTCCACCACAAAGAGGACAACTTGGTGTCACTCCGAGTAGGAATCATCTTTGCCGATGCTTCTCAGGGCGTCCGTGATGACGGCGTCGAGGTCGAACGTGCCATTGGCGATCGAGTCCATCACGGAGTCGATGCCTGTCTTCTTCTCGTATTCCTTGACTTGTTCAAGGATTGCGTCGATGGTTTCCGCGGAGTGTCCCTCTTCTTTGAGCAAGGCGACGAGTTCGGCATACTGGTAGGCGTCTTGGTCCATCGAAAATTTCTCCAGGCAATGGGCTTGAGCGTTGAGAGTTTAACGATCCTGGTTCGTAAGTTGCTCAGTAATTGTACGTCGGAAAAACCCGACGGATTACTTTTTCTGCTGGAAAAAGTCTTCACAGACAGCCGAATTGTTCAACTCGCGGACGTGTTGCCGTTTATTCGTTGTGGCCAAATCTATTCGAAAACTATTCCGCGAACCAAATGTGGACAAACTCACAGAACATTCGTTGCTCCTTTCCTTATATTACAGATGGAACGACTCCGCACGTTCAGGAATCGAACACCACTTTTGTGTCTCATCTGGAGGTCTCAATGTTTGGAGCCCATCCGCGATTTTTCGGTCGCGCAGTCGGTCGAGGGGTGTTAGCCCTCGTCTGTCTCACCATCGTTGCCTGCTCTTCCGCACCTGCCGAAAAGGAACCAAAGCCTAATCCCAAAGGCTCGATTTCCCTCGCGGCAAAGAACCCTGAAGCTGCCGCCCAGAAGGCCGCTCCCGAAGGCAAAACAGGGCCGAAGGTCGGAACGAAAGCTCCCGAGCTTGGTATCAAGGACCAAAACGGCAAAAAACGCGAGTGGAAAGAATTCCTCGGCCAAGGGAAGAAAATAGCGGTCGTCTTTCACCGTTCGGCTCGGTGGTGACCGTATTGCGTCAAGCAGTTGGTCCAACTGCAAAAGAACATTCAGAAACTCGAAAAGGCGAATATCCAAGTCATCGCCGTCAGCTACGACCCTGTTGAATCGCTGGCCAAGTTCGCGAAGAGGGGAGAAATCACTTATCCGCTTCTCGCGGACACCCAGAGCAAGGTCATCAAAGCCTTCCAGATCTACAACGCAGAAGCCCCGAACATCAAAATTCGTGGGGTCGCGTTGAGAGGCGTTCCATACCCGGGAACATTCATCATCGACGAGAAGGGCGTCATTCGAGCGAAACTGTTTTACGATGGATACCGTACCCGGCACGACGCCGCGGCGATCATCGAAGCCGTGAGGAAGATCGACTAATATTTCGGCTTTGGGACAAGGTTGAACTTGGGGGCTACTTGCGCCCAAAACACGAGCGAGGATAGGATGAACAGTCCTCGCTCACTTCTCAAAACCCTCTCTCGACAAACCAATTACCGCGTCGCCGACCAATCATTCCGACTGCCACGATTGGACCACCCTAACACAGGACCACACGGCGTGGTGTCTCCTATTCGCCTAGTCTTGGGGCAACCCAACTCCTAAAATTTGACGTTGGGAGGGTTTACGTCATGCCAAAGCAGATGAAGTGTCCAGGGTGTTCCAATCCCCTTGAAATTCCGGATAATGCAGCTGGCCTCATCGAGAGCCTCCGGTGTCCGAGCTGCCGCGCGACGATTCGTCTGAAAAAGTCTACGCCCAAACCAGCCAATAAGGGTTCCACTCCAGAGCCAAAGAAGCCCTCCAAACCTGCAGCCGCCCAGAAGTCCGCTTCAGGAGATGACTTGCCGGCCCTCCAGGAACTCGGTTCCGAGACCGAAAACAAACAAGGAGTTCCTCAGAAAACAAGTTCCGCGAAGGAGTCTCCGGAGCCGACAGCTTCCGACGACCTCTTCGTAGGAGGACTTCTGGACGATTTGGATCTCGATTCGGTCGGCCTCGCTGGCGAGGAGGAGGACGAAGCCCCCAAGCCAAAAGCAACCCCCAAACCAAAAGCAGCTCCCAAATCAAAGGCTAAAACACCAAAAACCAAAGGTGACGACGACGTTCCTGGGCTGCAATCCCTCGACGATGAGGAAGAAGAACTCGAAGAGTTGGACGAACTTGAGGACCTCGAAGAATTAGAGGACCTCGAAGATGACCTGCCCGTCGTGGAGGTGGCCGAAGAAGACGAACCAGTCGTCGAACTCGTCGAAGAAAAGCCGAAACGTTCGCCCAAGGCAAAACGTCCTCAAAAGCCGACGAACAAGCCAGCGAGGAGACCTCCTGCGAAACCTGCGAAAAAGCCCGGGAAAAGAAGACCCGAACCCGTCGTGGAGGTGGCCGAAGAAGATGAAATCGTGGAGGTCGTGGACGATGAGATCGTGGAGGTCGTGGACGATGAGATCGTGGAGGTCGTGGACGATGAGATCGTGGAGGTCGTGGACGATGAGGATGACATCATTGAAGATGTTGGCGATTTGGTTCAAGTGCTCGACGATGATGAGGAAGTCGTCGAAATCGTAGATGATGAAATCGTCGAAGTCGCTCCTGCGGATGATGAACTGGTCGAGGTGGCACCTGCGGATGATGAACTGGTAGAAGTAGCTCCGGCTGGCCCGTCCCCGACACCTTCCAAACAGGGTCGACAAGGTCCAGGGATCTTCGCGTCTCAAGAACTCATGCTCCGTCCTCGTGTTTCCGGGTCGCGCTTGAACATCAAAATTCTCGACGCCAAGTCTGAGAACCAAGTTGGTAAGGCCATCGAAGATGCTCCCAGCGGAAAACAATCCCCTGACAAGACCATCTTGAGTAACGACGTTTTCATCAGCGACATGGATCAGGTGGTTGCTCGACTGAGCAAAACCGCCGGTACGAAACACCCCACACTCATTGCCATTTTTGACGAGAACAACCAACGCCTGGGATTTTTTGATTCGGGCTGGAAAGATGGTTTTCACGTCCTCGATGCCGAAGGTAATCCCCTTCTACGAATTCAGGGAACTTGGAACGTCAAACAACCCAAGTACGCCTTTCAGACCAACAGTGGCATGCCCCTCGCTCTCCTCGAAGTCCACATCACCGAAACCAATCCGAAACCTACCGAAGACGTAAGCCAACGTGGCCTCTATTGGCAACTCAGGTACGCCGGTACGATAGCCGCGAACGTCCGCATGAAGCGGCTCCTGCTCGCGGCGTCGATTGCGTTTGATATTGCGCGGACGATGGGAGATGCGAGGGGGATGAAGTGACGTTGGGGATGGTGTAACAAGTCAGTTGCAAGCTACTGAAGCTCTCGACCATGGGACCCTGATGACGTTGTCGCTGTGTACGTGGAAAGTCGTATGGTCGCGAAGAACCGGCACGTTCGTCGAGCCAATCGGCTCGGATCAAGTTAGGGCATATCCACAATTGGAGTCCTGTTCATCAAGACTATTTTCCGGGCAGCTGCATCTGCCATCACTTCACCTCGATCCAGAATTCCCGAAAACATTGGCCATTATGCCAATCATCCCACCAGACGCGAGTTAGCGTTCGACCAGTTGGGGTCAGCTTTTTCTTTCGGGCCAGGTTCGTAGCTGCCGTAAGTGCATTGGTCGCCTTTGTACGAGGACCACTGTAGAAAACGGAATACACTTTTCTCATTTCCAACTTTTCGACTTTCATCGGCCCCAGTTTTTCCTTGTTCGTCGCTGGTTTGACAAGGAGACCAATTCGCGTACGTTTTTTGAGCGGAACGAACAAATGTGGTCCTACTGGAGTTAGTTTTGGATAGTTGTATACGAGTTGATAGAGAGGCCGGACTTTGCTTGAGTTGTTTGGAGGTTGTTCCTTTTCCCATTCTTGAGTGAGGTCCTTATATACCAGCGACAGAGGCGGGAGGCGTAACATTCGACCCTGGCTGATTCCTTGATCATTGAATTTTAGTGCATTCTTTGGATTTCTGACTGGTTGTCGTCGTTGTGCTAAAAACCATTTCCAAAATTCGGGACTGTCATAACGATACGTCCACACGTTGTGTCCGGCGTCAGGAACGGCATGATTGCGAACTTTACCGCCAAAATAACGTAATGAGTCAACAAGATGCTGTGAGAGATAGTAGTCCACTAATTTGTCACGCATGCCGTGTGTATTCCATACGGGAATGTGAGTGATTTTCTGGGTATAGAGTGGATTGGCATTGCCTGCGAGTGGAGCGATGGCAGCTATGCGCTTGGGTGAATGCATGGCCCACTCCCAACTTCCCTTTCCGCCGAGGCTGAGGCCCGTCACCAACACACGATCAGCGTCGATAGTGAATTGTTCCAGTGTCCAGTCGAGCAGAGCGTTGAGCAGCCGTGGTTCCCAGAATTTGGTTTCATCGGTCTTGCCGATGAGGACCACCGCAGGAATATCATCGCCACGTTGGACAGCCGTTCGAACTGGGTTATATAGGGCCGACGTCATCCCCGGAAATCGACCTTCGGAGCCATGAAGAAAGATGACCAATGGCCAATCCTTTTTCTTGGCATAGCCGTCTGGCAGAATCCACCAGAATCGCAACAGTTTCGGACCCAGCTTGCCATGCAGGGGATTGGTAATCGCACCGGGAATGGGTTTTCGGGTAAGCTCTTTGCCTGCCTTTTCGTACTGCCGCAAGGCCCAATCGACCTGGGCAAATAGTTCGACTTGACGGTGACCCAAACGAGGCATGGGGCGTCGGGACCAATCGTCCGCGAAGCGAGCTGCCGCGGCGGCACGTGATCGCGTTTTGACACGTTTAAGCAGTTCGGCCCCGGCCTTTCCTAATTGTGCACGGCCAGACTTGAAGTCTCCTTTGTAGAGCCACCCTTCGAGCTTTCGTAGTCCCTTGTTCTTCGGCCCCAAGGTTGTGGAAAAAGTGATTAGACCTTCACGCTGAGGAAGTTTGAGGACAAACGGTTGAGTAACGTCCTTCGTGAAAGTTTGACGCAGAACCTTGTTCTCTGCGTCATGCACAACCACCTTTCCGCGATAGATTTTGTCGGCCAGACGTCGAGGCAAGATGCGCAGACGCATCTGCAGGCTGTCTTGGTCCTTGGTGAGTATGGGCGGATCGACTGCGGGCTGCACCGCCCACAAGCCACGGACGTTAGATTTTTCTTCACCATGCACATGGGTCGCTGATGCCAATCCGCTGATGAGCACCGCAATAACAAAGGAATGACTGGGCGACACGAGGAACCTCCAAGGGAAAAGTCAACTGGTCTTTCTGTTTTGGGTGAAACCACGAGAGCTAAGCCTTTGTTACGCCAAGATATCCCGCACGACATTGCCATGTACGTCAGTGAGCCGGAACCGTCGTCCTTGGAATCGATACGTCAGTCGTTCATGGTCGATCCCAAGTAAATGGAGCATGGTGGCCTGGAAGTCGTGAACGTGAACGCCGTTTTCGGCGACATTCATTCCGAGGTCGTCGGAAGCGCCGTATGTCATTCCCGGCTTTACACCACCGCCGGCCATCCACATTGTGAACGCATACGGATGATGATCGCGGCCCCATCGTCGTCGATTGTCAAAATTACCCTGTATGAAGGGAGTTCGTCCGAATTCACCACCCCAAATTACGAGCGTATCTTCCAGGAGTCCGCGTTGTTTGAGGTCCATCACCAAGGCAGCTGACGGTTGATCGGTATCACGGCACTGGTTATAGAGTTCTGTCGTGAGACTGTTATGTTGATCCCAACCGGCGTGCATCAACTGGACGAAACGAACGCCACGTTCGACAAGCCGACGGGCCATCAAACAGTTATAGGCGAATGACCCCGGTTCACGCACACTCGGGCCATACATTTGCAGAACATTCGCGGGTTCGTCGG
Source organism: uncultured Alcaligenaceae bacterium (assembly GCA_964423615.1). GTDB lineage: Bacteria > Planctomycetota > Planctomycetia > Gemmatales > Gemmataceae > CAYRFQ01. The sequence continues at coordinate 85,579 of CAYRFQ010000018.1, read as the reverse complement.
CAAAGTTGGTGAGTTCGGGCACACTCGTTTGCATCCGGTAGGCCATTTCGTATTGCGAGATGCGCGTCGAAATTTCCGGATCGCCGAAATCATTGAGGTGCATTTGATTCAGATCGCGGATATCGTCGAGCATCCCGCGACGAAGTTGGCGGTTGACGCCGCGTGGATTCGAGAGATAAAGAACCGGCTCACGACTGCCACGGAATTTGACTCCCTGGAAGCGCGTGGGCAAGAAGCCAGAACCCCAATAGAAGTCATAGAAAATCTGCCCGCACGTCGTTCCTCGCGAAACCGAAGTCATGACGACAAACGACGGCAAGTTGGCGTTTTCACTTCCGAGGCCGTACGACAACCATGCTCCCACGGTCGGGCGACCGGGCATCTCCGAACCAGTCAAGAAGAAGGTAATCGCCGGCGCGTGATTCACTGCCTCGGTGTGCATACTCTTGATGAAACATAATTCGTCGACGACCTTCGCCGTGTGTGGCATGAAGTTACTCACCCACGCGCCGCTCTGTCCGTATTGACGGAATGGTTCGACGGGAGCGAGGAGTAACTTGCCGCGAGGATTACCCGTCATGGTGCTAAAGCGGCGACCTTCGAGATATTCTTGCGGAACGGGTTGGCCGTGTTGTTGTTGGAGGCGAGGTTTGTAGTCGAATAGATCGACGTGCGTCGGCGCACCATTTTGGAAGAGATAAATGACTCGCTTGGCCTTCGGAGCGAAGTGCGGCAAGTTCGATAGACCGCCAACACGTTGATTTGTCGTGTTGGATTGTTCGGTCGCGAAACCGTCTTGGCCGAGCATGGAAGCGAGCGCCGCTGTTCCAAGGCCATAAGCAGTTTGGCCAAAGAGTTGTCGGCGGGTTATGTGTCGGTGATGTTGTTGTTGTGGTGTCATTGGATTCTCTTATGTGGAGCGTTGATCCATTGGTTTCCCAAGAGTTCGAACGCTATCACTCGGTGGAGTCTCCCTCATCTTTGGGGGCGTCAGCAGTTCCTTCGTCGGAAAGGTCAGAATCGAGCAGTAACTCGGTCGATTTGAACTGCATCCGAATTGTTCCGTTGTAGTGCACGTTCTTCTGGACACGAGTTTTGGGAACGAAGCGTTTCTCCAAAACGTGGATAAATTTGAGTGGCTCGGGTTCCTCCACTCGAATGAGCCACTCGACGTCTGGACTCAACTCGAGAGCCGTGTTTTGCTTGTTGCGTATGACGGCCAACTCAACTTTGTTGCCTTGGAACCGAAATTTCCAGAAATTGGTATTCATGCCAGAGTCCGGATAAGGTCGTACCCCGACTGTGTTTTGCAACCAGTTCAGAAGTCGTCTTTCGAACGGACACCCGGCGTAAAGATCATAATTGGGTTTGGCAAATAACTGTTTAAGCCATGAAAACATAAACAAACTCCTGCGGAAAACATAACTCCGGAGTTGATTATTCTGGAGCAAGGCTGGAATCACCGCAATCGATCAATAAAACACGGACACTTCGAATTTCGTCGTTCACCGTTAGCTCGGTTACTCCCGTGTCAACGCCTCATCCAAATTCAATATCGCCTGACACACGACGGTATACGCAGCGTGCTCTGTAGTCTTCAAGGATTCATCACGCTTCGATTCTCCGGTGCTCAATAACTCTTGGGCGGCCTTTGGGTTCTGTTGGAAATAACTCTTCGCTCTCGTCAACGATCTATGTAATATCTTCGCTTCTCGACCATTCGGTTTTCGAGCCAATACATATAGAAACGCAAGTTCTAATCGCTTTGGTGTATGCTTTGCTTTCGACAACACTCGCTCGGCGAGTTTTCGCGATGCCTCCACATATGTGATTGCATTCAAGGTAGTGAGGGCATGGAGCGGAGTATTCGTCCTTGTTTGTTTCACGGTGCAGGTTTGGCGTTTGGCTGAATCGAAGAACATCGTTGGCCCAATGATGCGACGCCAAAACGTATAGAGACTTCGCCGATAAAGGGCTTCGCCGTGGTCTTGCTTGTAGCGGATTTTGCCAAACGTCGATTCGGCCCACACTCCCTGTGGTTGATACGGATTGACTGACGGACCGCCGAGTTTGCGGACGAGCAATCCGCTTGCGGCAAGGGCTTGGTCTCGGAGCATCCACGACGGCATTCGGAATCGTGACATCCGAGCCAACAGTCGGTTCTTGGGATCGCGAGCAAGCAACGCTTTCGAGACTCGTGACGATTGCCGATACGTTTCACTTGTCACGATCAAGCGAATTATGTGTTTGACGTCCCAGCCTGATTCCATGAACTCAGCTGCAAGCCAATCGAGTAATTCCGGATGCGAAGGTTTCTCGCCCTGTCTGCCGAGGTCCTCGGTCGTCTTGACGAGGCCGGTCCCGAAGATTTGCTGCCAGAACCGATTGACCGTGACGCGGGCTGTCAGCGGGTGGTCTTGGGACACGAGCCACTTGGCCAAACCCAATCGGTTGACAGGTGCTTTCGATGGAAATTTTGGCAACTTTTGTGGAACGCCCATCGAGACTTGTTTGCCGCGTTTGTTGTAGAGGCCCGTGTCGAGGATGAATGTCGGTCGGAGTTTTTTCCTATCGGCCATGACCATGACCTTGGCCTTTTGACCGCCGCGAACGACTTCGATGATCGGTGGAGTTTGTGGGTTGCCACCGCCTCCAGTGACGGGCGTCTGGTTGAAGAATGCCGAAAACTGGAAATACTCTTGCTGGGAAATGGGGTCGTATTTGTGATCATGACAGCGGCAGCAATTGAGCGTAAGACCGAGCCAAACAGTTCCCATCGTTTCGGTCATATCGAAAACGTACTCCACGCGGTTCTCTTCGGCGATGCGTCCGCCCTCGCCGTTGATCATGTGGTTGCGACAAAAACCGGTCGCGAGTTTTTGCTCTTGAGTGGCTTTGGGCAGCAAGTCTCCCGCGAGTTGCCATGTCGTGAACTGGTCGTAAGGCATGTTTTTGTTGAACGCCTCGACGACCCAATCTCGCCAAGGCCACATCGTCCGGGTGCGGTCACCTTGGTATCCGTTGGTGTCGGCGTACCGTGCGGCGTCGAGCCAGTTCCAGGCCATCCGCTCTCCGAAGGCCGGAGAGTTGAGCAATCGTGAAATGACTTTTTCGTAAGCTTCGGGTGAGCGATCGTTCCCAAAGGCGTCGACGTCTTCTGGCGTTGGGGGCAATCCGGTCAAGTCAAGCGTGACGCGGCGAAGGAGCCTGACTTTGTTCGCTGGCGGTGACGGCGAAAGTCCCTCGCGTTCCAGTCGGGCAAAGACGAATGTGTCGATCGGGTTGCGCACTCGGTCGGCGTGCGTCTTGACTTCTGGCAATGGCGGTCGGACGACCCGAGTAAATCCCCAGTGTTCGCCCCACGAAGCTCCCTCGTCGATCCAACGTTTCAACACTGCGATTTGTTGCTTCGTCAGCTTTCGGTTGGAGTGTTTTGGAGGCATTCGTCGGCGTTCTCTCGCCGTGGTGATTCTTTGGTAAAGAAGACTTCTTTCGCTGTTCCCTGGAACGATCACGTTTTTCGCTTCGTCTTCGACGTCGAGACGCAATTGGGCCTCACGCTGGGAAGCATCGGGACCGTGGCAGTGGAAACAGTTGTCCGAAAGGATCGGAAGGACCTCACGGCTGAAATTGACTTTCGTTTCGCCGAGGGCGGATAATGGCAGACACAAGAATGTGAGAGTGAGTGGGAGAGTATATCGCGGCATGGTGATTCCACGTTCGAAGGCAGGTTTCGGCAAAGTCGGAACAATGGTTATTGTAATACGAAGACGAGAAGACCCCGAAGAAAAAGTCGATCACGGGGGAGACGGTGTGCTGGATTTCGTTTGGGAATTCCGAGTTTGTTAGATTCTCAGTTTCTTATGGACTCCTTGTTATTGATGTCTTCGCGGGCAATGAACCAAGGTAGCAGGCTAACGGAGTGTCGATGCTGCAAGATTCGAAGAAACGGACGGCACACGGGGAACGCGAAATCAATGATTTTCCGTTTCGTAGGTACGCGCGGCTGGTGTGTATTTTGTCTGGACTGAGATTGCAGGGTACACGCGAGCCGCGTGTACCTACGATTCGGAAAAAGGACACGCGAGCCGCGTGTACCTGCGACAAACAAAAAACCAGACAACAATCAATTCCGTGTTCCGGAGTGTGCCTGCTATTTTGGTTCATTGCCCGCGAAGACATCAATGGGTCAGATCGGACTCGTGTATGCTTCCCTTGGTCATTTTCCGAGTTTCCAGTCCCTGACCTTTACCCCATTTTCTCGGCCACCAATTCTTTGGCTTTCTGGAGTGCTTCAGGGAGTTTCTCGGGATCTTTTCCACCAGCTTGAGCCAGGTGTGGAGGGCCGCCACCTCCGCCGCCAACGACCTTTGCAACTTCCTTGACGATGTCGCCAGCTTTGATGCCTTTGGCGATGAGGTCCTTGGAGACCGAGGCGATGAGATTCGCTTTGTCTTCATCCTTCCAACCCACAACGATGACTGCGCTGTCGGCCTTTTGCTTGAGCCGGTCGATTTGATTTCGCATCTGTTCGACTGGCCCGGATGGCATTTCGCCGATGATGATTTTCGCACCGTTGCTTTCGCTCGCGCTTTCCAACAATTTGTCGGCGGCCCCTTGGAGGTCGACGGCCGCACCCTTCTTGAGTTGCGTTTGCAGCTTTTTGATTTCGTCTTGGAGGGCCTCAACGCGAGCCGGAATGTCTTCGGGCTTGCAGTTCATCCGACTGGTTAACTCGTCGACGACGCTTGACAATTGTTGGACGGCTTGAACGGCGGTTCGACCCGTCACGGCGGTGACTCGACGGACGCCTTTGGCGACGGATTCTTGCGAGACGATCTTGAAGAAGCCCGCCTGGCCTGTGTGTTGGAGGTGTGTCCCACCGCAAAATTCGGCCGAGTCCTCCTCGGAAATGTCGCTCACTTCGTCCGAGCCAATCATCAACACTCGAACGGGGTCGGGATATTTTTCGCCGAAGACGGCGCGGACGCCAGGGAGTTTCTGGGCATCGTCCAACGGCATCGTGATTCCCTTGACGGGTAAGTCGGCATAGATCTTTTCGTTGACGAGCCGTTCGATCTCTTTGATTTCCTGGTGTGTCAACGGGCTATCGTGGGAAAAGTCGAACCGTGTTTTGTCGGGATCGACGAGTGACCCCTTCTGGTCGATGTGGTCGCCGAGGACTTTTCGCAACGCCCAGTTGAGCAAGTGGGTCGACGTGTGGTTTCGCATGGTGTCGGCGCGGAGGGTGTTCGAGAGCTCGACTTGCACTTTCTCACCGACTTCGAGTTTGCCTTCCTGCAAGGAACCGATGTGCAAGATCGTCTCGCCGAGTCGTTGTGTGTCCTGGACTTCGAATGCACCTGTTTTGCCGATGACGGTCGCTTCGAAATCCCCGACTTGTCCGCCTTGCTCGCCGTAGCAGTTCGTGCGGTCGAGCAAAAGGGCGACTTCGTTACCGGGTTCGAGTGTCCCTTCGTTGATGACTTTGTTGTCCTTGACCCACCCAAGCACAGTGCCTTCGACAGGGGCGTTGCTGTACTTGGGCGAATCGTCGGTCGTCGGTAAATCGCCATCGACGGCGGTGATGACGATTTTCTTGCGAGCGCCGCGAGCCCGATCTTTCTCTTCTCGCAGCCGTTCTTCGTAACCAACTCGGTCAACGTTGAGTCCTCGTTCGCTTGCCATTTGCTCGACGATGTCGATGTACACCCCGTATGTCCCATGGAGGAGAAAGGCATCGTCTCCGCTAAGTACTCCGCCTTCGGCTCGATCGCACGCTTCGTTAAAAATTTTCATCCCTCGGTCGAGTGTGCGGAGAAAACTCTCTTCCTCGTCGCGGATGATGTTCTGAACTTTCTTCGGATCGCGTTTCAACTCGGGGAAGGCATCGCCCATGTGCTCGACAACGGTCGGCACGAGATCGACGAGAAATGGTTTCGTCGTACCCAAGTATTGCCGACCATAACGCTCCGCTCGACGGAGGATTCGCCGTAACACATAACCGCGACCGGTGTTACTCGGAATCGCGCCGTCGGTGAGCGAGAAAGTAAGAGTCCGGATGTGGTCGGCGATCACGCGATAGGCTGTGTCCTTGTGGTCTTCCATGTCACCGGTATATTGGTCGGCACCGGTTAGTTTCTGGATGGCTTCGAAGATAGAACTCCATATGTCTGTATCATAGTTACTCGTCTTTCCCTGCAAGACGGCTGCGATACGCTCGAAACCCATACCCGTATCGACGTGCTTGGCGGGTAGTGGAGTGAGGTTTCCGTCTTCACCCCGGTTGAACTGTATGAATACGAGGTTCCAGATCTCGATTACTTCGGGAACGCCAGCATTGACGAGGTGGGCACCACTCTTGTCCGGAGTGAGGTCGATATGAATCTCGGTACATGGACCACACGGACCAGTATCACCCATCTCCCAGAAGTTATCTTTCTTGTTGCCGTAGTGGATATTTTTGTGGTCAATATCCGTAACAGTGCGCCACAAATCGGCAGCTTCTTCGTCAGGATCGAGTCCCTGTGATGCGTCACCCTCGAAAACAGTCGCGTGTAATCGGGTTTTGTCGATCTTCCAGACGTCGGTGAGGAGTTGCCAGGCCCACTCGATGGCTTCCTTCTTGAAGTAATCACCGAACGACCAGTTGCCCAGCATTTCGAAGAACGTGTGGTGATATGTGTCCTTGCCCACGTCGTCGAGGTCATTATGTTTTCCGCCAGCCCGGATGCACTTCTGTGTGTTCACGGCGCGAGTGTAGTCGCGGGTTCCGGTGGCGAGAAACACGTCTTTGAATTGGTTCATGCCTGCGTTGGCAAACATCAAAGTGGGATCATCGAGTGGAACTACACTCGACGAGGCCACAAACGTATGTTTGTGTTTCTCGACAAAGAAATCGATGAATTGTTGACGGATTTCGTTTCCGGATAGCATGTAGGTTGGACCTCTGTGGGTTAGTTAATTGGAGTAGTGGAAATCATTGCGAAGCCTCTTACCCACTGTGTATCCCTGCTAAGCTGAGAGGGAGCTATTCGAGCGAAACGGGAGACACAATGGGTGAGGAGTTTTGGTCTGGAGGAAATAGCTTCGCAACGTTGTCAACGATCATCCATCATCTTCGGCATCATCGGTGATGAGTTCTTCCTGGCGAACGTAGGCCTGCTGGACTTCAAAATACACTTCCCGGAGTGGCACGCCGTGTTCACGAGCCACTCGGGCACAGTCTTCGTATTCGGGCGTGAAGATGGCCGGTTCGCCGTCTCGCCATCCGAGTTTTCCTTGGACTTCACCCCACGAAGTTTGGACAACGTACGACTCGCGATTGAGCTTATGCCGCTGGGCTTGATGACGTCGAATGCCAAAAGTGGATGTTTCGCGGAAAAGGATGTTTTCGATGGCTCCGACAGCGGACTCCGGAGTCAACACGGTCAACATCACGCCCGACCGATTTTTCTTCATCGTGATTGGGGTTCCGAAGACGTCGAGGGCTCCGGCGGCGAAGAGCAGATCGTAGCAGTAGCCCACGACCTCCGCGGAAACGTCGTCGAGGTTCGTTTCGATCACCCAGACGCTATCCGTTTCGGGGTTTTGGAATTCGTGGGACGGCGAAGCCTCACCCACAAAGACACGCAGGACGTTGGGTTGTTCGGGGAAATCGAAGGTTCCCGCGCCGTAGCCGATTTGTTCGATCTTCATGGCGGGGGTTTCGGTCCACTCGTCGACGATGGTCGTCAAGATGGCTGCACCGGTGGGAGTGGTCATCTCGGCTTCGATCGACGACGGACGTAGCGGCACGCCCTTGAGTAGTTCGGCAGTGCCTGGAGCTGGGATCGGCATCAAGCCGTGAGCACATTGAACCATTCCCGTTCCCGTTGGTACAGGAGTACACGTGACGTGTTCGACACCCAACAAGTCCAACGCCACGGCCGCCCCGGCGATGTCGGCGATGCTATCGAGTGCACCGACTTCATGGAAGTGGACTTTTTCCAGCGAAAGCCCGTGGACGGTGGCTTCGGCCTCGGCGAGTCGGCGGAAGATTCGCAGAGCCAATTCGACCTGGCGTCCGTTCAATTTACCGCCTTGCAACAGTTCTTCGATGTGGTGCAAGTGCCGATGTTTGTGTTCTTCGGGGGCTTCGATTCGGACGTGCGTGGCAGCGAAGCCTGCTTTTCGAACGTTCTCGACATGGAGCTGAATCGGCAGACCCAACGAATCCAGATGGGATCGAACGGCCTCGGGGTTCACACCGGCGTCGATCAACGAGGCGAGCGTCATGTCCCCGCTGATGCCGCTAAAACAATCAAAATGAAGTACGCGCACAAGAAAACCCTCCTTTGCGGTCGATTGTACGGCGCAAGGGGGCAGAATTCAGTAGTGGGAACGAACCAAGCAGGAATTCTTTGGCCAACGCGTGGCAAGATGTGATCGTTTGGTGTCTTTATTTTCAGCCACGAAGGCTAGTTCGATTGGAGCCTCCAGCGTTCGCGACCTGGCAACGGCGAAGTCCTCGATGTCCGATTGTTGGTATCGTTGACTTCGATCCTTACAGACCAGTCACCAGACATTGAGGACTTCGCCCTTTTGCCACGAGGAGCTACGATTTCCACTCTTCCAGGAACCACAGGGACCCCGAGTCTGCTACTTTTTCTGGATTACGTCAGAACCGTAACCTATGCTTTTCCTAGTCGTTCTGTCGAGGACGTCAGCGCGTCTTGGTGGATGAGTTGCAGGGTGACGGTAGACTCGGAGGAGGGAACACTTTTTCTCCCATGAGGCTTTCGTGGGTCGACGAATTGAATCGCGTCATGTCCATTCTGCGAGGTTCGCACCCCAACTGACTCCGCATCCCAACGAGCTTCGCATCCCAAGATCAACACGGAATCCCAAGGGCTTCCCACAAACCAATCTTGCTACTCCAGGTCCCGAATGACAGGTGGCCCGACAGACATAGAATCTTCGCTCAGCATCGAAGGGGATGGATGTGACACGTCTACATTTCGAACAAACCGCTGGAGAAACCGAGAGACACGATGGAGAGGTTCTCACTTGTAAGTTTCTCCCGGATAACAGTTCTGTCATTTCGGGTGGGTGGGATGGCACCCTTCGCATCTGGGATACAATACAAGGCGTCTGTCTGGATCATTTTACGGTCGCTCAGAAACCCGTTTCGGCTTGTGCCGTTTCACCCCAGGGAGATGAGTGGTACGTTGGCACAATGGACGGTTTGTTGTCGGTGTGGAACGCCGAGGCGCGGACCCAAAAGACGATGTTTCTGGCCCACACGCGACCCATTTCGTCGCTTGTCTTTTCACCCGACGGCCTGCACCTGGCCTCCGTTTCGTGGGATCGCAATGTCAGTCTCTGGACGGTCAACGGCAAGTTGGAAGGTCAGCCCATAGGAAGTCACGCCGACATTGTCTCCGGATGCCAGTTTACTCCCAGCGGGCGTCGTATGATCACCTGGTCGTACGACGGATTTGCGAACATCTGGGACGTCCCGACGAAGAGCCTGGTCTACCAGATGCAGGGGCACGAGGACCGCATTACCGCCGGAGACATCTCCCCCGACGGTCAATGGTTCGTCTCGGGAACTCGCAACTGCGAAGTCAAGTTGTGGGAGCTTCAATACGGACAGGAAGCGAACTCGTTACCCTTGCAAGCGCAAATCGCGGGATGTTTTTTCCTGCGAGATGCTAAAACCGTCGTCATCCTCGACGCCAACGGAAGGCTGACGCTCCACGACGTTCCGAGTATGCAGATTCTCGATGAATTGCCAACGTACGTTCAGGTCCAGGGAGGATGTTTGTCGCCTTCGGGAGGGATGATTGCGTTGGCCGGAGATGGCGGATTGATTCACATCGTTTCCCTCGAAGGGTATGATGCAGCCCCATTGGCCATCACCGCAACCCAATCCACTCAGTCCTCGGCCAGCCTCTTGCAGAAGCTATTCGGACAGGCTAGCGTCAAGACCGTTTATCACTGTGTCTGTCCGGCATGCCGTGCGCACTTTGATTTGAGCGGTATCCAAGCCAAAGGAACTTCTACAAAGTGTCCACAATGCTACAGGGCAATTAAGATTTGTGCGGTTGCCGAAACGCCCGAAGAAGCACCGGCTGGATAAGCCAAGGATAAGGGAAAGACGATGTTGTTGGCTGAAGGTCCAGTTCATCCTTTTGTCTTGCAAGGGCAACCTTCCAGGATTTCGTAGGGAAAGCTCGCTGAGCCCACCCTACGAAATGCCACGGACGCGACACTCATTCGCGATGCGTTCCAGGAGACAGAGAACGCCCTATCAGCTCCCCTTGGTCGGAACCGATCTCGAGTATCCGCGGCCAGGAACACATACGCGTCTTTTTCACACCCGCTGTACAACCGGTCGAACGCACCATCGGCCTGAAGATTGGTCGCATTCATCAACAAGACCAACGTGTTGTTGCGGACCCACTCCTCCAGTTCATCCTGGAACTGCCTACAGACCAAAAAGGCACCTCCATCGATCAAGATGTTCTCCCCGTTGGCCTCGATCAGTCTGTCGCTACCTTCTTCGCCTGGCAACACATCGTTTCCGTTGCTACCGCTGAGTTGATCGTTGCCTTGTGTGGCTACGATGCTTCGGCAAATCCCAATTCCAAAATCCGGAGAAGCGCCGCGACGATGGCACTCCAGAAAACTGTTTGGTGTGCTTCCGGTTTCGCTGGCGCTTTCGCTGGTCACACCGATCAGAAAAAACGGAACAGCAATCGATTTCGCGTTCGAAGTGATTATTTTGGAAGTTCGACTATTTTTCTGAAAATGGCACGTCGCTCAATCCTATTGTATTATGGGCACATGCGCCCAAAGACGGTCGGAGAACTCGAAAATGAGCCAAAATCGTGATTTTTCGAGGGCCGTTTTCCATAAGTGATTGATGCGTATGGATATGTGGAAATCGAGAGGTGTCAAAAAGGTGCAATTTAGGCGCAGGTTTACTACAAGTTTACTACAAGTTTGGTGCAGTTTTAGCGCAGGTTTCTGCAGGTTTTCGACCGGTTTTTGTTAGAAATTTGAGGGGTCGTGGCCGGGAAGAGGTCGTGGGGCAGAAATTCGGCAAATTTTTTTCAAGAAAAATTGGACAGTTATTCCGTTCGCGTTGGTTGACTTCCGCTAGACAAACTAGCAAGACAGGTCACGCGAACATTTCGAGCCCAGTTAATTTTTTGACTCTCTGGCCTGGCAAGATTACGCGACGCAGTGGTCCTTGGACACCGGTGGGCATCCCAGAGCCTGCCACTTTCCCAACCAATTGAGCCTTTTCCCTCGCAACGTCACGGAGTTGGCCTCTGATGTTTGATCCTTACCACAAGTGGCTTGGCATCCCCAAGAAAGATCGCCCTGTAACGTTCTATCGACTTCTCGGAATCGACCCCGAAGAAGACGACCTCGAGGTCGTCAACGAAGCCGCCATTCGACAGACGGCTCACCTGCGAACCTACCAAAACGGCCCTCACTCCGAACTGTGTACCAAGTTACTCAACCACGTCGCCCTCGCAAGAGAAACCCTTCTTAATCCTGCCAAACGGAAGGTCTACGACCAGAGGCTGGCTCAACAGATGGGGCTCCAGCCTGGACAACCCAGCGACCAGCGGCTTGCTCCCGCACAACCACCCTCCCAACCCTTTGGAGACCTCGCTAATTCACATGGGGGTAAGGTCATTGCTCGTCGGAGCGACCGGAAAGTAAAAAAGGCAAGATCAGGAAGCAAAATCTCTTTGCTGATTGGCTTGATGGTCGCTCTGCTGGGCTTGGTTGGGGCAGGGGTTAGCTTGTTCATCGTGTTGATTTTGGACAAAACACCTGACCGTCCCTCAATCGTGGAAAAAGACAAGACCTCTGGTGGCAACAAGGTTCTTACGAAAGAGAAAGGCAAGAAGCTCCCGCCGAACGACGACAAGAAGAGCCCGCCGAACGATGACAAGAAGAGCCCGGTGAACGATGACAAGAAGATTCCACCGAACGACGACAAGAAGATTCCACCGAACGTTGACGAAAAGCAAAAACCGACTCCGCCTCCTTTTGAGCAACGCAGGGCTAATCCGAAAGGTGAGCTAACCTTCGTTGTTCCTGTGCCCTCGGTATCCCAAAGCATCAAAGTCGGCAGCGGGACTCTACCCAGTTCCGTCAGTTCTTTAGCTCTCTCGAGGCACGGGAAGTTCGTCGTGATGGGTGGAAAAAGCATCTCCGTTTACGACACACAGAACCATCGTCTCTCTCAAAAGATGGAGCCACGCAGACCTGGTGGAGAAAAGTGTCTGGTGGCCTTTTCAGCAGATGGGAAGTTCATCGCGACGAGCACGTCGGAAGGGGGGACGGTCAACATCTTCAGTCCCCCAAGCTGCCGCTCCGTGGGCATTTTTTCGGTTCCAAAACGTCTCCACTGCCTCCAGTTTTCCCCGGACGGAAAATTCGTATTGGCTGCAGGAGAGTCTCGGTTTCTCGTTAACCCGATCGGATTGGCAAATCCGTCCCTCGACGTCAACTGGCAGAAAGTGGACGATTCGCTCGGTACCATGGTCGCCACCCTCTTCTCTCGTTCCAGCCGCTACGCTCTGTCGGCGGACAATCAAGGCCAAGTTGTGTTGTGGGGATATGGCAGCGGAGTAACGGTGGTAGCCCGGTCGAAGAAGTATGGCTCGATGGCCGACGCCGACTTGTCCCTCGACGGAAAGTGGGGGGCTTTCGCTGGTCCCAGTCAGGTCTTGCTCTTTCCCATGGACGTCTCTCAAGGAGCCAAGGGGGAAGCCATCGCGAGTCGTTTCCAGGCGAAGGAATACGAAGTCGGGCACGACATTCATCGCGTGGCCGTCTCCGCCCGTGGTCGTTTCGTTGCCGTAGCTCGCCCCGACAGCGGAGTGATAGAGATTCACGATTTAGAGCAACGTCGCTTACTCAAGCAACTCGACGACTTCGGCCGACCGCCGAGCGACTTGGCATTTTCAAGCGATGACCAACGCTTGTTCGTCTGCGGCGGAACGAAGTTTCGGGTTTACGACACGTCAGCTATCTGTCCGGAGTCCAATTCCTGGGTCTTTCACAAACACCCGAGCGAGGGAAAATCGTTTTCTCTGACGAACCACACGATGAGTGGGGTGAAAAACATCAACTTTGCAGGGAGGGAAGTGACGACCATTGCAACGAGTCCCGATGGGCATTTCTTCGCCGGGTGGAGCGAGAAGACCAGCGCGATCGTCGTGGTAGATACCCGGACCAGCTCAATCACCCAAAAGGTAATCAATGATCCCAAAATGGGTAAGAGTCTCAAAGCGTTGTTGTTTTCTCCGGATTCTCAGTACCTGTTAGCCAGCGGCAGATCGGCTGAAACCCAGTACGTGATCGACGTGAAAACTCTCAACATGTTCAGGCTCCCTCTTGCCGAGAGCCAAGTTTCGTCGGCAGCCTTTTCTCCCGACAGTCAACTGCTTTATCTTGTCGCGCAATCACCCGCTCTCGATGGAAATCCGAGCGGGTGGAAGGTGGCCCGCGTCACCGGGTTTCGGTCTGGAAACGCAAAAATCGAATGGTTTGCGACAGGGCTCGGATCGGCAGGTGAGATTCGTGTCCACGGAAAAGACAATCTTTCCCTTTGGGAAGCCGTGCCTGGGGGCGTTGTTCGGCTTCGGGGCACGGAAGGTCGCCTTGTGAACTTGCCTGGGCCGAAAAATGTCCAGAGAGTTCTGTCTCCCCAAGGAGATTCATTCGTCTGGTTTGACAAAACTGGCACGCAAGCTGGTTTGTATGTTATCCGAGACGCGAAGAGGTTTACTCCCTGGACGCTCCCGGCGAAAGCCGGTGAAAAGGTACACGCTGCAAGATATACGCATGATGGCAGAGCTGTCGTTTTCATCAAGGAGAAGACGAACCAACCTGGAAGCCGTAGACCTCGATTCGTCAGCGTGTACGACGCTCGGGCTGGTAGGGAGTTGTTCACCTTCCAAGGCCCCATTGGTATTGGAGATGCTCGTTTTGTTCCCGACAACAACCTCTTGGTGCTCCACAGAAATACAGGGGTGTGGTACGGCTTCCTCCGTCCCAAGTCGAATACGAGCAAGCCGAAGCAAGTCGCAACAGGACCTCAGAAAGGTGTTTCGGACAAGAACAAAACTAACCAGTCTCCTGTCAACAAACCGAAACGCCTCACCCTGGGCACACTGCGGCCCCTCCGAGTTTCGCCTTCCGGACGCCACGTTGCCGCCTGGGACAACGCAAACAAGCAAGTCAAGATCATCGACTTGGAGACCAAGTCGGACCAGACATGGACGTTGGAGGGTTACGAAAAAACGAATGTGCCGGAGGTGAAGTTTTCTCCCGGTTCCGACCGTCTCTTCGTCTATTCGGGGCTGGCCGACTCTGCCTACGTGCTTTCCCTCAACAAGAAGACTAAACCCATTCCAATCGACTTGCCATACGTGCACGATGGTTGCTTCGTGGGCGACAAATCTTTTTACTTACTCCACGGCACAAGACCCCGGCGAAGGTGGTTCGTCCGCAAATACGAGTTCGGTCCGGACGGCCTTTCCGAGCGAACTGAGTTACTGTCCACAGACGGAGGGTTTCCGCAGTTTCTGCGGGTCACGAGTGACACCGAGTTTTCCGTTGGTGGGCTGGAGCACACGCACTGGGTCAAAAATAAAATCAGGCGGCTGTTTGCGACCCGCTTTTCCCGTGAGACGACAGACATTTCTCCCGACGGCTCCTTGGCAGTTGTGGGTTATCGCGACAATCCCGACGTCCTCGTCATGTACACCCTCAGCGAGTCGGGCATGGTTCGTAAATGGCAAAAGTCTATTGAAGAGTCTTTACGCCAGAGCCGGTTCACGCCCGAAGGAAAATACGTCGTTTCAATGGCCCACAAATTTCGCCAAACCAACCCTAACGCTGGGACAATCGAACACAGGGTGATCCGCATCTTTCGAGTCGCGGACGGAACTGAGGTGTTCCAGAAAAAAGTGAACTGGAGCGATCGGCTTGATTTTCGAGAAGACACCAAGACGCTTTATCGACTGACCTCGAATTCCGTGGAACGCGAAACCATCAAGCTGGCAAAGGTGGAATCCTTCGATCCGGCTGGTCAAGGACCAGGTTACGCTTCCGACAAATCCGAAAAACTGTCGTTGGCTAAAAGGCCGACGCTGACTTCGGCCATTTCTCCATCGGGGCAATGCTATGCGTGTTGGGATGCCTCGGAGAAAAAGGTGATCCTGTTGAACCCACAGAGCGGAGAAACGCGGGGCGTAACACTTTCCCAGTTTGTGGGATCGCCGCCCAGTTTCTGTTTTTCGCAAGATTCACGACACCTGCTAGTTTGCGGTAAGGGCTCTAAAACACAGTACATCGTGGACGTTTCGGGATCAGTCCCAAAAGCACGATCGTTTCCATTCGAGAACTTGGTCTCTGGGGCCTTTACTCCTGACGGTAAGACCGTTTTTCTGTTGGGCCGGAAGAAGAACTCGGACGGATGGCTTTTGGCCAAAGCCAGTAACCAGGAAACTCTGGCCCCGTATGTCATCTTTGTGGAGCAGAAAGCAACGTCACCCCTCGGTCTAAGCGTTATTGACGCGGAGGACTTTTGGGTTTGGGACACGAACCTGATTTCCCACTTTGCGAACGGGAAGCGAACCTCGATCGACGTGAAGACCGCTCAATTCCAGGACGGGTGGAGTGTCTCCCCCGACGTGGGAGCCGCGTGGGGATCGACTGAAGGGCCTGTCGCTGCCCGCTACCAATTGAAAGATCGAGAACTCGTCAAAAACTGGACATTCAAGGCAGACGAGGACCAGTTGCTTTCGGTTCGTCTGTCTGCAAATGGAAAGGTGGTCATTTGCCATGCTCGTAAGGGCGACCGCCTGCCGAAGGGAACGGAATTCCAATGGGATTCGATTTACCTTCTTTCACCTCGCGATGGTAACAAGTTGTTTCAGGTTAAAGTGCCCCAACCAATCACTACAGTGGCCTTCAGTTCAGCGAACGGTCAGCTCCTTGCTTGCACCAAAGAAGGGTGGCTTCGGTGGAAGCTCCGGGAGACCGAAGAAGTCTCGAACCCCAATCCGAGAGCCAAAAACTCCACCGTGGCGACATTGGTTGCAGGCAAGACCGTGCCGTTGGGATTGTTTTCCCCCAACTCGATGACTTCTTCGCCTGACGGAAGATATCTGGCGTTTTGGGCGCGGCAGCGGGCTTCCCTGTACGTGTACGACCGTAAGACCAAAAAGAGCCGCACGTTGAAGCTCAGTGCTTACCAACAGAGTTCTGCCAAGCTCACGTTTTCTCCCGACAGCACGTGTCTATTGGTCCACGACGACCAGCCACTCGTTCTTTACGTGGTCCACCTGCATGGCAAAACGCCTGTTGGGCGGCGATGGAAGGGGATCGGCTATTGTTGGCAAGGGTGTGTAGGTTCAAAAGGCCGGATTCTTGACTTGGCGGTGTCTAGCAAGAGGACCGATGAGGACTGGAGGGTGGTTCGCGTGAAGCGGGGGATCAAGGGAAAGCACACGATGAACACTTTGTTTTCGGGCAAAGGCAATCGTCCTCAGGTCCTGCGGAGCACCGAGAAGGGTTATTACGCCTACACTCATGACAAATTGTATCACTCAGGCGGCCCGATTGAGGGTATTCGATTGCCTCCAGTGCGGAACTGGAGAACTGTCGGGGTCTCTGAGGACGGGAAAAAGTTTGCCATGGGAAGCCCGACCAGACCCAGGCAAGTGGTGGTTTACGCGCTTGGAAGACCGAATTTTTCCAGAGTTCATAAGCTCGATCTTCGAGGTGATGAAAGTACCTTGAACCACTTCTCCGGTGATGGAAAGTACCTCCTCTGCGTAAGCCGGGTTATCTACTTTAATGGTCCTCAAGAGACAGAGCATACCTGTTTGCAACTCTTCGACGCGGAAACTGGGGTGGAATTGGCACACGGCAAAACGGAGAGAAAAATCGAAGCGGCGGTCGTGCTGCCGGGGGGACAGTGGATTGTCACCGCCACAGCTAAAGGGTACACTCCGTGGCTGCGTAAATCCGGGAAGTAGGGGCGGTAAGGACGAAGAAGGAAGGAGGGAAGAAGGCAGAGGGATGATGAAGAAAATAGTTCGTACGTCTGACTTCTTCCATTGGCCCTTAGTTGTTTCGACTCGGGAGGTGTGTTGGGTGGCGCTGTAACTCTTCGGCGTTGGTTCTCGGTGGTAACCGAGGCATTTCCACCCTCCTCCCTGAGGGCAAACGGGACGGGACAAGCACGCGTGGCGAAGACCCACGAATACGTGCGGAGTGGTGTTCCGTTTGACTTGCAGGACTCCTCCCATTCGAGCCATCAACTTCAGGCAAAGTGTTGGGAGTGCGTTGGCCGGCCTTACTCAAGGACTCAGAACGCGGGAGTCCGTCGTTGTTATGCACAGGGGTGATACTGGCGTTATCCGAAACCACTCTATTTTGCAACTTCTTCAAAGCGAGTTTCGCCACCTCGAGTTCAGGATTGATGTGGAGGGCTTTCCGGTACTCCCGCATGGCTGCCGCGTGGTCGCCTTGGGCGGTGAGAATGAAGGCCAGATTGCTGTGGGCTGCGGCAGGTGGAACCGCTTGAGCAAAGGCTTTGAAACTTTCTTTGTATTTACGTTGTTGAGCCAGAGCGAGCCCCAGGTTATTCCAAGCGAGGGCTTTCAAGTGCCTGATTTTCGACTTCGGTTTCTTCTTCGCGAGTCCAACTTTCTGCCAGAGTGATTGGTTTTCATTGTTCGCCAACTCAAGAGCCCGCCGAAATTGCTTCTCGGCCTTGGCCCATTGGCGTCTGTCGTAATAGAACCGGCCGTAGCTGTTCGCTACGCTGGAATCGTTGGGCCGTTCTTCAATAGCCCGTCTGTACTCTCGCTCGGCGGATTCCGTGTGGCCGAGACGATCGTAGAGCAAAGCGATTTTGTGGGCAATCTTCAGAGAGTCTTGAGCGTGGCGAGCCCCCAGATAGAGTTCCAACGCTTCTGCGAGTTTGTTCTGTTTGAGCATGACGTCTGCGGTCTTGAGGCGAAGCTTGGCGGCCTCGTGGGGAGGAAGCTCTGGTTCTTCCTTGGTCTCGCCAGCGAACCCCGAAACGAATGGTATGGAATTCACGCAACCCGAGACGCAGGTGATTCCTACCAAAGCGAGCAAGAGCACCACACGCATCGACTTTGAGTTGCTCCAGTTTGCCCGAGCGTCGTGGTTCCTGGTCGGTGGTGCAGATCGTGGACGCCGACTCATAACTCGATCCTCTCTAAAGAAAGGTGAAAGGCAGAAGGTGAAAAGTTGAAAGCGGGGCAGAAGGATGAACTGTTGTCTTTTCTGCCTTCCGCCTTCTTACTTTGCTAGAATCCAGGAAACAGAGGTCGATTGAACCCGCCAAGGCCGCCGAACCCAAAGCCGCCGAATCGTCCGAAGCCGCCGAACCCGAAGCCACCGAATCGTCCGAAGCCGCCTCCACCGATGCCTCCGAAGCCAATGCCCCTCAGGCCGTTGAAGTAGTTGTTGCCGTACAGTTGTTGGTCGCGATTCACATTGTGGCGTTCGATGTCATCCCCACGAAGGTCCTCGGATGGTGGGTATGCGATCACAACACGAATTTCGGCGTCGGTAATCCCCAGATGCGTGAGGGCGTCGACAAGAACCTTGCGACGGGTCGCATTGACGGCTGGATCGATGTGTGGTTCGAGTACCACCGGAAACGGGACTTTGGGAAGGCGTTTAGCCACTTCCCCAACGTGGTAACGACCATACGGACCTAGCTGGGTTCCGCCCTTGTACCACTCGTCACCGTAAAACACGAAGTCAAGGGGTTCTGCCTTGTTGGCTTGGATCTCAATGAATTTATTCACGAACGACCCGCGTGGAGCCGCTTGCAGGGCCAGATGATGGGAGCCGCTGAAGCCACACCAACCCGAGTTACATCCCGACCAGGCCTTGGCTGTGCTGGGCATGGCGGGCGAGATCGCACAAGAAACCACAACTGCCAACAAGAGACCGGCTCGCCTGTAATGCAGCGAGACTTTGCTGGCGTGTTTGTTGGTGAGATTCACTATGTCCATGTTAATTTCCCTCTTCCCGGAAAAGTCCGGGGTGCGAGTGAACTTTGGTGTTTCAAACCGCAATAGAAGACAAGAGGACCAGAGACGGAGTTTGCTGTCTCTGGACTCTCATCTCTGGACTCTTGACTGTGTCGATCACTCATCACACGTTCCGTGGCCCGTTGGCCCAACAACGTAAGCTCGTTCCATCTGATAGAACTGCTTGATGCGGTGCCAGTCGGTTCGAATGGGACTTCGGTAATCGACTGGGTTGTGACTTTCGATGCGTCCCCAGAGGTAGAACTCGATGTCGTCCGGTTCGAACAAATCGGAACCAGGCAACGGAGGAATTTCGTGATGCTCCATCGGCTGTACCAACTCTGGTGTGATCAGCACGACCAACTCCTGCTCGCCTGTGGTGATTCGACTGAAACCGGTCAAGTTTGCCAGGATCGGTAAGTCGCCGAACAAAGGAACCCGTTTGGCGTCGGCACCGGAGTTGTTTTGACTCAGGCCCGCAATGGCTAACGTTTGGCCTTCTCGGAGTTCGACAGTCGTCTGGAAATTCCGGCTCGACAAACTCGGGACGGCTGTATTGCCGATCGTGGTGTTACCAGCCGAAATATCACGGCTGCTCACCGATGCATTGATGACAAGACGGACCAAATCACGGTCGGTCAAGAACGGAGTGAAGTTAAGCTGGACGCCGAAAGGAACAAAGCTAACCCCTTGCAATCCTGCAGCCGTGAAACCTGTCACGATCGGAACAGGGAACTCACCCCCAGCTTGGAGATTCGCCGTTTGCCCGTTAAGGGTCACCAGGTTCGTGTCGACCAGCGACTTGGCGTAATTCAAGTCCCGCAGAGCGCTGATGGCCAAACGAATGCGACCGTTATCTAAGGCCGTGGGCAGGTTATTGAAGCCGCCAGCCCCCGTTGGTAATCCGGCGATCGGTGGGATACCGAAGCTGTTCGTCGTGAAGTTGAACAAGCCCAGTCCACCCCCGACGCCGTTGCCCTGGAACGAAGGAGCGAGGCCACCCGTAGCGATCGAGCCGGTGCTGTTGGCTACATAGGCGACCCCGTCACTGTTGAGCAGAGTGAAGTTCATCCCGATGCTTCGAGCTGCTGTGCGGCTGACCTCGGCAACAACGACTCGCAACATGACTTGCTGAGGTCCGGGAACGCGCAACCGGTTAATGATGAAAGGAGCACCCGTGGCGTCGTATCGGTCAAGTCCCGGAGGAACCAGATCGCTTTGTTCCGGGTCACCCGGTTGAGGCTGAGTGGCCGTTCGGTCAAACGGAATGGTTCGTGTTGGCGGTTTCTGGGATCGGAGGTCGTTCGGATCGGGAGCATTGTCGCGGACGATGTTCAAGATGTCGCGAGCCTCGACCGCGCTGTGGGCATCACCGTCGACAACAACCTTGTCTCCGACGAGCGTCAGGCAGACGTTACAGTCTTTGAACTGAGTGTTAATTTCGTCCGCCAGTTGATTATAGATCATCTGCAGGCGTTTTCGTTCTTCCGGGTCAGGGACGACTCGAAGGTTGTACGTCAGGACAGTTTGTTTTTCGATGTTGTCGGCATCCCCAAACCACAACCGTAGGTCGGTAGAGCCAACGGATTTACCCTGCAACAGAATTTCACGAGGTGTAATGATGGTGTACCCAGCGACTCCATCGTTGCCCAGTTGGACCCGTAGAGGTGGTTGTTTCAGGCGGAGAAGCCGAGTTCGAGTCACCTCAAGCGTCAGATTTTGTTCGGTGTCAGCGATGCGGCCGACGTATTTGTTGAACTTGGCCACCGTGGCTGGATCCGGCCGTGGTGGTGCTCCGAATGGACGATGCCCCGGTGGCAATTGGACAACGCCGGGAACAACCTTTGGAGGAGGCAACGTTCGCGGTGGCAATGCTTGGGGGTCGATTTGCCCAATTGGTCCTGAGATCTCCACGATCTCTCCGGAACTGCCCACCGTCATGGGAGCCGGATAAGTACTGGTTGATTCCGAGGTGTGCATGGCCGGAAGCCTGTACGGCGCTTGTCCTCGAGGGGACGGTGCTCGGCTCGGAACTGGTGGCGTCCTTCCTCGTAGGCCTTTTACTTTCGGAGCCGGGGACTGGAGAGGAGGCAATTTCAACGGGGAGTGTTGATAGGTTTGGGCTTCGGCCATGGTAGCCAGCCATCCCAAACACAGAATCGCCATACAGCCCAGCACGACCAGTCGACGGCAGCGGTAGCCCTTGGGGCGGCGCTCATTTCGCCTGTTCACGTTCATGACTGGGCTTTTGGGCTCTCTTCGCCCGTTTTGGGCTCCGAACTCGAGGAACCCTCCCGCGGCGGGGACCGTTCGAGCTGTGTTTCCCATGGTTATCCTTTCCTGGTACCAGCGTTTCTCGGTTTCGCCCACTGCTCGTCCCTCGCACGGGGCGAAACCTCGTCGTGCGGTGTCCGTTCGTCGCTTTGTATTTCTTACTGGCTCCGAGCGATGGCTCGGCAGCGTTGCACAGCCATCAAGTTCTTTACGCTCCGAGTTTTCTGGTCGCTTTCGGACCATTTTGTCCAACCGACCGGAACTGGTTCCGGTCACACCCGATGGTTCGGAGGTAATTCGTGACGGGTAGCATTGGCTTTTCCCAGGAACTCGCGAGACATCCTTGCTAGTGAGGATCAATCTCGAGTGAGAATTGTCGAAGGCGTCAGGTGCACAGCCCGCTAACGCCCGATGCGAAGTGTAGCTTTTCATCCCCATTTTGACTCCTCGCAGCAGACGAACCGTGAAGGGCTGCGGCACTGGTTCCTTGTTGCCTCCATGCGACATTCGGCGACGAATCGCTTGATTTATCGCTGAGAGGAACAAGTTCAGAGTGGTAATCGCGTTCCCACGGTCTTGTTGTCCCCAACTACTGCTTCCTTAACCCAGCTTCAGTTCCCCAAGTGACTCGTGGTTTTCGGGAGCGATGTTCATCCGAAACACAAGTCCTTCCTTCCCGAAAGTCAACGCCGGTGAGGTGATCCGAAGGAAATCTTGCATACCATCCCGCGGATTACGCAACAACGCACGGCCTTGGCCAGCGCTTACCAGCATCCTCCAGAACTGGTGATCCCCCGCAGTTCTGGATTCTGGACCGTCCCGGCTCCGAAAACGAGTCGGTCACGGAACTTGGCGTTGAAGCATACCTGGAACGAAGCCCACCGGCTGAACGGTGACTTCGTCCGCAGTCTGTTTTCACGCGCCCTGAATTGGGGTTAAAGTGTGGAGGAGGCTTATAGTAGACATCAAAAATAAGTCAAGATGATTTTGGTGCTTTTTTCAGGAGGTGAATTCGAGAATTGTGAGATCGTCTGCAACAGCCTGTCTCGATAGCTTAGGGTACACGCGAGATCGATTTGTCGGTTCGGTTGTTAAGAGTCGCCTTTGGCAGAAGACAATAACGAGACTGACAGAATTCCTTTGTGGAACCATCGAGGGAGGAGGGGTGGTTCGAGGTTTTGTTTCTTCTGTTTCGCAATCTCTATCTACTTCTCCACCACTCACGACTTCTTCCGCTGTGGACGCTTCTCCGGCGTCGCAGTCAGAGGATCTTCCGGCCAGGCATGTTTGGGATATCGCCCCCTCAAATCCTTTCGGACGTTCGGATAGGTGTTTACCCAAAAACTCGCTAGGTCTTCGGTCACCTGTTGTGGCCGATTGTTTGGTGCGAGCAAATGCAGCACGATGGGCACTCGCCCCTTCGCTACGGTTGGAGTCTTGCGAAGCCCGAAGACTTCCTGGATACGCACCGCCAAGACTGGCGGACGCCCCACCTTATACGTCAACTTGAGTCGACTTCCACTAGGAACCTGGTATCGGTCGGGAACTTCGTTCTCGACCAGCTGTTGCTGCTCGTAAGTCAGCTTTCCCTTGATTGCCCCTAACCAATCCGCACGCTGAACTTCTTGCATCGAACGACAGCCAACGCACAACCACTCCAACACTTCCGCCAAATCTTCATCGCCGAAAGCTGGCAGCCCTGCATCAGGCAACCAATCGTGAAGACATCGGAGTCGGAGCAGATAACGGCCAGCATCGGAGTCTTCGGGAGGAATGACCTTGGGCAGATGACTTTGTTCAATAATGCCCTGGGACAAAACCTTGGCCACTTCGTTGTCTTTCGGCAATTGAACTGGAGCCGATTCCAAAATCAAGTCATCAAATCGGACGACACGCCGGGCCACAACCTGTTTCGCTGCCGGGGCAAAAAACACGTCGGTCGTAGTCTGGAGCCACTCTTCCGGGAGCCATTCCTTTTGCACGCCGGACGCCATCCGCACAAAAGTCCCGCGCTTTTGGACATCGACATCGAGGCACAGAAAAAGTTCCGGGTCGACGACGTTACTTTGTTTCGCAAGTTGAACACTCTGTCCCCCGACCATCGTGGCTTTTGGGTTTCGATGGTCCTTGCGTCGCGCAAGACGATCTGAGAAAGCAGGCACCAAGGCACGCAACAACGCCTCGTCGGCAGGCGGAATGTGTTCTACCAGAGCAACATCATCGCGAGATAGTCCACGAGCAGTGCGAAGCAGTTGATCTCGCGTTCGCAGCAGGAAATTCGCAGCACCGCGATTTAACGTCCCGATTGGCGTTTCGACCCTTGCGGTCTTGTCGAACTCTTCCAAGGCATCGACCCGATCGAGGAGGTCCGACCGAGAGGGGACACCTTGGTGAGCTGGTGTCCCTGGGGACTCACGCAGAAACGGATCGCGTTCCGAAAGTAAGGCGGCAGCCAGAGCGGTAATCTTTGGATGTCCGAGTCGGTGACCTTCGATCAACAACCTTGCAAGCCTCGGGTGAACGGGCAAGCGAGCGATCAACCGACCGAGTTCTGTGACGCAGTTGTCAGCGACCGCTCCCAAACGTGCCAAGAGGGAGTGGGCTTGTTCGACCGCTGCCGGAGGTGGAGGTTCCAACCATGGGAATTGATCCAGGTCTGTCTCTCCAATACTTAACAGATGCAAAACCGCACCAGCAAGGTCGACCCTCTGAATTTCGGGGGACGTTCGAGGCGGACGCAATCGATGCCCGGCTTCACTCCAGATTCGCACACAGATCCCTGGTTGTGTTCGGCCTGCACGTCCTTTTCGTTGGTCTGCTGATGCTTGGGAGATGGGACCGAGGAGCAAGCGGTCCAAGCCCACTCTCGGATCGAAGACCATTTGTCGTTCGAGACCAGTGTCAATTACTCCCGTCACACCTTCGACAGTCACGGACGTTTCGGCCACATTCGTCGCGAGCACCACCTTTCTTTGTGACTGGGGAAGCAGAGCGAGGTCCTGTTTGTCTGCCGGAAGATCGCCATACAACGGATACACCAGCAAATTCAACTTACTCGCAACACCCTCCAAGTGTCGTTCCGTCTGGCGAATTTCTCCGACGCCTGGCAGGAACACGAGCAAGTCTCCATCCGTCCGTTTGAGTGCCTGCTTGACGACTGTCGCAACGGCCTCTCCGACCGGAATTCGTGAAGGGTAGTCTTCATAGGTCACTTCGACAGGATGCAGCCGTCCTTCGCTGGTAATGACGGGACACAGGTCGAGATATTTGGCAACAGCTTCCGTTTCGAGAGTTGCCGACATGACCACCATTCGCAATTCGGGACGCACGGTCTGCTGGATTAATCGCACCATCCCGAGAGCCAAGTCACTCTCGAGATTTCGTTCGTGGAACTCGTCGAACAGAATGACAGCCACCGACTCCAGAAAGGGATCGGTGTGGAGCATTCGCAACAGAATTCCCGGCGTCACAACGAGGACCTTGGTGTCCTTCGAGAACTGTCGGTCAAACCGAACGTGGTAACCGATCTCATCACCCACTCTCCCACCTCGCTCGGAGGCCATCCGGCGAGCAGCAGCTCGCGCGGCCAGCCTCCGGGGTTCGAGCATGACGATACGTCCCGTGTCCGCAAACTCAGCATCGAGGAGCGTGGGTGGAACTCGGGTTGTTTTTCCCGCACCGGTTGGAGCCTGGAGCACAAGCGAATTATGCTCCTTGAGGGTGTTCCTGATGCCGTTGAGGACTTCGTCGATGGGCAAGGAAATGCGAGACACAGAAAGGGAATCTCCAAAAGTTATAAAAGTAACAGGCAGAACCGTGTGCAGTTAGCCAGTTTTGATTTTGGATTCGGACGGATCGACGTCTTATGGATTTTTGGTTTTGATCTTTTTGTTGGTGTTTGGAATTCTCCGCCCTTGTTCTGGTCTTTTCACCATTTACTCCATCAGCTACCCCAAACACGCTCTACTTCATATGTTACTATATCTTGCCCTAAACACTTCACGCCCACGAACCCACGTATGCGTCACAAACGGATGGTCACCCACAAATCTGACCGCGAGCATGTCGGCCCGTGCTCCCGTTCGTAACTCTCCTCGGTCATCCAGACCAACGGCTTGTGCGGGATTCCTCGTTGATGTATTCGTAGCCTCTGGGAGCGATAGTACTTTTTCGCGTGCCAACCGAAAGATCGCGGGGAGCATCGTCTCGGGAGAATAATCGCTGCACATGCAATCCACATGTCCCAAACCAAGAAAGTCCGCAGCCTTGTAGTCGTGTCGTTGGCTTCCACCTCGAAAGACGTTCGGAGCTCCGACCAGCGAATGCAACCCGGCCTTGGCGATGAACTCAGCGGTGGGGACATTCATCGGGAACTCGCATATCTTCACACCCAACTCCTGCATCCGTTGTACTCGTTTAGGAGTATCGTCGTCGTGACTCGCAAGAGGTACGTTCGCCGAATGAGCTTTGTCGGCCAGATGACGCATACGGGCCATGTTCGTGCTCCAGTTCGCTTCCTTGATTTTGTAGAGCGTCGCGAACTCCTCATCGGTGTACCGGTACTTCCGTTGCAGATAATCCTTGAAGCCCGGAAGGTCATCACGGAACTGCCCTTCCATTGGCATGTGATCCATCAGCGACACGAGCGAACAAACGCCCTCGTCAATCAACCGTTCGACATAGGACAATGCGGTGGCATCGGTGATCTCATACCGACAATGCACCCAATGGTCGACTAAACACCTCTCTCGACAAACCACGATCGTCCGAGCCAACTCCGTTGCCCGTTCCAGAAAGTTCGGCCCCAACTCTCCTGCCGTGAACGAAAGAGAATGGTACATCGTCGTGATGCCAACATGGGCTGTCCGACGATCCATTTGAGCTACAGCAAATGGCAGCGGCAGTCCGACGCCCGGGCGTGGCTCGACGACTCCCTCGATCGTGTCGCTGTGCAAATCGACCATCCCAGGAAGCAGATACTGACCATTGAGGTCCAGTTCGGGAACCCCTACCGGGCGGGAGTTGGGACAGATCTCGCTAATCTCGGTTCCGTCCACCAACAGCGCTCCATCGTTGACAACCTGATCGGCCAGGATCAGCTTGGCTCGCGTGAGATACAGTCCGTCGTCGGCTCCCATTTCAGCTGGCAAGTTGGACGCCTCCCCGAAAGTGGATTGTAACGTCAGCCAATCGTTCCACAATCGTCTGGTCGTGGAAGACACCGATCAGCGTGACTCCGTTGTCCTTCAGTTGCTCGATGACCTGCAATACTTTCTCTTTTGACTTCGCGTCGAGACTCGCCGTTGGCTCGTCCAGGAGCAATAACTTTGCCGGGACGATCAACGCCATCGCGATGTTTACCAGCTGACGTTCACCCCCCGAAAAAGTGTACGGCGACACGTTCCAGAGATCGACTTGCAATCCCACTCGCTGCAGCATCTCCCTGGCCATCTCTCGAGCTGGCTTTTTCTGATGACCCAATGACAACAGGGGCTTGGCCACGACATCGATCGTGCTTTGTCGTGGAGGTATGGTCAAAAACTGGCTTACGAAACGGATTTCGTTGCGACGAAGTTCAAGAATGACCGAAGGGGCCACCGAAGCGAGGTCGATCACTCCGTTAGACGACCGATATACGAGCTGTCCGGCGTCCGGGAGGTACGTACGATAGATGCACTTGAGCAAACTCGACTTTCCCGAACCAGACGCACCTACCAACCCCGTGAATGCGCCCGGAGCTGCCTCGAAGCTCACGTCGGAGAAAGCTTGAATGGTCACACCTCGTTCGTGCAACACAAACTGTTTACCCAAACCGATGATTTGGAGGGTCGATGACATTACAGAGCTGCGCTAATTAGTTCCTGAGTGTAAGGGTGGTGTGGGTCTTCCAGTATCTGGTCGGTCAATCCCGATTCGACGACTTGTCCATGCCTCATCACAAGTGTCTGACTCGCGAGTAATCGAACTACTCCAATGTCATGGGTGACAATGATCATCGACAGTCTGTATTGTTGATGCAGATCAAGGATCAGGTCGAGGATCCTCGCCTGGACTGACAGGTCCAGTCCTGTCGTCACCTCGTCCAACAACAGCAACGGTGGTTCAGTGGCCAGGGCTTTGGCAATTTGGACGCGTTGCTGCATACCTCCTGAAAACTTGGTCGGAAGCTGGTCCATCCAATAGGCTGGAACGTTGGTCCGTTCGAGGAGTGACAAGGCTCGTTGGCGGATGTTTTGATAGTTATAGTTCCCGCTTGCGAGTAATCGTTCGGCGACGTTTCCGCCAGCTGTGATTCGGAAGTTGAGGCCAAGCATGGGGTTCTGGTGAACCACTCCAAAATGTTTGTCACGGAACCTGCGAGCTTCCCTTGGATTCAGAGACAGAAGATCGACCTCTTCTTCACCAAACCATTTCGCGGTTCCCGACGTCACAGGCTCTGCCATGTACAGTAACTTCAAGAGAGTGGATTTTCCACTTCCCGACTCACCCATGATTCCGAGTATCTCACCACGATCGAGTGTGAACGACACTCGGTTGAGGGCCACAACACAATTGCAGTGAGGACAAAGATTGCTCTCTGCTTTGGGACCGGTGTCGACGAGACACCGACGGCACCCTTTACCATACACCTTGGTGAGGTCCTGGACTGCGAGTACTGTCTCCATGTCACAGCTCCTCATGAATTGACATCTGCTTGTCACAATATTCGGTGTCACTACAGGCCCACTTTCGAGTGCCGTCGTTCAAGTAGATTTCATCCAGGAAGGTATCCACACTCCCGCAGCGAACACACTGAATCCGTTCTCCCCTGGACGTCGTGAAAGTTTCCACTCGAAAGGCCACGTCCTCGAACTCCAGTGGGTGCGCGTCAGTGTAGGGGGGGACAGCATAGATCTTTTTTTCTCGACCGGCTCCAAACAGGTTCAGCCAAGGACACTGATGAAACTTTGGCACATCCCATCGAGGAATCGGCGTCGGGTCAATGATGTAGTGAGTATGAATCTGCGTTGGGTACCGATGACTTAGAGTGATCTCGTCGAACTGTACGATGTCCTCGTAGAGCTTAACGTACAACCGGGCGTAATCCGCTTCTCCGTGCATCCTCACCCGTTTAGCTTCCTCGGATTCCACATACGTCAGAGGGTCGGGGTACGGGACCTGAAGGACAAGGAGTTGTCCTTCGGTCAATGGGGTTTCGGGAATACGGTGTCTAGTCTGGACAATCGTGGCTTCAGACGTTTGGATCGTTGACGTGACACCAGGACACACTCTCCGAACGAGTTTCCCAATGTTACAAGCGTTGACTGAATCATCCGTCCCCTGGTCTATGACCTTCAGACAGTCGTCGGGACCAATGAGGGACAACGTGATCTGCAATCCTCCGGTCCCAAACCCTCGAGCAATCGGCATCTCCCTTGATGCAAACGGTACCTGGTATCCAGGGATACAGACGGCCTTGAGACATGCCCGGCGGACCTCCTTCTTGGCGTCCTGGTCGAGCAATCCGAACTCATAGCCACGTTCGTGTTGTTGACCATTGGGATTCACATCACCACCTCTTCAGTATTCGGTTGCTCCTGGTGTTTTTCCTGAGTCGCCCTGAGTCGATCTAGGTTCGATTGAAAAGTGACATAATGAGGCATCTTGTAATGGACACAGAATCCCATCGAATCCACTCCATCAATATGCAACAAAACAAACTCCGGATCCTCGGAAGGAGCATTCGGACCATGCTTTATACCATGCTGCAACGCTCGGTCGAGTATCGCCATGCTGATGGCCTTCGATTCGTTGTGGCCGAAGCAGGCACCATAGCCGAGCTGGAACATCGGTTTCTTGTCGTCCTCTGCCTCGTAGGACGAGACGATTTCACACTCTGTCATCAACACTTCCCCGACTTGTGTCGGTTCACTTGTGACGGGATGAGGTAGTTCGACTGGCAGATACCCCACCCGGAGTTCCGCGACTGTCGGATGGACGGTTCCATACCCTCGCATGTTCGAATAGGCCATCGCCAAGATCGAACCGGTGTTCGCTCGGCTCATGATCGACAGCATCCCTGATCTGGGCAACGGGAATATTATCGGCTGTCGAGTGATGTCGAAAGGGTCATCGTCTGACGGGGATAAAGGTGCGACGAGTCCTTGCTGCCGGAGGAAGTCGATGACCTTCGGGACATTTGTCGGAAAGTCATCAAGATCACTTTGCGGTAGAGACTTCCGAAAAGCCTCGCGGAAGGCTTCGGGAGTTTCATCGATCAATTCGAGATTGAACAGTCGTTGGGTATAATCCGGAGTCGGGCCAAGCATCTGACCTCCTGGGACTTCCTTGAATGCTGCACTAATCCGTCGGATCAACCGCATTTTACTTGTGTCCTGCGGTGGCGTCTCCAGGATACGAGATCGAGTACATCGGTACGCCCGCACGTAAAACGCAGCTTCCAACGGGTCACCTACCGATTGCTTGATCGCGAGGGCTGCGAGTTGTGGATCATAGAGTCCCCCTTCGCTCAGAACGACACTCAACAAGAAGTGAAGTTGGTGTTGGATAGCCTCCAGGGATATTGGCAGTTCCCCGTTTTCAGCACCTTGGGTGCGAATTCGCGTCATCAACTGAGCTGCCTGGGCGATGGCCTGTTCACCACCTTGAATCGCGACGTACCCCATTTGTGGAGCCTTTCTTCTCTTGATATTCCAAGCAAGTGGTCCTTGGGAGTCCAACAACTCGAGCGTTATCACAAAGCAACATATCAACACCCATCGGGAAATGACTCACCCAACGCTCCCGAGCATCGAACCATCGTTGATGTATTCCTAACACACAGACCTCTTCCGTTCCATTAACCCCTGGTCCAGTACACCTCACTACGCTCTGACCTTTTCCCAGGCGTTCACACACGAGAACAACTGTAGCTCCTCGATGGGGTTGATAGATGTCTCCCAGCTTCGGCCGAAACGTTTCGGGAGGTTCACGTGTCGCATCTCCCAAAACAAATTCTGCCTCGTTCGGATTTGCGACCTGTGTTTCTAGCAACTCTATAGTCTGTGAAGGAAGCAACTCATCGAGATCACAGAAAGTCGTCGTGGCATCTAACAAACACGCTAACATTCCGACCATCGCTGGTGCGGCATCCAATTCCGCCTCGAAATCGACGAGTCGCCCTGGGTAGCTCATGGCCCGGAGGACCTTACGAAAGATTCGCTGTTGCGTCTCCGGCATCCATATGGCATCGAGGGAGATCATTCGTCGTCCTCCTCCCCTTCCTGGTTCAGCAGTGCAAAGTTGACTTTGCTGCTTGCCAACACTTGTTCCCGTTCACTCTCCTCCTCGGCGAGCTTTCCAAGTCCCACACGGACGAACTCGGCCACCTCTTCTGCACCTTCCCATTGAGCCGCCAAGACGGCATCACATATGGCCAATGCCACTGCCAAGTTGGCGTCATCGACCATCACCAAAGCACCACCTTCAGCTGTTTTGCTGTTCGAAGCAGTCAGCACAACTTTGGCCGACGAAAGAGGGAACTCTCCCAAGTTGAAGGTCTCCCCCAACACAGATTCCCGCAGGCGAAGCATCGCAAGACCCGCTTTGGGAACTTTTCGATGCTCGGCTTTGTAACGCTCTCCAAGCCGGTTGCCCAGCTCGATGATTTTGTCCTTGGGGTGTGTCATGAGTGCAGTTATCCATTTGTCTCGCAAGTTGAGCCAATCCCCTTCTTTCTCGTGTGAATTCATCCAATGACCTCAAATCAATTTCCGCCTAATGTGCTGGGTCAGATGCTCGAGCAAGAAGACTGTTACGAAAATGACGAGTAAGATCGTCGAGACGTGCCCATACTGAGCAAGATTCCACTTATCGAGCAGCTCGTCTCCAATGCCCCCCGCACCTACGATGCCCAGAACGGTCGCTGCCCGAACGTTGCGTTCCAGGATGTATTGCATGTACGCCAAATACTGCGGCATGACTTGCGGAATGACAGCGAATCGCAAGACTTTCCACTGGGCCGTTCCCAGACACGCCAACGCTTCCTGAGGTCCTTTCGGGGCGTTCTCGATTTCGTCCGCGAAGAACTTACCCAGGAATCCAGCAGTGTGTAAGCCCATTGCGAGAATGCCGGGCACTGGACCAAAACCGAACACTAGAATAAAGAACAACGCGCTGATGAGTTCGGGAACCGACCGCATCAAACTGCACATCCCTCGAGACAGAAAATAGAGTGTGCTGTGGGGTGAGTATCCTTTGGCTCCGAGGTATGCCAAGGGGGTGGCCAATAGGATCGACAGTATCGTTCCCCACAACGCCATCTCCAACGTCTCGAGCATCTCCCAGAAAAGCAGCACCAAATAGGCAAACGGACGGACCTGGTACTCTCGAGAATGCTCGATGAAGCGGAGTGCCTCTCCAGACCTCATGGAAGGATCAGGGACGCGTTCTTGTTTGGTGATGACGTAGGAAAATGCCGGAGGGTTTTCCTTTTCATCGGCAGTCAGTTCGTCGACTGGCTTGCTCTCGGAGAAAACCATCGGGAACGCCATAGTCGCAAACCTACGTACTCCCTTTCCGGCTGGTGACTCTTCCCTTAATCCGACCATTTCGTCGATGATTTGCCGGACGGTCGTCACAACCTTGTCGAGTCCCGTCCGTTTTCCCGTGTAGCCTAGCACCACCGTGAACACCATCAGCCCGAGGACGAGCTTCCAGGTGAACGGAGGTCGGAGCCTCCACTTCTTGGGGTCGTTGGAAGACTCGACGGGCGGTGTCATGTGGTTCTCCGTATGACAATGCCACTCGAACCACTTGGCTCTGAGTCTTTCGAATCACCAACTCGAATGTGTTCGCTCGTTTGGTCGTCCTCCCGGTACAACTCTCGATGAGCCTCCTTGTCGAATGCCTCAGGACGTCCATCAAAGACAATCACGCCCGTGTCGATCCCAACGATCCGGTCGGCAAATTCCATCGCTAGATCGACTTGGTGGAGACTACAAAGCACCGTAACGTTCCGTTGCCTGGATGCGTGCTTGAGTAAATGGAGTATCGTCCGACTCGTCTTGGGATCGAGGCTCGCGACTGGTTCGTCAGCTAGCACAACCGTGGGATTCAATATGAACGCCCGAGCAATCGCGACACGTTGTTCTTGTCCACCCGAGAGGTCCATTGCCCGACGATACAGGTGTTCCTCCCCAAGACCGACCTCGGCAATGAGTCGACACGCTTTTCGTTGTTGTTCCCTCGAAAACCAGCGCAACAGAGCCCGCCACCAGGACAACCTCGGTAGAGTCCCAGATAGGACGTTGTCGAGAACATTGAGACGGGGGACGAGGTTGAACTGTTGATGGATCATCGCCATCGTTGGTTGCAGCTGACGAAGGCTCCGTCGCTCAATTTTCTCTCCCGCGAGGGACACAGAACCCTCGGTCGGAAAGAGAAGGCCATTCACCAACCGTAACAAGGTGGACTTCCCAGCGCCACTCGATCCCAGCAGGACACAGAATTGTCCCGAAGGGATTTCGAGTGAAACGTCGCGTATCGCAACGATTCCATCAGGGTATTGTTTTGTAACGTGTGTGAACACCAGCATGGAGAAAGCTTTCGAGGGAAGGTAAGAATGAGCGTTCAACTTCCCGTTTTCTGACCACTCTTGCGGAGCATAGCAGACTTGAGCTCGGGAGTGACGAGGGCGAGTTTCGCTGTCATCTCATCGAACTGTTTCTGCCCGTACTCCACATCATAACCGTCCACGGCGCGCCCGGCGTACCCCCGCAACATGCCTGGCTCCATCCCAGGAAGTTTGTGAGCGTTACGAAACGCTTCCTTGAGCTTATCCTTGAGTTCCTTCGGCAACCTGGCGCGAACCGCAAACGGCGGATTTGGAATCGGGCCACTCTTCTTCAGGGGGACGACCTTTTTGTCGTCGAGAACTCTTTCCTGGACAAATCGGGTGTACTCGGCGAATGATGCGCAACTCGCATCGACAAGACCTTGGGCCAACTGTTGCAACGAATCGCCGTGACTGCCAGTGACCATGACCTTTTTTAGATCCTTGACTGGATGGACTCCAGCTTCGAGGAGCATGGCGACAGGGACATTGAATGAAGAAGTCGAGTCCGGATCTCCGAACGCGACTCGTTTGCCTCTCAGATCCTTCAGACTCTTCAACCCCGAGTCCTTCCGACAGAAGATGCCCGAAAAGTAGTACGACCTTTCGCCCTTGTATCCCACGGCCAACAATTCGACGGCTCCACGTTTTCGCGCCTTCTGGTACGAAACAGCACCGAAGCAAGCGAGGTCTACTTGGTCATTGGCCATGCCTTCCACGACGGCGTTGTAAGACCGCCCAACGCGAATCGTAAAGTGGATATCGTGTTCCTTGGTCATCGCCCGAAACATGGGCGTAAAATCACTCTCGGTCTTGCGGGCTGCGCCATCGACTGGCAACAACATTACTCGAAGAGGATTCTCCTTCGAGCCCAAAGGTTGCTCGGAACCGCCACCGCACCCGACCAGGACCAATGCCAAACACACCAACGAGGAAACTTTGAGCTTGCTCATCCTGCACCCACTCGGTTTCAGGAGGAAGCCAATTGGCCCCTCTGTGCGACACAAGAATCAATTCTGTACACAACGGAACTGTGGCTATGGTATCCACCACAAACGAACTTTCAACGCATTTTCTCAGGGGCAAACGTCTTCACGGACACACTTGACGGACGCCTCCTAATACCCCTCTCTTTCCAGGTGTCCTCCGAAAACCTAAAACGGCAACAGGACAATCCATTTTTCTTAGGGATCAATTTGCGAGAAAAACGAATGGAAATTTATCGAATCTTGGCAAGAGAAATCCTCGACAGTCGCGGCAACCCGACAGTCGAAGTCGAAGTCATCTTGGAAGACGGAGTGTACGGGCGTGCCTGCGTCCCCAGTGGCGCCAGCACTGGTGCGTACGAAGCCGTCGAACTGCGAGACGGTGACAAAGCTCGTTACCTGGGTAAGGGAGTCTCGAAAGCCGTCGAACATGTTAATACCACCATCGCCGACGCCCTCGCGGGGATGGACGCGACCGAGCAAACCAAGATCGACAAGAAATTGATCGAACTCGATGGTACTCCCAACAAAGGCAAACTTGGTGCCAATGCTATCCTGGGTGTGTCTTTGGCTGTCGCCAAAGCGGCAGCCGATTGGAGCGAACTTCCCCTCTACAAGTACATCGGGGGCACCAACGCCAAGTATTTGCCCGTTCCGTTGATGAACGTGCTCAACGGTGGTAAACACGCCGATAACAAAGTCGACTTTCAAGAATTCATGATCATGCCGGTCGGAGCCCCAACGTTCCGCGAAGGTTTGCGGATGGGTGCGGAGGTCTTCCATAACCTCAAAAAAGTCCTCAAAGACGAGGGGCTTAACACCGCCGTCGGTGACGAAGGTGGTTTTGCTCCTGACTTGGAGAGCCCCGAGCATGCGTTCCAGGTTCTCGAGAAGGCCATCAAGAACGCCGGTTACAAGATGGGTGACGACATCGCCTTCGCTCTCGACCCCGCCACGACCGAGTTGTTCGAGGAAGCCAAGAAACTCGGTAAGGAAGGTTATTGCCACTTCTCGAGCAACCCCGAAAAGATCGCGACCACCGACGAGATGATCGATCTATGGGTCGGGTTGTGTGAAAAGTGGCCGATCCTCTCGATCGAAGACGGACTCGCCGAGGACGACTGGGACGGTTGGAAAAAATTGACCGAGAAGCTCGGAAATAAGGTCCAGCTCGTTGGCGACGACTTGTTCGTTACCAACACCGAGCGTCTTCAGAAGGGAATCGACGAAAAGGCTGGCAACAGCATTCTCATCAAAGTCAATCAAATCGGAACACTCACCGAAACCCTCGATGCTATCGAGTTGGGCCGACGTAACGGATTCACATCGATCATCAGTCATCGTAGCGGTGAGACCGAAGATACCACGATTGCTGACATTGCGGTTGCGACGAACGCAGGCCAGATCAAGACCGGTTCCACGAGCCGAACCGACCGTATCGCCAAATACAATCAGCTTTTGCGGATTGAAGAGGAACTCGGGGAAGCAGCCCGCTACGCAACCGACCTTCTTCGAAAATAAGCCCAAGTTTGCTTCGATTGCGAGGAAGACTTGAGAGAACACACCACGGGCCAGCTCACTTGGACTGCCTGTGGTGACTTCTCTATTTGCTTTGCACCTCGGGGCTTCCGATGCTCAACCGCATTTTCTTCGTCACAACTCTGATCATTTCAGTTACGCTAATCGTATTGGTTCTCTTGCTTCCGTTGTTGGGCGAAGTGACCCTTGCACAACAACCTCGAGTCGTCCGATTGATTGCCCACGACCTCGCTGTTCGGCGAGCCTGTTTGGCGTGTGGACTGGGACTCATTGCAACTGCGGTGGTGTTTTTCCGAGGTGAGAACACATCAGTCAAAGAACCAAAGAGACCAGCCAAGGATACTAAGAAAGCGAAACGGGCTCGCTCGACCCGAACCGTCGGCGCTTGAAATTCCGTTTTGAGGACCACCCATGTCCTGGATCAATGACAACGCGACGTTGCTGTACGTCTTACTCGGTTTTCTCGCAGCGGTGCTGTTGCTCTTATGGTGGCAGAACCGTAAGAAGGAATACCTCTATTCTGTCGGGGGACTCCTGGTCTTGATACTACTTGTGTGGCTCTGCTCGTTGTTTATTGTCTCTGACAAGCAACAAATTCGGAAGGCACTGGATGACATCGAAAAGGGGATCGAGACGAAAATTCCGGACCTTGTCGTGGACAATCTCTCAACAGATTTCGAATATAAGTCGTCGAATGGTCCTGTGACGAAAAAGGACGTGCAAGATCATCTTCCCGGCGTCATGGATTTTTACGGTGATGTCACGCTCCGCTTTTTTGACTTCGCGTACGACACAATTGATCGCAAAAAGAAACTCGCAGCAGTGACTTTTCGGATGCGAGCCGATTCGTCCAGAGCCCCCAACCCGTTCCTTGCCATTTGTCGAACCGAATTTGTGTTGGAAGACGGAAAATGGGTCATGAAAACAATCGGCTTTTACAACTATGTCGCCGACACCGACAAAGTCATTCCGCTCCCTTTCCCAAAAAGCGGAAGGTAACATCTGCGCTCGATCGCCGCTTTGGCACTAAGTGTCTCTTTTATCCGGTGGTCGGGAACTGGAAAGCATTGGTAGACACTTTTGAGAACGGGACAAAGTAAAGTAGGAAAAGGAAAAAATCGGGACACTCGTCCCAATCCCGTGTCCTCATCTTCGATGTCACCGACAAGAAAATGGGGATGAATGCGTACAACATCCATGGCGAAGTGATTGACGGCATCGACGATTTGATGGCCGAGCGAAGAGCCGCACAGAAGGAGAGATTAAACTGGGATTGGTGGAGTTAAAGCGTCTGGGCCAATGAAGCATGCTTTTGCTTGCAGAAGCGCTTCCCTGAACTTACACGAGGTGAATTACCGAGCGATATATCCACCATCAACAACCAACGTCTCCCCGGTGATATAACTTCCCGCATCGCTCGCCAAAAGCACAACTGGACCAGCGAGTTCATCGGGTTGGCCCCAACGACCCATTGCCGTCCGGTCGGCGAAAGCCTGTTTCTCTTCGGGAGACAATAAACTGGCAGGCAGTTCGGTCAAGAAAGGTCCGGGAGCGATGCAGTTGACCGTGATGCCGTGATGTCCGAGGTCCAATGCGCTCGCCTTGGCAAAGCCAACTAATGCTGTCTTTGTGGCAGAATATCCATTTCGCTTTTCTTTCGACACGAAACCCATGATCGAGGAGATGTGAATAATTCGACCCCAACGACGTTCCTTCATTTGGGGCACCACGGCGCGGGTCAGAGCCATGATGGAGTTCAAATTCAGCTCCATTACCTCGTCCCAATCCTTGTCGGAGATTTCGTCGATAGGCTGCGGTCGGTTTGTCCCGGCGTTGTTGATCAGGATATCAACGCGTCCCATCCGTTCGATTGCTTGTTGGGCGAGTTGTTTGGTTTGTTCGCGGTGCATCATGTCCGCAACGATGTATTCACCGCGACGCTCGGTTCCTTCAAGAATTTGGGGGAGGACTGCCTTCAGTGCTGCTTCATCACGACTCGAAATGAGGACATCTGCGCCCGCCTGGGCGAGTGCTCGAGCCATGGACTTGCCGAGTCCTCGACTTCCTCCCGTCACGAGCGCTACTTTTCCGGTCAAGTCGAAGATGTTAAGCATCGCTTGTTGCCTTTGGTCGAATTAACATTCGCAGGGCGTAACCGTTGCCCAATTTTTTCCGCAAACGGCGTTCTTCTTTTCTCGCTTGAATTCTGCGTTTGGTTGCTTTGCTTCTTGGTCGTTTCCTACTCATGTTCGCCTCCGGCATCGACTCGAAAAAGTATAATCCACTCTAAGTTGTGAAAAATAGATTGTAGCAATCAGGGCAACGACTGGCCAGTGAGGGAAATGGGAGCGGAAATGAGACGAGTGCAATCGAAGGCTGCCATCGAAGCTATCGCCGACGACTTTATTGTTTTCCCAACGAGTAACACACGATTCGGCCGTCGTGGAAACCAACGAATAGCGACATTCCCATCGGATCGACTGCCAAGGCCGTTGGTGAGGTAGGGACTTTCGTCGAGACGAGTGGTTGGCCGTTTGGACGGAGAATCATTATTCGGTTGCCTCGCCCACTGGTCACGATCAAGGCCCCGTCGAATGATTGGGCAACCAGGGAAACGGGAGTCGGCATTGTCCAGCGGCCTTGCTTTCCGTTCTGCACAGAGTACCTCTGAATTCCTTCTCCGAACGTCGCCAACAGGATCTGTTCTCCGTATCCGTCGGTGCAGAGGTGCCCGACGTTGGCAACGAGTCCGTCTCGCCACTGTACTTGTCCCTCCAAGTCGAACGCCGCCACTAACCCGTAATCGGAACTGGCGATAAGGTGCACGGATGCCGGAACGAACCGGATGTGGTGCAATGGACGAGGCGTGGTCGTTTTACTCACGGTCTCTCCGTCCGCAGTGTAAACGCGAAGTTGGCTCGCCACTCCGGAAACTGCCAGGTGGTACCCGAAAGCATCGACAGCGACGGCCAACGCCCCGCCGGAGAGCTTCTTTTCCCAGCGTGGCATGAGATCAGGGGCCAACACCCAAATTTCTCCGTCTTGGCCAACGGCCACATACCCCGACCCATCGTCCGCGCCGCTCGCTGACCGCAGACCCGAAAACTGACGTTGAGATTGGGGGCGTCCTTGGCCGTCCAGCACATACAACCAGTGGGCCCGGTCCCAGGCAAGAAGCCAGCCTCTTTCGCGAACCACCGAAAATCCAACAATCCCAGATTGGAGTATTCGTTGCCAAAGAATAGGAAATGTCTTGACGGCGACCGACAAAGACGAGCCGTGGGAGTTCTTCATGGGATTCGTACTAACGTTCCAAACCAAGCGAAGGCAGTAACATAACCGAAATCGGCGAGTCGGGTGAATGATACCTTTTTATTGTCCACTGAGTCGGGCTCAATGCCAAAGGAAAAGACCAAGGTAGAATCGGCTTCGTAAGAGTTGGAGAAAGGTTCCGATCGTTGAGGAAGAGTATCAGAGCCAATTTGGAGGTAAGTTGCTCCACGACCATCAGACTGATAGCGACGATACGGCCGACCAACGGCTGCTTCTTCAGAGCAGAGTCGGTGAGTCGAATGGACTGGCCGAAGCACCAGATCATTCCCGAGGAAAGCGGCTCCGATGGGACCAACACTTTGGAAGTCTTCGACCATCAATGCGAATATCTGTCACGCAGTCAAGATTAGCTTGGAAAGTGGTGGGATCAGATGTAAAGCCAGACTGAAGCGAGTCTCCACTTTATCGTTCCTTGGCCAACAGCTCCTTCAATGATTCTCTCAGTCCTCCGTGAACGTTAATCTGGCGTTTGGATCGGATCAACCCGAACGCGTTTCGGAGTTTCATTCCTTCGTACTTGACCAGATATCCGGCAACAACTGTCGGAGCTCGACTGATTCCAGCACGACAATGAACTAAAACCGGAGGCATTTCCTCGACCAACCGAGCGAGTGTGTCGATCGCCGCTCGTAAACAACGTTCATCGTTGCCAGGACCATCGATCAGGGGAACAACAGCGAGCCTCTGCAGACCTAATTCGTCCCGGTCGGCTCCCTTGTTGGCTTGGATCAACCTCAAAATGGACTGGACCCGGGCCTTTCGTACTTCGGAAACGTGTTGTGAGTCATTGTAGGAACCAATCACGATGCTGTCAGTGATCCAGTCCATGCCCATTTCCTCTCCTCGAGAAAGCGTCATCGAACGATGTAAGTATAGGACAAGTCTATCGTTCAAGAGGACATACAGAGGTAGTTGGTTCGTAAATCGTCGAAAAATGGGCGAAGAGCGAAATAGGGTGGGCTGAAAGAAACATTCGCCAACTCCCCGAAGGAGATGGACAAGGAACGAACTGTTGACGAAAATGGTCTTTGTGAGAACTGATCCGAGAACTGGATGCTGCTGGACTCTGAATGTAGCTCGAATTCTCCGCGTGCAGTTTGTTTGACTTTGGGAACGGCACACGCAGGGCGTCTGCTACATTGAC
This sequence comes from uncultured Alcaligenaceae bacterium, assembly GCA_964423615.1. GTDB lineage: Bacteria > Planctomycetota > Planctomycetia > Gemmatales > Gemmataceae > CAYRFQ01. The sequence goes on along the minus strand of CAYRFQ010000018.1, from coordinate 45,610 downwards.
CCGATTCCACTAGCCCTACACACCCAGAGAACCAAAACGGATTTCAACGATGAAAGAAATAGAGTACGCTGCCCCAAAAACCGTCGACGAAGCAGTCAGGTTGCTGGGGGAAAAAGGAGCCCGAGCCCGAATGCTTGCTGGTGGGACCGATTTGATCGTCCAAGTTCGCGAACACCGCCGCGACATCGACATGCTGATCGATCTCAAGAAAATTCCCGAGGCCATGGAGTTGAGCTACCAGGCTGAGAAGGGCTTGACGATTGGCTCGGCAGTCCCGTGTGTCCAGATCTACGAGGACCAGGACATCAAGAACGCTTACCCAGGTTTGATCGATTCAGTCTCGTTGGTCGGCGGAATTCAGATTCAAAACCGCGCGAGCATTGGTGGCAACATGTGCAACGCCTCGCCTGCGGCCGATACGACGCCGATCATCATTGCTCACAAAGGGACGTGTAAAATCGTCGGACCGAACGGCATTCGAGAGATTCCTGCCGAGGAGTTTTGCACCGCTCCTGGGAAAACAGTCCTTGCGGAAAACGAATGGCTTCTGTCGATTCACTTGCCACCACCACCAAAGAACTTCGGCGCGGCTTACCTGCGTTTCATCCCGCGAAACGAAATGGACATTGCTGTCGTTGGGACAGGGGTTTCCGTCACACTCGATGACAACAAGACCAAATGTGTTGAGGCTCGTATCTCTTTGGGTGCTGTCGCTCCCAAGCCCATCCTGGTTCCCGAAGCAAGTGCGGCTCTGGTGAACGGGGATCTCACGGAAACCCATATCACTCAAGCGGCGAGTGTGGCTCAGGGAGCCGCGAACCCAATCAGCGACATGCGAGGCGATGCCGAATACCGCGTCCACTTGGTTAAGGTACTCGTGCGAAGGGCACTGACGACGGCGGTTGAACGAGCGAAGGCTGGGTAAGCGGTTAACGAAACTGTACAAGAGTTGGCGTGTTGGTCGTAGGACGGTTAATGACTTGTCCCACATTCCAACTTGCCAACAGTATCACCCTCTCAGAGTCGACGAATTTTTGACGACATGATGAAAAGGATTTCTTTCATGCCAAACTCTCACACCTTTCGTGTCGCTACCATGCTGGCGATTGGTATCGTCTTGTTGGGGATTCTGCCAGTAAGACAACGAACGCTTGCCGGTGGGAAAACGTCTCCGAAGTCACCGCCTGTCCAGCTCAGCAAAAATCAGCGTGACCTTAAACAACTGCAACTGATTTTCGGACAGGACGTCGTGACAGTGTTTGTCAGCAGCCAACCCAACATGGTCGAGGGTAGAATCTCTGGACTCGTTGATTTGTTCGACCGTCGATACCTTGTGGTGATGGATCAGAGGGGAAAGAGCGTATTGGTCCAGGTGGATCGGATCAACTCGATTCGGCAAAATTGAGAAGTGGTTGCGGACCCGGTGGAGCGTAGGATGAACAAAGTCACCCTACGCCCCCTATTCATAGTTACATCAATCCCAAGTCAAACGTCTTCGAAATGGTTCGCCACGCCCACCAAGCAATGCTCCGGTACTCACAATGAATTTTTACCTGAGCCATCGTTCCGGGGACAATCGCACTGTCAGGGTTTTTGATCGTAATCGGAATCAAGTAAACCTGCACTTGCGGAATCATTTCGTTTTCCTTGGACGTCGGTTTGACGGCCAACGGACCTCCTCCTTTGGTCGAGAGGGCCAATGGGATCGTCTTGGCCACGGCGTTGGGCAACTCGTCAACGTTAACCGTACCCTCCCAGGTGTTGGACCCGCGACCATGGACACGAATCGTCACGGCTAGTTCCCGCTCGGCCTTCTCCGCAATCTTCAAGTTTTCGACGAGGAGTTGATAATCGTCTGGTGTGATTGGAAGTAACACTTCCAGGGCCATTGGATCGCCGATCTTGCAGATCGGTGGAGACTTTTCTCTCTCCCACATCCGCCCAAATTCTTCTTTTTTGGGCAAGCCAATGATGATGCCGTCTTTCGGAGCCCGCAGATTCAGTCTCTTTTGCAGGCGTTCGAGGCTTTCCATCTCTACTTTCGCCTTGAGTAACTCTGCGAGAATGTTGGCTTGACGCTGCTGGATCTTGGGGAATTCCTCGGGAGGAATGTTCGACCCCTGAGTGTTCAAAATGGAATTATAACTCTTGTAGACGTTGCGTTTGATGCCGGCCGTCGTCTTGGCCTGTTGATATTCTCGGATCAAGTTGATGTTCTCAAACACAGCGATCGTTTGGCCTTTGGTCACTCGAGCACCTTCCCGAATGTCTGGCCCGAGGTCTTCCAAGATTCCCGGTACTCGGACGGGAATTGGTTCCAGCGCCTTCGGGTTCAACTGAACGATCCCAGTCGTCCGAATACGTGAAACCGGCATAGGGACGAGAAAGGCAATGAGGATGAGGATCGTAAAGAAGGTAACCGTGATCGACACGTTCAACATTTTCATGTCTGGGAGCCTCCCGCGTTTGTTGTAGTTTTGGATCATCCTCGCCAGAGGCCAACCAAACATGGAGCCCAACGCAAACAAGGCCAAAAATTGACTGAGGACTTCGAGCTTGTACGGCTTGAGAAACGTCGCCATGAAATACAAAATGACGAACGTGATGAACCACCGATACAGGTAGCTCACGACGGCGTAGGTTACGAACAGAATCTTACGAGACAAGGCCATGTAGGGCTCAGGTTGTTGTTCGATCCCCAAGGCGTATTCCTGGAACAAGCGCGTGAGGTATTTGTTAGCTCGCTCGCGAAGGTTCGGAATTTCGAGTATGTCGGCGAGAATGTAATACCCGTCGAAACGCATCAGCGGGTTTCCGTTGAAAATAACCGTACTCACCGAACAGACCATCATCAAACACAGCGACAGATAGTTCACGAACGGTTGACTTGGAGTGTACCACCATATCCACGTTGCTGCGGCAGCGATCATCAACTCGACATAAATCCCGGCGAAACTGATCAACACTCGTTTCCATTTGCTCGGCAAAGTCCAAGCGTCCGAGACGTTACAGTACATCGCCGGGGACAAGCACAATAGCAAGAACCCCATCTCGTGGACTTCCCCGCCGAATGCCTTACACGAGAGCCCGTGCCCGAATTCGTGGATGACTTTTACTACGCCCAAGGCTGCCCATACGTACACGACTGTCTTGAAGCTAAAGAATTCTTGGAACGAAGGCATCCGCTCGCGAAACGCTTCAAAGTGCGTCAGGAACAGCATCAGCGCCGAGAGCATGAAAACTACGCTGAGGAGTAAAAAACTCGTCGTGAAGATCCACCGAAGCGGCGGCAGCATCTTCGTCAGTAACTTCTCGGGGTCGAAGATGGGAATCTTCACGTAGAGGATGTTCGTGAAGTTCTGCATCATCTTTTGACGGGTCCGCTTGCTCCGTTGCTCGTAGAGCAACTTCCCGGCAGCGGGCGTTTCGTTCTGCACCAGCCCAGCTTTGAGGAGTTGTTGGCCGAACTGTTCGAGGTCTTCGAGCGTCAATCGGTCCGGACGGAACCGTTTCTCGAACGCCTTCTGGGCTTCGTCGAGGGTGTGCTTACCATCCATCATCTGGATCAGGTAGTGCTCCTGCTCCTTGAACCGGTAATACCGAAGGCTCACCGGGTCCTTGACGACGTAGAACGTTCGCCCTTCGTATTTCTGCGGAGTAATCACGATGTCGCCGCGAATTCGCAGCTTCACGTGTTTCCGTCTCTCGCGATCTGCCGCGACCGATTGTTTTGCCATTGGATTGGTTCCCAGGGAACGGCGAACAGGGAACAGGGAACAGGGAACAGAAAAACAAATCTGGCGTTTCTTCTATTCCCAGCTTCCTGTTCCCTGTTCCCCAAAACACTACTTTTCTTCAATAACGATATTCACTCGCATGCCTGGTCGCAACCGGCTTGCTGCAGCCTTGTCCCCGGTCGTCGCGTTGACGTGGGAGAAAATCTGGTATTCTCCCCCCGCTTCCATGATGCCTGAGGACTGCCAGGGAAGTCCGACCATGCAATGGTTCAGGACGGCTCCTTGGTCGGGCAACGCCCAGACATAGAGGTAGTTGTTTTCGGCTCCGGAAACGGCAAACGAACCGCCACCGACTTTTTCCAGCGCGGGGATCTTGGCCGTGTGTGGAGCAAACGCGGCACACGTCACACGAGATCCTTCCCGCGGAACGAATTGGCAAAGTTCATGCCCTCGTGAGTTGTCCGAAGGCGAACGCCAGAGTTGGAGTCGGCCTTCCGGAGCCCCTGCACTGAGCATCATTTTGACCATTGGGTCATTGTTGAACGTAGCAACGGTCTCGAACGTGCATCCTGGGCTCAAGTTTCGCAAGCCCATAACAGGATCACCTTTCGGAATCGAGAGAAACTCTAAGCTCTTGCCACGGTCCAACAGCAAGTACTCTCCGTCCGCCGTTACTCCGAGGTCAGCCACGTTTCCAGTCCGCCCGACGGTGATGGCTTTCTCTTCCGAGACGCCTCGCTGGTAAAGGCGATACACTCGCAACGTTTTGTCCCGGCTCGCCGAGACCAAGTAACACTGCGGCGTGAAATACAACGAGGTAATGCCCCCTGCGTGGACATCTTCTGCCCCGTGCTTTGTGTCAACTGGGTAGAGTTCTTTCCCAGTTTCGGTCTCCCAAACGATGATATTCCCACTTTCGTCACCGCTCGCGAAATACTTTCCATCAGGGCTGAACGCCAGAGCCGTAATGCTAGTCTGTGTAGCATCGGGTTCGCGGATTTGCTTTTTCGATTCTTTCAGGTTGGCTAGATCCCATCGGTAGATACTCCCATCGGCACAACCGGACAAACACCACCAAGTCTTCGAGTCGCCTGGAGCACACGCTACGACCAAAACTTCACTGTCGTGTTCGGCCCGATGGATGGGAACTTGTTGAGTTAACCACCAAAAACAGACCATTTTATCCTTCCCGCCCGACACAATCGTCGGGACGGTGGGCTTGCCGTCTTTGAGGTTGTGGTGGACAGCGACACTCGTAATTTCGTGATGATGTCCTTTGCGGAAGACCTTGTACGGCTTGAGTTCAAAAATGGGTTGGATCGTGACTTTGCTACGGCCTTCTTGTTGCTTCCGTTTCCAATACGAGTAGTCCTGCGATCGCATCCGGCCTTCCGCTTTGAGGTCATCGACTCGCCGGAGGATCATGATCGTCTCGCCCTTCTTGACGGACTCCCCCGGACGTTTCAAAATGGAATGAATCACAGCATAGCCCGGCAATTTGTCTTGGATGCGATGTTTGTGATACATCATACTGGCCATTTCGTATTCCATCTCGGTCTTCTTGGCTGCCACCTTTGACTTTTTGACCTCTTCGCGGGACATCATGTACTGCGTTCGTTTGATGCCAAACTCCTCGTTCGAGAGACCGCCATCGGTGAAGGCCTTTTCGGCTCGTTTGTACTGTTGTTCGGTTTCATTCGCTCGCAGCTTGGAGACTTCTATTTCCCGCTTTGCGATCTCGTGAGCTTGTTCTGCCGCTCCCATCTGTTGGATAGCCATGGCGGGATTGAGCATGGCAAGCATCTGGTCATACTTGACAATCTGCGATTCCGTCCATGGCCGGTACACCACCTGGTATCGTTTTCCGCCCGCCAGGAATACTTCTTTCTTGAGCTCGCTTTCCTGGGGGGGAAGTTCCGTCCCAGAAGCCTCGATTTCTTCGCCGATGAAAAGAATCTCGCCATCAGCCAGCGCCGGAACTCGAAGTTCCTTCGACGTCAAGGTTGCCGTGACAACCGTGGGTTCGGCCTTATCGTCTTGGGGCGGAAGAGTTTCCTCTTTCGCATCTCCATTCTCTTCCTCTTTGCCGTAGAGTAATTGTCCGAACTCACCAGGCTGAGGAGGCGGCGGTGGACCTCCTCCCGAAATACTCGTTGGTACGGTCCCGTCCGGCAATAAATCGAACCACCAGGCGATTCCTCCAGCCAAGACGATGGCGAGGATGGTGGAGAGGACAAAACTTTTCATCAGATAGATACCTCATTAGCGGCGGAAATCGGCGCGGAGTATTGGACCAAAAGACGCACACTCGTTGCGCCGAAGTTCCTGAGTATTCGTCTAAGGGCCTGGGCCCGCCAAAGTTCAAGAAATTCGGAACGCTTGTAAGAGTGGCTGGAGACTGGAATGACTTGTGAGAGTCCCACGTAGGACAGTCTTTCAATCTGTCCTACGGTTCGACTCAAAAAACCAGAATCAGCCACCACTCCGTCGATTCGATTTTTCACCTATTGGTAGGCCTAGAAGAAGAAGACCACCTTCTCGTAGAAGAATTCCCAGACGCCGTAGAATAGCGAGTAGCCCATTGGGTAATATCCGCACCGCACGCGGGAGTGGACTTCTGTTCCGGTCAGGAGCAAGTGCGGTGGGAGTCGATACCCTTCGGGGATATCATCCCCTGAGAGCCGCACGCGGGCGATGACGACGGGGTCGGCCTCGTTGTTGTCGGTTCGGTCGGGTGTCGCTTCCGGAGCGATGTGACCGCGATGCAACTTGCCTTTGTAGGTCGTTGTGGGTTGACTGATGAGCAAGAAGTCAACGTCGACTTCAAAATCGTGTTGGGCTAGTTTCCTGTAGGCCCGAGCCAGGTCTTTGAGCATCGCGATTTGTTCTTCGTCCGTGATGCTGTACCGAGCCAAGCGGGCGTCTGTTGGATCGTCTTTGGTCAAGTTCGCGATGGTTTGTTCATCGATACTAGCAGAAATGAGTTTCTTGTGAAGTTCTTTGGCTTTGGCCCGTTCTCGGTCTTCCAGATTCTTGAAGGCAGCCAACACTTGTCCAATGTGCTTCTGCGATATTTTTAACTCGGCCTCCCACTTCTTGGGATTCTGGTTGACCTTTTGAGCGTCGCCAATTCGCAAGAGCGGGTCGCTCGGCGTCACATGACGTTTGTGTAACTTCTCGCGGAAGTCGGAGGTAAGGATAAGCCCGTTCATCGGAGCCAACACCCAGAATTCTCCAGCCTTCGTGCTCGCGTCCGCGTTGACGTGGCGTTTGAGGTCTCGCCGTTCCTCTTCCTTGAATTTGAGTGTTGTTTGGGCTTCCTGGATGGCAAGGATCGTGTCGGGATTCGGCTGTCCAGGTTCCTTGATCGCCCTGAGAGTATTGAGCTTGAGTTTGGCCGTCTGGATTTCTGTTTCGACCGTTTGCAGCTTTCGCCACAAGTCCGGACTGTAGAGCTTTATCAGTCGTTGTCCCTTGATTACCCTCGCCCCTGGCTTGACGTTCTTGGCAAAGCCAACAATGATCCCCTGTTCGGGAGCATAGACCCAGCGGCGTTCCTTCGGAACCAGCGACCCGTTTGCTTCGAGTTTGAGCGGATACGGAACAAGGATCAAGGCCATGATCAACGATACGACGGCAAAGGTCACGAGGGCAATAATGGCTTTCGTCTTTCCTCCCAGACCTTCCTGAACTTTGGCCATCGGCAGCCACACCCAACGGAACGGAATCTGGCGATATTCCGCCGCGTTGTAGAGGGCCGACGTGGCGTGCTTGGCCACGACATCCATCCGAGCCGTGAGTTGTTCGGGGGAAATTTCCGGCTCGAAGCATTCCATCATGACAGCCGAACGCGGAGGCTTTTTCGACTCTTTCTCGCGTTCATCCCGCAAGGGCTGAACGACGAGGAGCTTACTATTACTCTCCTCCAGATACTCGTCGAGGGATTTCAAAACTTTGGGAGGGAGCGTTTCGTCTTTTTGACCGCTGTAGACGAGTTTTTCGTCCCACTCGATGACGGCGTCGAACAACTTCCGCATCAGGACCACCAAGTTCGACCGTTTCTCGATGATATCGGCTCCAGAGATGGCACGAACAACAGCACGACCACCTTCTCGGACGGCAATCGAGATACGGTCACATTCGACGAGTCGTCGCCCTTCATTGGCAATGTGATAGGCGACTTCTGTCGTGTTCAAGCTGGTATGGAGGTTGCGGGTGAACGACTCGAGTTGTGTCCAGACTTGCTGCTGGCTGGACATCTGGCGGAGTTGGTGATTTCGGGTGTAGTTCGCAGCCAAAGCTGCCATCCGCACCATGAACTGGAGGAATCCGCGTTGGGCATCTTGACCACGGTTGGGGTCTTGCCAGACTTCGACGAGCCCGGCGACCTGTTTCTCGACCAGGATGGGAGCGAGGAGACACACGTAGTTCGTCGGGTTTCCGGGAGCGGCTTTTCCATCCGCCGATGCCCCGAGACCGCTCTGCGGCATGAGCATCGCTGGTTGGCCTTTCATGACGACTTGACGGAGCAACTCGCCATGGATCTCACGGCCGTTCTCGACAGCCTCGATCCCGACTTCCCGCATACGAATCTGATACTGGAGTTGGAGATTTCCTTGGTTCGTCCGGACCCAAACGGCCCCGGCCGGTGCCGCGATTGCGGCGAGAACTCGCTGGAGGAATTCCCCATAATATTCCCCTGGCCCGAGTTCCATCTCGGAGAGTTGAGCAATTTCTTCGGCCAGTCGGTTGACCTGGCGTTTCGCCTGCTCGATTAGGTTGACGTCAACTTTCGGGTCCTGGTTGGTGGCCATCGGAAACCTCTCACAGCTATACTGAAGACAAAAAAGTGAGGAGTAAAAAGCAAAAGTGAAACGCGGAAGATCAAGAAAGGTGGGGACGCCCACACGAGAGACCAAACCTCTCCTCGCCTTGTCGTCTCTTCTGAGTTTATCCTTTTGACTTTGTACTTAGTCCTTTACAAACCGCGTAACTGTAGCGAATCGAATCCCGTGGGAAAAGTACGACTTTTCCCAGGTCTTTGTCAGGATTTTGGGACCGTAGAGCCAAGTGCATCGCACGTGCTTTGCTCGACCGAATTCCAATAGTACACGCGGCTTGCGTGTAACAACGAGAATGTAACGCCGAATGCCTGCTTCTGGCCATGCTTTGGCCGACAACACCGTTGCACTGGGTGTTTGTTGACAACACTAGCAGGGACGAATCGGGTTGCAAGACAGAACACTTGGGAAGTTCCGTGAGAGTTTGGAATGCTTGTCCGCTATTCGCTTTTTCTCGCCCAGCTTCCGAAAGGACCCAAACGCATTGAATCTGTAGGCTTACAACAGCCATTCCAATGGAGTCTGTTTTTTGAATTCTGGATGGCAACAGCTTGACGACGACTCTTGGAGTTTCTCTCAGTCTTCCACTTTCACAAGTCTTCCGTAAATCCCGTTCCTACCGATCCAACCGTTAATGTTTCCGCAGTTGTTTCCGATTTGAAATCGCCGTCCCTGGAGCGCCTTGATCAAGTGGAGGTACTGGTTTCCATTTACTTTACATAGTACGATGTCACCCGCCCGAAGTTCTGTATCTTCTGAAATTGGTTCCACAGTACACAGCTGTCCCGACTCGATCTTGCCTTTCATCGAATCGCCTCGAGGACGGAACTGAACCGTCTCGCCTTCTTGAAGCTGCCCTATGTAGTGCGTGGCCCATCCCATTTCACGCTCTCTTGTTTATCGACTTCGGACAACGACTGACTGCACGACAGGACGAACTTCATTTCCGCTTTGTTGGAAGTCAAAGTGGGTTGCGGCTATCTTGCGGTCAGGAACTCCACCCGCTTTCGCTCGAGCGAGCCGCATCAACTGCTCTTCTTTCTCGGAGACGAAGCAGCACCAAACGAACTGCGGAAGTTTGCGGACGGGTGCTCGCACGGCTCGAACGAGAGCCGCGATTTCGTCTCGAGACCGGGGGTTGTTGGCAATCAGCTGAAACCCGATCTTGATGTTTTTGCGGACCAGGTAACTCCGAGTGACCAGTTTGGCCACAGGTCGACCAGCTGACATGTTGGCAAAATAGAACCGTTGTTTCTCCGCGTCGGCGGGAATCGCGATCATCACTTGATGTCGCTGGAAGGCTTTGGTAATGAAGTTTGCCGGTTCGTTGGCGTAGGCTGAAAACGTCACGCGCCACAGCCGCCCGTTGCCTGTCGTGCGAGTGCCCGTACCAGGACCCGTACCTTTTCCAATGCCGGTCCCATTACCGCCTCCGGTTCCTCCGCCTTTCCCGGGAGAACCGCTGCCAGGCTTATCGCTTTTTTTGGGCTGCTTTGTGTTTGCGCCAGAGTTCGTTTTCGCCTTCGCACTCACCTGACGAGCCGCTTGGGCGGCCTTGACTTGTAAATTCGCGAATGGAGACTGCACAAAATCCGTGGGAGCCTCGACTCCTTCGCTGGATAATTGAATATCCTGCTTGGTGACGGGATTGAGTTCCGTCGGTAGGTCGTTTTCGAGTCCTTTTGGAATCTCCGGACCGCCCGCCACTTGCGTCGGTTCGCTGACGTTTTCTTGTCGATTTATGCCACCGGGATTGCTCTCCGAGTCACCGCGGCCATCACCGGCTTTTCCGAATCCCTCACCGCCGAGGCCACCAACGCCGCCACCGCCTTCCACATCGACCACGTCCATCTGTGGGGGTCCGCCGCCACCTCTCCCGTCGAGACCTCCACCACCTACGGCCAACGCTCCGACCAGGAACACCAAACCGAAACCGAGTGCATGTAGGACGACAGAAATGACCGTCGAAACCGGAAATTCACCCCGTGGGGAGTAACATTTCCAAAAATGATCTTCGGCGAGAATGACTTTAGGCACCGGTTTTTTTGTTTTCGTCTGGGACATGACGCCCTCTCGTTGTAAAGACCCGAAACGCGGGACCCTCCGCCTAATTCCTCACCTTTTCACAATATCTTTTTTCCCGGTTCCCCACAAGAAAATGTTTCTTGGAGACAACTATATGCGCAGACCGTCTTTTCAACAAATCATCATGTGTGAGGATGAAGTGAGAAATGTATGGTGAACGCAAGAAACGCAGGAGTTTGTCTTGAACTTATCGGTAGGATCACGGCGGGCCAACAGAGGCCCGCCCTATGAGCCGTGTTGTTGATCAACTCTCGAAACCAGAATTTGGGTAAGGTGGGCTTTCGCCCACCTGGAATCTGTCCTCTACCCTTTCGGCTAGTTCTTCACTTCGAACTCGGCATCGATGACGTCATCGCTGCCACCCTTGTCGCCGGACGAACTCGCTGCCCCCTCACCCGGTTGGGCTTCGGGCTGACCTTGCGCGAATTGTGTCATGGCCTGGGCCGCCGTTTGGAGTTCCTCGATCGCTCGTTGGATGGCGTCCTTGTCGTCGCCTTTTTGGGCTTCCTTGACCTTGTCGACGGCAGCCTGGATGGGGGCTTTGTCGTTCTCCGGAATCTTCTCACCATGTTCCTTGAGCAACTTTTCGACTTGCCAAACGGTGCTGTCGGCTTGGTTACGAACCTCGGCCAGGTCCCTTTTCTTCTTGTCTTCGCCAGCGTTCAGTTCGGCGTCCTTGCGCATCCGTTCGACCTCGTCGTTACTCAGTCCGCTGGTGCTCTGGATCATGATCTTGTTTTCCTTGCCCGTCTTCTTGTCTTTCGCCGAGACGTTCAAGATGCCGTTCGCGTCAATGTCGAACGTAACCTCGATTTGTGGCGTGTTCCTCGGGGCAGGCTCGATGCCATCGAGCCGAAAGTGATCCAGGAGCCTGTTGTCTTTGGCCATCGGTCGCTCGCCCTGGTAGACGTGGACGTCCACAGCGGGCTGATTGTCTTCGGCAGTCGAGAAGACCTGGGATTCACTCGTCGGAATTTTCGTGTTCCGCTCGATGAGCTTCGTCATCACGTTGCCGAGAGTTTCGATCCCAAGCGACAACGGCGTCACGTCCACGAGCAGCACATCGGCCTTGCTTCCCAAAAGGATCTGTGAACCGTGATAAGCTGCACCGATGGCCACGACTTCGTCCGGATTCACGCCCTTGTGAGGCTCCTTGCCGAAGATGTTTTTCACGAGTGCCTGGACGGCAGGCATACGCGTCATACCACCGACCAGTACGACTTCGTCGATGTCCTTCGGGTCGTACCCAGCATCCTTGAGTGCCGACACAACCGGACCACGACAACGCTCGATGAGCGGGTCTGCAAGTTGTTCCAGTTTCGACCGCGTCAATGTCATCTCGAGGTGCTTGGCTCCCGTCTGTGGGTCGGCCGTAATGAACGGCAAGTTGATGAGCGTCGATTGAGCCGTCGAGAGTTCTTTCTTGGCTTGCTCGGCAGCATCTTTCAGGCGCTGGAGAGCCTTTTCGTCTTTCCGAAGGTTGATGTTGTGTTCTTTCTCGAACTCGTCGGCAACATAGTCAATGATGACTTGGTCGAAGTCGTCACCACCGAGGTGCGTGTCGCCATTGGTCGCTTTGACCTCGAACACGCCATCGCCAACGTCGAGGATCGAGATATCGAACGTTCCACCGCCAAGGTCGAAGACGGCGATCTTTTCGTCGTTCTTCTTGTCGAGTCCGTAGGCCAACGAAGCGGCCGTCGGCTCGTTGATGATTCGCATCCGCTGCTTGGTTTTCTTCTTTGTCTCAGGGTCTTCAATTTCCCATTCGGTGTCGAAGCCAGCGATTTGTGCAGCGTCGATTGTCGCTTGTCGTTGGGAGTCATTGAAGTAAGCCGGAACGGTAATCACTGCTTTACGAACGGTGTGACCAAGATAGGCCTCGGCAGCCTCTTTCAGCTTCCGCAGGACCATGGCCGAAATTTCCGGCGGAGTATAATCCTTGCCATCGATGTCCACTTTGACCAGTTCATCGGGGCCACCGACGACCTTGTACGGAACGAGCTTCTCTTCGTCTTGGACCTCGTTGTGTCGTCGCCCCATGAATCGTTTGATCGAGTAGATCGTCCGTTGCGGATTCATCGCCGCCTGGCGACGGGCCAGTTCTCCGACGAGCCGATCCCCTTCTTTCGTGAACGCCACGACGCTCGGGGTCGTTCGGTGCCCCTCTTGGTTGGCGATAACTTTGACTTCGCCGCCTTCCATCACGGACACAACCGAGTTCGTCGTCCCGAGGTCGATCCCGATAATTTTTTCACCTTCAGCCATTAGATATGCTCCTTTTTCGAGTCGATTCGGTCGGCCTTTGGTTGCTCACACAAACAAAGGCTGATCCCTGTTCTGAGTTCGGGTTCTTCATGGTCCCCGTTGCGTCATTGCTCGTTGAGTAACGCGGATGTGGTGCCAGTTCGGCTCCACGTGTCTCGTACTTGGACTCGTGTATCTCCGCGGTAGCGCCAATTTCGGCAGGCAACCTAGAACCATCACGGTTATATTCAGTTATTTCCCTGTTGGGATTGTCATCTGCGTGACAAGGTGGTTTGCCCGCTCAGAGTGTCAGTGATGGTCTGACTATCCTCACACAACACTAGCCTGAGCAATCACCGTGCCATTAGGTGAAGCAATTCACACACTCTTCACGCAACGAGCCTTCAATACGCAAAGTTAGAGGTAAAAAGGCCAAGAATCGATTCAAAGTTCTTCAATAATTCGCATGACTAGCAGGAGACTCCCTCTGTCAAAGTGACACTAAAATCATAGTACACTGCCGGTTTCAAATCCGATAGTACAATCTGCCAAAGTGGCAGACCGATAGAACGAAACGATTCTTCGTGCAACGCAACAAAGCTACTTGTCAGGCTCTGTCGTGTACAGCGTCGGCTTGCCGTCGCTTTGTCCGTCTTGTTCTCGGGTCGTCTCGAAATCCACTCGACGGACAAACTAGACAGTCATCACTTTTCCGGTCCCGACCGGCAAGCCAGGGGCATTGACTCGGCGTAGAATTTTTTTTCAAATTTTCATCCACCTCCACCTCCTCCAACCCACGACCCCTCAACTTGCCGCCTAAAACCGGTCCAAAAATGACAGAAACCTGCGCTAAAACTGCAGTAAACCTGCGCTAAACTTGTAGTAAACTTGTAGTAAACCTGCGCCTAAATTGCACCTTTTTGACACCTCTCGATTTCCGCATCTCCATATACATCAATTATTTATGGAAAACGACCCTCGAAAAGTCGCCATTTCGGCTCGTTTTCGAGTTCTCCGGCCGCTCTTGAGCGCATGTGCCCATAATACAATAGGATCGAACGCCGTCTCATTTTCACAAAAATGGCCACGCTCGAAAAAAAATCTCACAACTTCGGCCAATCCCACACCCCTTGTTTCATTGGAGCTTACCACCACAACGCGACAGGTTTTTGGTCAAATGCTCATGGCCAAAACATGTTGGACTCAAGCAAGCCACAAAGACGACATTGGATGATCCCTCTATCTTTGGCCAACTTCCGCACTCTCATCGGTTATACTGTTGAACAGTCGTTCCTTTTCCGACGAAGGAGTTGTCCAGACACGATGGCAGACGAACAAAGCTCTGAGTTCCTGTCGCAAAAGTTCCGGGAACTGGCCCATGCCTATCAAACGTCCGACATTCCGGCCATGCTCGAGATCAGCCAGGCCATGTTGTCCGTGGATCCCGAACACCTCGGAGCCTTGCACATTTCCGGCAACGCATTCTTACGTTCCGGCGAACTTTCCAAGGCCCTCCAACGGTTAAGAAAATGCGTCAACCTCAAACCCACTTATGCTTTGGCACTTAAGGATCTGGGAGAAGTCCTGTTGGCTTCCGACTCCGTCGAAGAAGCCCGTGAAGTGCTCGAACGGTCTCACCACTGCGATCCACGAAATCCAAATACTCTTGTTACCTTGGCGTCAGCTTTGACGCGTCTGGACCAACCGGAGGAGGCGGCCCGGGTTGCTCGGCAGGCTTTGGCCAGGGAGCCTCAAGGAGCGGAAGCCCACTTTGCCTTGGCGATAGCGTTGTTGATTCAACAACGCTATCGCGAGGCCTGGGAGCATTACGAATGGCGTTGGAACATGAGCCTGTTTCCAAGCAAAACTCCCAAGGGAATAGCTCCGACTTGGAACGAAGAAGACCTGCGAGGACGGACACTGTTGCTTTACACCGAGCAAGGCTACGGCGACACCATTCAATTCCTTCGATTCGTCAAACTACTCAAAGAAGCACACGACACGAACGTCGTCCTCCGATGCCCAAAGAGTCTTGTCTCGTTACTACGCTCGTTCGCTCCTGGGAAGGTAGTCGGTCAACACTGTCCGCTTCCCGCGCATGACTTCAGTCTGCCCTTATTGAGTCTCCCACACCGATTGCAAATCGAGCCGGACAACGTCGGCATCGCCCTACCGTATTTGCGACCTCCCACGGAGAAACTCCTCGCTTGGAGAAAGCGATTGGGGCATCTACAACGATTTCGAGTCGGTCTCGTGTGGACGACCGGTTTGGTCAAACCGGAGAAGTATGCCGCATCCAACGCCGACAAGCAACGACGTTCCCTTTCTCCAGAGCAGCTCCTTCCTCTCTTCGAGTTGAAGGAGGTAGACTGGGTGAGTTTACAGATTCCACCCATTCGGGATTCGTTGCCCTTGCCCATGAAGGATCGGCTCTTTTCGATCGGCGACTGGTGCGAAGACTTTGCCGACACGGCGGCAGCGATGCGTCAACTCGATTTGATACTGACGATCGACACGGCAACGGCCCACCTCGGGGGGGCGATGGGCCTGCCCGTGTGGGTCTTGTTGAATACTCCGGCGAACTGGCGATGGTCTGGTCCAGAAAAGACATCGCCCTGGTATCCAACGATCCGGTTGGTCCGGCAAACGGCCCAAGGCGAGTGGAGCGACGTAATCACCAAAATCCGTGACGATCTAGCGGCGATCCTTGCAGAGTAGGAAACGGGCCTTTCGAGAAAAAGCCCGAGATCGTCGCTCAACCAGCACTCACTGACAAACGACAGGCCACCCGTTAATCCAGAAGTCGGTTTTTCCACTCGCCTACTTGTTTTTCCACCTCGCTCGGCGCCGTGGAACCGTAACTTTTGAAGGCAGCCAACGCATTCTGAACTCCCAACACGCCATAGACCTCTTCCCCGATGCCCGACCAGACTTGTTCGAATTCCTCCGAAGGAAGATCCGCGAGGCGACATTGGCTTTCCTCGCACGACCGGACGAGTTTGCCCACCGCTTCATGCGCCTCACGCATGGGCACACCCTTGGCAATAAAAAACTCCATCAATGTCGTCGCGTCGAGATACCCGTCCTCGATGCGGGACTTGATGCTCAGTTCGTTGAGCTTGGTTTCCTCGACGAGGGCCGCCGCAAGCTCCAGACACGCCGAAACCGTGTCGTGGGCGTCGAACAAGGCGAGCTTATCCTCCTGCAGATCGCGGTTGTAGGCCAGCGGCAATCCCTTCACCAACATTTGGAGTTGCCCGAGCGCCGACGTTGCTCGAGCCGTTTTCCCCCGGATCAACTCCAACACGTCGGGGTTCTTCTTGTGCGGCATGATGCTCGAACCTGTGCAAAACGCATCGGCCAATATCAAGAAGTCGAACTCCGTCGTGGTCCACAGAATCCACTCCTCGGACCAACTGCTCAAATGAAGCCCGATGAGAGACAAGTCGAAGAGATACTCGAGCAAGAAATCACGATCATGCGTCGTGTCGATGCTATTGCTCGTGATGCCGTCGAAGCCCAGTTCTTGGCGGACGATTTCTCGATCAATCGGGAGGGAAGTTCCGGCGAGAGCGGCAGAGCCCAGAGGCGAGATGTTGATTCGCTTGCGACAGTCGGCAAGGCGGTCGCGGTCGCGCTGGAACTTCTCAACGTAGGCCAAAAAGTAATGCGCCGCCAAAACCGGTTGGGCGCGTTGCAGGTGTGTATAGCCAGGCAAAATGACATGACCTTCCCGCTCGGCAAAACGCAAGAAGGCTTTTTGGAGTTCGCCCAGCCAGTGATCGATTTCAGCAACTCCGTCGCGAAGCCATAACCGGACGTCGGTCAAGATTTGGTCATTCCGACTTCGACCGGTGTGTAACTTCCGACCCACATCACCTAGTTTCTCGATCAACGCCCGTTCTATGTGCGTATGAATATCTTCCAGACGGATATCATACGTGAAGTTATCACTTTCTATGTTCTGTTTGATCTCGTCGAGGGCCCGAATGATCTGATCGGTTTCCTCCGCCGTGAGTAATCCCACTTTCCCAAGCATGTTGGCGTGCGCTTGACTCGCGCGTATGTCCTGCACGTATAATCGACGATCAAAACTAATTGATTCTGTGAACTCTTCGACGCGGGAGTCGGTTTGTCCGCTAAACCGTCCCCCCCATGTTTTCTGACTCACGGAAACTCCCATCGTAATCGAAGGCCAAAAAAGGATTGGAAGACCTCGCCTTGTCCTATTGAGACCTGCGCGGCTAATGAATCAAAGTAGCAGGCACACGGGGAATGGAAAAGAAATGGTTGTCCGGTTCGTAGGTATACGCGGCTCGCGTGTACCTTGGTCTTGGCCGAGCTTTCCAAGTACACGCGAGCCGCGTGTACCTACGACAAACACAAAAACCGAACAACTTGAAATTACCCGTTCCAAGTGTGCCTGCTGCATTATCCTCGCAGTTCTCAATAGAGCGTTTCCCGTTCGAATTGGGTACAGCATTTTCGTTTTCAAAGTCCCTCTCCTCTCTTGCGGGCAGAGGGACAAGAAAAGGAGCAGTGTGTGTGAGAAGTTCTTGAGTGCTGGGAGGCTCATCGACTGCGAACCGTCCCCAACACAATCGTGAACCGCTCTGAGGGCATAAAACTCATCTTTCGGGTCATTTTATTTCGGCCATTGTAACACACTCAGGTTGTTAGGACCTCGTCCCAAGCCGTCTTGCGTCGCCCGTTCGGAATCTCAAACGAGAAGTCTCGAGGGGCCTTATTGCGAACTGCGGGCTAAAGTAGCAGGAGCACTCCGGCTGTCGGATCAATACATGTCGTGTTTTCGATTCTCAGCCCCGGAGGGGCGAAAGATCCTGGCCTTGGGTGGGAACCCACGGAACTCAAAGAATCAACCCAATCACGACTCTTATTGGTCCGACAACCGCAGTGGGCCGTCCGCTTCCTGAAAAGGCACACAGAATGTGCCGGCTACTTCATCCGTGCAGAGATCAAGAAAACAATCGTCACACAGAAAACCCTCTGCTCTCGTTCGCATGACCGATCGGCAACCCGTCCTCAGTATCCAAAAGGCTTCATATTTCATCACGGCCCCACTCGTCCTTGCGTTCGTCCAGCTGACGAAAGAGCGAGTAAGGAGCGTGATTGGCCACCCGCCGAGGTCGAAACACAAAACGATTTAATTCTTCCAACCGCCTGTCCTCGAAACTCTGGTCCAACGGAAATTCTTTGTCGAATTGATTGAAATCTTCGACATGGGCTGCCTTGTACGCCAGGTCGATCCATTCCACGAGCGGTGCGATCGCCTCCGTGCCAGTCGCAAGCAGGCTGTCCGTGACGTGTTTCACTCCGGCGAGGACGAGCCAAGCCTCCTCAGCCGACTCGATATCACAGATCTCATACACAGCGTCCCTGCAGTTCTTTTGGATTCTTCTTTCGAGAATCGATCCGTCCACGACTTCACCGAGTCCGCACGCACGGAGCAACTTCTGGCGTTGCACACGATCGATCGCTTCGGTGTGTTGTTGGGGGTTCCACCAGTTCAAGTGAGGGCACAACTCGTCGTAGGGGACTGGATACTCCTCCAACACACACCCCAGAAACAACGTCGTTCCCACGGCAGTGAGACTTTTCGGAAGTCTTCCCATAATGGGAGGGATCGTTTTTGTCCAAATGGATTCGGGATCATCCCAATCAAGCACCCACCGCCGAGAAAACAGAAACCGCAGTCGGCGAACCGAAACCTCCTCTCCTTGCTCTTCAAGATAATCCGCGAGAATCAAACCCGCTGAGTCCGTACCCGTTGTCAAGTAGTTCTCAATAAGTTGTTGCTTCACGATCGCCTCTTGATTTCACCTGGCAAGGCTTCTGTTGATTGTAGCTCTGACTTCTGAAACCCTTTCGGACCAGACAAGGGGACTCAAACGAAAACCGACGTCTGTTGCAATCACAATGTCGATAAAGAAACCTGCAAGGATCATCAAGCTTCTTCTCATCTGTCTCAATCGATGGTGTTTCAGAACAAGTCCGATTATCTCACAATGCCCGGTTGGTACGCTCATTTCGTCCACGGAAACAGGGCAATTGGTAGTCTTCCCCCTACAACTGGAGCCAAATTCAAGGTAAAGTTGTGTGTGGTGGAGTGTAGTGTACTCGCTGCAAAGTACCAGGGAGACGTTCTTTCTCGCCGGAGTCCCAACTCCGGGTCTCGTCCGTCATACGGTTCAAAGTGCAGGCACCTGAACGCGAAATTAACAGTTGTCCGGTTTTTCTGTTCATCGTAGGTACACGCGGCGGATAGTCGCCTAAACAAGTGTCGTGTTTTCGATTCTCAGCCCCGCAGGGGCGAAAGTTCCTGGCCGTGGGTGTGAACCCGCGGATCTCGAAGAACCACAACAATCACGACTCTTATTCATCCGTCCGCCCCTCGCGTGTACCTGCCAACCGGACGAGCATTTCTTTCCGTTCCCTTGCCTGCAGGCTAGCCACCTGCGGTCGGCACATCAACTCTCGTTTAAGGTTTATGGCACCATGGAATACGAAACATTCGAACAAATCCCCGAGGAAGCAACTTACGTCACTCCCTTCGACGAGTTGATGCAGAGGTTGGCTTCCGAGGAGCCTCCTCAGTCCCAGGAACCCAACGCCCTTACCAACTCAGTTGCCGAACCAGAATCCCTCACGACGGCCGATCATCCGGTTCAGCAAACATCCCAGGCCGAGGATTCCACGACCCAACAATCGACGTCGAGAACCCTCCCAGGAATGCTCATCTGCATCGCAGGAGTGCTCGTCGGACTCGCCAGCATCGGAGCAGGCATCTGGGCTTTCAGGTATTCTCAGGACCAAACCTCCCAACGAACCCAAGACCGAGTCGCGCTCCAGAACGCGAAAGAGACCCTGAACGAGTTCAAGGGCACTCTCGAGAAGTATGACAGAGATCTCGCCCAGACTTTGGCCGAGCAAAAAAAATCCCAAGCAAAACTCCTAAACCTCTCAAACCAAGTCGAACAACTAAACGAGCAAAAGGTCAATCTGGCCAAGGAGAATAAGAACCTCCAAGACGCCAAGAACTCTCTCGAATCCACAACACAAAAACAGGAAATGGCCATCGCCAAGCTCAAGGCGATCACTACCTTCGATCCAAAGCAACGGACTTCCGAAGAAATCCTCCAACGAGGCCAAACCGAACTCGCCGCCGGCAACCTGCAAAAAGCTCGGGACATCTTCGAACTCGATCCAGGACGAGGACCTATCTCCAAACCACTACTCGTGGCCCGTGCCAACATCCGTTGGAAAATTTATCTGCGAGAGAAAACACTCGTCGACCAGCCGCTCGATCAAAACGACGAGCAAGTAAACGCCGTCATGAAAACCCTGGCCCAAATCGACACACCCGATTCGCTCTACCTTCGAGCCCAAATCGAGGAAGAATGCGGAAACTATCAGAAAGCCTTCAAACTCTACTCGCAAGGAAAGAAGACGTTCCCGAAAAACTCCAGGCAATTCTTGGCCGGGATGCAACGGCTCCAAGGCCGACTAACCACCACCATGCTCGAAAACCGGAAAACGAGCCCAAAATCCAGCGAAATCATTCAAGCCGAATACGTCCTCTACCAGGACCCGGCAAAAGGGAGGAAAGCCGACGGCACCAAGGCCATCGAGGAAGCTGGGTACTTTTACTGGAATGCCGTCGAGGCCGCCCGCAAACATGACTACAAGCAAGCCATCCAGCTCTTGACGACCGCCAAAACCCTCCACGAGAAACGCCGAAAATTGCTACCCCAACATCGGCTCAATCCAACGAGTGACGACCCCGAGCAGATCTTCCAGAGGAGCTGTGACCAACTCATTGTCTACTGGAAGATGCGAGAATATCTCAAGGGAAAAGGCCTCACTGTTCCCGCCAACGTCGCCGGAGGTGTTGCAGAACACGTCAAACTACTCAACAAATTGTCCACCAATGGAGGAGCGTTCCTCAAGGAATTCGGGAAAAACCTCCTTCCGAACGTCAAAGCTCCGACGAAAAAACAAGTCCTTGCGAAAGTCCAGGAACTCCAGACGAACGCTGCCGCTGCCGCCAAAAACTGGAAGGACGTTTCGGGAGAACTCAACCGAACCAAGAAGGAACTGAAAAAAGTCAAAGCCGTCGCTCTTACGGCCAAGGAGCGAGAGAAGAAAGCCATAGTCGATCTACTCACCACCTCGAAGAAGCTCGAAGCCGCCAGCGACGAACTCACCGCGATCCAGAAGGAACTGAAAAACGCCAAACTCCTCGACAAAAAGAAAACCCAGATTCTTCCCGCCCTACAAACGTTGCTCAAGGACCGGAAACAATTGACCGTGTTGAACAATAAGGTCAAGAACGCAGTCCAAGATGCCCTGAAGGCCAAGGGCCTGGCCGCCGTCGAAGCAAAACGCGCTGAGGCACAGGCAAAAATCGCCCTCAGCGAGAAGAGAAAAGCAGAGGCCGCCGAGAAGACCCTTCGAGACCAGACCAAAGCCCTCAAGAGCACACAGCAAGAAGCGCGGGAAGCCAAAAAGGCCCTCGAAACGATCGCCGAAAAGCTCGGTTGTCCGCCGACACCGGGGGCCATCTTGAAGAAGCTGAACCAAGCAAGGCCCAAACTGCCCAAGACCGATTCCTCTTCGTTGTTGGCCGCAGGGATGGAACAACTCCAACTCGGGCGGTTGGAACGAGCACGAGACATTCTCGACACGACCCCCAAAGAGAAGGCACCAAGCCAAGACCTCCACGCGTGGCGCGCCCGAATCCGTTGGTTGATTTACCAACAACAGCAAGCGAAGGCCGACAAGAATTCTCAGTACAACGACAAAGAAGTTCAGAACGTGCTGACCCGATTGAAGAAAGTCAACACCCCTCAAGCCTTGTTGTGGCGTGCCCAGATTGCCGAGGAGACCGGCAAGACCGACCAGGCGAAGAAGCTCTACGCCCAGGGCATCAAACAGTATCCCAAAGGAGCGTCGGTCTTTCGGGTTTCTCTCGAACGAGTCCAATCACGTCCTCCCGAACTCAGCCATCGCGAAGACCGCCCGACGTCCTTGATCGTTCCCCTGTTCGAACACTTGACCACGCTATTCGTGACGACGACGCTACACTGGGACGGTCTCCAGACACAAAACGACACGCATAACGACCACCGTCCCTCCGCTCTCCCCGCGCCGACAACGATCAATGTCTCCCAACTTCTTGACGACAACCTCCGTCGAGTAATCGAAGAAGCCAAAGCCCAAATGCCCAGAGCCACCGAAGCAGGCGGGGTCTTTTATGAAGCCTTGGGCCTCGCCCGAAGAGGCCAATACGACGAGGCGATCGGGAAACTTCAGGACGCTCGGAAACTCCACGCAAAGCAACGAAAAACGTTTCCCTCCCGAAATCTCAATCCGCAGACTGATCCTCAGGCTGAAATCTTTCCCCGATGCTGTTTGCAAATCGAAGTCTACTGGAGAACCCGACAGTTGCTCCAAAAGGCTAACTATCGATTGCCCGATTTGAACAACTCGGTCGAAACGCAACTGGAGCCGTTCCGCAAGCTCCTGGCCGACCTCAAGTCATCCCAAGACTTGGTCGCCGCCCTTCGCAAGCACGGAAAAGGCGGCCCCTTCCAACAAGATGGAAAATCCCTTGCGACGCTCAAGTCCGTGTTGCGTCAGTGCAAGGAAAACGAATTGACTCTCGCCCTGATTGCCCAACGACTCCAGACAACGACCGACCGAAACCAGTTACTCGGGGCAATCGCGAATCTGAACGGTTCGATGTCGGCTTGTGCCCTTTCCTTGCACGACGAAATCATGGTCGAACTGTGCCGGGCCGGTTGGCGTTTTCCTCGCAACGTGTCGGCTTCGGCGGCAGTGCAAGTGCTGATCCAGGATTGGCAAAAGCGAGGAGCACTCTTGCAACAACACCGTCCAGGCTGTTGGGAAACTCTCACCCAACACGACACAGTTTTGCAAAAGGCGTATCAAGCAACGTTGGCCTCGCGAGAAGCGAAAGCGGCCCTGACGGATGCTCTCGCGGCGAAGGCAGCTGCCGAACTCAAGACAAAGACCGTGTTGACCCAACTCGCCAAGACAACCCAAGAGTCGAAAATCCAGATCGCGGCGTTATGCGACACCTTGAAAGTCGCGAATCAAAAGATCGATCTGGCGATCCAAAAACAGAACGAAGCCCAACTCGCCAGACAAGAAGCCGAGGACGCACGCGATCAAGCCAAAGCCGCGCACCAACTCGCCGAGCAACAAAACGCGAAACTCCAGCGGGAGTACCAAGAGGCTCGTCAGGAACAAGAGAGGTTGCAAGAAACAATCGTGCGGATCGCCGGAAAGTTGAAAAGTTCGCCAGACCGAGCGAATCTGCTTCGAACGGCCGACCAGTTACTCCAGAACCCCACTGCCGAAGAGTTATTGCCCACGTGGGGGATCATTCTCCGAGACCCAGACCAAATCGAGTTGGCGGATCGAGCTTTGCAAGACGCTACCACCGTCCTCGCTCGTTCGAACGACACCGAGACGAACCCGGTCGATCTCGCTTGGGCCCAATACGTCAAGGCCTTGGCGTTACGAAACACAGGCTACTGTCAGGAAGCCCGGGCAACTCTGGCGAGCTTACTTCAGACCCAACAAAGTACGTTGCCCACTAACCTCCAGACTTTGGCCACCATCTGCTTGCGACAAATCGATTCCGTCGCCGATTACTACGAACGCCGAGGCGAAGAACTGAAACGCAAAGGAGCGCTGGAAAAATCTCTATGGCTCCTCGACCGTGGAATTGCCGAACTCCCGAACGCCGGACGGCTTTACGCCCTGCGTAGCTTGGTTCACCTCGAGAACGCCAAACTCAACAAGGTCGGAACCCTCGAGATGAGTCGGGAGAAGGCCCAGAAAGACGCCTCAGTGGCCATCGCCAAAGGCGCCAGGGACGTTGGCAACTACGCCGCCGGTCGGGTCGCTGAAGACCAACAACAATGGGAAGCGGCTCGCGTTCACTTCTTGGAAGCCCTCCGCGCTCACGCCCAGGAAGATCAAGCCAAACAAAGGTTCCGTCTCGCGCTTGCAAGAGTCTTGTTGGTTCGATCGGACTTGCTTTTGAACTAGAGCGATTCACGCTTGTATTGAGTACAGTTTTTCGTTCTCAAATTCCTTCTCCCCGCTTGGGTAGTCGGCTCAACAAGTGTCGTGTTTTTGATTTTCAGCCCCGCAGGGGCGATAGATCCTAGCCGTGGGTGTGAACCCACGGAACTCAAAGAACCAACACAATCACGACTCTTATTCATCCGTCCACCCCAACGTCGTCACATCCTGGCCGTGTGCGTAACCCCACGGGGCGCTTCAGTCATCACCAACTCTCTACTTCGGCAAGGAGCCCCTTCCTCTCTTTTCGCGGAAGCGGCTCGCGCTTTTCTTGTGGCGGAATGGCGTCGTGCGTGACGCCATCGAGTTCCCTTCCGTGACGTGATTTCTGGACCCCTCCCCACTGCTTGAAGAAAAAGAGAACGTCGGCTAGGTTGGCTTGATCTCGAATGCTTCGCACCCAATCAGCCTCCAGCCGTCTTGCCCCGGGACCGCTCTCCCCTCCCAAGATGATCCA
Source organism: uncultured Alcaligenaceae bacterium (assembly GCA_964423615.1). Taxonomy (GTDB): domain Bacteria; phylum Planctomycetota; class Planctomycetia; order Gemmatales; family Gemmataceae; genus CAYRFQ01. Next base: position 21,107 of record CAYRFQ010000018.1, on the reverse strand, counting down.
GTGAATCCCATCCAAGTTGAGAGTTCCTAGGTCCTCCAACAACGGCTCGATCGAAAGGAAACGGACTTGGGCCGGAGCCTCCCGAAGCAGATCAATTCTCGGCAAACCGTGCTTTTTGTTTTCGACGCTTACGCCCCACCAGATGTGGGATTGCTCCGCTGCAAACGACAACGAAGTCTTGAGTAGCTCGTTCAACCGTTCGCTTCGCTTCGTGAGGACCTGATACGTGTGCCAGTTCGCCATCGTCATCACGCGAGCCACCTGGACGATGTAGTCTTCGGGAACGTCCTTATGGAACAGGTCGCTCATGGAGTTCACAAAGACCATCTTCCGTTTCCCCCACGTCAACGGTTCGGTCAGTTTATGGTCCACAATCCGGAGGTCGAATCCTTGTTCATACGGATGGCTTGCGACCCCACGAAAACGTTCGGCGAATCGCTCCGCATAACAGTTCGCGCACCCCGGACTAATCTTGGTACACCCACGGACGGGATTCCATGTTGCATCGGTCCATTCGATTTTGGTGTTCGTGCTCATGACATCTATGTGGTGGTGTGAAGTTGGAGGTGTGATATGAGAGCGTTTCCCGCTTGCCCTGGGTACAGGTTTCTTGTTTTCCAAGTCCTGGGTCCCGCCAGGTTAGTCGGCTAACCAAGAGAAACATTCTACGAAAACATCCTGGACGGCATCATCCACCAGGTCGTGCCACATCGAATCTTTCCATCGTGCCGACAGGTAGGCTCGAACTGGGTCCATGTATCGTCGTGCGAAATCTTCTCGTTCGTCTCGTTGGCCTTGGGCAGCAGCTCGGATCATCGCCCAACAAGTGGTTTGGGGATTCGCCATCGGAAGTTTCTCGATCAATGGATAATGGCCCGGATTGTTTTCCCGACTGTTCCTATCTTACCACGAAAACGGATCAAACCGAAACCGTTCCACACCTTCGACAACACGGACTTTCGCTCCCGGCCATTCCAGGCTTTGGAAGATTTTTGTTTCCTTTTGCGAAAATTCTTTGACCCGTGCGAAAGTCTCTGTTATAGTCAAAATCTTCAACTTGCGCACGCAGGGTGTTCATGCGCGTAGTTCACGTCTTCCCGAACGCACTGTTCTGGCGGCGATGAAGGAAAAGATTCGCTCACGCACGCACGAAAGGGGGTGGGCAATGGTACAAACAAATTGTCTGGGCAATTCTTGGCAGGAGGACATTGAGTGGCGATTGTCCAAGTAAACGACCTTATCGAAGCTGGTGTCCACTTCGGCCACAAGGCGAGCCGTTGGGACCCGAAAATGCGGCCGTTCATTTACGGCAAGCGAAACCTTATTCACATCATTGACTTGCGACAAACCGTGCGAGGGTTGTTGCGAGCCCACCGCTATCTGGCTAACGTTGCCAGTCAGGGCAGTCTCGTTCTCTTCGTGGGAACGAAACGGCAAGCCAAAGAAACAATCGAACGAGAGGCCAGACGCTGCGGAATGCCTTTCGTCAGCGAGCGTTGGCTGGGTGGAACCCTCACAAACCACCGAACCATCCGCGACCGTTTGAAACGGTTGATCGAGTTGGAAGCGCTCTGGCTTCCTGCTGGCGAACGACCCGAACGAGTCGACATGCCTGCTTACATGAAAACAATGTGTAATGAAGAGACCGGCAAGCTAGAGTTCAGCAAAGCTCCAGACACGGCCCAGATTCGCACGTTCAGCAAAAAAATGGTTGCCCAACTGAACCGCGAACTCACCAAAATCACACGAAACCTTTCGGGCGTGCGGGACATGAATCGCTTGCCCGACGCCATGGTCGTCGTCGATCCGAATCGCGAGGACATCGCCGTCAAAGAAGCTCGCCGGATGGGCGTGACGACCGTCGCCCTGATCGACACTGACTCTGACCCCGACATGATCGACCTTCCCATTCCGGGCAACGACGACAGCATCCGGTCGATCGAACTGATCACTCACAAACTGGCCGAGGCGATCGAAATTGGCCGAGCCTCTCTCCCACCCGAGGCCCAACCTCAACTGCGACGCCCCCAGGGAGGTAACAGTGGTGGCGGTGGAAATTCGCGAGAACCAGCGAACCCGCCGCCCTCTCCAGCGGTCGTAGAGTAAAAAGCGAAAGGCGGAAGCGAGAACAGGAAACACACAAACCAAGCCTGTTCTCCTCCTCCCTTCTGCCTTTAACATTTCTCTTTTTACCTTCCGTCTGTCGGTCTTGACTCTCGGGCTTTGACTCTGACAATGTCTGAGAGAAAGCATCCACAGGCCATTAAGGATTTCTGCCATGAGTGACATCCCTGCAGCTGCCGTCAAGCAACTTCGCGACCGTACCAATCTTCCGTTCAAAGATTGCAAAAAGGCTCTCGTTGAAGCCGAAGGAGACCTGGAAAAAGCAGTCGATATCCTGCGCAGTAAAAACAAAGGCGTTGTCGACAAGCGAGCTGGCCGGGAGACTGCCAAGGGCCGAATCGCGGTCTTCTTCGACGAAGACAAGAAGGTCGGTAGCATCGTCGAGATGCAGTGCGAGAGCGACCCCGTTGCGACGGGCGAACATTTCGTCGAAATGTCCGACGAAATTGCCAAGCATGTGGCCTACAGTGAAGCCGCAGATCTGGACGCGTTGCACACCGAGCCTCTACACTCCGACAACAGCAAGACGGTCAAAGAACGTGTCGAGGAACTCATCGGCCTGATCCGGGAAAATATGAAGATCGCTCGATTCGAGCGTCTCAAGGGACCACAAGGGACTTACGTTCACCACAACGGTTCGGTTGGTGCTGCCATCGTGGTCGAAGGGGAGCCCGACGCTGCTCTTCTTCGCGATATCGCCATGCACGTCACCGCGACAGCACCTCTCGCTGGAACGTCTGACGAAATCGACCAGGATATCATTGCTAAAGAAAAAGAGATCGCCGTCGAGCAAACCCGCAACGATCCAAAGATGGCCGGCAAGCCAGACGAAATTATCGAAAAATCCGTGATGGGCAAGCTCAACAAATGGCTGGCCCAAAACTCGTTGCTCGACCAACCCTTCGTCAAAGACGAATCCAAGAAGGTCGGTCAGCTCCTGAAAGACGCTGGTCTGAAGTACGTCAAGTTCATCCGCTTCCAAGTCGGTGAATTGAATCAGCCTTCCGAGGAAGGCGAAGGGGACGCGTAAGACTTCCTGGAACCCGTGTCCTAACTTCGGGGCTCCTGACCATAGCCATTGGACCAAAGAAAAAGCTCACGAGCAGGAAACTCCTCGTGAGCTTCTTGTGTGCGCTGGGAGACTTGGACACGTGCGGCCCGTGGAACAGATTTGTAACTGTCCTCAAAAAGACAGCTAACCTGTCCCACGATTCGGACCACAATTCAAACCTTTTGGCCTACGAATCGATAATAGGGAGTTTTCACAAAGGGAATGTAGGGCACGTTGGCAAAGTGTTCCGAGAAATGCACCGGTCGGAAGCGTTCGTGAAGATACGGGACGTGGTCGGCTTGGGGAAACACGTTGTCCGACGAGAACCAAACCGGCCAAAAATTCCGCGTAAACCACGAGTGCTTCTGGTGGCCTTCGGCAGGGTATTTCCGGGAGACATAAAAATCAACGACTCCGATATGCCCGCCTGGTTTGAGGAGTTTGTGAGCGTGATCGATGGCCGTATACCAGTTCGGGATCATCGTCAACGAGTACGAGAACGTGACCAAATCCACAGGCGCTTCGGGAGGTTCGAACGTCGTAACGTCGGCCTCTTGCGTCACCACATTCGTCCATCCGCGTTCGATGATTCGTTTCTGAGCGACCCCCAGCAGCGCCCCCGAAAGGTCCACGACATAGACCTTTTGAAATAAACCCATTCTCGGGGCCAGAGCCTCCAGGTTGTAACCCGTTCCCCCACCCATGTCGAGTAAGACGTCTCCTTCTCGAACAGGAAGGGACTGGTACATCTCCTCGCGGCCCTTGAGCAAGCGCTTTCGAAAGTCGTCATAGGCGTCGGCCTGGTCGCCATAGAAACTCTCGAGGCGTTCCTTGTGCGTGTTCCCTTTGATGGGGGAGAGAACGATGTGATACAGGACTTTGAGATCTTTGGTGAGAGCCATGAGGTTGGGGACACAAAACAGAGGCCAGGGAACAGATAACGAAAAACAACTCTCGAAACGATCGAAAATTGGTTACGCGGTCATCAAATCAGCTATGTAGAAACTTCCGTATGTGTGGACACGATCTTTCTTGTGAAGCTCGTTGGCCAGTTCGTGCTGATACTCGAGGACATCACCAAGTTGCCGCTGTTGACCGGCCACCCGCACCGGAATCGGATCGACGAAGTCGACCTTCAGTCCTCCGCTACGCCACAAAAGTCGCGTGTTCGCAGATGCCTTGTCGACGATAGCTTGCCATTGTTGGTGAAGAATGGGTTGGTTTTTCGTCGTGCTCAACCAGTCCATATGATCGAGTAGCACGAATCGAGAGATGCCCCCGGTGGAATTCTGGAGGAAGTCGAGAATCGAGGACGTCCGGACGCTCACACGGTCCACCAATCCGCCTTGTAATCGCTCGAAGTTCTCCTGCTTTAGGTATTCGGGACAACAGTCGGTCTCGTAACTCCCTTGGAGATAGACTCGCCAAAAGTAATTGTCGTGAATCGGCAGCTTGGTGAAGACCGTTTCGATACAGTCCTCGACGAATTTCGCCACCCCACCCGGGTAATTCTTTTCGATTTGTTTCCGTTGGGCACGAGGAACGCCCAGAAATGACAACGTGGTGTCCCGGTTCATGGCCCACCGGATGAATTTCTTCCAGAACGCAGGATAAAGCCGCTCGTGGTAGAGTTCTCGCTGTTCTTCGAGCGTCGTTGCCGCCAACAACTCGTTGACGCAATCGCGGACGTTGGCGACCTTGTCGATGTAGCCATTAATGATCCACGCGAATACCCCCGATGTGCCGTGGAAGTAAAAGGAAGGACGACGGCCCCGACCCGAAAAATACTTGATCCGCTTGTCCCAATATTTCTGAGATCGAGGCGAAAGCTCTTCACGGAGATTCTGTTGGTAGACGTTGGCATAGTTGGGAAGTTGCCCTTTCCCAAACATGCTGAAGAATGTCTCGAAATCCAAGTGACGCAGTCCGGCGATTTTTAATTCCAGGAGTGCGTTCTGCCGGGGATTCATGTCCACCGCGAAGATGTGTTTGGGTTCATCGAGGGCGTAATCGAGGACGTTACATCCAGCGGACGTGATGACCATGACGACGTCGTCTGTGCCAAGGTTCATGGCTTGGCGGTCGAGCCGTGGGTCCTCCCAACAAGTGTTATAGATCAAATTGTTTTTGTGGACTAAGTTAAACAGCCTGTGGCTGATCCAGTCGCCGATTTTCATCCTGGCCTCGTGACGGTGGTGTTGTCTTTGGTCGAGTGACGGAATGCACAAGGGAGTCACACCAACTATTGGATGGCTATTCTATTAATTATCGTTGAAAAAGCCGAAGCGACAACGGTCGATCGCAAGAGAAGCTGAAAACGGAACGAACAACACGTGCCTGGACACGAATCGCACCGAGTGACTCTTGGAAATACACGACTCAACCCATAAACTCTCGGTATACTCATCGCACTTTGCGAGCACAATGTTTATACTCAGGGCACCATCTAGGCTATCGAATCGTTTGACCAGGGGGTGGCGAATAGGGCGAGCCATTGGTCCAGCCAATTATCTCAGACCTTGAGAGGAAACCAACACCCAAGCTCGGTCACGATAGCTCCATCAATAACCTGATCAAGTACTACCGAAAACTGAAGGAGTCACGATGAACCAAGAACAACTGCAAAAAATGAAGTCGGCCCCCGGTTTCATTGCTGCCCTCGACCAAAGCGGTGGCAGCACGCCAGGGGCTCTGGTCCGGTATGGCATCAAGGATAAGTCGTGGACCAACGACGACGAGATGTTTGATCTGGTACATCAGATGCGGACCCGCGTCATTGCAAGCCCAAGCTTCACAGGCGAGCGAATCCTCGGTGCCATCCTGTTCGAAAACACCATGGACCGAAAAATCGAGGGACGGCCCACCTCCGATTACCTTTGGAGCGTCAAACGTGTGGTCCCCATCCTCAAAGTGGACAAAGGACTCGCCGCCGAAAAGGATGGGGTTCAGTTGATGAAGCCCATGCCCAATCTTGATTCTCTCCTGGAAAAGGCCAACGCCAACGCCATCTTCGGAACCAAGGAACGTTCGGTCATCAAGCAAGCCAATGCAGCCGGCATCAAGGAGATTGTCGACCAGCAGTTCGAAGTGGCTGAACAGATCATTGCCGCCGGCCTTGTGCCGATCCTCGAGCCAGAAGTGGACATCCATTGTCCTAATAAGGCCGAGGCCGAAGACATGCTCAAGGCCAACATCCTTGAGAAAATGACTACCCTCTCGGCAGAGAAGCTGATCATGCTCAAGCTCACTCTCCCCGAGAAACCGGGCCTCTACACCGACTTTGTCAATCATCCTCAAATCGTGCGGACGGTCGCGCTCTCGGGCGGCTATACCCAGGACCAAGCCGACGAACTGTTGCGTCTGAATCATGGAGTCGTGGCGAGTTTCTCGCGAGCGCTGCTCGAGGGCCTCAGTGCACAGCAATCCGATCAAGAATTCGACGCCATGCTCGATGCCTCCATCCAGAAGATCTACGACGCATCGATCACCTAAAGCGTTTCCCGCTTGTATTGGGTAAAGGCTTTTCGTATTCCAAGTCCTTCTCCCCCGAGGTGTTCGGATAAACGAGTGTCGTGTTTTTGATTTTCAGCCCCGCAGGGGCGAAAAATCCTAGCCGTGGGTGTAAACCCACGGAACTCCAGAACGATAACGACTCTTATTCATCCGACCGCCCTGGGGAGAAGGCCAAACCTGAGCGCAGCGGAACCGGAAGGAAGGTGATCCTATCTTGAGAAGGGTTCTTGGCCTGACGACCTCAAGAGACTGTCAACCGTACCCAACACAAACGCGAAACTGACGATCGAAATGGACCTGACTTTGAGCGGTCGGCTGCTTCTGGAGGAGCCTCACTGGAACAGTTGAAACCGTTCGCCCAGCGCGTTGGACAGTCTTTCGCCTACACGAGACGTTCCAACTCCAAGTTCACACAGGTTCGGAAACGACCCTTCCGACAAGAGGAGTTCGGCACCAACCCGAGTAATCGGGACGGACCACCGCCGAGGCGTAGCGGAATGCAGGTCTTCCCGATGCCACAGGTCGAACCGAATGAGGTCACCCATCTGGCCACACTCGGCGAGAACCGCGATGGCCTCGTCTCCGCGAGTCGGCCAGTTCAACTCGTTATTGCGATTTCTCGGTAACACGGGACGCCAATGAAGGGTACGAGGCTGCGGACAATTCGAAGACCGATAGAATCGAACCGAGTGCGCGAGAGACTCCGGTCCGATCAAATGGTCCAGGTGCCGTATCTGCGAAATGTGAGGCGTATCCGCCAACGGACCGATGTCAGCCACTTCGGTGGAAAGCGAAATAATCGGATTCGCCGAGAAAATAGCACCCGCCTGGTTCGCAAATCGTAATGGCTCCTTGACGTGGATGTGCCACACAAACCCACGGTTGTACCGCCCCCACAGAACGCCCTTGACCTTGGGTAATTTCTCCCGCCATTCTTTCTCGTAACGTTTGCGAAGTTCCTCGTCTCGTCTCTTCAAAGCCTCTAAATTCGGATCGTTAGGTTCACTCTGGACAATAGCGATTTGAACACGAATGAACTCCGCTCGGTCGTACTCACCCTGCTCTTCGAGCCAATCGGCCAACACGAGCCGCGGAGCGTCAGCTTCTGGGTTTTCGAGAATCGTTTGGTAGATGGATTCATACGTGTCCACGTTACGGTCCTTCGGGTTTGGTGGCTGGCCCTTCTTCGGGCCTGTCGGATTCCGCCGTTTCTTCCCGTCCGCAAGCCCCGGACAAGAAGGCCCGCTTTGGCTCGCAATATTTCTCCAAAGCTGCGACGCAAACGATTTCCCGTTCCGGATACCGGAAGGCCGTCAGCTTCCCGCCGAACACACATCCCGTGTCGATGTTGATCGTCCGATTCTGCCACATCGGTTCTTCCACGGGAGTGTGGCCGTAGACGACAATGGCTTTTCCGTCGTAGTCCGCAGCCCAGTTGCGACGAATCGGAAGCCCATTCTCGTCTTTCTCTCCGCTCGTGTCGCCGTAAAGGGCAAAGCTCCGGGCACGGGGCGTGACGCGACCGTGCAATTCCTTTTTCAATCCACCGTGAGCCACCACAATCTTACCACGGTCCAACACCAAGTGAGGCGCGAGCCTTTCGAGAAATCCCTCCAGTCTCTCTCGAAACGCATCGGGTTCCTTGTCCAGCTGGGCGAGAGTTTCGGCCAGCGCGTGGGTGACGTACACGTCGTTGCCTTTGAGCTTGCGACGGAGTTTATCATCGTGGTTACCAAGCACCGTCAGCGCGATGCCGGCGTCAACCATGTCCATCGTGAGACGCAAAACTTCGGTCACCTTCGGGCCACGATCCACCAGGTCACCCACGAAGACAAGTGTCCGATTGTCTGGGTGAGTAACGGCATATTGTCGCCCTTGGTCGTCCGCTTCTTGGCAATCCACCACGTAACCCAATTTTTTGAGGAGAGCCATCAACTCCTCGAAGCATCCATGGACGTCGCCCACGAAGTCAAACGGCGGATGTCTGTCTCGCATGTTGACCGGCAACCGGAGACGCTCGATCGCCACGCTGTCGATCTCTTCGCGAGAACGCAGAACGAATACCTGGCGAACTCGTTCGGTCTCGAGGGCCTTGATGGCCGCCGGAACTAACTCCGCGTGGTGCTCAACCACCCACGAACCCACGACGCGATCCGCGCGGTGCTCGTTCTGAGCGTGGCAAACTTCTGGGCCGACATCGAGAACGATCGCGATCGGTTCGACTTGGTGAATTCTCGCCAAACGGAGAAATGGAGCCCGAGCTTCCGGCTTGAGATTCGTCGCGTCGATGACGGTGAGCAATCCCCTGGCCAGTCTTTTCCCCGTCAACAAGTGCAGCACCTCGAAAGCGTCGGAACTGGCGTCTTGGCTATTCTCATCGTCAGCAACGACTCCCCGATAAAAATCCGACGAGAGTATTTCTGTGGCCGAAAAATGCCGTTTGGCAAACGTGGACTTCCCCGCACCGGACGAGCCGATCAACAACACGAGACACAACTCGGGGATGCGGATGGTGTGTGCGTTTGGTGGATTCTGTTCCATTATCGACATCTACATGTAGTTTCTACGGTCTCGTGTCGCGTTCTTCTCATTGGGCAGACGTTCCGGTGAACAACGGAATCAAAGACTTCCTTATTTCATTGAGATACTTTTTCAGACCGGTGTGTTCGCCTCGTTGTTCCAACACGTCAAGTCGAGTCTCCTGCCAACAATTCTGTTCGCGTTCCTCGATGTCGCCCGTCAACGCTGTGACGATGGTCTTCGCGTTGCGCAGTTCGCCCTTTCCCCTGTGCGTTAATCGATGCGGTTCAAGACGAGGATAGAACCCAAGTTCTTTCCGAATCGCTTCCAAGGACTCTCGCTCCTTGTCGTCGCAGGGTTCAAAACCATTGAGCACCCAACATTCGCGTTTGACGTGTGCAAGACCAACGACGATAGGAAAATCGACTTTCAAGTTTGTTCGAGCTTGGTCGAGACCGTTCTCTCGGTCGTCATCTCCGTCGTCATCTCGTATCAGCAAGACTCCGTTCAAATTATCCACGGTCTCTGCAAGCAAAAGTAACGCTCGACGTCCGGCCTTGGCATCGTGTAGAGCTGCTCCATCTTCAAAATGCCCATGCACGCGAATTCCGGCATCCTTGGCACGGGTCGGGATCTCTTTCCAGGTCCAGTAGGGTTGGCCATCGTTCGGTCCATGCCAACTTCGGAAATGATCAAGAGTCTCCACTTCAATCCAATCGACTTCGTGACAAGAATCCGGTCGAATAACTCGGTCGCGAGGACGAAGTCGGCGCGGGCTTCGCAAACCACCGCAAACCGGCTAGTCATTTTGGATTCCCCACGGCTTCCCGTTCAACTACCCATTGTTCACCGATCAAACTCCAGAACTCACCAGGAGTCATCTCGTCCTTCCATTTCTCAAACTTCGGATGCGCGTCGAGCCGACCACAGACCGTATGGCCGTTCTCGTCGAGAGTCGTAATGCGCACTTCCTCCGGTCGTAGTTTGTCCAACAGGTAAGGGGAATGAGTCGTTGCAACGATTTGCATCTCGGGGTTCTGGTCGAGGATCGTGCGAATTTGATCGACTAGTTCCCTTTGGGCTTTTGGATGTAGGCCACGCTCCAGATCGTCTAGCAGCACAAGATGCGGGCGTGGAGGATTCATCATGGCTCCTATCAACCCAAGGACCAAAATTGTTCCTTCACTAACTCGATGCGCTGGGATGCCCTCAGCCCCAACGAAATCAAAGACTATTAGTTCCTGGACCGGTTTCTCGGGGTTTTGGGGCAAGGACTCCGTGGGCTTCTGACGGTCGAAGCGAATCCGTGACACAGATGGGATCACACGTTGGAACAGACGAAGAAGTTCTTGAAAACTATCTGGTTGGTTAAGAACCATGTAAGCCAGTACAGACGAAAAACCTTCTCCGTTCCGTGTCATTTTCGGCTTGAGGAGATTGCTGTAAGAGGAGGCAGCGAGCTTTGTTGCTTCCAGTTGAAGGAACACACAAGGAGCAAGGGCCTTCTGACAGCTTGAAGAAGGCGGAGATGCTTCACTCTGTGATGAACCCTCCCCGTTGGTATCCAAAGGCCAAAGGGTTTTGGAGCACCTTTCTCCATCAACGGTTTCGACGTTAATGCTCATCCCTTCAGCGGCGCCGTAGGTACAGAATTCCTGGAGTACTTGATTCCAGAGGTACGGTGCCTCGGGTCGTCTTTGTTCAAAATCGTCAGAGAGTTCATACAACCCTTCAAGAACACTCGTCTTCCCCGATCCATTGGGCCCGACGATCACCGTAAACCGTTCGAGATCAATTCGGACGTCCTTCATGCTCTTAAAATTTTGAAAATGTACGCTCTTGATCATGTGCTTACCCAATTCGAAAAATCTCGTGCTGCATCACTTCCATTTCCATTGAAGCGAAAACCTCCACCGAACATCAATACACTTCCGACAACCTCGGCTCTCGCTTGCAGCCATTCATTCATCTCATATCCTCAACCCTGGCAGCTCCGTAATCTCCCCGTTCGCATCGCGAAAGGAAAAAGACATGATTCGCATTTTGGTCATCGGCGGCCTGGGATTTATCCTCGTCCATTCAAATCTACCACGCGGTGCCCAGAACAAAACCGAGTCACTCGAAGGCGTGTGGAAGGTCCTCTCGATCAAGGAAAATGGAATGGCCCTTCCCAAGAGTGAAATCGCAGACCTCAAACTCACCGTCGTTGGCAAAGTTTTGGTGATGAACAAGGGCAAGACCCGTCTGTACGATGGTCTCTACGTTCGCGACAACTCCAAGAAGCCGAAGACCTTGGACGTCACCTTCACCATGGCAAAAAAGAAAATCCAGTGGATAGGGATCTATCGACTCGAGGACGAAACGTTGACCGTTTGCGGTGTCCCCAAAGGCAAGAAGCGGCCAACCGATTTCACATCCAAAAAGGGGAGCGCTCGTCAACTCGCTGTTTACAAACGCGTCAAAAAATACGACTGAGAACCTTCCAGGCTCGCTGCTGGCCAGCGACCACGAACTGCTCCTTGGGGTCATTCGAACTCGAACGTCTTCCCAGTCCGAAATGTCCGTACCCGCACCTTCCCTCGCTGGCTGATGACGGTAACAGCACCATGTTCCCAGGTGGACAGATACGGAACCCCGGCTTGCTCATAGATTTGTTCGGCTTCCCGGTCCCATCGACGTCCCTGGCAACTCACAACGAGTTTCGGCGTCGCCCATTCTCGAAGGGTGTTCGTATTCGCCGCAGGGCTCCCGTGGTGAGGTGCCATCAAGACATCGACCGGACAGCGCGGCAACCGGCGGAGTTGTGTCTGTCCTTGTTTCTCGATGTCACCGGTGAGCAAGATAATGTTTTCCTCGTGCTCGACGAGGAGCACCAGACTTCGAAGGTTTTCCACCCCTTGAGGACCTTTCGCCGGAGGGTGAAGGACATGGATTTCCAGCTCGTTGGTAAAAAATCGCCCTCCGGCGTAAACCGTCCGCACATTCACGCCTCGCTCGGCCAATTTCTCAAGAGTGAGCCGAACGCCTTCGATGTCTCGTTCGACAAAACTGGGCGTGGTTGTCACCTGGCCAATCGCAAATCGGTCCGCGAGGGTGTGTAAACCGTTAAAGTGGTCAAGGTCGGCGTGGGAGAGGAACACTTCATCGATCCTCGTAATTCCCTTGTGCCAGAGAAACGGGGCAATGGTGCCCGACGTCACCCCTGGACCGCGAATCGCTCCAACGTCATACAATAGAATCCGACCGTCTGGAGTCTCCATCACCACGCAGCTTCCGTGACCCACGTCGAGAAACGTGACTTGCAAAGCATCCGGCGAATAAGACCGGGGCGAAGTACTCAACCCCACAATGACCCAGAGGAATACCACCGAGAGGACAGTGAGACGAGTTCCTCGAAGTCTCCACGTCGCGAAGAACACACCGAGCAAGGGATAATAACCCCAGAGCCACCAATCCGGAAAACCGACTACATACCCATACGCAAAGGGCATTCCGTGGGCACAATCCACAACGTAGGTCGCCCCCGACAGCATCCAACTCGTGAGCCAACCAAACAACGGCGCGAGAAACCAGAATGTCGCTTCGCAAAGAAACAGGAAAAAGCCACAGAGCAAAGCCAACGCTATGAAACAACTCACCAGCGGACCAATGACCGGCCCCGAAAGACTCACCAGGTGATATTTCGAGGCTATCAGAGGCGCGATCCCCAACCAAACCATGCCCCCGAGGACGTGGACCTGGAAAACCCACCTCCGCAATTTCTTCAGCACCCCTTTGGTGAACGATTCTTCTTCTTCAGCCCGTAGTTGCTCCCGCGTCTTCGCCCCGTTCCCCAATAAACTCGAAGAACTCAAGAGAACCGCCACCGACAAGAAGGATAATTGACAGCCCGTTCGAAAAATGTCCGGTGGATCCACGAGCCACACACCTAACCACGCCCCAGCAAATGCGTTGGGTAAGGACGGAACACGTCCCAGAAGGTAACTTCCGCAGAAACACAGGACCATGAACGTCGCCCGGCGAATCGGTGGACGAGCCCCTGTCAACACGCAGTAGACCAAAGCAAAGACAAGGAGAAACACGACTACGTGTCTTTGCCGAAATTCCAGTAAACGACCTCCTAAAACCAAAAACAACGATAGGATGGTGACGTGCTGTCCCGATATCGTCAGGACATGTACGACACCAGTCCGCCGGTACTTCTCCCACTCGGACGAATTCAATGCCCTTTGATCTCCCAACAGCAACGCCCGAGCCAGCCCTTGTTGTTCTGACGGCAAACGCGTCTCGATTGTTCCACGGACCTGGGCTCGAACCCAACGAACCCAACTTCCCCAATTGAACCAACTGTATCTTGCAGGCTGATGGACCTGCGAAGCACCTACTCCAGAATCGACTTTGAGCGTTCCCACGACCGCAGGGGTGCCCACTTCCACTCGACCACCTGGATTCCCTGGCCCACCCAATGGAGCGAGCCACCCCACCAACTCGAGTTCATCGCCGCCCTGGCCCGAGCCAGGCGTGTTGTACATCTTCAAGACAACACGCCCTTCGGCACGAACCCAACGGCGTCCTTGGAATACCCGTGTCAGACGAAGAAACGATCGAAAATGGGTTCTTTCTTTGAGATTGACGAAGGGACCACCAGAACTCCGGACTGACTCCCAATCACTTTCGAGGATCCCTCGAACACGCACAAGTTGCCCATCAGGGTCCATGAAATCCGCAATCGAGCCCTTCGGAGAAGGCCCTCCAAGCCAGCGATGGTAGGCCGGGGCCAAACTCCCGACAGCAAGACACATCCCGACCAAGACGACCACATTCCCTGTCACCCAAACATTGGCACCCTTCGCATCAATCTGGCTCCAGTTCGAGGAATTCTGGGAGCGGCGTGAGGCCAAACGAGACCCGAAAAACAACAAGACCAGGCCTGCCGTGGCTAGCGGCAAAAACGCTTGGATCGGAAGCGACAAATAACTATCAATGACAATTCCGCAGGTAAATGGCACGGCGATCCACACCAGAGGTGCCTGAGAAATTTTCCGAAAACCGAACGCATTAAGAATTCGGGAATCTTCGGCAAAAACTTCCTCATTTTGCAACGCCCTCGTTTCCACCATTTGACACGCCCCATTTCGTATCCCATGCTAGCGCAGGAACTATCCAGTCCCGACGTGTCCCGATTGGTCACCCTCCCAGAACCGCAGTGAACTTGACCGCCAGTTTTATCGGACCGCCAGATCGAGAGGACTCGCCGGAATGGAGACCTTCTCGCTGACGGCATGAATCCCTCCAAGCGTGCGGGGAACGAGCGCTCACATGTTTACGAGTGGTTGGCGGCCTCGTGAACGACGAACAAACTCTGTAAATCTCAGTAGCTGGATATACACAAAGGATGCTTTCATGGTAACTACCGAACTCGGTGCATGCGAATGGTTTGTCTGGGATTTGCGCCGGAGTAATTTGATCGACCGTGGTCAGCTCGACCAGATCGTTAGTGAATTCCTCCAAACAAATCCTCGAGCCGAACCACCTGCCTTGGCCGACTACCTGGTCGCCCAAGGAATCATCAGTCAATTTCAAGCCGAACGACTGCTCCAAGGGAAAACACAAGGCTTCGTCCTCGGTCCGTTCACCCTCATGGACGCCATCGGGATGGGAAGCATGGGAACGGTCTACAAGGCCGTCTCGAAAAACGACGGCAGCTGGTATGCCGTCAAGGTGCTGCCGCGACGAAGCATGTGGAACGTCCGGATCGCTCGACGAAAAGTGCGAGCCTTCGAAACCTGCCAACACCCAGCCGTCGTTCCTTTCGTCGACGTCGGAACCGCCGGCGGCATGCACTACCTCGCCTGGCCCTTCATCGAGGGCGAGCCCCTCGACAAATACGTCGAGCGTGTCGGGCCTTTGTCCTCCGAACAAACCGCCGACTTGGCATTCCAAATGGCCGAGGGACTCGAAGTCTGCCACCAACAAGGCCTCTTCCACGGCCTCTTCAAGCCCTCGAACGTCATGATCGGGCAGGATGGCGAAATCGCCATCTTGGACTTCGGGATCGGTTGCTTGCTTGCCGAGATGGACGACGAAGGCAACTTGATGGATACGATGTCGACGTCCAACTCCGTCGTCAGTGGGCTCTACTGCGCAAGCCCCGAGAGCATCATGGAGCCAACGAACTTGAATGCCTTGGGCGACCAGTACAGCTTGGGCTGCGTCATCTATTTTTGTCTGGCTGGCCAGTATCCGTTCTCCGACGGGACGGCGGCCGAACTGATGATGTCTCACCAATTCAAAGAACCAGCTGCACTCTCGGAAATGAATCCCAATGTCCCTCCCGAGTTGCTCGAAATCGTCGAACGGCTCATGCAGAAAGCACCCGAAGCCCGATACGGATCATCCGCCGAAGTCGTCGAAGCGTTGCGCCCCTTCACTGGCCATGCACCCGCCCCCAAGGCCGTCCCGATGCGAGAGCCCGCCGGAGGACAGCTGCCCCTGTCATCGCCTGGTCGAGAAACGCCTCCCTTCGGAGGAACGCCCCGAGAGCAAATTGGGGCCGTGCCCGCGGTGCGTAATTCCAATCGACCATCGTCAGCAACCACGCCAGCTCCGAAACTCCCAGCGAGACCGAGTGTCACGACCCAATCTCAGGTCAGCAAACCCGACTTGCTCTCCCAGTTGCCGACCCGACAAAATCCGGCATCTGGGCGAAACAGTGGGCAAGAAACGATGAAAATACCTCGTGGTGGCCAAACGGCAGCCGTCCCCCGCGTTCCAAATTCGGACCCGAACATCGTACCTGGTCAAGAACGGCACATTCCAGGTGACCTCGAAGCCGGCAGGCGAAGTTGGGAAGAACGACTCGGACCCATCGGAATAGCAGTAGGAGCCGTCATCGCAGCCATCTTGGCTTGGGTCGTAGCTTCACGATTGTTCTAACAACAAAATCCCGAGAATACAGAATCATTGCCCGCTGAAACGACAAAGGCCAACTCGCATCGAATTCGATGCCCGTTGGCCTTTGTCGTTGGCCCAACTCGCTGACAAGGACCTTACGGAAAGTGAATTCTGTGCCTGCAACGTCGAAGGTTCATTCGGCATCGGCTCGCCATTACCGAATAATCTCCTGCACCACATGCCCAGCCACGTCCGTCAGCCGGAAGTCACGTCCTTGGAATCGATACGTCAAACGCAGATGGTTAACGCCCAAGAGTTTGAGCATCGTGGCGTGCAAGTCATTAATATGCACAACATTCTCCACCGCGTTGTAACCGAACTCGTCTGTGTTGCCGTAGGACATCCCGCCTTTGATCCCACCACCGGCCAGCCACATCGAATACCCTTTGATGTGATGGTCGCGACCACTTCCTTGGGCCATCGGCGTTCGTCCAAACTCTCCGCCCCAAATGACCAACGTATCCTCGAGCATTCCGCGTTGCTTGAGATCCTTGATCAAAGCGGCAGAAGCTTGGTCGACCTCCCGAGCAGTACCTTCAACATTTCGCTTGATCCCACCGTGGTGATCCCACGCTCGGTGATACACCTGAATAAAGCGAACACCTCGCTCGGCCATCCGGCGAGCCAGAAGACAATTCGATGCAAATGACCCATCGCCCCCACGGGCTCCATACATGTTCAAGATGTGCCGCGGCTCGTCAGCCAAATTCATCAAACCCGGAACAGACGTTTGCATACGAAAGGCCATCTCGTATTGCGAAATCCGAGTCGAGATTTCCGGATCATCCACGTGCTTATTGTGAAGCCGATTCAACTGTTGGACGGCGTTGACGATATCCCTTTGTCGCCCTTCGTTGACGCCTCGCGGATTCCCCACATAGAGAACCGGATCGCCGGTCGAACGAAACTCAACGCCTTGGAATCGACTGGGCAGGAAACCGCTGTGCCACTGTCGCTGCGCGATTGGCTGAGCCTGTCCATGTCGTCCAACCGAGGTCAACACGACGAAGCCAGGCAATTCGTCGTTTTCACTCCCCAGTCCGTAGAGCAACCACGATCCCATCGCCGGACGACCCGAGATCGTCGTCCCAGTATTCATCAACGTGTGAGCAGGATCGTGGTTGATGGCCTCCGTGCGAAGCGAACGAAGGATACAGATATCGTCGGCAATCGAACCGATGTGCGGAAAGATTCCAGCGATCGACTGTCCCGATTGTCCAAACTGACGAAACGGATGCTGTGGCGCGAAACACTTGAGCTGACGGCCTTGGAGTTGAGCAATCGGTTGTCCACGCGTCAAGGATTGCGGCATGGGCTGACCGTGCATCTGCGCCAACCTTGGCTTGTAGTCCAACGTTTCCAAGTGTGACGGACCACCAGCCATATAGAGGTGGATCACTCGTTTGGCCTTCGCGGAAAAATGGAGCGGATTGATAACTCCCTCCCAACGGGGCAACTCTATCGTATCGTTGTTAGCTTCCGCTCCGTTAACCATGTCCCGATGGAGCATAGAAGCTAGAGCGAAGGCTCCAACTCCTGCGCTTGTGTACCCCAGGAACGAACGACGAGTCGAATGATTCGAATTCATATGTAATGGTTGCATGATTCTCTGTTTTCTCAGTGAGTAATGTTGACAATACAATATCACACTATGTTTGTGGTGAATTCCGCCACGGTCCTGCCCCTGTGTATCCCTCTTCGCTCGCCGCGTTTCCCGCTTCGCTCGGGTTTGGGGCCGTGAGATGTTCCTCACATAGATCTTGACCGTAGAAACACTGCCGTCGAATTACTGTCTGGTAATCGTCTCGTGCAAGTTCAAGATCACCCGCGTCACGGACGTCCACGCGGCTGCTTCGGCCTTCGGCAGATCGGTCGGCGATGGGTAGTATCCAACTTGCAACAAGGCCTCGGCAGCTTTCACATCCTTCTGATAGTCCTGCAGATGCTTGTGGTAGAGTTGCTTGAGAATCTGCTCTTCGACCGGAAGCGGCGATCGCGAGAGGGCTTTGCGGTAGGCGTACTCCAACCGCGAGCCAAAATCCTTGTTCCCTTCTCGCAGGACCTCGGCCGCGAAGACGCGAGCAGCTTCAACATACGTGGGATCATTGAGCAACACCAACGCCTGCTGCGGTGTGTTGGAACGGGGACGTTGGGCCGTGCATTCCTCGCGAGTCGGTGCGTCGAACGCCAACAAGCTCGGATGCAAAAACGTTCGTTGCCAGTAAGTGTAAAGGCCTCGACGATACTGATCTTCGTCTTTATTGGGTGTGTACCGACGACGAGGAAAGTTCAGATGTTGCCAATACCCTGCCGGTTGATACGGCTTCACGCTTGGACCACCGATTTTCTTGGACAACAATCCACTGATCGCCAGGGCGTTGTCACGGACCATCTCGGCATCGAGACGGAATCGCGCCTGTCGGGCGAGCAACTGGTTGTACGGATCGCGTTTTCGCAAATCAGCCCCGACGACCGATGTTTGGCGATAGGTCCTCGACGTGACCATCAACTTGATCATGTGTCGCACATCCCAACCGCTTTCGCGAAACTCTGTGGCGAGCCAATCCAAAAGTGCTGGATGCGTTGGCCAGGTACCCTGACCGCCAAAGTCGTCGACCGATTTGACGATCCCCTGTCCATAGAAAAGCATCCACAAGCGGTTGACGAACACTCGCGCCGTTAGCGGGTTGTCCTCATCGATCATCCACTTCGCCAGATCGAGACGATTCAACCGTCCTTTCGTCTTGGGGCCAGCCAAGATCGATTCGGGCAAGGCGGGTTGAACGACCTCTCCAGAGTCGTCGAGCCAGTTTCCTCGTGGCAAGATACGCATCGTTCGAGGGCGTTGCGACATACTCACCAACGTCTGCGGGATCTCCTTCTCCAAAGCCTTCTGTTCTCGCTGGAGTTTGGTGAGTTGCTGTTGCTCGACCTTCACAAGTTTCGAGATAGAGCGGAAATGATTGGCCAACGCCTTCTTTTGATTGCCATTCCGTCGCTTCTCCGGAAGTTTCATGATGGCCACCAAATTGCCCGGCACTCCTTTATACTTTCGCCCCTTAACGTCCAACTCCCACTTTTGTTGCGCTTTTCGTAATTGGGGGCCTTTGGCGGCAATCTGTTTCGTGATGGCAGTTATTCGTTTTGCCAGATCCGCAAGGCGTTTCGTTTGTTCCGGCGTCGGCATTCTGGTTTGCGGTTGTTTCCCGACAGCCCGTTCACTGATGTCGGCAAAGAACGCCGCAAACTGATAGAACTCTTTCGTCGAGATCGGATCATACTTGTGGTCATGACACTCCGCACACCCCAACGTCACCCCGAGGAATATCACTCCCGTGTTCCGGACTCGATCGGCGGCATATTTGGCCGTGTACTCTTTGGGTTGCGAACCACCTTCTTGGGTCGTTTGCAAAAGACGATTGAACCCCGAGGCGATCCATTGTTCTTTCGTCCGATTTGGCAACAGGTCCCCGGCCAGTTGCTCGGTGACGAACTCGTCGTAGGCTTTATTGTTGTTAAAAGCGTTAATGACGTAATTACGATACAAAGCGATGTCGCGGTGGTTGTCGCTGTGGTATCCACCCGTGTCGGCGTATCGAACCACATCGAGCCAGTACACCGCCATGCGTTCACCGTGGTGTCGGGAACTCAACAAACGATCCACGAGATTTTCGTAAGCCTTCGGTGATTCGTCGGCCAAAAACGCCTCAACTTGCTTCGGACTCGGCGGAAGCCCGGTCAAATCGAACGACAGCCGACGAATCAAAGTGCGACGGTCGGCTTCCGGTGACGGCTCGATGCCTTCCTTGGCCAACCGAGCCAAAACGAATCGATCGATGGGATTGCGAATCCGTTTGTCGTTGGTCACTTTCGGCAACGCTGGTTTTTTCTCGGCCAGAAAGGACCAGTGTCCTTGATACTCGCCCCCTTGAGCAATCCAACGCTTCAACAAATCGATTTCGGCCTTCGTCAGTTGATGCTGACTCGAAGGCGGAGGCATACGCCGGGACGCGCGCTTCGTAGTGATACGAAAAATCAGTTCACTCTTCTCAGGGTGTTTTGGATCGATGATTTTGTATCCACCCAAATCCTCGTAAAGCCCTTTCGCTTGGTCGAGCCGAAGGTCACCCTTTCGTAGCTTGTTGTCTGGTCCGTGGCAAACAAAGCAATTGTTCGACAAGATCGGTCGAATATCGCGATTGAACTCGATCTTCCGTTCTTCCGCGGCTGTCTTATGATTCCACACGCCGACGAGGAATACGGCGATGGCAAACAAGATGGTTTGTCGTCGCAACATAGAAAATCTCCAACGAGGTCTTGGCAGGATTTATTGACAGTAATGAGTCGGTAGGCTTCGTTTGGATCGTCAACTATTACACAATACTCGCAGGCCAACGGTATCTCAAGGTTGTTGTCGAGTCTGGGTAATCCTCTGGCAAGCCACAAAATTCCAAAGAAGAATCGCCTCGCGTTGCGGTTCCTTTCTTTGTCCACCACGCCAACTCTTGAGCGGTGCCAAAGCAAGACGATATCTTTTGATGTCATGAGTGGGTGGCTTATGGCTTTTTGACTCAGCACCCTCGAAGGAGGTAAAGATTCGGCACCAAAACTGCACCATCTAGAGCAGTTCCCGCTTGCATGGGGTACAGGATTTTCGTAGTGAAAGTCCTTCTCCCCGATTGGTTAGTCGGCTCAACAAATGTCGTGTTTATGATTTTCAGCCCCGAAGGGGCGAAAGATCCTAGCCGTGGGTGTGAACCCACGGAACTCTTTGGGTATTCGGCTCAACAAATGTCGTGTTTATGATTTTCAGCCCCGGAGGGGCGATAGATCCTAGCCGTGGGTGGGAACCCACGGAACTCTTTGGGTATTCGGCTCAACAAGTGTCGTGTTTTTGATTTTCAGCCCCGAAGGGGCGAAAGATCTTAGCCGTGGGTGTGAACCC